>DATJJD010000261.1:0-2944 GCA_035492545.1 Puia sp.
GGGAAGAACTTCCGGCAAAGTTTTCCTCCCTGGTCCGTGACAGTACTGCAGCTCCAACTGCGATAAGATTAACTTCAAAAAAATTATATATGCCAGTAATTATCCCAAGGGCCTTCGGTACTTACATCATCGCTGCTGTCCTGGCAACCGGTCCGGCATTCGGCCAGCAAGGCGATGCCGCAGGACTGCCCTCTCTAAAATCAGCGTATCACAACGATTTCCTCATCGGTGCCGCACTGAATATGCGACAGATCGACGAAAAAGACCCCGCTGCCACCGCGCTCATCGCACAACAATTTAATGCCCTCACTCCGGAGAACAGCATGAAGGCTGCCATCATTCACCCCGGCTGGGACCGGTATAATTTCGATGACGCCGACAACATCGTTCGCTTCGCCGAAAAATATCACCTGAAGGTCAACGCCCACAACCTTATCTGGCATAGCCAGCTGCCGCCATTCGTATCCCACATACAGGATGCCGACTCCATGCGTCGCTTCTTCACCGACCATATCACCACCATCGCCTCCAGATACGATGGGAAAGTCTATTCCTGGGACGTGGTGAACGAGGCGCTGAATGAGGACGGATCGCTCCGTAAATCCATCTATCAACAGCGGCTTGGTGACGACTATATCGTAGAAGCCTTTCGTTTGGCGCAAAAGGCTGCCCCGCATACCCTCCTGTATTACAACGATTATAACATCGAGCATGGTAAGAAACGGGAAGGCACCATCGCCCTGATCAAAAAAATCCAGGCTGCCGGCGTTCGCATCGACGGCGTAGGTATACAGGGACACTGGAGCGCCGCTCACATTCCCCTGGAAGACATCGAAAACAGCATCCGCGAATTCTCTGCACTGGGAGTAAAGGTGATGTTCACCGAACTGGACCTTTCCGTGCTGCCCAGCCCCTGGAACCGCAACACAGCCGACGTCGGTCAACAGGCAGCCTACGCCGATAAAATGAACCCTTACGTCAACGGCTTGCCGGATTCCGTTTCCACACAGTTGGCAAAAGGCTATGAAGACCTGTTCCGCCTTTTCATGAAATACAAAGACAAGATCAGCCGCGTCACCTTCTGGGGAGTAGATGACGGGCAGTCCTGGCTAAACGGCTTTCCTATCCGCGGACGGACCAATTACCCGCTTCTTTTCGACAGACAGCTGAAACCAAAACCGGCTTTTTATAAAGTAATCGCAGTAGCGGGAGAAACGGGAACCAGATGAAAACGCTTTTACCTATTTGTATAGTTCTTTTTTTTGCCCTGGACGCGATTGGCCAGCCATTGGTCCCCGTTTTTAAACAAACTTCCACCGTTATACCATTTGCGCTTTCGGATGTCCGGCTGAAAGAAAGCCCCTTTCTGGAGGCACAACGAACCGATGCGAAATATATTCTTGCGTTGGATGAAGACCGCCTGCTCGCTCCATTTTTAAAAGATGCAGGTCTTTCTCCGCTGAAGCCGAACTATGGCAACTGGGAAAGCCAGGGACTGGATGGTCATATAGCGGGACATTATCTGAGTGCCGTAGCACAGATGTATGCTGCCACTGGCGATACTGTTTTTCTCAACCGGCTCAACTATATGCTGGGCTGGCTCGGGAAATGCCAGGAACGGAATGGCAACGGGTATGTGGGCGGCATCCCCGGTGGCAGGCAATTATGGAAAGAGATAGCCGCCGGCAGGGTGAATGCCATCCGGAGCCGGTGGGCCCCCTGGTATAACCTGCATAAGCTTTATTCGGGGCTGATAGACAGTTACTTTCTTACGGGCAGCAACCAGGCTAAGAGAATATTGGTGCGGCTGGCCGACTGGTGTTTAAACCTTACATCCGGGCTCAGCGACGACCAGATGGAACAAATGCTGGGTGAAGAGCAGGGCGGGATGAACGAAGCATTGGCCAACGCGGCCTATATTACCCGTGATCCGAAGTATTTAGAGCTGGCAAGACGGTTCTCCCACCGGGCAATCCTGAGGCCATTGTTGCATCAGGAGGATTCGCTGACCGGGCTGCATGCGAATACGCAGATCCCAAAGGTGGTAGGTTTTATGCGGATAGCTCAGTTGACGGGTGACAGCAGCTGGGCGCATGCGGCGGAATTTTTCTGGAACACCGTGACCCGGCGCCGAACGGTTGTTTTTGGTGGGAATAGTGTTCGTGAACATTTTAACCCGACCGACGACTTCAGCTCCATGCTGGAATCCAGGGAAGGACCAGAGAGCTGCAACAGCTACAATATGCTGAAGCTGACCAAAGAACTTTTCTTATCCGACCCCGCCGGGCGGTATATGGATTATTACGAGCGCACTTTGTACAACCATATCCTTTCTTCTCAGGACCCGAAAGGTGGTTTTGTTTACTTCACGCCTATCCGGCCTGGTCATTACCGCGTTTATTCTTCGCCGCAGCAGTCGTTCTGGTGCTGTGTAGGTACCGGGATGGAAAACCACGGAAAATATGGAGAACTTATCTATGCACATAAAGATGATCAGCTTTATGTGAACCTGTTTATACCGTCGACCCTTAACTGGAAGGAGAAAGGTGTGCAGCTTAACCAAATGACCAGCTTTCCCTTCTCCGATACGACCACATTGACCCTATCACTCACACAAAGCCAAAAGTTTGTGTTGAAATTGCGTTGTCCATCGTGGATCGATGGGGAAGCGTCGGTTTGGGTAAACGGTCAGCGCGTCGCTGTCCGACCCTGGGAAGACGGTTATCTCTCCCTTGACAGAACCTGGAAAAATAAGGATCGCATTGTACTTCGCCTGCCCATGCGTACAACGGCCGAGCCACTGCCCGACGGAAGCCGGTGGGTGGCATTTCTTCATGGCCCCATCGTGCTGGCCGCTCCAACAGGTACAGAAGACCTGGAAGGACTATGGGCGGACAGCAGCCGCTGGGGACATATCGCCAGGGGAAAGATGCTCCCGCTGGAT
>DATJJD010000262.1:0-8502 GCA_035492545.1 Puia sp.
CCCCGATCGCTGCAGCCGCTCAGTCGACAAACAGCTTTACCATCACCGGCCATCTTAAAAACATAAACCTCCGCACCGTCTACCTCGTCTACCTGAAAGACGGCCAACGGACCATCGACAGCTCAACCGTTACCGGTAATACCTATCATTTTACAGGCTCCATCGCAGAGCCTTCACCCGCCAGCCTCGTCGACGGCCCCCTTACCAACGGCTTGCAAAAAAAGGACATTGCCGAAGTATTCCTGACACCACAATCCATTTCTTTAACTCATGTGGACTCTTTCTCAAATCTCTCCATAGAGGGCTCTCCCGCAGCGCTCGAATATCAAAAGCTCAAAGAAAGAGAAATTCCCTTCCAGTTACAGATAGAAGCCCTGCTTCCCCTTTTCAAAAACGCTAAGGCCGCCGGCGATGAGACCACAGCCAAAGCCATCGAAAAACAAGCCGACAGTATCAACAACCAGATGGCCACCACGATCTACGGCGATTTTGTCAAAAAGAACCCCCACTCCCCACTGGCCCTTTTCTCATTACAGTATTACGCACAATATATAAAAGACAACAGAACGTTACAGGCCCTCTTCAGTTCCCTTCCCGAAACTACCCGTAATACAGCGACCGGGAAAGCCTTTGCAAATAAGCTGGACATCGAAGCCAGCACCGCCATTGGTAAACCGGCCCTTGACTTCACACAGAACGACACCCTCGGTAATCCCGTCTCCCTATCTTCCTTCCATGGCAAATATGTTCTCGTCGACTTCTGGGCCAGCTGGTGTGGCCCCTGCCGGATGTCCAATCCTGGCCTGGTAAAAATTTATGACCAGTACAAGGATAAGACCTTCACCATCATCGGCGTCTCCCTGGACCAGGAGGGGCAAAAAGAAAAATGGCTGGCCGCTATCCGGCATGACAACCTCGGCTGGACACAGGTTTCTGACCTCAAAGGCTGGTCCAATGCGGTAGCCAGGCAATATGGAATCGACGCCATTCCCCAAAATATTCTCGTGGACCCGTCAGGAACCATCATCGCCAAAAACCTGGATGAGACCGCCCTTCGCGATCAGCTTCACTCGATCTTCACAAAATAAACACCATGTCCTTTTCAACCGATCAGCAAACCCTCGAAGACCTGGATATCTTTGGCCGGCATGGCACAGAGTCCATTTTTACGATCTTCAACCGGACCCATACGAGAGGGGCAGCCGCCATCCTGGAAGACTGGTTCCGCTATCCCCTCGACGATGACAAAGCCATCAATCACCGCAGCAGCATCATCCGTTTCTTTGCCGCTCAAAGAACAAGTTTCCCGTTTACCGTCGAAGCGGTTGACCAGGTAGAGCTCTATCTCTCCAATACCGACGAACGTACCCGGTTGCCCCGCGGAGACCAGACCTTCCGGGAAAAGATGTCCGGCCTCATCGCAGAAGACAGTATCTACAAGACCATTCATAAAGGCGTTGTCGCCCTTCTGGAAATGCTGCGACACCTGCAGGATTTCCTTTCCACCATTGGCCCGGAGACACCCTATCAATCCGGAAGACAGCAACTGCTGCTGCTGCTCTCCACGGAATCCATTCACCAGATCCTGCAGGAGACACAACCCCGCAAACTCCCCTATCCAAAGATCGCCGCCTATGATGAGGTCTTCCGCTTCCGCCACCACGGGATCATCCGCAAGCTCCTGTCGCAGATCTACCTGCTGGATATCTATATCTCGGTAGCCGGCGTGGCCAGGGACAGGAACCTCTCTTTCGCCCTTGCCCTTCCAGGATCAGAACAGGTCGTCTACCTGCAGGGCCTTTTCCACCCCCAGGTAAAAAATGCCGTGCCCAACGATCTCGACCTTGACTCCGGCACGAACATACTCTTTCTGACAGGGGCCAATATGGCCGGTAAATCCACCTTTATGAAATCCTTCGGCATCTCCCTTTTCCTGGCCCATATGGGTATGCCCGTGCCTGCATCAAAAATGACGTTTTCCGTGAGGGATGGTTTATATACGACCATCAACCTCCCCGACAATCTCGGCATGGGCGCCAGCCACTTCTATGCAGAGGTTCTTCGCATCAGAAAAATAGCCATGGAGCTCAGCGCAGGCAAAAGTCTCTTCGTAATCTTCGACGAATTGTTCAGAGGCACCAATGTAAAAGACGCCTATGAGGCCACCATCGCCCTCACAACCGCTTTTGCAACGAGGCAGGACTCGACCTTCGTCATCTCCACTCATATCATCGAGGCAGGAGATGTTATCCGGAAAAACTGCCCATCAGTTAGCTTCGTCTACCTCCCAACCCGCATGAAAGGGAATACCCCCGTGTATACATATACGCTGGAAAAAGGAATTACAGCCGATCGCCACGGCATGATCATTATCCGGAACGAGGGCATCCTCGAAAAACTAAAAAAAGCAAAATGAACTTCAGCACCGACAAACAAACCCTCGACGACCTCAACCTCCTTGGCAGACACCGCCCCGGATCAGTATACAGTCTCTTCGACGAGGTAAAGACGAGAGGAGGAGAAAGACTGCTCGATTCATACTTTCGTTCTCCCCTGACCGATCCCATCGCCATCAACCAGCGAACAGCCATCTTCAGTTACCTGCAGGAAAGGAGCTATGACTTCCCCTTCGACAGAAAACAATCCCACCTCGTCGAAGACTACCTCGGCGGGCCCGGCGCCGGTAACCGCCTCATTACAACCGCCGGCATCCTTCAAAAAAAATGGAGCTCATCCTTGCTCAAGGACGAGCAATACGGTACCATAACCGAAGGGATCCGGACAACCCTGTCCTTTTTACAAACCTGTCAGGCATTCATCCTTCAATTCGAAGGATCCTTTTCCCCCCTCCAAAACCATATCCAAACCCTCAAAACCATCCTCGCCGATCCCCGTCTGTCCAGTCTTCACCCCACCGAAAACTGGCACCGGATAGCCGAATACCACCACCTCTTCCGGCAGGTACTGAAAAAGGACCTCGACAGGCTCTGCAATACCCTCTACGAACTCGACCTCTACATCGCCGTCAGTAATGTCGCCAGGAAAAAAGGGCTCTCCTACGCCCTTGCCCTGCCCGCAACCGAACATATCTTCCGCGCTACCGACCTTCGCCATCCCTGCCTGGAAAAATCCGTCGGCAACGATCTTTCCCTGAGCGGGAATAGCAACGTCCTCTTCCTCACCGGCGCCAATATGGCCGGCAAATCCACCTTCATGAAAGCATTCGGCATCTCCGTCTACCTGGCTCACATGGGTTTCCCCATAGCCGCAAAAGACATGGTCTTCTCCGTAAAAGAAGGACTCTCGACCTCCATCAATGTCCCCGACAACCTGGCCATGGGTTACAGTCACTTCTATGCGGAAGTCCAACGCGTAAAGAATATAGCAAATGCTGTCAGCGACGGGAAGAATATGGTCGTCATCTTCGACGAACTCTTTAAAGGCACCAACGTAAAGGACGCCTACGACGCCACCCTCGCCGTGACAGACGCCTTCTCCGATTACAATAACTGTTTCTTCATTATTTCCACTCACATCACCGAAGCAGGCGAAGGTCTTCGGGAAAAAAGAAAAAACCTTCAGTTCGTCTACCTCCCTACCCTTATGGAAGGTTCCCGCATGACCTATCCCTACAAGCTAAAAGAAGGCATCAGCGCCGACCGCCATGGCATGATGATCATTGCGAACGAAGGCATTCTCGATATCATCACCAGGTCCTCATGACCCGTGCAATATCCCAACCCTGCTAAAACCCGGACACCCATCGTATCAAAACCGAACTATCCTCCAATTCAAAATCTACATACAAAACTGATTTCCAATCCAATAGCATTTTGGCATTTAATTTCGTCTACCCTTCAGGCCATAAATCCATCCACATGCTCAAAACCTGGTTCAAACTCGCCTTTCGCAACCTGTTTATCAACCGGTTCTCCTCCATCATCAATATCGGCGGGCTGGCCGTAGGTATGGCCGTTGCCCTTCTCATCGGCCTGTGGATCTATGACGAGCTCTCCTTTAATAAATCCTACAAAAATTACGACCGCATCGCTCAGGTATTGCAAAGCCAGGTCGCCAACGGAAAAAGATCGGTACAAGCCACGATGCCCTTCCCCATGGGCGCCGAACTCCGCAATAAATACGGCAGCGACTTCACCCATATCGTCATGACCTCCTACACCGGCGACCACATCCTCGCCACAGGAGAAAAAAAGCTTACCCGGATCGGCACCTATATGGACAAAGGCGCTCCCGCCATGCTCTCCCTGAAAATGCTGAAAGGCAGCTACCACGGACTCGATGCCCCCAACTCCATCCTGCTCGCCGCCTCCACCGCAAAAGCCGTCTTCGGCGATGCAGACCCGGTCAATAAACCGCTGAAGATCGACAACAAGCTCAACGTAACCGTGACGGGTGTCTATGAAGACCTGCCCTATAATTCCGAATTCAAAGACCTCAGCTTCATCGCCCCCTGGGACCTCTATATAACATCCGAGAACTGGCTCATTTATGCAAAGAATAACCCGCAATGGGACAACAACTCTTTCCAGATCTATGTCCAGTTGGCTGACAATGCCGACCTGGACGCAATAAACAAAAAGATCATCAACGTCAAACAGGACAAGGTCGCTCCCCAGGACAAGAACCTCAAAACCGAAGTCTTCCTCCATCCGATGCGCGACTGGCACCTGCGATCACACTGGGTGGATGGCAAACAAAGCGGCGGCCTCATAGACTACGTCTGGCTATTCGGCATCATCGGCGTCTTCGTATTGATCCTCGCCTGTATCAACTTCATGAACCTCAGCACAGCCCGGTCCGAGCGACGCGCAAAAGAAGTGGGCATCCGCAAAGCCATCGGCTCCCTGCGTTCACAGCTGATCAGCCAGTTCTACGTCGAATCATTATTGGTCGCCTTCTTTGCATTCATCGTCTCCCTGGGAGCAGTCCAGGCCATCCTGCCCTGGTTCAACCAGCTCGCGAACAAAAAAATGGTTATCCCATGGTCGGCCCCTTTATTCTGGCTCACCGGTCTGGCCTTTTCATTCCTCACAGCCATCATCGCAGGGAGCTATCCAGCACTCTATCTGTCCTCCTTCCATCCTATAAAAGTCCTAAAGGGAACCTTCAGGGTCGGGCGTTTTTCATCTATCCCACGTAAAGTCCTCGTGGTTCTTCAATTCACTATCTCACTGGCCCTGATCACAGCAACCATTATCGTCTACAACCAGATCCAATACTCGAAGAACAGACCTATAGGCTATGACAGAACAGGACTCATGACGATCAGGATGGCATCCCCCGATTTTTATGGAAAATTCGGCCTGCTCCAAACCGAACTAAAGAACAGCGGCGCCATCACCGAACTGGCAGAATCATCCAGCCCGCTGACCAATGTCTGGGCCAGCGGCAACGAATTTCAATGGCCCGAAAAAGACCCTAATCTCGCCGCCGACTTCAATACGATCTGGATCACCCCCGAATTTGGAAAGACAGTAAACTGGTCACTTAAAGCAGGCAGGGACTTTTCAAAAGACTTCTCAACGGATTCCTCTTCCAGGGACATCGTCGGAGCTGCTTCGCCACGCTCCTCCTCCCCCGTAACCTTCGCAGGCTCGGTTATAATAAATGAAGCAGCGGCAAAATTCATGGGAATAAAAGATCCCGTCGGCGCCATCATCAGAAACGGCACCGGCAGCTACGCAAGAAATTACACCATCATCGGTATCGTAAAAGACATGGTCATGCAGTCCCCCTATGAAACCGTTCGCCAGACCATCTATTTCATGGATTATGATAACGTGAACTTTATCATCCTGAAGCTCAACCCCGAAAGAAGCATCAGCGGATCCATCTCACAGATCGAAGCCATATTCAAGAAGCTGATCCCCGCCGCCCCATTCGATTACCAGTTCGCTGACAAGGAATTTGCCGCAAAATTCGCAGCCGAAGAACGTATCGGCAAACTCTCCACCTTCTTCTCGGTCCTCGCTATTTTTATCTCCTGCCTCGGCCTCTTCGGGCTGGCCTCCTTTTTAGCCGAACAACGTACAAAAGAGATCGGCGTCCGAAAAGTACTGGGCGCCTCCGTTGCGAATCTCTGGGGTCTGCTGTCAAAAGACTTTCTCTTCCTGGTCGGCATCTCCTGCCTCATCTCAACACCCCTGACCTGGTATTTCATGCAGGAATGGTTGCAGCAATATTCCTATCGCACACAAATAGCCTGGTGGATCTTCGCAGTCACCGCATCCGGCGCCCTCCTGCTTACCCTTGTCACCGTCAGCCTCCAGGCTATCCGCGCCGCCCTCGCAAACCCTGTTAAAAGCCTGCGATCCGAATAAATCCCAAATCCCCCCAAAACAACTGCAATACAATGAAAAACAAACATATACATATTACAAACGCCGCCAAAAAGCCAATCCCCGCCCAACTCAATCTTGTTATTTATGCGGCAGAATCAGCCATTATAGCCGAATATAGCGTACCATTGCCAGAAAGAATGCATGGGGCAGCCCCCCAGGGTAATTTATAAACGCGATTATTTATGACTGAAGGAAAGTTTTTGGCGCTTTGGACGAAGTATTTACCAGCTATTAGAATCATGCTTAAGAAAGCAATGAATGAAGACCAGCAGATCACCCTTAGTAAAATGGAACTGCAATCTGTCGACAACAGAAAGAACGTTAATTTCTCTTTCGACCTGACGATCAACAACGGAAAAGTCGAGAACAGCATCAGCGTCGCGCAAATAGGCAAGGACCTCTTCAGCGTTCTCAATGGCGACCCCGCCGTCAGGAACTTTATGCTCGAAAAAAAGGTCTCCATCCAAATGTCAAGAGCATCACTGCTGACATTCAAATGCACCGATCTCAGCACCGCAGAAGCATAAGCATAATTTTTTAAGGCGGCTCCGCAAGGGGCCGGCCTTCACTTTCATTTTACTATCTCTTCGATAGCACCAACCAGTGCCTGTAATAGCTCAGTCTCCGGCGCTTTCCCCTTCCCGTCATCAGGCATCAGCGCACGCCAGTTCCCCTCCTCGTCCCGCTCAAAGACCACCAGCGTATCCCTGACGTTCACATGCAAACCATACGTATATCCCCGTCGCACCAGGCTGGCCTCAAATTGCATTTCCACACCCCTGTATACAACCGGAATAAAAAACGGATCTTCCATAACTATAACAATTCCTTCATTTCCTTCCACTGATAAACCTTCACCTTCTCCATCTGCCGCTCCCCAGCAGCATTATTCATCGCCCTGGCAATATCCTTCCCTTCGATCCCCCTGTACCTGCCCGAGCCAAAGATCGGGTTGATCACCCTGAACAGGCCGATCAAAACCTTCTCCAACGGCCGGCTCTCCTTCCGGTTCCCCATGATCATCGACGGCCGGAAAATATGCGTATGTTCCATACCCAGCGCAATGATATCCCGCTCCGTCTCCCCTTTCGTTCTTACATAAAAGATCCCCGAGCCCGCATCAGCCCCAACCGCAGTAACCACAAAGACCGCCTTCGCCCCCCTTTCCTTCGCGATCCTCGCAGCCAGCACCGGGTAATCATGATCGATCTGGTAATACAGCTTCTGATCGGGCGTTTTTTTCTTTGTGGTCCCCAGCGTTATGAACACATCATCCGCCTCGATCTGCTCCTTCAAACCCGGCAAAGCAGCATAGTCGGCGATCAGCGTTCGCAATTTAGGATGACTGACACTCAGATCCTTCCGGACCACAACGGTCACTGCTGAATAATCGGCATTATTCAGCAGCTCATCCAAAAGACAAGACCCAACAAATCCGCTTGCACCAAAAAGAATGGCTTTTTTCATATCAGCCAAATTTAACGATTCTCTCCCACTCGATCCCTGGTCCGGGCTAAACACCCTCCACTAACCCCACCTTGGTCACCTCCACCTTCGCAGGCAACCCCACCTTACTCCCGGAAAACGCATAATAAAGAATATAGACGTAACAAGGAAAGAGACAAACGCAAAACGCTATATTGTTCTGAAGATGTAGATTATCCTTCAAAGCTCCATACAAAGGCGGCACTATCGCCCCTCCCACTATCCCCATGATCAGCAGTGCCGAACCGGACTTGGTGAACTTCCCCAGACCCTCCAGCGCCAACGGCCATATCGCAGGCCACATCAGGGAATTCGCCAGCCCTAACAATGCGATAAACGTGATCGCCACATATCCTGTACTGAAAAGTATTCCCAACCCAAAGACAAGCCCCAGAATAGCGCAAAGACGCAGCGCCGTTGACTGGCTCAGATACCGGGGAATAGCGATAATGCCAACAATATAGCCGGCCAGCATGGCTACAAGCGTAAAAGTCGTAAAATATTTGGTCTGATCCAGCGGCATTCCCATCGCCTTCCCAAAAGTACCGATCCCATCCCCCGCCAGCACTTCCACACCCACATAAGTGAAGATGCATATCACCCCCAAAAGGAGATGAGGAAAATCAAAAACGCTTTTTTTCACCTTGCCGCTCCT
>DATJJD010000263.1:0-3405 GCA_035492545.1 Puia sp.
AGTCGCTTCGACAAGATACGCAGCCGGTTCCTCCGTTTCATCGACCGCATCATGCCTTTTCGCAAACCCATCGTCCTGACCTACCTGGCCCTCACCACCGTCGCCGCCGCGCTGCTGCTGATGCACATCGGCAAAGACGTACTGCCAAAGGTCAACGGGGGACAGTTCCAGGTAAGATTGCGGGCGCCTGAAGGGACCCGTATCGAACGCACCGAAGAAAAAACGCTGACCACCATCGGGATCATCAAAGATCTTGTCGGCCCGCAGCATGTGGAGATCACCTCCGCCTATATCGGCCAGCACCCCTCCCTGTTCTCGACCAACCCCATCTATCTGTGGATGGCCGGACCCCAGGAAGCCGTGTTGCAGGTGGCCTTCAAAGAAAATTATAAGACCAACCTGGACGCCCTGAAAGAAAAGATCCGGGCAGAGGTAGGGGACAAAATGCCCGATGTACGGCTTTCTTTTGAACCCATCGAACTGACGGACAAGATCCTCAGCCAGGGCTCACCGACCCCGGTGGAAGTTCGTTTCTCCGGAAGGAATAAGAAGAACAACGAACTCTATGCCCAGAAGCTGATCGCGAAGCTGCAGGAGATCCCCTACCTCCGGGACATACAGCTGGGGCAGTCGAATAAATACCCCGCCATCAACATAGAGGTGGACCGGGTACGGGCAGCCCAGTTGGGAGTCGGCATGGATGAGGTCTCCCGCTCGCTGACTGCCGCCACTTCCTCTTCCCGGTATACGGAAAAGAATATCTGGATTGACGAGAAGCTGGGCAACAGCTATAACGTACAGGTGGAAGTGCCGGAGAATAAGATGAAGAGCCTGGGCGATATCGGGGAGATCCCATTATTGGCCAATAGCGCCCGCCCCGTGCTGGGTGATGTGGCTACGATCAAGGAAGATACCACCTACGGCGAGAATGACAACCTGGGCGCTATCCCCGTGTTATCCGTAACGGCCAATTTGAATAATAAAGACCTGGGCGCCGCTTCCGCAGATGTACAGAAGGCCATCGCATCGCTGGGTACCCTGCCCCGCGGCCTGACGGTAGAACAGATTGGTATGGGACAGACGCTGACGGAGACCCTGGATAGCTTGCAGAGCGGGCTCTTCGTAGCCATCGTGGTGATCTTCCTCATGCTGGCCGCCAATTTCCAGTCTTTTAAAGTATCGGCCATCGTGCTGGCGACGGTGCCGGCGGTTATCCTGGGTTCACTTATCCTGCTGCTACTCACCGGGTCCACGCTGAACCTGCAATCCTATATGGGCATCATCATGTCCGTGGGCGTATCCATCTCCAATGCCGTCCTGCTGATCACCAATGCCGAACAGCTGCGACAGCACAACGGAAATGCCCTGCAGTCTGCCAAGGAGGCCGCCGCTCTCCGCCTTCGTCCTATTATGATGACGGCCCTGGCCATGGTAGTGGGTATGATCCCCATGGCCAGCGGACTCGGCGAGGCAGGGGATCAGTCTTCCCCCCTGGGACGCGCTGTAGTAGGCGGTCTCATTGCCTCTACCTTTGCCGCCCTATTCATCCTTCCCCTCGCATTTGCCTGGGGACAGGGTAGGGCCAGTACCGAGTCGGTCTCCCTGGAGCCCAATGATGAGGAGAGCAAACGATATCTCTCATCCGGAGATCTTCTCCCCGGCTGAGTCACGCATACATATATACACACAAAGAGAAATGCCTCCGGATGGGGGCATTTTTTATGGCCCCAATTAATCTGCAAAATCAATCGACAACAGATCCACAGGAAAGATTGATAACCGTACCAGTTATAGCACTCGCCTTGTCCGAAGCTATAAAAGCAGCAGTATTAGCAACTTCCGCCAGATTAGGCAATCGTTTCAACAACGTCATGCTTTCCATTAGTGATTGAAATTCTTTGTTCGATGGCATATCATAAGCTTTGGCATGTAGGCCGAAGACCTCCGTAATAGTATCGGTTTCCGGAATCCCATCCGGGCGAAGACACACAACGCGCACACCATGTGAACCAAGCTCTCCTGCCAAAGTACGTGTGAAAGCTTCAATTACCGACCATGCCGCGGCCATGCCCCCAACAAGCGGCGCAGCTTTCTTTGACGGTGTTGCGGTAAGGGTAATGATAACACCGGAGCCTTTCTCCGCCATATGGTTACCTGCGGCTTTCGCAGTTATGAAATGCGAATTTGCGTACAGATTGATAGGGAAAGTAAAGGCGTCAGGAGATAGTTTAAGCAAGGGTATGCCCTGTACACCGGTTTGAGGGGTGCTGATCGCATTGAAAGAAATATCGATTTTTTCGACTTTCTCCATCATCCGCTTAAAGTGTTTGTTGACAGTATGTTCACTTGTGGCATCAACCACATCTACTTCCACCAAACCACCTTCCGTTGCAATTTCTTCGGCCACAATCTCTAATGGATCAAGAGAATGTCCAGTCAGGAACACTTTCGCCCCCTCGCGGGCGAAAGCACGTGCGACGGCGCCTCCGATAGCTCCACCGGCGCCATAGATAACCGCGTTCTTGTTTTTTAATATCATAGTTGTCTGTATTAGATTATTTTGATAACCTGAAATTGTATGAACCGATTTCAGTAACATGATTTACTACAGGTAATTCATCACAGCGGTCTTTAATGCCTGCCTGGAACTTTTTAAATGCCTCTATACCGGTTAATGGAGCCTTCCCCTCTCCTGAATAATTGGCTATATGCATAAATGAGAGCCCATCTTCCAACTTATAGGTAGTATAACTAAGCCCTTCCATTCTTTCGAGATGCAGCTGTTTATACACTTCCCTGATCAAAAGCTCATTTTCCTCAACCTTGTCGGGTTTTACTTTGTAGCGAACGATTACTTTTTCCATTTGTGTTAAGTTTTAATGATTTAGTGTTTACATTTGTAATGTTTTTTTGATTGCAAATAGCAACTGGTTGTAAATATATAAAACTAATTGCAAAAAACAACTAGTTGCAAAATAAAATTATTTTAACATGGAAAATCATAGGTCAGGTTGCCCCATAAATCTTATGGTGGAAGTAATTGGCGATAAATGGAGCCTGATCATCATCCGGGGCATCATGTTCGATGGCAAACGTCATTTCAGGGAGTTATTGAACTCCGAGGAAAAGATTGCCTCTAATATCCTGACAGACAGGCTCAATATGCTGGAGCGGGAGGGCATCATCTCGAAAAGACCGGATCCGGAGCACAAACAAAAATATATCTACAGCCTGACTGCTGCTGGCATCGATCTGTTGCCACTTATGGTTGAGATAGGCGGGTGGAGTTTAAAGCACAGAAGGGTCGACCCGGCGAAATGCAAGCACGCGGAAATGCTGATAAAAGGCGGAAAGGAGCTGCAAAAAGAGATCCGGAAGAATTTGGCGAAAGAGCATCTGCACTAA
>DATJJD010000264.1:0-5933 GCA_035492545.1 Puia sp.
CGCATTTCGAATCCTGTACGATCCACTGATAAACCCGGTGTTTTGCCGGGTTTTCGCTTATAGCAAAGGTTTCAGCCGCTTTCCTATTTGGACTGAAAGGACTAAAAAAGACATAAAAAGACATATAAGCGTCACAAAAAAGTCACTACATTCGTCACAAAAATTCCCATGGCGAAAGTGACGGTCCTGCTGAACACCCAATACGCCTCCAAGGATGGCTCGTACCCCATTGTCGTGCGAGTTACGCACGGGGGTAAACGGCGCCTCATTCCGGTCGGTTATAAAACCTCTGAACGGCTCTGGAAAGGCTCCGAGGTATCTGCTAGGCATCCGGATAGCCATTTGATCAACGCCGCCATTTCCGATAAGGTGGCCGAGATCAACCGTTACCTCGCCGATTGCCAGCGGCATGGCCGTCCGGTGAATATCGACGCCATAGGCACCGTGCTTTCTTCTCATTCCTTTACCGAGTATCTTCGGCACCGAGCCACGCAGTACAAAGCCGCCGGGCAAATCATCATGGACCGGAAAGTGCGGCGCTGGGCCGACGAGGTGGAGCAGGTGGGATCCGGTAATGTGTTCTTCGACCAGTTGACACCCGACTTCCTTCGGCGGCTGGAGCTGCAGATGATCGAGGCCGGCAATGTTCCTAATACCCGGTCGAAGAAATTCACTTTCCTACGCCGTTTCTATGACCATGCTATCCGGGAAGGCCTGGCGGCCGCCCCTAATCCATTTGCTGCGCATAAGATCGTAGGCAAGCCCGTCAAAAAGGACAAACTCACCGCCGCCCAGATCACCGCGCTGGAAAAGTTGGACCTGCCTCCGGGCTCCTTGCGTGATGCGCGGGACCTTTTTCTTTTCTCCTTTTACACGAAAGGTCAGCGGTTCGAGGTATGTGTAACCCTGACCAAAGACAACATCCGAAATGGGCGGATCTACTTCCGAACAAACAAAGGCAATGAATACGTGAGTGTCCTCATACATCGCCGCCTACAGGCGATCCTGGACCAATACAGCCATCTTCCCGGCCTCTTGGTATTTCCCTGGCTGAAAGAAATTCCGGCGGATAAAGAGAAATACATCAATCAGGTGGGCAGCAAGAACGCGCTGGTGAACCTGGCCCTCAAAGCCATTGGGGGTATGATCGGAGCGCCTGCCCTGACCTTTCATACTGCGCGGCATTCGTTCGCCTATCAGCTGAAACAAAAAACTGATAACATTACCGTGGTGCAGGATGCTCTGGGACATTCTTCCCAAGCCATCACCCAGATGTATTTGAAGGCCCTGGAAGATGAGCGGCTAGACAGCGAAGTGGAAAAGGTGTATGGGAAGTAATTATTCAATTCCCAGGTATCTCCCGCAGCTTTTTCTGGATCTCTTCGGCCCATAGCTTATAGGCGGCGCCGGTGAGGTGATAACCGTCTGCCTGGGCGTATTCCGGACGCAAATAGCCATGATCTTCGAATAGCCGGTATAGGTCAATATAGGGCGCTCCGGTCCGGCGGCAGAGCTCCAGAATAGCCGCATTGAGTTCCCCCAACTGCGCGTTGTAATGATCGGCCCCGGTGGCAAAGGAGGCAAAGGGCGGAAGGGTGTGAAAGACGACCAGGATGTGCTCCGCATCGAGCTCATTCAGCAATCTGGTCAGGTTGCCAATGATCGAATCCACCGGCCGCTCATAATATAGATCATTGGCGCCCCCTTCGATAAAGACGATCTTGGGATGGACTTTGAGGACCTGGTCGAGCCTGGCCAGATAGCCATCCGTCATGTCGCTGCCAATACCTCGGGCGGTTACATCTGATCTGTTCAGCAGATCCTGCCATTGAGCTTTGTAAATATGTGAATTGCCCAGCATGACGATGGTAGCAGGCCGGTCGTAGGCTCCCTGGATATTTACTTGTTCCCTGTATTGAGGGTTATCCAGATAGGCGTGCTGCTGCAGCTGCTGACTAAGTTGATGCTGGAAATGCCAGCGCTTGCCGATGAAAAACACGGCGGCACAGATCAGGAAGACATTCGCCCCGATGGAGAGGCGCAACGCGTTTTTGTGCATAGACAGATTTAAAAAGGGCTCTCCTCTATCTCTGAGAGCCCATTCTTAGTTTGTAATCGCTGCGGCCGGTAACACCCTGACCGCCTATTGCGCTTTTATTTTACGTCTGTTTTTTCAGACCGCCCTAATCAGCCCCATTACCATTAAACCTTATCCTATTGGAGAGCAAGGTAATAATTCCCTTACGGCATGACAAAAGTCCATAAGGGTCTTTTCAGTCATCTAAGGGGAATTACTTATTTCCTTTTGGATAATGTATTAATAATCAAAGGCATTTTTTTACGTTATTGGGGCCGATGAAAAGGCCGGAATACGAAGACCTGAAACATCTAATTGAATCAGGCTATATTAAAGACATATCAGAGGTTATGCGGCGGATCCAGCCAAAGCAATGGTATGCTGATCTCGGTATTACTTATAAAACCTATGTAAAACGGTCAGCTGCGCCGGGAACTTTCAAGGCGGATGAGATGATAGCCCTGGCAGCGGCAATAGAGATCGAGCCTGGGGTTATTTTTGCCCTGATTCAGAAGGCGGTCCTGAGAAAGAAGGGGAAGAAGTTATAACGCTGCTATCTCTTTTTGGAATTGCTCATAGCTAATTTTCATCGTCTTCAACGTCGTATGTATATGACAGCCGGGCACTTCCTTTTCAGCCTCTCGCACTACAATTGGTCTATCAAAAGGCTTTGTGGGATGATTGTAAATAGAGTGACTACCCTTAGTCCTTTCGTATATGAGGCCATGCGATGCCAGCCATTTTAGCCAGCGTTTTGTCGGATATGATTTATAGCCCATCTATGAAGTGACGGGTATTTTAATCCTCTCCTTGTAGATTGTTTTAGGAGCTTTTTTCTGAAGTCGCGCGGAAAGCGATTTGGAAATGGGGGGCTCTTTGTATACAGCTTTCGGTTTTTGCTGAAGCTGCCAGCCCAGTTGAAGCAGCACTTTTTCCAGGGTGCCTTTTTCCTGTGTCTCTTCGAAGAAAATTTCGACGGCCTCCTCGAAGGCCTTCTTTGCATCGTCCACCGATTTGCCGTATGAGGAAAGTTCCAGCATGGGAGTATATGCCACGTGTATGCCGTCCTCTACAAAAATATATACGGGAACCCGGACGTTAATGGTGGTCTTTTTGGTTGGCATGTTGTCCATCATTCTACGGGATTAGGGGGTTTACAAGGTCACATCAAATATAACGCATAATAGACGAAGAACATTGTCATAATCGACCATTGGTACAAATTTATATACGAACGGTAGGAAATCAACAACTTATGAACATACGCTGCAATCGTTATGCCAGGGAGCCGATATGCGTCGGGTGGCCCTTAAGACTCTCCCTTGTTCCATGGTATAAGGGGCTTATTTGATAGATGTTGCAATGATATTTTCAAAAATGCCAGTAGTCTGGCCATCTAAAGAGCCTTGGTATTTCCTCCTTAGTTTTTGGTAGTAAAGAGAATTTTCACTTTTTGGATCGCCATAATCTGCATTGAAATTCAATAGATTTATATTGATAAGTGTGCCTTGGCCCTCTGCTTTTATCCGCACATTCCATTCTCCATATACATGATAAGGCAAAATTGCATCGTCAAATCCCTCATACGTGATGCGTGGCATAATAACAAATGCGGAGGGGTTTTTGATCTTTCCCTTTTTGTCTTCAACCGTAAATGATAGCGATTTTCTTTCGGAAACAATTAACCCGCTCGATTTATCTATTATTTTTATCGAGAGGCCATTTTGAGCGAACACATCAATAAGATTGTCCCAAACCTTATCGACGGGCTTATTAGAATGGTAAGCGATGGGCGGCTTTGGATAATTGCCTTTCGGCGCAACGAATTGAACGGAGCAAGAAAGCATAAAAAGGGAGGCGAATAAAAAAGGTGCAATTTTTTTCATGTCTTCGGTTTATGATGAATTTAATGGGTTACCGTGTCGAAATCCTCATAGCTGTGTTGCTGCCGCCAATAACTGTGCACCTATAAGGGTTTTGTTGTACCAATGCGTAGTTATACGCATCTAAGGGACTTCATTTAAAAACGAAAAAAACGTAGAAATATTTCCACAAAATTTTTTCCTATTTGGATAATTCCCTAAGTTCGTTATCCCGTAGCCCAATCTGCTCCATACCAACAAACCTCCTTTTGCGCTTATCACTTATTTGTTAACCCCTAAAGACCCAAACCGTCTATGGAATCCTTGTGCGCTAAGTGTGCCCATCGGCACCAATGCCCTCTTTCAAATCTGAATTCAGTTTTGGCCCAATTTTTTGCAGAATCTTATTCAAAATCTCTTTCTCTTTCTCGGGATTGCCGTTTGCTTCGCGATCAATATCCCTCCGAAGAAGAATGCCCATCAACGCCGAATTACCTATTTGACCTTCTAAGAGTTTCCCCAAACTAGATTTCAGCATGTCTTGTAAAAAATCATTATAACCTCGGATTGTCTTCATAGCCTCCGAAAATTCTGCTTCGTAGTCTACTCCGATGGGCTTTTCACGTTGCTTTGGCTCAAGATGCGCGGTAACGAACATATTTCCTTTTCCTGTGGCGATCCAATCTCCATTTATTCCCCATTTGGAGCAAAGTTCCATAATCTTGTCCATCCCAAGTGGCCCACCTTTTTCATATTTAGTATATTGGCTTACATCCACCCCTTGCGCCCCTTTAGCGAATTGGCGCGGATTTACCCTACCAGGAAGACTCTTTCTGGCACTAATTAATCTTTCTCTTATATCATTCTTATTCAATCTGTAATATATTGTTTAAATAAAATTTGGAAGAAAGTTCCCTAAATATTTGGAAATAGGGAAGTTTGTTCCATATCTTTACATCCAGATAAACAAATGTAAATATAAATGACGTCAACAACAACCGAGAGAAACAGGAGAAGCATAAAACTGACGTCGGACGAGCTCAAGGAACTGAATAAGTTCATTAAGCGGCAGCCCACCAAGTTTGATGCAGCTCTTATAATCGGCATCACGAGGCCGACGCTCGACAGAATACTGGTATTTAAATCCTGCTACCAGGATAGCTACGACAAAATTTTGAAGGTATTGGGCACGGCATCCGATAGGAGAGAGGAAGAGAAGGCAACCGCCTGAGGCCGCTAAGATAATAGCCCGAGAGGACATATGCAATACCCCTAACATTTAAATAACGATCATGAAAAAGAATGATATAGTTGATCGCCTTCGGAATACAGTTATCCCTTCTGATTGTCCGGGTTGGCCTCCTTCTGTTGATCGCGCTCGCCTGAATCTTATTGATGCCTTAGTAAAAGAGGAGTGGTTTATCGACTACCCGGACCACCACGCCGTACAGATTCCTGGTCCTTGCGTATGCGTACGCAACGCTGTGAAATATGCTGGATTGGATAAGCACCTCTTGGTTCACGCAGGTATTTACACGACATCGGTCACCTTTTTTACTGAGCACTATAACCCAGATTTCTATAATTAGCCGAAACCGGCCCGCGCCGGTCTTAACCAGATACGATGTCCCAACTTATGACCATACAAGAAGTAGCCGATCTGCTAAAGGTGAGCACCAAGACGGTGACCCGCTGGTCGGATGCACAGAAGATTCCGACGGTAGCCCTTCCCGGCATGCGGCGGTTTGATCCGAAAGAGATTGAGCGGTGGTTGAACAGTCGTACTATCAGAGTAAAATCTAAACCCGTTATATGAAAACAAATCTATCACCGGAGGCTGTCAGCTGGATGCTGCTGGCGCTGTCTCAGGTCAAACGCTAAAATCGTAAGCCATGTCATTTAAAGTTTTGTGTTTGAGACAGGAAACAAAAGAATGCAATTTATCAGGCAGAGATATCAAGCCCTGCAAAAGCAAACTTGTTATCGGAAATGAA
>DATJJD010000265.1:0-18186 GCA_035492545.1 Puia sp.
GTATACATCTTCTCCCCGGCCTTGTGCAGCAGTTGGATAAACTCCTTCCGGTCGTTGGTTATCTGGTCCAGGGTCTCCTTCCAGGAATGTGCATGGGGTGGAACCGCTTCCTTGGGCCAATAACCCTCCGGCCATGGAGGACTTTCATGATCAGGACCTTTAGAGAATTCCAGGATATCCCATTGCGTGATACGGATATGTTCCACTAACTGCCAGATGCTGTAGACCGAACCCGGCGGAACAACTCCCAGCAATTTTTGATCAACACCCTTTACCGCCCTTTCAAAGGGCACATGGGCATTGCCTTTCTCCAAAAAATCTTCCAGCTCGCTGATGACAAAATTGATGGCGTCCGGTGACCCTGATTTTGATTTCATGATTGTATATTTCCCCAAAGTTATGCAATCGCTATGCCATTTATAATCTAGCTTTTTGTTGCTATCTTGGACCTGATGAGGGCTCGCCGAGCTCACCCACGATGCCAAAGGAAATAAAATGAGGGCCAGGTAGTTGAATGTCTTGCAACATTTCAACGGTAAGCCTGTCTAATTAATCAGACATGCTTAAAATCTATTACCATGCCATTCCTGATAAAAAAAATAGCGACTGTTATAGGCCTGTATCTATTAACTATATGCGCGTTTGCGCAGGCTCCCGGTTTTCAAGCGCCCAAAATAGCGCAGGGCGCATTGAGAAGTGATTTCCTATTATTGAGGGATACCCTGCAAAAAATACATGCCGGTTTGTACCGATACAAAAGCAAGGCCGTACTGGACCCTGTTTTTGACAGTTGCCTGGCGACCATACGGGACAGTATGACCATCCTCGATTTTTATGCGCTGACAAAATTTGCAGTAGCAGCCATCGATGATGGCCATACCAATTGCAGGTTATCCCGGGATGTTATGACGGACTATGTCGCTAAGGTAAAAGTTTTCCCGGCGATGGTGATGTTTATACATAACAAGGCTTTTATCTTTTGTTGCAGGCAAAATGCATCCCTTGATAAAACAGAGTTATTATCCATCGATCATCGTCCGATGGATGAGATCATACAACGTCTGTTCACCTATATCCCCTCGGACGGCAGCATTCAATCGCGGAAAAATTGGGAGATACCGGAAGATTTTCAGCTATTATATAACATTGTATACGGCGCAAAAAATAGTTATGCCATCACCTGTAAAAACCCGGTCGGAGAGATAAAGACTGCTACCTTACAGGCGGATACGATTAAAAATTTCGCCTGCGCCGGCCCCTTCACCAGGCCCGATAAATACCTGAAACTCAACTACCGGCCTGGTAATATTGCCGTGCTGACGGTGGCCACTTTTTTCAATGGCTTCTTAAAGACGACGGGAGAAAACTTTCGGCATTTCCTGGATTCATCCTTCCAGGACATCAAAGCTAAAAAAACAGCTAAGCTAATAATAGACCTGCGTAGTAACCAGGGAGGTAATGATAATAACGGAGAAATGCTCTATTCCTACCTTACCTCAAAGCCGTTTATGTATTACGCTTCGAAGGAGACGGTTAAAGGAAAAATTGCAGAAAAGGATAACCCTGATCTGGGTCTGCAGCAGCCAAACGAAAATAATTATAAGGGTAAAGTTTATGCATTGATTAATGGACGTAGTTTTTCAGGTACAGCAGAGTTTTCCTCTATCCTGAAAAGCAACGGTAGGGGACTATTTATTGGCGAAGAATGTGGAGGCGGTTATTATGGCAATACTTCTGGTGATGAAGTTATGGTAACCTTACCCAATACTGGGATTACTGCCAGGATCCCCCTCGTCAAATACACAATGGCGGTAAAAAAGACCGGGGTTAAAGACCGGGGTGTGATACCGGATCATATTGTTTACCCGACCATAACCGACATTGTCGAAAAAAAAGATAGCCAGCTGGAATATGCGCTGCAGTTAGTGCAAAAAAACTAGTGGCTGCCCCCTGCGTGACATCTTCCGTCTCAACCCTACCCCCAATTCCCCAACACCCTCCTCGTGAGCAGGCGTATAGATATTCTCACCGGCCTCATGCAACAGCTTGATAAACTCCTTCCGGTCGTTGGTTATCTGATCCAGGGTCTCCTTCCAGGAATGTGCATGAGGTGGAGCCGCTTCCTTGGGCCAATACCCCTCAGGCCATTGGGGACTTTCATGATCAGGACCTTTGGAGAACTCCAGGATATCCCATTGGGTGATGGCCCCTTCACCCGGTTTCAGAGGTGCTTTGACCCGCTGCTTTCGGGCCTTATCCTGCTTTAATGCCATTTTACGTGTTTTTACTCTTGATTAATCAAATATTAAACAATACATTTGTTCTTAATATCAACTTCCGAGTCGCTCTCTTCCTTATTTATCCCTGCAATTAATCCTTGCGCTTAAAAACAAACTTCCTTTTTTGGTTAAGTCTTTTCAATAGTAGGCCCCATAGCTGATCCTTGCCGGGGTATTTTTTTCCAGGAGGCCACCCATCAACACCATCAGAATGTCTACCTGTCGCTGTTGGGCCTTTCCCCCATCGATGGTGACAGCTACACATATCTGGAACCGGAACATATATTTACAGATTCGTTATGAAAGACCAATATTAAGAGAATACGAAGATGAATAGACTACCCGCATTCGCGGGGTTCTATGTGGAGGATGAGTGAAGACAAGAACACGGGCGTTGATCCCGTGTTTTTTGGCTGGCTCAAAAATGCACGGATAAACTGGGCCTGGCATTGGCGATGAAGGAATGGCACCGAAGTTTTGCTGAGAATAAAATCGGAGGAGCGTACGAAAAGGACTCCTGTGGTTATACTGACTTCCTCGAATTTGGATCCGGACATTAGAAATTGCTATAACCTGGGGGCCAACAGCTATATCGTAAAGCCGCTGAGCTTTGAAAGGTTTACGGGGGCCATACGGAATCAGGGTTTCTATTGGTTATTATTAAACCAACAGCCGGTTTGAATCAGTGTCTTATCTCGGAACTTAAAGGGTGATATTGGAGAAATCCGGCACTGGAGATTTTTGGGTCAGCCTGGAATGCAGGAAGCGTTGTTCTTGCCTGGCGACTATGCTTTGCCAAAATGCGTACAGGCAGTATGTTAAGACGTGTATATATTTCCGTTAATATTTTGTTTAACTAAAAAAAACACTTAGATTCATATCCTGTAGGATAAGGTTGATTTCGGCTATGGTATCTGGTAGCAGCGCCGATTATAACCCCTCGCTCAGACAAGCGTGGGGTTTTTTAGTGGAAAAATCTTTTTATCCCTAGGTCCATCAGGACTATAGTTTCAATGCGCTGCCTCCCCTTTTTTTGTTTGAAAGCTGTAAATGAGGTAAAACAGCGCCGGAAGAATAAAAAGGCTTCCCAGCATCAACGCCCAGGCTAGCGACGCTATCGTCTTCTCATGCACCTGGGGGGCCAGCAGCGATAGTGGAGCCCCATGTTTGAGAAGGACAATATTGGGGTAGTGCCGGTAGGTGGTGGTGAGCAGGATCATGGTGACCTGGAAGCCGGCCAGCACCCGCAATACCCTTGTTTTTCGCTGATAGAGCAAATACCATAAGAGGATCAGCGACAACGTGGCGGCGGTGACGGCGATAAGGCCGACATAGTTTCCAAACACCCATTCCGTTAAAGGGATCCCCTCCCAGCGGGCGGAGAGGAATACCAGGGCACCGCTGAGGACCGCCGCTATATTCGTGCTTTTTGTCTTGGCGATAAACCGCCGCCTGTCGGTCTCATTATCCGTCTCCCCGATCAGGTAGACGGCGGCGAGAAATCCGCAGATCGACACGGTGAACAGGCCAATGGCAACAGAAAACCAGTTCAGCCAGCTAAAGATATAGGCATCCACAAAATTGGTGGCCTCCGGGTCGATGCGACCCGAGACGGCGCTGCCCGCAATAATGCCCAGGAACAGGGGTGTGATGACACTGGCATAGACAAAAATGCGGCTATAGATCACCTGCATATCGTCTACTACGGCGTCATAGTTGCGGAAAGCGAAGGCCGTCCCCCGCGCAATAATGCCCAGCAGCATAATAGCCAGCGGGATATGCAGATGAATGGACATGGTGGTATAGATAGCGGGGAATCCGACGAACAGAATGACGATCGTGATGATCAACCACATATGATTGGCCTCCCAGATGGGACCGATGGCCTTATACATGGTATCCCGGGTCTTGCCTTTATTCTTGTCCGAAGTGAACAGTTCTATAATACCTGCTCCAAAATCCGCCCCACCCAATAAAAGGTAAAGAAGGACGGCCAGCCAGAGATAAGCGATGACGATATACAGCATGGGTTCAGTCGTTTAATGGTTTGGGCAACGCAGCAGGCACATCATACAGTTTCCCCACCATCTTTATCTGCCGATAAAGCATGAAGGTTACAATCAGCCCCAGCGAAACATAGACCGCCGTGAACAGGTAAAAAGAATAAACGATGCCCGGCATCGGGGTGACGGCATCGGCTGTTCGCATAATTCCATGCAGGATCCAGGGCTGCCGGCCCACTTCCGTGACAGTCCAGCCTGCCTCTACGGCAATGAATCCCAGGGGAGTGATGGCCGCGAACAGGGTAAACAGCCACCGGCTGTTCCTCCAGTTCTTTCGTCGCCAGACCGCAAAAAAATAAACCAGTGAAATAGCCATCATCAACATACCCGCCCCCACCATGATCTGAAAAGCATAATGGACAACAGGCACCGGGGGCTGATCCTCCGGAGGAATGCTGTCCAGACCTTTTACTTCCGCATGCAAATCATGGTAGGTCATAAGGCTGAGCAGGCCGGGTATTTCCAGGGCATAATTGACCTTTTGATTTTTGACATCGGGGATCCCCCCGATGATAAGAGGCGCCGCCTTCTCCGTATGAAAATGGGCCTCCATGGCGGCTAATTTCGCAGGCTGCCGCCGGGCCACATCCCTGGCGGAAATATCCCCGCTCAGCGGTTGTAAGATCGCCGCCACAGCGGCAAAAACGACGGCTATCTTAAATGCCTTTGTGTGAAAGGCCACATGGCTGCCCCGCAGGATCATCAGCGCGTGGATGCCCGCGACGGCAAAACCCGTTGCAGCAAAAGCCGCGATACACATGTGCAGCGCCTGTTCAAACCAGGCATCATTGAACATGGCCTTGATGGGATCGATGTTAAGGTATTGACCATTGACATAATCAAAACCGGAAGGACTGTTCATCCAGGCATTGGCCGCTACCACCAGGATGCCGGACACCAACCCGCTAACGCCTACGATCACACCGGTAACCCAGTGGAACCAACGGTTAAACCGATTCCAGCCATAAAGGAAGAAACCAAGGGCGATGGCTTCGATGAAAAAGGCCGTACCCTCCAGGGAGAAAGGCATCCCGAAGATAGGGCCTGCATGTTTCATGAAGGTCGGCCACAACAATCCCAGCTCGAAGGATAACACGGTGCCCGACACGGCGCCCGTAGCAAAAAAGATAGCCACTCCATGGCTCCAGGCCTTGGTTACATTCCTGTAGACGACATCGTTTGTTTTAAGCCAGTAGTAGTGCGATACGGCCATGAAGAAAGGCATCACCATCCCTATGCAGGAGAACACAATATGAAATCCAAGTGACAATGCCATCTGTGAGCGGGCGGCTATAAAGTCATTCATAGATTTACAGTTTGGGGCAGGCCGATCGATAGAATTGCACCGCAAAGTTAGCCCCCCATAGCCAGACCATAAGATAATTATCCATTTTTTTTAGAGGATTATCCATTTTAACGGGCCTTCTTTACAAATAATTTTGACCTACTTTTGGGATAATCAATTTCTTGTCAATGAAAATCAAGTTCAGCCCGACCCGCAACAGCCTTCTACTATCGGTTTTATGCATAGCTCCCCATTTATGGACACTACAGACCCTGGCCCAGGAATACATCCCTGTTGAGACGGCCGGCAATGCCCTGGTACTGCAAGCAGATCAACACCAGGACCTGAAGATGATCTACTTCGGCAAACGGCTGACCAGCGGGAACGAATATGGACAGATCCCGGCAGCCTACCGGCAATCAGACGATCCCACCGGCATCTTCAATTCAGCCTATACACCATCCGGCTCCCGCAACCTGGTAGAGCCCGCCATCACCGTCACCCATGCGGACGGCAATAACTCCCTGGACCTACGGTATGTAAGCCACCAATCCACGAAGATCAGCGACGACATCTCCTTACTGACCATCCTGCTAAAAGACCCGGTGTACGACTTCGAAGTGACCTTATATTATAAATCCTATTATAAGGAAGATGTCATCGAGCAATGGAGCGCCATCCGGCACAAGGAGAAAGGCAACGTCATCCTCCATAAATTCGCCTCCGCTAACTTATACCTGAAAGGAGAAAGCTACTGGTTAAGACAATATCATGGCGACTGGGCCAAAGAGATGGAACCCGAAGAAGCCAGACTGACACACGGTATCAAGACCCTGGATACAAAACTGGGCGCCCGGGCCGACCTGTTCCAACCCCCGGTATTCATGGTCTCCCTGGACCACCCCGCCGGTGAAGACGAAGGCAGGGTCTTATATGGAGCGATGGAATGGAGCGGGAATTTCAGATTCGACCTGGAACTGGACCCCACAGATAATTTACGCATCATCGCCGGGATGAATAATTATGCGTCCCCCTACACCCTGGCCCCTAATGAAGAATTTACCACTCCTCCCTTCCTCTATACCTGGTCGGATAAAGGAAAGGGAGCGGCCAGCCGTCAGTTGCAACAATGGGCAAGGAATTACCGGATCCTGGATGGGAAAGGCTCCCGGCTCACCCTGCTCAATAACTGGGAGTCTACGTATTTTGACTTTAACGAAACCAAACTTGCCGAACTTTTAAAAGACACCAAAAAATTAGGAGTAGACCTGTTCTTATTGGATGACGGTTGGTTTGCCAATAAGTATCCGAGGAATGACGACCATGCAGGCCTGGGCGACTGGCAGGAGAACAAGAGCAAACTCCCGAATGGCATCGCCTCCCTGGTAAAAGAGGCGCAGAACGACGGCGTAAAATTCGGCATCTGGATAGAGCCGGAGATGGTTAATCCCAAAAGCGAACTATACGAGCAGCACCCGGACTGGGTCATCAAACAACCCAAAAGAGAAGAGTACTATTTCAGGAATCAATTGGTGCTGGACCTGACCAACCCCAAAGTCCAGGACTTCGTCTATGGCATCGTGGATGGCCTCTTTACAAAGAACCCCGACCTGGCCTATATCAAATGGGATTGCAACGCCGTCATCTATAATGCCTATTCCGCCTTCCTGAAAGATCAGTCGCATTTTTATGTGGACTATGTTCGCGGCCTGTATAAGGTATTGGAAAAGATCAGGGCCAAATACCCGAAGGTGCCGATGATGTTATGTTCCGGCGGCGGCGGCCGGGTGGACTACGGCGCTTTGAAATACTTTACGGAATTCTGGCCCAGCGATAATACCGACCCCCTGGAGCGTATCTTCATCCAATGGGAGAACTCCTATTTCTATCCGGCCATCACCTCCTCCAACCACGTGACGGATTGGGGCAAACAGCCCCTGAAATTCCGCACGGATGTCGCTATGATGGGCAAGCTGGGCTTCGACATCGTCGTCAGCAAACTCAGTCCCCAAGACCTGGAATTCTGCCAGAATGCGGTAAAGACCTATAATACGGTAAAACAGCTCGTCTGGCAGGGCGATCAATATCGGCTGTCCGACCCCGTGACCAGCAGCGTGGCCTCCGTCCTCTACCTGGATTCCGTAAAGACATCGGGGGTCATCTTTAATTACCTGGTGAATGCCCGTTATAGCGCCGGCAGCAAGCTGCCCATCCGCCTGAAAGGACTGGACCCGGCTAAAAAATACCACCTCACAGAGATCAACCTGTATCCCGGTACGGGATCCCCCATCGACGCCGGGAAGGTATATACGGGTGATTTCCTGATGAATATAGGGTTTAATCCCCAGGTCCGCGGAGGACGGGCCAGCGTCGTTTTAAAACTGGATGCCCTATAGCCGCCGCCTGCCGGCCTGCACTTGCCTGTCAGCGTCGGCCGACCCGCCAGCCGGCCCCGGCCTGCATCCGCCGATTAATCTTATCTTTGTACCAAACGGCAGTGTATGGAACAGCAGAAACCTAAGTCATTTGGAGAGATCATACAGGGTGAGAAACCCGTCCTGGTAGACTTCTCGGCAGAATGGTGCGGACCGTGTAAAATGATGCCCCCCATTTTAAAAGAAGTAAAGAACAGCCTGGGCGAACAGATCACCATCCTGAAAATGGACATCGATAAGAATCCTACTATTGCAGGCGCCTATCAGATACAAAGTGTCCCCACCCTCATCGTCTTCAAAGGAGGTGAGATCAAATGGCGGCAGAGCGGCGTCATCGGGGCCGGGCCCCTGAAATCCGTACTGGATGATGTTATAAAGAAAGGGTGATATTGTCTGTCTGTCGCAGTCATCCTGGTAGCGGGCAACTGCCGACAGCCCCACCCAACCCTATGATGAACAGTGTTTTCATCCATTCCTGCTTTTACTGCGTTTGCTCACGATATCCTGAAGGGTACTGCCTTTAGGATGATCGAGCTGCTCCACCTTCGAAACGGCTATCCGTTGGGCATGATAGATCCCCGAATGCCCGCTGAAATAATAAGCGGTGAAACAGGCCACCGCATAATACAGGACATGCTCTGCCCCGAATAGCTCGACTCCCATGATGGTACAGGCAATGGGAGTGTTGGTCGCTCCGGCGAAGACGGCAATAAAACCTAGGCCGGCCATCAGGTCCACCGGCGCGCCGCCGAGCATCGCGAGGGTATTTCCCAGGGCGGCGCCGATAAAGAAGAGAGGGGTCACCTCTCCGCCCTTGAACCCCATCCCTAAGGTAATAGCCGTGAATAATAACTTCCAAAGCCAGCTGAAATAAGTGGCGCCCCCGGCCTGGAAACAGGAAGGGATGGTAATAGAATCAGGGTATTGCCCTGCCACTCCGAGACTGAGATAGTCCTGGGTTCCCAGGACATAGGTAAAAAGAATGAGGATAACACCTCCGGTGAAGGGGATCAGCCATTTGGACTTGATCCACCGGTTGCTATATTTCTTGACGGTATGGGAGAGTTCAGCGAACCCATAACCTGCCAGCCCGAATAAAATGCCGGCAATGATAACTTTGCTCAGTAAAATAATATCGAAGTGAATAAAGGAGAAAAGCGTGAGACCCGTTGCCGCAAAATGGATGTGGTATTGAGTGTGATGGATTCCCCAGGCCGAACAGGTGATATCCGCCAGTACACTGGCGATAAAACAGGGCATCAGCGCGTCGTGTTTGATCCTTCCTACCGTCAGGACTTCCAGCGCGAAGATGGCGCCGGTGACGGGTGTTCCGAATACTGCACCAAAGCCCGCCGCGATCCCGGTCATCAGCAGCACCCGGGTATCTTCCCGGGACAAACGCAGTTTCCGGGCAAAGAAATTGGCAAGACTGCCCCCGATCTGTACGGCCGTGCCTTCCCTTCCTGCCGATCCTCCGAATAAATGCGTCATCACGGTAGTCACCAGGATCAGGGGAGCCATGCGGGCCGGCACTCCGCCACCCGGCTCATGGATCTCATCCATGATCAGGTTATTCCCCGCATCTGAATTCTTGCCCAGGTATTTATACAGGACATAGATCAGGATCCCCGCCAGAGGCAGAAGGAACAACAGCCAGGGATGATCGAACCGGAAATGGATGGCCTTATCCAGTAGCCATAAAAATAAGGCCACCAGCGACCCCGCCGTCAAGGCAACCGGGATAACTAAGAGTGTCCAGCGAAGGAGATGGGAAACGATAAAAAGCTGTTCAAACGAGGTCTTCAGTTGCTTCATTCCTACAAATTAAATGTAATATTAATAGAGCATATTAATAATTCGTAGGCGTCATCAGCCCTTTTTGGGCGGTTAATAAGGTGGAACACCATCACCTTGAGAATAGGGTCAAAGATAAGATTATCTCAAATAAGGCCGGAAAAATCCCTTGTCAATATTAAAAAAAGTGAATATATAGGATGATTCAAAGGTCAAAACAGGGGGATTAAAAAGGAAGAATTGACCTTCATAAAAGGTAAATCAACGGTGTATAAAAGGACATAAGAGGGTATATAAAAGGACATAAATGGGGTGTATAAAGAGACAAAAAGGGATGCTAAAAATGAAAAAAGGGGGGTGCCCAAACTAACCAACTCGGAGTTTTTGCGGGCCATGTCTGGTTTTTACTTTCCTTTGAATGATGAGTAGAGATCATCGGTATGATCTTATCAGAAGTTTGTATGATAGGGGTAAGATAGTAGCCTTTAACGACATCTTCAAATACATCCCTAAAACGGTTGTAGCAAGGGATTTAGGAAAGAAGGTCGACCGCTTTAACAAACTGATCAGCAAGGTAGGAGGTTTCACCCTCGACGATCTGGCGCTGATAGGTAAGTTCTGTGATCTGGAAGATGCCATTATATTCGAATTGGCTATAAAGGAATACACCAATCAGAAAAAAAATAAACCACAGAATACCAAATAAATAAAGGCAAACATCACGTCGTGTCTGTGTCCTGAATACCATAACCATTGCCGGAACCTGTCCTATTGCTATTAAACCACAAAGGTCCGACAAGACCAGCCCTAACAGCCTTTAGCTCGAGGCCGTCTCACCAGAGACGGCCTCGTTTTTTTTTCACTGATTTTTTTTGAATTTTTTGTCGGCATTCCCTCACCGGCCGGAATGCTAAAGATATTAGTATTTCATTTTACTTTTACCTCGGATTCATTCAAGAAGCAAACATGTATATCAACTGCAAAACCTGGTTCAGTTTTCATTACGGCACCTTCTCCACGGAAGAACTGGTGAAGGCAGGCGTGGAAGCCGGAGCCACCACCCTGGCGCTGACCAATATCAACAATACCTGCGATGCCTGGGATTTTTGGCAGTACTGTCAGGAACAAAACATTAAACCCATCCTGGGGGCGGAGATCCGCAACGGTCACCAACTGCTCTACATCCTGCTGGCGAAGAACAACAGGGGCTTCCGGTGGATCAATGAATTCCTGTCACAGCATTTGATAGCTAAGAAAGATTTTCCGGCCGGTCCGGTCGGAGTCCCGGTCGAAGCCCCGGCAGTCCCGGCCGGAGCCTCTGTCGGCGCTGTCCCAACCGGAGTCCTTGTCGGCGCCGGCCCGGCCGCCATCCCCTTCTTTACCGATCCATCGGACGGATTCGTGATCTATCCCCTGGGAAGCAAAGAGCCGTCTGCCCTGCTGGTCAATGAATACCTCGGCGTGCTGCCTACCGAGGTGAATAAGCTGCTGAGAATGCCCGTAGCTTCCTTCCCCGGGAAATTCGTCGCCCGCCAGCCCGTCACCTTTCAGAACAAAACGTATTATAACCTCCACCGCCTGCTCCGCGCCATCGACCAAAACACCCTGCTTTCCAAACTGCCCCCGGAAGAGCAGGCCGGCGAAGGGGAATACTTTGCTCCGGCAGGTAAGATCCTGGAAGCTTTTAAGACCTACCCCTCCATCATTGTCAATACCTACCAGCTGATGGATGCCTGCCACATCGATATGAGGTTAGGAGAGGACAAGAACAAAAAAGTCTTTAGCGCCACCCGGGAGGACGATCGCATCTTACTGGAGAAACTGGCCCGGGAGGGGTTTATCCAACGTTATGGCGCCAATAAAAAGGCGGCGGAGAGAATGACCCGGGAACTGCGCATCATCGACGAGATGGGCTTCAATGCCTACTTCCTCATCACCCTGGACATGATCCGCTATGCCCGTAACAGGGGCTTCTATCATGTGGGTCGAGGCTCCGGCGCCAACTCCCTGGTGGCCTATTGTCTGCAGATCACGGACGTCGACCCCATCGAGCTGGACCTTTATTTCGAACGATTTCTAAACCCGCAGCGGACCAGCCCGCCGGACTTCGATATCGACTTCAGTCACCGCGACCGGGACGAGGTGATAGACTACATGTTCAAGCGTTATGGCCGTCAGCATGTCGCCTTGTTAGGCATGTACGCCACCTTCCAGTACAACGCCATCATCCGCGAGCTGGGTAAGGTCTTCGGCCTGCCGAAATCCGAGATCGATCAGCTGGCAGAGAAAGGTTACTATAACGGAGATGCCCGGGGAGAGAATTTCATGAAGAAGACGGAGGAAGGAAAGATCCAGCGTATCATTCTCCAATATGGAAAGCTGTTGCAAAATTTCCCGGACCACCTCAGCATTCACCCGGGAGGTATCCTCATCAGCGAAGAACCTCTTTCCACCTGGTGCGCGGTACACCTGCCCCCCAAAGGATTTGCCACGGCGCAGATCGATATGTTCGTGGCGGAGAATATCGGACTCTATAAGTTAGACGTCCTCAGCCAGCGGGGATTGGGACATATCAGGGAGAGCCTGGAGCTGATCAAACAGAACCGGCAGATCGACATCGACATTCACCAGGTCCAGAAATTCAAAAAGGACGAAAAGGTAAAGGAACAGATCCGCTCGGCTAACACCATCGGCTGTTTCTATATCGAATCCCCGGCCATGCGTAACATCCTTCAGAAGTTACGCTGCAACGACTACAATACACTGGTGGCAGCCAGCTCGATCATCCGGCCGGGAGTAGGCCGGAGTGGCATGATGCAGCAGTATATCTACCGGTTTAACAACCCCGGCAAATTCGAATACCTGGACCCCAAACTGGAAGAGTTGCTGAAAGAGACGTATGGCGTAATGGTCTACCAGGAAGATGTGCTGAAGGTGGCTCATTTCTGGGCGGGCATGGATATGGCGGATGCAGACCTCCTGCGCCGGGCCACCAGCTCGAAGTACCGGGGGAAGCGGCATTTCCTGCAACTAAAAGAAAAATTCTTTACCAACTGCGCCGGGTTCGGTTACCCGGAAAAGACGACGGAGGAAGTATGGCGCCAGATCGAAAGCTTTGCCGACTTCAGCTTTTGCAAGGCACACAGCGCCTCCTTTGCCGTAGAGAGCTACCAGAGCCTTTTTCTAAAGACCTATTTTCCTATGGAGTTCGCCGTGGCCGTCATCAATAACTTCGGTGGTTTCTATAGCCGCGAGCTCTATTTCTATGAGCTGATGAAGACCGGCGCCCGGGTTCACCCCCCCTGTGTCAACAACAGTGACTACTATACGAATATAAAAGGGGAGGACGTTTATGCCGGCTTTATTCATGTAAAAGGTCTGGAACAGGCCCTCGTAGAAAAGCTCCTGGAAGAACGAAAGACCGGCGGCCCTTATCTGAACCTCGCCGACTTTATCGAACGGACGACTGCCACTCCTGAAATGCTGGAGCTCCTCATCCGGGTGGGGGCCCTGCGCTTTTCAGGAAAGAACAAAAAAGAACTTTTATGGGAAGGAGATTTTGTGCAAAAGAACAACAAGGCCCTGGCGCCCATCCACCAGGCCCTCTTTAAAGAGGCGCCCCTGCAGCTCACACTGCCCGACCTGCCCGTATACGACCTGGACGACATCTACGACGAAGTAGAGCTGCTGGGCTTCCCCCTCCGCGACCCCTTCGGGTTGGTAGATGATGACCCCGCAGGTTATACCCCCGCCAGGGAATTGGCTGCCCATGCCGGCAAGACCGTCACCGTGCTGGGCTACCATATCACACACAAGCCTGTCCGCACGGTTAACGGGGATACGATGAGCTTCGGGACCTTTATCGATCAGGACAAAGGCTGGATCGACACCGTACACTTTCCGGAGATCCATGCCCTGCATCCGCCGCAAGCCGGATTTTACCGGATAACAGGCAAGGTGATCGAAGAGTTTGGAGTATATAGCATCGAAGTAACAGGCATCGAAAAAGCAGGCATCAAAAGCCGGATAGCTCTTAACATCACATAAAAAATACCAACATGCTCCTGCAACCACACCGCCATATCGCTCATTTTGACCTGGACGCCTTTTTTGTATCCGTGGAATGTCTCAAAGACTCCCGGCTCAAAGGCAAACCCCTTATCGTAGGAGGCTCCGGCGACCGGGGAGTAGTAGCCGCCTGCAGCTATGAGGCACGCAAGTTCGGGATCCACAGCGCCATGCCCATCCGGCTGGCCCGCCGGCTCTGTCCGGAGGTACTCATCATCCGGGGGGATATGGAATCGTATTCGAAATATTCACACCTGGTAACCGAGATCATGCAGGACAATACCCCCCTGTTTGAAAAAGCCTCCATCGATGAATTTTACATCGATATGACGGGCATGGACAAATACTATGGCTGTAGCCTCTTCATCGCGGACCTGAAGAAAAAGGTGATGAAGGAGAGCGGCCTGCCCATCTCCTATGGGCTCGCCAGCAACAAGCTGATCAGCAAGGTGGCCACTAATGAGGTAAAGCCCAACGGACAGCTGGAAATCCCTTTTGGGGAAGAGAAGAGCTTCCTTGCCCCCTTGAAGATCTCTAAGCTCCCGGGCGTCGGCCAGGAGACGGCGGCTAAATTACTTCGCAGAGGCGTGGAGACGGTAAAAGTACTGGCAGCCATTCCCATCGAGATGATGGAAACCCTATTAGGCAAAACAGGCATCGACCTCTGGCGTAAGGCTAACGGGTTGGACGAGTCTCCCGTAATCCCTTACCAGGAACAGAAATCCATCTCCACCGAGCGCACCTTCCAGGTGGATACGATCGACCTGGACTTCCTGCATGCAGAGTTGGTGCGGATGACGGAGTCCATCGCCTTCGACCTTCGCAAACAGGATAAGCTCACGGGTTGCGTGACGGTGAAGCTGCGTTATTCCAATTTTGATACCGTCGTCCGGCAGAAGACCATCGACTATACGAATGCCGACCATCTGTTGCTACAGACGGCGCAGGAGCTCTTCGAAAAACTCTATGACCGCCGCATGCTGGTCCGGCTGCTGGGCATCCGGTTTACCAAACTGGTGCCCGGCAACTACCAGATCAAACTCTATGAAGATACCCAGGAAATGATCCGGCTTTATCAGTCGATTGACCATATCAAGCGACGCTTTGGCGAACAGTTCCTGATGCGGGCCGTCGGGGTAAAAAAATAGATGCCGTTAATAAATAATACAGAAATGAAAAGGGACAAGCGTTACAAATATGTCAAATTCCTTTTGGACAAGGGCGAGATAAAGTGTTTCAACGAGATCTTTGATACGCTGCCCAAAACGGTTTTGGCAAAGGACATGGGATTTAAGATTGTCCGGCTTAATAAATTGTTAGGCAGACCAGCCCGGTTCACCCTGCGGGATATATTCATTATGGCCTCTTTTTTTGAAATCGATAAATTTATAATGCTGCATGTTGTTTTTGAACAATACCTGCTTAACAAAAAAGAAAAAAAGAGTGACGGAGAGTAACACCCCCCAAAAAAGGTGTTTTCACTCTTTCATACCCCGGCCTCTCTTCGTATTTTACAAGGATCCCCTTAAAACCATTTTATGAAAAAAGAGCTATGCTTTGGCATCATGACATTCATGGTAGCCGCCTTGTTTATTTTGCCGGGATGTAAAAAAATCACCCAACCCGGTGTGGGATGCTGTAATATTAAAAGATTTGCCTATGCCGGCTCTCCGCTGGGAGTAGGCCGGCTGACAAATGACACGATGTGGTTTACGTACAACGCCAGCGGAAACCCCGTCAGCGGGATCCGCGCCTTCCCCTCGACAGGTTATCCCAATTTTTTATTCCGGTATGACCACTTTAACAGGCTCACTGATTTGATCGGGGTCTATGGACAATCTATTGCAGACGGCGTAGAGAGCTGGATCAAATATTTTTATGATGGCAGGGGCCGGATCATCAGCGATTCGATCTACGGCCTTCCCCTCATCGTCAATGGAAGACCTACCATTGCCCAATTTACCAGCCCTTCTGTCACCGCCTATGAATACGATTCAGAGGACCGGATTAGTAAAGTGAGTTTGCAACATTTTGTCACCACCTATTCGTACGATCCCCACGGCAACCTCGTAGGCCCTTCCTATGACAATAAGGTCAACTTCCATCAGACAAATAAAATATGGATGTTCATCGACCGGGATTATAGTGTCAACAATCCTATCACCGCCTCCTATACGTACAATGCCGTTGGCCTGCCGACAAGAATAGTTCCCTTCGCCGGCACCGTGGGGCACTTTATGACAGTGGCAGGCACCAGCCTGGAATTTTCAGCGGCCGACATAGAATACGACTGTCACTGACACGACGCTGCTACTCGCGTAAAGGATCATACCTTTGTACCCAATCAGCATCCCAGGAAATTATGACGCCAACCGGTCACCGTTACTTTATGATCAATAAGCCCTATGACATGGTTTCCCAGTTCGTCAGCACTCACCCCGTGCCCCTGCTGGGCGACCTGGACTTTCATTTCCCGGAAGGGACACACCCCATCGGCCGGCTGGACCGCCACTCCGAGGGGCTGCTGATCCTGACGACCGATAAAAAAGTGACGGGATTATTGTTCGAAGCGGAAATACCGCACAAACGGAACTACCTGGTAAAAGTAAAATATGAAGTAAGCCCGGATAGCCTGGCGCAGCTACGCAAAGGTCTCCCCATCCGGGTGGAGGGCGGTGGCTATTATATCACTTCCCCCTGTGAAGCGGAGATTGTTCAACCCCCGGAAAATTTATTTGACAACGGACAGGAGACAAAAGAATATGGTCCGCATACCTGGCTGAAAATAACCCTGACAGAAGGGAAATTCCGGCAGGTCCGCAAAATGGTGGGAGCCCTCCATCATCGATGCGTCCGCCTCATCCGCTGGTCGATCGAAGACCTGGAGCTGGCGGACCTGCCCGTTGGCGGTGTACGGGAATTGGAAGAGAAGTCTTTTTTCGAAAAATTGCGGATTGACAGATAGATCCAACCTTGATGCCCCGACTCGCCCTGATAGCTTCCTCAGGCCCACTCCTGAGGGCAGGTCCCATAACCCCGCTTCACCCCATGACCTCCTTATACGCCTCATCAAAAGACTTCCCTTTATGACTGGAAAATAAGGCGGAGAACTCCTGGTCAATCCCTTTCAGCAATTTGATGCACAGCAGCATATCCTCCTCGCCCATATGATGGGTCATCATCATCGCCATCTTCTTGATACGCTGGATAGCATTCTCAATGGTCTCCTCCCCGCTGGCCGTCAGCTGCAGCCGCTTGCTGCGCTTGTCTTCCCGGTCGGCATGCTCCGTGATGAAACCCCGGCTTTTCAGCCTGTTCAGCATATCCGTTCCGCTGGATAATTCCAGCAGGTGCGCATAGATCACATCCGTTTTCCGGGGATTCTTTTCCTGCTGGACATACAGCAGCATCCCGAATTCTTCCAGTTGATTGAGCCCCGTCCCCTCCAGCGCAGCATAGGCATAGTTCATGTTCAACCGGTTGATCCGGCCGATCAGCTTTAATAGCAGCCCCGCCGGTATCATGGGAATGACACCCCCCGCCAAAGGAAGTTTGTTCTCACTTTCCCGCTGATGAATCAACAGGTAGCGGCAGAAATCCTCAATGCTGCCATCCGGATGTTTCTCTTCAAAAGCTGCCCATTGATTCACTAACTCGACAGTCTTATTCATGCTAAAATAATTTATTTCGTTTCCGTTGTAAATATAAAAAATATACTCTGATATCGTATATTTAATACGGTTTCGGTTTATATTTGTCAAAACAAACACTAAAACGAAATAAATATGAACACGCTAACCTTACTTCACCTGAGCATCCTTGTCCACATCATTGGACTTACCCTCGCAGCCGGAACTACCTTGAATAGCTATTCCCTCAACCGCCGGTTCTGGCAGCTATATCCGGCCGACCGGAATAAGGCGGTCGATATGTTGGAGGGCTCTGCCAAAATGCCTTTCCTGATAGGACTGGGAATGGGACTGCTGATCCTCTCCGGCATAGGGCTGATGGCATTGACAAAAGGAGTATATGGAGAACAGATCTGGTTCCGGATAAAATTCGCCCTGTTCATCCTGGTGATTGTCAACGGTATTATATGGCGGCGGCTGGGTAACCGGCAAAAAAAGCTCCTGGCGCTTTCCGCAGAACGTAATGTTCAGGATGAGCTGTATAAGCTGAAAGCAAGACTCAACCTATTCTATGGGTCCCAGCTATTCCTCTTCCTCGCCATCTTCATCCTGGGGATATTTAAATTCAATTGA
>DATJJD010000266.1:0-66683 GCA_035492545.1 Puia sp.
CATAAAAACACCTTGCATGCCCGGAGATACAGATACACTACACCTCAATAACAAAGCCTCCGGCCAGAACACCTACGATGCCATCGTGGTCGGCTCCGGGATCAGCGGCGGATGGGCCGCCAAAGAACTGACAGAAAAAGGATTGAAAGTGCTGATGCTGGAAAGAGGCCCCAACTTCGAACATATCAAAGACTACAAAACAGCGAATAAAGATCCCTGGGACTTCCCGCACCGGGGCAGCGCACCCCTGCAGTACAAAAAGGATAACCCCGTCATCTCAAAGGACTGGGCCATGTATGGCACGGCCGCACAGGAGGCTGTCATGGATTACTGGGTAAAAGAAAAAGAATGCCCCTACGTGCAGGTTAAACCCTTTGCCTGGTGGAGAAGTTACCAGCTGGGCGGCCGCTCCATCTTATGGGGAAGACAGAGCTACCGGTGGAGTGACATCGACTTCGAAGCAAATGCAAAAGAAGGCATCGCCATCGACTGGCCCATTCGTTATAAGGAGATGGCGCCCTGGTATGATCATGTAGAACGATTTGCCGGCATTTCCGGCACCAAAGAAGGGCTGGAACATCTGCCGGATGGACAGTTCCTGCCGCCTATGGAATTAAACTGCGTGGAGAAAGATGTGGCGGAAAGAATTAAACAATCCTACAAAGGACAACGACATATGTTCATCGGTCGCGTGGCCAACCTGACGGCAGCGATACCTGGCAGAACAAAGTGCCAGTTCAGGAATCGCTGTTGGGAAGGCTGTCCTTTCGGCGGCTATTTCAGCACCCAGTCTTCTACCTTGCCGGCGGCACTCCAAACGGGCAACCTGACCGTACGCCCCTGGTCCATCGTCACCAGGATAATATACGATAAGGATACCAAAAAGGCCATGGGCGTGGAAGTACTGGATGGAGAGACCAACAAGACCTATGAATACAGATCGAAGATCGTTTTTCTCAACGCCTCTACACTCAACAGCGCCTGGGTGCTGATGAACTCCGCCACAGACATCTGGCCGGACGGACTGGGCAGCAGCAGTGGCGAACTGGGGCATAATATAATGGACCATCATTATATGCTGGGCGCACAGGGCACGGTAGAAGGATTTGAAGACAAATACTATTATGGGAGAAGGGCCAATGGATTTTACATTCCCCGCTTTGCTAATCTCTATGGAGATAAAAGGGATTTTTTACGGGGATATGGATTTCAGGGCAGCGCCAGCCGGGAAGGATGGAAAAAGGATGTCGCTGAACTAAGTATTGGCGCTGATTATAAAGAGGCGCTGACGGAACCCGGCGCCTGGCATATCGGCGCTACCGGTTTTGGTGAGATCCTTCCGTATCATGAGAACAAAATAGCACTGGATAAGAGCGGAAAAGATAAATGGGGACTACCCATCCTGGCCATGGATGCAGAGCTGAAAGAGAACGAAATGAAGATGCGCAGGGACATTGTCAAAGAACTGGTAGCCATGTTCGAAGCGGCCGGTGTAAAGAATATCACCACCTGGGACAGTAAGGAATATGCCATCGGGCAGGGTATCCATGAGATGGGTACAGCAAGAATGGGCAAGGATCCCCGTACTTCTGTCCTCAACGCCCACAACCAGGTATGGGATGCAAAGAATATCTATGTAACGGATGGAGCTTGTATGGTATCCTCCGCCTGCCAGAATCCTTCGCTCACCTACATGGCCCTGACGGCCAGAGCTGCAGACCACGCGGTAAATGAACTGAAGAAAGGGAATTTATAGCGTCGACGCCGATCCCCGCGGCTGCAGAACCCCGGCCGAACCATCAAATCACCCATGCCGGTCCCACCGGTATGGGCCTCCGCAGGTTTATTTTTCCCACCATGACAGTACATGACGGATCAACGGGCATTCCCCTTTAAATTTGGCGACCTAAACCGGCAAAGGCCCGCGAACAAGGCCCCATAGGCCGAAGTTCAAAGACATTAGCCATGTTCCTGCGAAGGATTATCTTTCAATAGATCGTTCGCTGGAACATCACTGTATTGCAGCCATATTGAAAAAATTTCTTACCCATGCAAGTAATATTCGGTATTCTCTTTCATTTTATCGGCGGTTTCGCTTCCGGCAGCTTTTATATCCCTTTTAAAAAGGTGAAGAATTGGGCCTGGGAAAGTTACTGGATTATCGGCGGCCTCTTTTCATGGCTCATCATACCCCCCCTGGCCGCGTATCTCACCGTGCCTCACTTTACAGAGATCATCTCCGCTGCCTCCGCCTCGACATTCTGGTGGACCTATTTCTGGGGTATCCTCTGGGGCATCGGCGGCCTGATGTACGGGCTGGGCATGCGTTACCTGGGTATGTCCCTGGGTAATTCCGTGCTGCTGGGTTTTACGTCCGCTTTCGGAGCGCTGGTGCCTTCCATTTATTATAATTTTGTTCCGACACCGGGTAAGACCACCTTTCATGAGCTGCTGACTACCTCCTGGGGGCGGATTGCCCTGGCGGGTGTGATACTCTGCCTGGTGGGGATATATATATGCGGCAGGGCAGGAGTCCTGAAAGAAAAAGAACTGCCCGAAGAAAAGAAAAAAGAGAGCATCAAAGAGTTCAACCTGGTAAAAGGCCTTGTCGTATGTACCATCTCCGGAATTCTCAGCGCCTGTTTCAACTACGGAATAGAGGCTGGCACCCCCATGGCGGAGGTGGCCAACCAGTTCTGGAAAGAAGCTCATCCGCAGGCCACGACAGAATTCCTCTACCAGAATAATGTCACCTATATCGTATTGTTATGGGGAGGACTGACGACCAATTTTATCTGGTGTATGATCCTGAATGCCCGCAACCGGACCTTTGGCGACTATACGAATAAACAGACCCCGCTGGCCCGCAATTATTTTTTTGCGGCCCTGGCCGGTACCATCTGGTTCCTGCAATTTTTCTTTTATGGAATGGGAGAAAGCCGGCTTGGCAATGGCGCCAGCTCCTGGATCCTGCACATGGCATTCATTATCCTGGTTGCTAATTTATGGGGAGTGGCCTTAAAGGAATGGAAAGGTGTCAGCGCTAAGACGCGGGTCACTATAACGGTGGGCATCATTGCCATTTTTCTGTCAGTATTGCTGGTGGGTTATGGTAATTCATTAAAGTGAATTTATAAAGCAAAGCATATGTCTGTTACAACAACGAAATTCAAACATGTCAGTTATTTATGGGATGAAAAGGCGGCGGCGGCATTGGCCGGTGACGAGGTTGGCTTACTGATATACCGTTCCAATCTCCTGGGCGCTGACCTTCGCCTGACAAATTATGGCGGCGGCAATACTTCCTGCAAAGCCAAGGCTAAAGACCCACTCACGGGAAAAGATACGGAGATCATGTGGGTAAAAGGCTCCGGCGGGGACCTGGGCACGTTGAAACGCAGCGGCCTGGCGGCACTCTATACCGACCGTCTGCTCAGCCTGAAAAATGTCTACCGGGGAATAGAGCATGAAGATGAAATGGTGGAATTATTCAATCACTGTATTTATGACCTCAGCTCAAAAGCTCCATCTATCGATACCCCCCTGCATGGATTCCTGCCCTTTGCCCATATCGATCACCTGCATCCCGATGCAGCCATCGCCATTGCAGCCGCAAAGGATGGGAAAAAGATCACACAAGAACTTTTTGGCGGTAAGATCGGATGGGTGGAATGGCAGCGCCCCGGCTTTGACCTGGGTCTCAAACTAAAACAATGCCTGGACGAAAACCCCGGTATCCGGGGCATCATGCTGGGTTCTCACGGGCTCTTTACCTGGGGCAATACCGCCTATGAGAGTTATATCAATACCCTGGAAGTGATAGAGACCTGCGCTCAATACCTGGAAGATCATATTGGTAAAAAACGACCCGTCTTCGGAGGCGCACGGCTGCAGGTTTTGCCGAAAGAAGAACGGATCACGAGGGCGGCGGCCCTGGCTCCGGTCCTGAGAGGCTTTTGCTCCTCGAAGGCGAAAATGGTAGGGCATTTCACGGATGATGAACGGGTGCTGGAATTCATCGACTCCCATGACCTGGCCCGGCTGGCGCCTATGGGTACCAGCTGCCCGGACCATTTCCTCCGCACCAAGATCAGCCCGCTGGTATTGGATCTCACCACTACGGAGGATTTGAAAGATATAAAAATAATAAAGGAAAAACTGGCGCCTCAGTTCGAAAGCTACCGGGAGATGTACGCGCATTATTATGAGTCCTGTAAGCACAATAACAGCCCCGCCATGCGTGACCCCAATCCTGTGGTGATCTTATACCCGGGTATAGGCATGTTCACTTTTTCAAAGGACAAACAGACGGCCAGGGTGGCGGCTGAATTTTATATCAACGCTATCAACGTGATGAAGGGAGCTGAAGCCATCTCCTCCTATACTTCCCTTCCCAGACAGGAAGCTTTCAATATCGAATACTGGCTCCTCGAAGAGGCAAAGCTGCAACGGATGCCCAAACCAAAGGCCTTGTCCGGAAGGGTGGCGTTGGTGACAGGCAGCGCAGGAGGCATCGGAAAAGCCATCGCCAGGAAATTTGCCGATGAAGGCGCCTGTGTGATCATCAATGATAACGATGCCACCCGCCTGGATTCCGCCAAAGAGGAGTTTCAAAAAGGTTACGGCAAGGATGGTTTCATCGCGGAGATCCTGGACGTAACGGACACCGCTACGATCCATAATACATACCAATCGGCTGCCCTCGCCTTCGGAGGCATCGACATCGTGGTGAATTGCGCCGGCCTGTCTATTTCCAAACCTATCGAAGAGCATACGGAAAAAGACTGGAACCTGTTGTATGATGTCCTGGTGAAAGGACAGTTCCTGGTGACCCAGGCTGGGGTAGAGGTGATGCGCAAACAGGACATCGGCGGAGATATCATCAACATCGTCAGCAAGAATGCCCTGGTATCGGGTCCGAATAATGCGGGGTATGGCTCAGCCAAAGCGGCACAGCTTCATCTCAGCCGGCTGAATGCCGCAGAGCTGGGGGCGGATAAGATCAGGGTGAATGTGGTGAACCCCGATGCGGTCATCTCGGATAGTAAGATCTGGGCAGGGGCCTGGGCCGAAGGCCGCGCCAAAGCTTATGGCGTCAAGGTGGAAGACCTGCCTGCCTATTATGCGAAAAGGACGTTGTTGAACGAGATCATTCTGCCGGAAGACATCGCCAATGCCTGCTTTGCCTTTACGGGCGGCCTCCTGCATAAATCCACCGGCAACGTGCTGAATGTGGACGGTGGAGTAGCCATGGCATTCGTGCGATAACCTCTTTCAAAGCACAACTGCAAAAGCCAAGCTATGACACGGATCGCATTCACCATGAAGCTCTTCCCAGGTTATGAAGCCGAATACCGGCGGCGGCATTCGGTTATCTGGCCGGACCTGCAATCCTTGCTGAAAGAGACGGGTATCCGGGAATATTCGATATTTTTAGAGGAGCGCAGCCTGTTGCTGTTTGCCTACCTGGTGGTCGACGATCCGGCAAAACTCGAAGACCTGCCCGGCCATCCGGTCATGCAAAAATGGTGGAATTATATGAAGGATATTATGGAGAGTCATCCGGATCATTCCCCTGTGACGACTCCCTTGCAAGAAGTATTTTACATGCCCTAAGCTGTCCGGCTTCTTAGGAAGAAGGGGCGCCGGGTCTAAAACTTAATGAACATGCAGATCGAAAAACATATTCTCGAACAACACAACACCGCTCTGCTCAAAGAGCATCGCCGCCGATTTGACTTCATCGCTGCAGGTATTCCGGATGCAGAAGGCCTGCTGCAAAAGCTGATCGACTTCCAGGTCGCCATCCCCAGCTGGGCGCTGGGCACGGGAGGCACCCGTTTCGGGCGTTTCTCCGGTGGCGGAGAACCCCGCAGCCTGGAGGAAAAAATAGAAGACATCGGTTTATTACATAAACTCAATCGTTCCAGCGGGGCCATTTCCCTTCATATTCCCTGGGATATCCCCAAAGACGCTGCGGCTACCCGTGCCCTGGCGGCGCAGCACGGTCTTCGTTTTGACGCGATGAACTCGAATACCTTCCAGGACCAGCCTGGTCAGCAACACAGCTACAAATTCGGGTCCCTGCAGCATGTCAGCAAAGCGACACGCCAGCAAGCCATCGACCACAATATCGAAGTGATCCGCCACGGCGTGGAGCTGGGATCTGATTCCCTCACCGTCTGGTTATCCGATGGCTCCTGCTTCCCCGGACAGCTTAACTTCCGCAAGGCATTCCAGAATACCCTGGAAGGTTTGCAGGAGATCTATGCGGCACTTCCCGCCAACTGGAAAATGTTTGTGGAATATAAAGCCTTCGAACCCAACTTCTATTCTACCACGGTAGGAGACTGGGGGCAATCCCTGCTCTATACCTCCAAATTAGGCCCCAAAGCCTACACATTGGTGGACCTGGGCCATCACCTGCCCAATGCCAATATCGAGCAGATCGTCGCTTTGTTATTGATGGAAGGGAAACTGGGAGGTTTTCATTTCAATGACTCCAAATACGGGGATGATGACCTGACCGTAGGCAGCATCAAGCCCTATCAGCTATTCCTCATCTTTTCCGAATTGGTGGAAGGAATGGACGCCCGCGGCATGGATCATACAAAAGACCTGGGTTGGATGATCGACGCCTCTCACAACGTAAAAGACCCCCTGGAAGACCTGCTCCAATCCGTGGAAGCCATTATGCTCACCTACACACAGGCATTGCTCGTCGACCGGAAAAAACTGTCGGCCGCGCAGTTGTCCAACGATACAGTGGCCTCCCAGGAAATTCTTCAAAATAGTTTCCGTACAGACGTACGGGCCCTGGTGGCGGAGGCGCGGTTGAGGTCCGGCGGCGCCCTGGATCCCCTGGCCTTGTATCGTAGTGAAAAGATCCGTGAGCAGCTGATCAAAGAAAGAGGGGCCAAGACAGTAGCCACGGGATTATAACCGATAAGCATGAATGTTATAGCGATACTGGATACGGGGAAGACGAATAAAAAGATGTTCCTGTTCGATGAAAATTACAAGATCGTATGGGAGCAATCGACCTCTTTCTCCGAGACGACCGATGAACAAGGCGATGCCTGTGAAGATGTGGACAAGCTGACTGCCTGGGTCAAGGACGCCTATAGGGAATTGCAGCAGCTAAAGGACTTCGAGATAAAAGCCGTCAACTTCTCGGCTTATGGCGCCAGCCTTGTTCATATCGATAAAGCAGGCCTGCCGGCAGCGCCGCTGTATAATTACCTCAAGCCCTTTCCCGACGGACTAAAAAAGAAATTCTACGATAAGTATGGGGGAGAGGTGACCTTTTCGATGCTGACGGCCTCGCCGGTATTGGGCAGTCTCAATTCGGGGATGCAGCTCTACCGGATCAAGGAAGAGCAGCCGGAATTATTCGACCGGATCCGATGTTCGCTCCACCTGCCACAATACGTTAGCTTTTTAATCACCGGTCAGCGATATTCAGATATCACCAGCATTGGCTGTCATACCAATCTATGGAACTTCTCCCAGGACCATTATCATGAATGGGTATACCGGGAGGGCATAACGGATAAATTAGCCCCCCTGATGTCCTCGACCAGTGTAGTGACTATTCCTCGACCATCGGCTATCGCTGCGACCGGTCCATCTTCAAGGGCCGACAGACTTCCCGGCGGTCTGCCCGTCGGCATCGGCCTCCATGACAGCTCTGCCGCCATGATACCTTACCTGGAGAGCTTCCAGGAGCCCTTTGTCCTCATCTCTACCGGCACCTGGTGCATCAGCATGAACCCTTTTAACAAAGCCCCGCTGACAGTGGCGGAGCTGCAAAAAGACTGTCTTTGTTATATGAGCTATCAGGGCCGGCCCGTAAAAGCCTCCCGCCTTTTTGCCGGTTACGAGCACGAACAACAGGTTAGACGGCTGGGCAGTCATTTTAATAAGGCAGCGGCCTATGCAGCGACCCTCGCCTTCGACCCCGATATCGTGTCATTCTTACGCGCAAGGGATCAGGAACAGGAGTCCCCGGCAGCAGATGCACCGTTGACAGCTTCCGCATTCTCGAAAAGAGAGCTAAATAACTACGCTAATTATGAGCAGGCTTATCACCGTCTGCTGATGGACATCATGGAACAGCAGGTTGCTTCCACCCAACTGGTCCTGGAAGGCACTCCCGTAAAGAGGATATTCGTGGACGGTGGCTTTGGAAGGAACCAGGTCTATATGCACCTGCTGGCCGCTGCCTTCCCTCATATCGAGGTATTTGCCGCTTCCATCCCCCAGGCGACTGCTATGGGGGCAGCCCTGGCCATTCATCCTCATTGGAATACCCGGCCCTTGCCGGGAGATATCATTGAGCTGAAATATTATAAATAGGTTTTTATTTTATCACTTGCAGCTTGTAGCTTGCAGCTAGAAGCAATATTTATGAAAGTAGGCCTGTTCATTCCCTGTTATGTCGATCAGTTTTATCCACAGGTAGGCATCGCCACCTTACAATTACTGGAAAAATACGGATGCGAAGTAGTCTACCCTCCCGGCCAGACCTGTTGTGGTCAACCGATGGCAAATTCCGGTTTCGAACATCTGACCAAAGGCTGCAATGACCTGTTCATAAAAAATTTTCAGGAGTTTGAATATATCGTCTGCCCCTCGGGCAGCTGTACCCTGCATATCAAGGATCATCTGCATTCCCCCGGTCCTGCGACAAATGACGACCCGGCGGACAGCATCCGGAAAAAAATCTACGAGCTGACGGAGTTCCTGACGGACATTCTCGATATAAGCAACCTGGACGCCAGCTTTCCCCATAAAGTGGGCCTGCATCAAAGCTGTCACGGTCAACGGGGCTTGAAAATATCCCAGATGTCCGAACTGGTAGCGCCTCCTTTCTCCAAACCCGAACGCCTTTTGAATATGGTGGAGGGTATTGAACTGATCGGGCTGGACAGAAAAGATGAGTGTTGTGGCTTCGGCGGTACCTTCTGCGTGGCGGAGGAAGCCGTCTCGGTCAAGATGGGGAAGGACAGGGTAGCTGATCATCTCCATCATGGGGCGGAATACATCACGGGCGCCGACATGAGCTGCCTGATGCACCTGGAAGGGATCCTGCAGCGGCAGAAGAGTAAGACCCGGGTAATGCATATTGCGGAGATATTAAACAGCAGGGGATAAAGAAAGAATATCTTACATGAAAGAGAATACAAAAGATCACGCAGCACTGGCCGCTCAGTTCAACCAGGACGAGCCGAGGGTAGACTGGCATGACAAGACCCTTTGGTGGATACGCGAGAAGAGGGATAAGGCCGCCCATAATGTCCCTGAATGGGAGCTGTTGCGGGATACGGCCTCAGGTATAAAAGAGAATGTACTATCCCGCCTCCATGAATACCTGCTGCAATTCGAAGAGCAGGCCACGCGCAATGGCATTAAAGTACATTGGGCGGCGGATGCCAAAGAGCATAATGAGATCGTACATGCACTGCTGCTGCAACATAAGGTCGATAAGATGGTGAAGAGTAAGTCCATGCTGACGGAAGAGTGCCATCTCAACGAATACCTTAAGGAACAAGGTATCGAGGTGGTGGATACCGATCTGGGCGAGCGTGTCGTACAGCTGGCTGGTGAGCCACCCAGTCATATCGTACTGCCTTGCATCCATAAAAAGAAAGAGGAGATAGGGGAGATTTTTCATCAGCACCTGGGGACACCGGCTGGTAATGCCGACCCGCAGTTTCTTACCCATGCGGCCAGGCTACACCTCAGGGAGAAATTCCTCACGCGGAGGGTAGCCCTTACCGGTGTCAATTTCGCCGTGGCGGAGACCGGTGAGTTCGTCGTCTGTACCAATGAAGGCAATGCGGACATGGGCGCTCATTTGGCAGATGTGCACATTGCTTGTATGGGCATTGAAAAATTGATCCCTCAACGGCATCATTTGGGAGTCTTCCTCCGGTTGCTGACACGCAGCGCCACGGGACAGCCTATCACCACCTATTCCAGTCATTTTAAGAGGCCGCGCCCGGGACAAGAGATGCATATCGTATTGGTGGATAATGGAAGGAGCGTACACCTCGGCAGAAAAGATTTCAGGAGCTCCCTCAAATGTATCCGCTGTGCCGCTTGTTTCAACACCTGTCCCGTTTACCGCCGCAGCGGGGGGCACAGCTATCATACGGCGGTTGCGGGACCGATCGGCTCCATCCTGGCGCCCAACCTGGATATGAAGAAATATGCCGACCTTCCGTTTGCTTCCACCTTATGCGGCTCCTGTTCCAATGTCTGTCCGGTGAAGATCGACATCCACGAACAGCTTTACAAATGGAGGCAGGTCATCGTGCAGGCGGGAAATGCCCCGATTGCTAAAAAGGCGGCGATGCAGACAATGACCTGGGTTTTGTCCAATCCCGGTGTCTATCATACGGCCGGAAAGGCAGGCCGCTGGTTTATGGCGAATGTACCGTTCACCGTCAATAATAGTCTGAACCCCTGGTATAAACAAAGAGATATGCCCGAGCCTCCCGCCAATTCTTTCGGGGAATGGTATAAGAAAAATAAGAAATGATATGAGCAGCAAGGATAAAATAGTAACCGCCGTAAAAAACAATCAACCTGAATTTCGGGAATTACCCCCTCTGCCCGGATCGGGCACACCAGCCTCTGCCGGCCAGCCGGCTGGCCATTCACCGGCCTCCCCCGAACAGTTGGCCTCCTCCCCCGAACAACTAGCCAATAAATTTATCAGCATCCTGGAAGCCATCGGCGGCGTCGCCTACATCGTCTCGGGCTTCGATCGCATCGCCAGTATCGTACACGAGCAACACCCGGATGCCCGGCGTATCGTCTCCGGTTGCCCGGAACTGGCAGCCCTGGCAGAGACAGCCACCCGTTATGAAGATCCGCATAGCCTGGAAAATATTGACCTTGCCGTACTACGCGCGCATTTCGGGGTGGCGGAGAATGGAGCCTGCTGGATTACGGAAGACCTCATGATCGAGAGGGCCCTGCCTTTTATTACCCAGCACCTGGCCCTGGTCATCCGGAAAAAAGACATCGTTGCCCATATGCATGAAGCCTATGAACGTATTGCCGGTCTCGAGAGCACCGGAACCTCCTATGGCTTTGCCACGTTCATCGCCGGTCCATCGAAAACCGCCGATATCGAACAATCTCTGGTTCTTGGGGCCCATGGACCCCGTAGTATGACGGTATTCCTCCTGGATGAGGAGATGTCGGATGCGGGATTTTATTGAAGCTATTTCCTGTAAGAAATATAGAGTAGTCAGAATGAGAGAATTATCTAACCTACACTGAAAGATTTACCTTAGTGAATTGCCCTAATTTTATGTCAAAATCGGCCAATAATTACCCCTATTTTGTGTTAAAATCAATGAGAAATTTGGCCTATTTTGTGCAATAATTTAATAAAATTGCCCTAGTTTTGTGCAAACTGTCACAAAATCAATTCTTTATCAGGTATGTTTAATAGAGACATTATTGCTCATCTTGAAAAATGGGCCGCCAAACCCAATCGTAAACCCTTAATTCTTAGAGGCGCACGTCAGGTGGGTAAAACAACCGTCGTCAATGCCCTGGCCACTCAATTTGAACAATACATTTATCTTAACCTGGAAAATAAATTTGACCAACAACCCTTTCAAGAAAGCCAGGATATTCATACCCTTATCCAATCTATCTTCCTGGTAAAAAAACAACAATTTTCGAGACGAGGCGAAACCTTGCTGTTCATTGATGAGATCCAGCAATTTCCGGCCGCCATCAATATGCTCCGCTACTTTTATGAACAATATCCCGAATTAAGTGTGATCGCGGCCGGGTCTTTATTAGAAACAATCTTCAGTAAAGGCCTGAGTTTTCCTGTCGGCCGGGTTGAGTTCATGGTAATCAGACCTGTAAGCTTTCCCGAATTCCTTGGCGCTATTGGCGAATCCCAGGTGCTTGAGCAGTTGCGACATATTCCAGTCAACGATTTTGCGCATGCAAGGCTTTTACAACTTTTTCATACTTATGCTCTCATCGGCGGAATGCCGGAAATTGTCAATGAATATGCCGCAACAAAAGACCTAACCGTCTTGTCCATTCTGTATGAACAGTTAATTACGGCTTATATAGATGATGTAGAAAAATATGCAGCGAATGATCGTTTCACTCAGATTATCAGGCATTGCATCCGGGTAAGTTTTTTGGACGCAGGCACCCGGATCAAATTCCAGCACTTCGGTCGGTCGAATTATGCATCCCGGGAAGTGGGCGAGGCGCTTCGCACTTTGGAAAAAACCTTCCTTTTATCCCTTATCTATCCTACTACCGATGCCGTCCTACCTCTTCTGCCCGATCTGAAAAAATCTCCCCGATTGCAAGTGTTGGACACCGGTATGATGAATTATTTTCTGGGACTTCGCACTGATATTCTGGGCACGACTGATCTCAACAAGATACACCAGGGAACTATTATCGAACACCTGGTCGGACAGGAACTGCTTGCCGGTCAATTTAATGTACTTAGCAGTTTGAATTTTTGGGTGCGGGAAAAACCCGCTTCCACTGCCGAAATAGACTATGTTTACCCTTTTGAAAGTCAATTGATCCCTATAGAAGTAAAATCCGGGAAAGACGGCACCTTAAGGTCTCTACAGCAATTCATGAATGAGGCGCCTCACGACATGGCGATCCGTTTCTATGCCGGGAAATTACAGCTCACAACGGCTAGTACTTCTTCGGGCAAATCCTATCACCTATTGAGTCTTCCCTATTATCTGGCCTCGCAGACGGAGATGTATATAGGATGGTTCAAAGAGAGAATTAAGTCATAGATCGGGAAAAATTATAAAGGTTCAATCATTTTTAAAGGAAATGCAACGTTGCCCCACCTTCCCTTGTCAGCTATCTGTCTGCCGGCAGGCAACCAAATCATCCGTTATGAAGCATAATATCATTTACTTATATATCCTTGCGGCCCTGGCCGCATCCGCATCCTGTAAAAAAAGCAATTCCAACCCAGAACTCCGCCATTCTCATCCCGCGATAGCCAGCATCGTCGGTAAATGGAGCCTTACCAAGGATTCCAGCTTTTCGGCCATCGGGGTCGGTAACTTCGGCACCGTACAGGAATACATCGGACAGCCCGATGACTACTGGGACTTCAGATCAGACGACAAAGTATATATAAAGGAAGGAGCGAAGCTGGATACACTCGGATATAAGCTGGTGACGGGCAACACCATCACTATAAACACCTTCGGATGGACGCTGAATGGCGCCGCCACTACCAGCACGATCCAGCCTCTTACATTCGCCAGCGCCGTCATTCATTCGGCCAATCTTCTCTTACCGGCCGGCGTCTATAACAGGACCCTCTTTCTCACAAAATAGCAGCCCTTATTCCAGGGCTTCCAGCGCCACCTTCACCACATCATCATACACCTTTTTATCCGTCCCGGCTTTCGCGGTGACACGAATCCCATTGATCGTATTGATGATAAACCTTGCCAGGGCCATGGCATCATTCCGGCCCGGGATCTCACCCGATTCCTGCCCTTTTTTGATGGCCAGGTAAAAGACCTCTTCCGCATCCTGCATATTCTGCTGTAGGATCTTTGCAATGGCTTTGTCATGAGGGGCGCTCTCGACACAGGTATTAACGATAAAACAGCCGCGGGGCGACTTGTCGCATACAGATTCATTGACAACCGACTGCAGCATTTTTTTGATCCCGGCTTTGGCAGAAGAGCCCTCGCTGATCAAATGCATCATTTCTGCGGCTGTCTTCTCCCGGTATCTTTCCAGTGATTTTGTAAACAAGGTATACTTGTCCGTATAAGTATCATACATGCTGGACCGGCTGATGCCCAGGCCATCTACCAACTCCTGCATGGAGGTGCCGTTATAGCCCTTTTGCCAGAAAATAGCCAGGGCTTTATCCAGCACCTCGTCCTCATTAAAATCTTTGGTTCTTGCCATGAAAAAACTTTGTGACGTACGCGGAAGCGCACATCACAAAGTTACATTTTTTGGAATATTCGTTCCGGAAATAGCGAAAAAAATTAGTTAAAAATAGGGTTCAGGTTTACACCTCCGTCAATGACATATTCGCTGCCAGTGATGAATTTAGCATCGTCTGACGAAAGGAAGGTCACCAGCTTGGCAACTTCTTCGGAAGTCCCAATCCTTTTCAACGGCACCCTTGCTGCGATGGCAGTTCCAAATTGCTGTACAGCCTCCTCCGAAAGTCCCAGCTTATCAAATATCGGGGTGCTGATCGGCCCGGGACAAACAGCATTTACCCTTATTTTCCTGGGGGCAAGCTCATAGGCCGCGGTCCTGGTTAAAGAGTTTAATGCCGCTTTGCTGGGTGCATACACACTGGTATTGGACATACCGGTATAAGCGTTAATGGAGGAAAGGAAGGTTACGGAAGACCCCTCATTCAGCAATGGCAGAAACTTTTGTAACGTAAAAAAAGCTCCTTTGAAATTGATGTCCAGGGTGTAGTCAAATTGTTGCTCCGTTATTGCTTCAAAGGCAGCAAAGGCTGCTACCCCGGCGTTGATGAACAACGTGTCCACTTTCCCATAACGGGTTTTCACCTCGGCAACCAGTTCATCGATCGCCTTTAAATCCCCCTGGTCGGAAACGATGCCGATGGCGCCGATCTCCGATGCCGCCTTATCTACTGCGGCTTTATTGCGGCCTGTTATGACCACCTTGGCCCCTGCTGCAACAAATTCTTTGGCTGTTGCATATCCTATTCCGCTGTTACCACCTGTGACAACGGCGACTTTGTCTTTTAAATTGCTCATTTTTTTATATTTGGAATGATTGTTCCACAAAGGTAATAACATTGGAACGATCATTCCAAATATATTTTCTGCCTAAAACTGCTTATTTTTAAACCGAAAGCAATCGGCCCTATAACTAAACACATTACGATATTACTGATAGCTGTACTACTGGGTAAAATCAGTGCCGGACAATCCATAATTATCACCGGTATCGTGATGGATTCGGCCTCACGCGCTCCTTTACAGAATGTCACCGTCAGTATAAAGAATGGCTCCCGGGCCGTAATCACCGACGGGGAGGGTAAATTCAGGATCGGCATCGACAGGACGACCCGGCGCCTGCAATTCACCTCCACCGGCTACAAACCCACTGCCATAACAATTCCGGAATCAGTTAGCCATCCGCCATCAACCAACCGTCCGGATTCAACCGGTCTCCGGGAACCCGACAGCCACCCCGGCCCCGAAGCCAAACTGATAACCGTGCTGCTCTCAAAATCCTATACCACCCTCCAGGACTTCGTCATTAAAGGTAAAAGAGGCAAGTACCGAAATAAGAACAATCCCGCCGTCGAGCTTATCCGGAAGGTAATAGCCAATAAACCCCGGAATGGCCCCGCCTCCCTTCCCTACACTTCCTATAGCCAGTATGAAAAGATCCGCATGTTACTGGACAAGACACCCCGCCTCATCTCAGACAACAAGCTGCTGAAGCAGTATCATTTTATGTTTGAGAACAGGGACTCCGTATTGGTCCCCGGAAGATCCCTGATACCAGTCTATATCGAAGAAGTAGCTGCCCAAAAATATTACCGCGGGCATCCCCCCTCCGACAAAAAGATCATCACGGGAAGAAAAAGTGTGGATTTCGGGGAATACGTAGACATGAAAGGCATCAGCACAGCCCTCAACCGGCTTTATGAGGATATCAATATCTATGATAATACCATCACGGCCTTTACCATGCAGTTTATAAGCCCCATCGCTGAGGTGGCCCCCACTTTTTACATGTACTTCATCCGGGACACCATCGAGGAGGAGGGGGAAAAACTGGTACAACTGTATTTTACCCCCCGCAATCCCGAAGACCTCCTTTTCCGGGGCACTTTATACATCACCCTGGACGGCAACTATGCCATTAAAAGGGCCGAACTGGGCGTCAGCCAACACATTAACCTCAATTATGTCAGGGACTTCAAGGTCGATCAGGAATTTGAAAAAGACCTGGAAGAGCCGGCTTCTGGCATCCCGGTTTCTGGCCACCAGCCTGCCGGCCTGCCCGCTTCCGGCACCCCGGCCGGCAATCATTATCACCTCTCCGGTTCACATGTAATTGCCCGCTTCAGCCCCTTCCCGAAAAGCCCGGGCCTCTTCGGCGAACGCACCGTCATCATCAGCCATTTCAGCAACGACAGCCTGGAAGACGCCGTTTTCAAAGGACCAGCCGTGGATAGCCTGCCCCAGGCCTCTAACCAGCCAGACAGTTTTTGGAACGGGGGCCGTCCATCGCCGCTCACCGCCTCGGAGACACAAACGTATATCAATACCGAGCGCCTTTTGAAAATGCGCTCCTACCGGAGACTGATGGATTATGCCACGGCCTTCACCGCCGGGTACAAGTCGGCCGGAAAAGTGGACGTAGGACCCATCGGCACTTTTTATACGATCAACCCCATCGAAGGCTCCCGGCTGCGACTGGGCGCCCGCACCAATACCAAACTCAGCACCCGGTATTATGGCGAGTCCTATGTTGCTTATGGAACAAAAGACCACCGGTGGAAATATTTTGGCAGCGCCAGCTACGCACTGAATAACAAATCGATCTATACCTTCCCCCTTCACTACGTACAGGCGAGCTACTTACACGACACCAGGAACCTGGGACAGGAAAATGTCTTTGCCAATGGCAACAACTTTTTTTCTTCTTTCAGCAGGGGCGATAATTCCAAATGGCTCTACAACGATATCCTGCGCCTTACGTATATCCAGGAGTTTGCCAATCATCTCTCCTATACGCTCGGAGCAAAATACTGGCAGCAACGCCCCACAGGCTCCCTTAACTATCGCTATGAACCGCTACCGGATCAATTCGACACCGTGCAGAAGATCACTACCTCCGAATTGTCCGCCACCTTACGTTGGGCCCCCCACGAACAGTTCTTCCAGAATAAGGTGGGACGTTCGGACATCACCAATAAATATCCTATCATGACCTTCCAGTATGCAAAGGGCATTCGTGGGCTGGCTGGCGGACAGTACAATTATGACGCCTTTCATCTGAACGTCTACAAACGCTGGTACCTGGCCCCCTTCGGCTTTTCAGATATTACCCTGGATGCAGGCTGGCTGGCCGGCAACCTGCCCTTCCCGTTACTCGTCATTCATCCCGCCAACCAATCTTATTTTTACACCCAGAATTCCTATAACCTGATGAATATCGGGGAGTTTGTCAGCGATCATTATGCAGGGATCAACATCGACCACTTCTTCAATGGCTTTTTCTTCAACAAGATCCCCGGCCTGAAAAAGTTACGGCTCCGGGAGGTCATCGCCGCCAAAGTGCTCTACGGAGGCCTCCGGGATGAGAACAACCCGGCCCTGAACCCGAACCAGATGAGATTCCCCCTGACACACGGCCTTACTTCCACCTATGCGCTGGGCAGCCGCCCCTACGTGGAAGCCAGCGTCGGCATCTATAATATTTTCTCTATCATCAGGCTGGACCTGGTCAAACGCTTCACCTACCTGCAAAACCCCAACATCTCCGATATCGGCCTGCGCATCAGCACCAACTTCAACTTTTAATATATGAAACTCGTTTTGACCGCTGTCCTGTTGTGCTTGTTCTCCTTTTACCGGGATTCCGGTTTTGACGACCTTCCCATCAATAAAGTACAGATCATAGGTTCGCATAACAGTTACAAACAGGCCCTCGATTCGGCACTGTTCTCCCTGCTCAAAACAAAGAACCCCGATGTCGCTATGGGACTGGAATACAGCCATGTCAGCCTGTCGGAGCAATTGAACCTGGGATTACGCAACCTGGAAATAGATGTCTATGCCGATGAAAAAGGCGGTAAGTATGCTCATCCCAAAGGACTGGAGTGGGAAGCCGATGCCCATCCTCCCATCTATGATCCGGCTGGCGAGATGAACCAGCCCGGCTTTAAGGTTTTCCATGTACAGGATCTGGATTTCAGAAGCAACTGCCCCACCTTCGCCGGATGTCTCCGGCAGTTAAAGGCATGGTCGGATCAACATAAAGATCATTATCCCATTTATGTCACGATGAATGCAAAAGATCAGGAGATCAAATCCCCCGGTTTCAGCATCCCGGAAAAATTTACCGCGGAAGTTTTCGACCGGCTTGATAAAGAGATCCTCGACAACCTGGGCCGGAATTACCTGATTACACCCGATGACATCCGGGGAAAATATCCAACGCTGGAAAATGCTGTCCTGGCAGGTCACTGGCCCACGATGCAGGAGGCAAGAGGGAAATTCATTTTTATACTCGATGAGGACGGCGAACACCGCGACTCTTATATCCGCAACCACCCTTCACTAAAAGACCGGGTATTGTTCACCGACTCCCCGGCCGGTACTCCTGAAGCAGCTTTTATGATCATCAATGATTCGAAGAAGGACAACGCCCGGATCAGGGATATGGTTAGAAAGGGGTATATGGTTCGCACAAGGGCCGACGCAGACACCCGTGAAGCCCGTATCAACGACCGGTCCGGTTTCATGGCAGCTTGTCATTCCGGGGCTCAGATCATCACTACCGATTACTATTACAAGAGTACCTTCTTTCCTTCTGATTATACCGTCCAGTTTGAAGATGGGAAATACATGAGAAAGGATGTCATCCAATATTAAAATTCCCTATATTCGGGTTTCATCATGAAACACCCGAACATATTCGACTGGATCCGTGTGGATGAGTTTGCTGCCACGCCCAAATACCTGCAGCTTACCAATTCGATCCTGAAAGCGATCGAGATGGGTAAGGTGAAGAAGAACGACCTGATGCCTTCCATCAACGAACTCAGCTTCGAATTGGAGATTTCCCGGGACACGGCGGAGAAAGGATATAAATACCTGAAGAAAATGGGTGTGCTGGGCTCGGTTCCCGGCAAGGGTTATTTTATTCAGAATACCGAGTTCCGGCAGACGCTGAAGATCTTTTTACTCTTCAATAAGCTCAGCGCCCATAAAAAGATCATCTATGACGCCTTCATTTCCGCACTGGGGGAGTATGTCGTCGTGGACTTTTATATCTACAACAACGACTTCGGATTGTTCCGGAAACTGATGACCGAACGGAAAGAAGATTATTCTCATTATGTCATTATCCCCCATTTCCTGGAAGGGGAGGAGTATGCTCCCGAGATCATCAACTCCATCCCCCGGGAAAAGCTGGTCCTGCTGGATAAAATAATACCCGGCATCGAGGGCGAATATGCCGCGGTCTATGAAAATTTCGAAGAAGATATTTATTGCGCCCTGGAAAAAGCAAGAGAGCCCCTGAGCAAGTACCACACGATCAAAGTCATCTTTCCTGCCTATACCTATCATCCGGTGGCAATCCTGAAAGGATGCAGCCGCTTCTGCCAGGAGTATGCCTTCACGTTCAAGGTCGTGCATAATATAGCGGAAGAACCCATCCATGAAGGAGAAGTGTATATCAATCTCATGGAAGAAGACCTGGTCGTACTCATCGAACGCATCATCTCGCTGCAACTGGAAGTGGGACGGCAGGTCGGCGTCATCTCCTATAATGAGACTCCTTTAAAAAAAATCATTCTGAATGGCATTACCACGGTCTCGACGGACTTTCAGCAGATGGGCGCTATGGCCGCTCAACTGGTGCTGGACAATGCCCGCAGACAGGAAGCCGTACCTTTTTACCTGACCCTCCGGAATTCACTTTAGCCGTTACGCCGGCTGCCCTATTCCCCCGGGTACACCACCCCCACCTGCTTTCGGATCGCATCCATGGTCCTGCTCAACATCAGGCTGTCGGCATGAGAATGCCGGGGACTTTCTATCCTCCCTTGGTCCAGACAGTCCGTCACCTCCCGGATCTGGTATTCAAACCCATTGACCATCGGCTCCACGGAGAGGGTCTGTGCTTCTTCTCCCGGCCGCAACAGGGTGAGGGTATCATTTTTATACCAGGGCGTCGGCAGTTGTATCAAACCGGCCGTACCGGCAATCTCCGCCGTAATAGAGGTCTGACAGGCCAGGGTGGAGTGTATCATGGCCGACCTGCCCTCCCCATACTGCAGCAGGGCCTGGCAGGTCTCGTCAGCGCCGGTAGCCGCCAGATGACCTGCCGCCTGAATAACCTGGGGTTCCCCCAACAGCAGCTGGCAAAGAAAAAGAGGATAGATCCCGATATCCAACAACGACCCTCCGCCCAAGGGGAGACTGTATAGTCTTCCCTCCGGGTTGAAGGGAGCGGCAAAACCAAAATCGGCCCGGACATACTTTATCGTCCCCAACTGCCCGTCCCGGATGAGCTCCAATATTTTTTCGATAAGGGGCAGGTAGCGGGTCCACATCGCTTCCATCAGAAAAGCCTTGTTCTCCCGGGCTGCCTCCACCATCATTTGTACCTGCCGGGCGGATAAGGCCAGGGGCTTTTCACATAATACAGCCTTTCCCTGCCGTAGGCAGAGCAACGCGTGCGCTGCGTGAAAACCATGGGGAGTGGCCACATAAACCGCGTCGATCAGCGGATCCGCTGCCAGGTCCTCATAGCGGGTATAGCTGCGGGCGGCGCCGAATCTGGCGGCAAATTCCTTCCCCCGCTCTTCATTGCCGGAGGCAACGGCGTCGAGGGTGGCCCTCCCCGCCAGGGGCAGGGCTGCGGCAAATTTAGCGGCGATCTTACCGGGACCGATGATCCCCCACTTGTAATTTTTCATGCCCACGAAGATAAGGCCCGCCGATCGGATTCGGTCGTCCCCGGTTGGGCGTAACGTCCTATCTTCGCAAAAAAATCAGCATCCACGTTATGGCATCCTTCGACGCTTTTATTTTCGACCTCAACGGAACAATGATCAACGACATGCCCTTCCACCTCAAAGCCTGGTATCATACCCTGAATGATGAATTGAATGCCGGCCTTACCTGGGACGAAGTGCGAAGCAATATGTACGGCAAAAATGAAGAGCTGCTGGACCGGGTATTCGGGAAAGGCCATTTTTCCAAGGCAGAGGCCGACGCCATCTCCCTGGAAAAGGAAAAAAGATACCAGTTGGAGTTCAAACCCCACCTGCAGCTGATCGCCGGCCTCCCGGCTTTTTTGGAAAAAGCGGCTAAAACCAACAAGCTCATGGCTATCGGCTCAGCCGCCATCCCCTTTAATATCGATTATATCCTGGATAACCTCTCGATCCGTCCTTATTTTAAGACTATCGTCAGCGCCGACGATGTCCTCGTCAGCAAACCCCACCCCGAAGTATTTCTGAAAGCCGCCGCCCAGCTGGGAGTCGCACCCGTTTCCTGTCTTGTCTTCGAAGACGCCCCCAAAGGCGTGGAAGCCGCTATGAATGCCGGCATGAGCAGCGTGGCCCTCACTACCATGCACGCCAGGGAAGAATTTCATAATTATCCGAATATAGTCCGCTATATTGCCGATTATACCGATCCGTCATTGGACGAATTATTTACCTAATGCGCCTGTCATGCAAAACCGTTGCTGTCAATGGAAGACCCTCTCCGCTGGTGGTCGTGCGTTCCTCCTTTGTCTGGCAGGCCTCTTCTGTTTTCCCGACAGCCACGCTCAGCAGAGATACTCCGTCAACGGCACCGTCCGTGATAAAGGAAGCGGAGAAGTCCTGATCGGCGCCACCATCAGCTTCCTGGAGGTCCCCCGTTCGGCCATTACCAGCAACTCATACGGCTTTTATTCCATTACCGCCCAGCCGGGCAGCTATACGATGATGGTCAGCTTCACCGGGTATGAACCGGATACCCTGAAGATCGAACTCAACCACAACATCCTTTTACCCGTCGAACTGGGCGCCGGCAACACCCAATTGACAGAAGTGGTGATCAGCGCCCGAAAAAGAAATGATAACATCACCAAACCCCTGATGGGGGTACAGAAGCTGACGACCAATGAAATCCGGAATATCCCTGTCCTCTTTGGGGAAAAAGACGTCCTGAAGACCATCCAGCTGCTCCCGGGGATTCAATTTGCCGGAGACGGCAACAGCGGTTTTTTTGTGCGGGGCGGGGGCGCCGACCAGAACCTGATCCTGTTGGATGAAGCTACCGTCTACAACCCCTCTCACCTCCTGGGATTCTTCTCCACCTTCAACTCGGACGCCATAAAAGATATCACGGTGTACAAAGGGGGAATGCCGGCCGAATATGGAGGACGCCTCTCTTCTGTAGTGGATATTAAAATGAATGACGGGAACAACAAAGACTATCACCTGGGAGGAGGGATCGGACTGATCTCTTCCCGGCTCAATGCGGAAGGCCCGATAGTAAAGGAGAAAGGTTCCTTTTCCATCAGCGCACGGAGAACCTATGCCGACCTCTTCCTCAGGCTCTCGGGTGACTCTTCTGTCCGGGATAACAGCCTTTATTTCTATGACCTGAATGTAAAGGCCAATTATAAGATCGATGAGAAGAACCGGTTATACCTCTCCGGTTACTTTGGTCGGGATAACCTGGGCTTTGCCAATACCTTCGGGATCGACTATGGAAATGCCACGGGCACCATTCGCTGGAATCATGTTTTCAGCAGCCGGCTTTTTTCCAACACCTCCCTGATCTACAGCGACTATAGTTATAAGATCCGGATCAACTCCAACAACAATGATATCGATATCACGTCGAGGATCCGCGACCTGGACTGGAAGGAAGACCTTCAGTACTATGTAAATGCGGACACCAAGCTCAACTTCGGGTTCAGCACTACCCACCATACCATCTCGCCAGGCATCATTTCCGCCTCGGCGACATCCAGCTATAATTCGCTGACGCTTCAAAGTAAATATAGCCAGGAGAGTGCCGCTTATATCTCGCATGAGTGGTCTCCGGCAGAGAAGATCCACTTCAATTACGGATTACGGCTGACCGCTTTTTCCGTGCTGGGAGCAGGTGATTTTTACACCTATGACACCGCCGGCAATACGATCGATACGGTCCATTACCATTCAGGGCAATTCGTAAAGACCTGGTTCAACCTGGAGCCCCGCCTGTCCACCAGTATCCAGTTGAATACTACCTCCTCCGTCAAGCTCTCCTACACCCGTAATACACAGGTGCTGCACCTGCTGTCCAATTCCACATCGGCCAACCCCACCGACCTGTGGATCCCCAGCAGTAATAATGTGAAACCGGAAGTAGCCGACCAGGTATCCCTGGGGTATTACAGGAATTTTAAAGACAATCAATACGAATTCTCTTCGGAGGTATATTATAAGGATATGCAGCACCAGATCGACTATAAGAACGGCGCCCAGCTGGTGGCCAATGAGAATGTGGAGTCGCAGCTGCTGTACGGCAAAGGGCGGGCTTATGGCCTGGAACTCTTCTTTAAAAAGAAAGTGGGGAAATTTACCGGCTGGCTAAGTTATACCCTCTCCCGGACCGAGCTGAAGATTAACAGTATTAATAGGGGTGACTGGTATCCGGCCAAACAGGACAGGACCCATGATATTTCCCTGGTGGGCATCTACCAGGCGGGCAGGAAATGGACCCTTTCCGCCACTTGGGTGTATTATACAGGAAATGCCGTCACCTTCCCCAGTGGAAAATATACGGTCAATGGCCAGACGGCCTTCTACTATACCGAAAGAAATGGCTACCGGATGCCGGCTTATCATCGGATGGATGTTGCCGCGACCCTGCAGGGGAAGAAGAAAAAAAGATTCGAAAGCAGCTGGACTTTTTCCATCTACAATCTCTATGGAAGGGAAAATGCTTTTAGCATCGTCTTCCAGAACAATCCCGATGACCCTACCCGGACACAAGCCTTGCAGTATGCCTTGTTCCGCTTCATCCCTTCCGTAACCTATAATTTTAAATTTTAACCCCATGTTAAGCAATACGCTCCGCCTCTTACCGGCTATTGCCCTGCTCGCCCTGCTGGCCGGAGTGGCCTGTAAAAAAGTGGTCCAGGTAGATCTGAATAATGCGACGCCTCACATCGTCATCGAAGGAGAAGTGACCAATCGCACGGAGACTTACCAGGTGAGGATCACCAAAACCGTGGACTTTAGCGCAGATAACACCTATCCGCCCGTTACAGGAGCAGCGGTCTCCATCACAGACAGCACGACCGGCCATGGAGTGGACCTGAGCGAGACTTCCCCGGGAATCTACACTACCAATGCTTTTACGGGCGCTCCCAGACACATCTATAACCTGGTGGTGATGGCAGAAGGCAAGGAATACAGGGCCACTTCCACCATGCCTCTGCCCGTTCCCCTGGATTCCGTCACTTTTGCAAAGAATACGGATTTCAATAATCATAAAGACATCAATGTAGTGGTCAACTTTCAAGACCCCCAGGGACTGGGCAACTATTATCAGTTCACAGAAATTCTCAACGGCAGACTGATCCCCAACATCTTTGTTTTTGAAGACCGGCTTTCCGACGGGAGATATATCGAACAGCCCCTGTTCAATGACAGTACTTACCTGCAGAAAGGAGATACCATGCTGCTGAAAATGTATTGTGTGGACAAGAATATTTACAACTATTTCAACACTCTTATATCAGTCACCGGCAACAACAATTTCCAGTCGGCTACCCCGGCCAATCCCAATACGAATATCAGCAACGGGGCCCTGGGGTACTTCAGCGCCCACACGGTGACCCAGGAGAAATTAGCAGTATACTGAAACTAAAAAAGACCGGCCCTGCCGGTCTTTTTTAGTTTGTCCTGTTTTTCTTATGGCTGATAACTTTTGATCTTATTGTAGAGGGTCTTCCGGTCTATCTTCAGGATCTCTGCCGCCCGGGATTTATTGTAATTGACCTGTTTGAGTACATTCATGATGGTATCATATTCTGCCTGGGCAGCTGCATTCTTAAGATCCGTCTCCTTATGCACCACGGTATGATGCTGCTGGGGAGGAGGAGCAAAAGCCTCTGGCTGCTGGGGATAAGCCTGGATTTCCACGATCTCCGGCGGCAGCACGCGGGTGTTGATAAAGCCGGAAGCGGTGAGCAGGGCGGCGCGGCGGATGACATTGCGGAACTCCCGCAGATTACCCGGCCAGGAATAATGCATGAATATATCCATGACCTCCGGCTCAAATCCCTGCACCTCTTTATTCAATTCTTTGTTCGCCTTTTCCAGGAAGAAATCGGCGAATAACGGAATGTCTTCCTTTCTGAAACGGAGGGCGGGCAGGATGATGGAAAATTCGTTGAACCGATGGAAAAGATCTTCCCTGAACTTTCCCTTACGATAGGCATCCTGGAGGTTCTCGTTGGAGGCGACAATGATACGGACATCCACATCCATCTCTTTGACCCCACCCACCCGTTTGAATTTTCGCTCCTGTATCACCCGTAACAGGGCGGCCTGGATCTCGGTGGAAAGATTCCCCACTTCATCCAGAAAGAGAGTGCCCCCGTTGGCCAGCTCAAAATGCCCTTCCTTATCGTTGAGGGCTCCGGTAAAAGCCCCCTTAACGTGTCCAAATAATTCACTGCCTGCCAGTTCCTTGGAAAGGGTGCCGCAGTCCATGGCTATAAAAGGTTTGTCCTTACGGGTGCTGTATTCATGTATCGTACGGGCGATGACCTCTTTTCCCGTGCCGCTCTCCCCGTATAAGATGATGCTGTAGTTGGTTGGGGCCACCAGCTCGACCTGGCGGTATAATTCTTTAGTAGCCGGGGCCTGACCCACCAGAAACTCCCCCTCGGCAGAATATTTACCATTTCTTTTGGATGTCTGGACCGTGGTAGGTCTGGAGGCATCGGAGCCGGCTGCCGGCTGTTGTAAAGCCCTGCCGATCACATTCAGCACTTCCTCCGGTATCAGGGGCTTGGTGATATAGTCGAAAGCGCCTGCTTTGATGACATCCACGGCCGTCTTTATGTCGGAATAACCGGTAATGATGATGACGATGGCATGTTGATCCAGCTGTTTGATCTCTTTCAGCACTTCGCGGCCTTCCTTGTCTCCCAGGCGAAAATCACACAGGACCACATCGAATTTTGATTCTTTGAATTTGGCAATTCCTTTATTACCACTATGGGCCGCGTCCGTCTCAAATCCCTTTTTTTGCAGGAACCTGCCCAATAAATTACACATATCCATATCATCATCTATGATCAGAATTCGCTTCATAAGAATATTTCTTATTTAAAATTACTGGAAAAAAATATAAATAGGGATTGATCAGTCAATTATCCTCCTTCTTTATTCGAAACATCTTGCCAAATTAAACCCCTCTTATTTCCCTTCATACCACCCCCTGCCTGGGGATAAATTTCCCCAACTTGGGGAAATTGACTGCCTTTTTGAGATATAATTATCTATTGGACAGATGGTTAATAGGCCAAGGACGGGGTTTTAGTCCTATTCAATGTTCCACCGCTTATATGGCAATAAAATTGTTATTACATATGGAACAATGGTGACGGTTTAAATAAAAAATTGTGGATAAGTGGAAACGATTATTATGACAGAAACTGCAAAAGTTTTAATTGTAGACGATGAACTGGACATTTGTTATTTGCTTAGCGGTATGTTGAAACAACGGAATTTTCTTACTGGCTTTGTAAATTCTTTATCCGATGCCGTAGTTGCTCTGCAAAAAGATACACCTTCCCTCCTATTTCTGGACAATCATCTGCCGGATGGCTTTGGGTTGGACTTTATTCCCTATGTAAAGAAGAATTATCCGGATATCAAGGTCATTATGATCACAGCTCATGATGGAGCTGCGGAAAGGAAGACCGCTTATAATGGCGGAGTAGATCTTTTTATCGCAAAGCCCCTGAACCGGAAGCTCATCAATGATGCTATAGATAAATTATACAGTTCCGACTCAACGGGCAAATTGCAGTTCACTTTGTAGAGTTAATTGCTCAGCTCCCGTTTACTTTCCCCAATACACGTCTCTCTTCCTGCGAATTCTTTTCTGGCAGAATTTTTTAATACATAGAAGTTGACACTTAAAACTTCTAACATCTAAAACTTTACAAATGGGAAATCTATTGTATGTTATTGCTGTTATTCTCGTAATAGCCTGGGCAATCGGCTTTTTAGGATATCATGCCGGTGGTATTATCCACATTCTTCTGGTAATTGCCCTGATAGCGATCTTGCTGAAAGTGATCCGCCGGGCGGATTGATTTGTTCACCTATAAATTTACAACAATGGAAAGCTGGAAACTCAAATTCAATGGCAACTGGAATGAAGTAAAAGGAAAGATCAAACAGAAATACGCGAATCTGACGGACGATGATCTTTTATATGAAGAAGGAAAAGATGATGAATTATTGGGTAGGATCCAGAAAAAGACAGGACAGGCAAAAGAGGACGTAAAGAAATGGATAGAGAAGTTATAGAACATACGAGAAGGCCCGCCAGGGCCTTCTCTTTTTACACATTATACAAAGTCCAGCGTGATCGTAAAAGAAGTACCTATCCCCGGCTCACTCTCCATGCTGATATGACCGCTGTGATTAAGAATGATGTTCTGTGTATTGGTCAACCCCAGACCGGTGCCCTTCGTCTTCGTAGTGAAATAGGCCTCAAATAATTTGGATTGGGATTCTTTGTCGATACCCGGTCCATTATCCGTAATGACCACCACACACTTATGATCCCTGCTAAGGGTCTTCAGTTGTAAGATCCCTTTTCCCGGCTCCATGGCTTCGATGGCATTTACAATGATATTCAGAAAGGCGATCCGCATTCTTTCCACATCTACGGCGATGTCACAGATCTCACCCGCATAGTTTTTAGTGACGGTAATATTGTTCAGCTGTATCCGGTCCTTTGCCAGTTCCAGCGTCTCATCGAGAAGTTGGTTGACGGACACTCTTTTATAAACCAGCTCCGTAAATTTAGTGGAGTTCAGCAGGTCCGTAATAAGCTGGTTGATACGAAGGCTGTTCCGGCTGATCATCTCCAGCATCAACCCGGGATTTTGCTCCAGGTTGCCGTTCAGATCTATTTTTAGCTGGTCAACCGCCAGGTTGATATTGGTGAGGGGATTACGGACCTCATGGGCGATGGTACGGGCGATGCGGCCCGTAGAGGCGAATTTTTCAATGCTGCGCATCTGGATAAGCTCCTTATTGGCCTTGTCCAGCTCCGATATCCGCTGTTTTAACTGCTCCTGGTATTCGAATACCCGCTCATCAGCCTCTCTGCGGGCCTTGTTCTCCCGGGAATATGTCATGAAGCCATAGATAGCCATCAGGATAGCCAGGGCAAGGGAGGCGACGATAATGGTATTTAAAGCATAATACCGGGAAGCCATTTCTTCCGATCGTTCCTTAAGCCGGCTCTGTTCCGTGAGATAGATGTGTTTAACGGCAGACCGGATGCGATCCATGATCTCCTTGTCAAAATATCCTTTCATCTCTATCCGGTCCGTCATTTCGAAATGATGCCTCCTGTAGTTTTCTATGGAGGAATCCATCAACTGGTATTTTTTGCTGATAAGCCCACCCATTGTTTGCAGGGCATCCTGCCGGTCGGGATCTTTCAACGTCTCGCTTTGCAACGCCCGGAAGATGGAGTCGGCTATTTGTTTACTCTGCACATAAGGTTCCAGGAAACTTTCGTCCTTCATCAATAAATACCCTCTCATGCCTGTCTCCGCATCTTTCAGGGAGGAGATCAGGCCCTCTACCTGCAGAATGATCTTGTTGGAGCTATCTACCAGCCTTGCCTGCTTCAGCAGTTCTGAGTTAGCATAAAGGGTTAACACGTAGGACAGTAACAGCAGGAAAAAGGCTGTTCCATAGCCGACACGGATGCGCAGATCACTAGCGAATTTTCTTATTACCGTTTTCATTTATAGGTCCTTCACGTCAATTATCTGCTGAACGCCAGACCCTTAACCCCTGATGCTTCAGGTTTTTAACCGGCAGAATCCTTTACCCAGACAGAGACCGAGCCAGCGCTTACAGAGAATGTTCCCCATCCCTCCGGATCGATCACCACCTTCCCCGGGTGTTTGCCCAGCAGGTCAACAAATGGCTGACCGGCATGGACCTTACCTACTTCCATCTTTTTAAACCCTTCGTCCCCATTGCTCAACAGGACCGCACAACCGGAACCCGCTTGTTCAGCCTCTCCTTCCCGGGTCCACCCGATACAATTTGGGTGATCCAGATAATCCCGCTGCTGGCCATAAGCGAACAATTTCCTTGCCAGTAGCAATTTATCGAGATTTTCACAGGCCGGTAAAAAAATCTCATATTCATTCCCATCATGTCCCTTGTCCTTATAGGTGGCGCTGTAAAGATCGGTGTAAAACACACAAGGATAACCTTTTTCCCGCAATAAGATCAAGGCATAAGCCAGGGGCTTAAACCACTCTTCCACGGGCGCTTCCAGGGCCTGCAGCGGCTGCGTATCATGATTGCCCACTACAGTTACGGAAAGTTCGGGCTTTTCAATTGTTAACGTATCCTTAAATATTTGGCTCAGGTCATAATCCTTTCCTCCATTGGACGCATCCACGAAATTATGGTGAAGGGAGGCATCGAAAAGGGACATCCTCCCCTGGGTGGCCTCAATGTATTTTAGCAAGAGGGGAAGGTTACCCGGAGCCCAGTATTCCCCTACGGCAAAAAAATTTTCCCCGGCAGCGTCCCGCATTTGATCCAGCCATTCATTCATAAAAGCAGGAGATATATGCTTGACGGCGTCCAGCCTTACCCCATCAAAGGACGTCTGCTTCCGATACCATTCTCCCCAATTCCGCAACTCTTCCCGGACGGCAGGGTTCCTGAATTCAATATCATCATACATCAGGTAGTCATAATTCCCCAGCTCGTCATCCACTACCTCCTCCCATCCTTCCCCATAGTCATTGAGAATGCTGTAAATGGCCGTCTCCTTTGTTTTATCATCATAATCAACGCCGGTGAAACAGGTATGATCCCAGACAAAAGAGGAATATTTATCCTTTCTGCCGGGGAAAGTGAATTTCGTAAAGGCTTCTATGTCGAAAGGCTCGCTGATAAATTTATTCCGGTCTTCCGGATCGACCTTTCTTACTTTTATCAGCTCCTTCTCATCGGCCCCCGCCTTGTGATTGAATACAATATCCACATAAACCTGGAGACCGGCGGCATGAACGGCGGCTATCGCATCCAGGTACTCCTGTTTGGTCCCGTATTTGGTCTTTACGGAATTCTTCTGATCGAATTCTCCCAGGTCATAAAGATCATATGCATCATACCCGATGGAATAGGTCCCATTGGTCCCTTTATAGGCGGGGGGTAGCCATACCGCTGTGAAACCCAGCTCCGCCAGCCGGGGCGCTTCTTCTTTTAACCGCTTCCAGAGACTTCCGTCGTGGGGATAATACCAATGAAAGAACTGCAGGATGGTTCCATTTTGCATAGCTTTTCCAATTTAAAATTCAGGGATTAATAATTTCATCCTCGTTACCTGTAAACCAGAATAGTACCACAAATAAATAACAGCATTCTCCCCCGTATTTACCTCACAGTGAGGAAAAAATTGCCCGGATCCTAAGGGTTAAAAGGCCCTTTTCCCCCGAAAAAAAGTTTGGCAGGAAATTTTAGATAGTTATGCCAGCAGAACATCATCTATTAATCTTAAAAACATAGACATATGAGTAACTCAAAAGTATTAGTAGGCTTTTTGGTCGGGGCAGCAGTCGGTGGAGCATTAGGACTTTTACTGGCTCCGGATAAAGGCACGGAGACCCGCAGAAAAATAATGGAAAAAGGCGCGGACCTCAGCGACTCCATTTCCGACTTCAGCGACACGGTAAAAGAAAAATTCAACGGAGTGGTAGACAGCGTAAAGGATAACTTCAGCAAGGCAAAAGGTTCCATGTCTTAAGAGGGCCTTAAAGACGCCTTTCTCCTAACTTATAACCAGCTATATGGAAGATCAGCAAAGTGATATTGATATGCTATTGTCCGACGCAGGGGACTATGTCGAGACCAGGACGACACTGTGGAAATTAAAGGCAGTAGAAAGCCTCTCTGAAGTATCAGGTGACCTGGTTGCCGGTTTAGGCCTGTTGGCCATACTGGCTATCTTTTTGCTGATCCTCACCATTGGATTCGCCCTCCTCATCGGAGATTGGTTGGGCAAAGGATTCTATGGCTTTTTTATAATGGGAGGGGTGTATGCGGTAATAGGACTTATTATCTATTTACGCCGTAACCAGTGGTTGAAACAGCCTTTCAGCAACCTGCTGATCCGGAAAATCTTTAATAAATAGAAGAAATGAAGATCGGGAATGTAGAGGAACTACGGGCCGTCATCCGCGAGCTCGAACATCAGAATTATGTCAACGAGCAGCAGATGCGGAAAAGAGTATATGCCATCCGGGATAAGCTCAAACCCATGAATATCGTGAAGAACCTCGTCTCACAGGTCTTGGGTACCTCCGAGGTGAAAACGAATATCTTCCGCCTGGTCGCTGGCCTGGCCACCAGCTTTATCGTAAAAAAATTCTTTAAAAAAGGAATAGCTTCCAAGTAGGGCAAGGGGGACCTCACCGCTTCTTCTCCGCCTGCTTCATCGCCAGATAATCCGTAGGGGTCATCCCGAACTGTTTGAAGAAATTCCTCCCGAAATTCGTCTGAGAGCCATATCCCACCATTTCGGCTACCTCATAGATCTTATATTGGCTCTCCAGCAATAGTTCCGTAGCCCTTTTAAGCCGGGTGATATTGATCAGCTCATTAGGACTGAGATCAGAGATAGATTTGATCTTTCGGTATAAGGTAGGCCGGCTCATGTTCACCAGTTGGGCCAGCTTCTCCACATCCAGCCCCTGGTCCTCCAGGTTATCATAGATCGCCTGATTCAACTGCTCCAGGAATAGCTCATCCGCCTTTGAATAAGCCATGCTTTTTATATGCACCAGGGGAGAGCTGGCAAAATATTCCTTGATCTTCGCCCGGTTAGCCAGCAGATTGGCGATCTGCACCTGCAGATATTCCGGAGAGAAAGGTTTTTCAATGTAGGCGTCAGCTCCCAGCTCCAACCCCTGGATCTTGGACTGCAAGGTGTTCCTGGCCGTTAGCAGGATAACAGGAATATGACTGTAGTCGAAATGGGTCTTGATTAATTTACAAAGTTCAAAGCCATCCATCACCGGCATCATGACGTCCGCAATCACCAGCTGAACGACTTCCTCTTTTAACAGCTCAAATGCCTGCCGGCCATTCAGGGCCTTAATGACCTTGTATTTTTCATTTAGCTCATGTTCAACGAACTCGAGGATCTCCTCATTATCATCTACTAGTAATATAACTGGGTTCATATAGATCAAATTCATTATCCTGGTGTAAAGGCAAGGTGAGGGAGAAAGTATTCCGGCCATTCTCCGGTTTCTTCAGGATCAGCACCCCCTTGTGAAGCTGTACCAGGGAAAGGGAAAGGGCCAGCCCGATGCCGGTGCCTTTTTGCTTTTCCGTTGCCGCCAGCCGGAAAAAAGGCTCGAAGATCTTATCTTTCATCTCATAAGGGATAAGATAGCCGTCATTGCTGATCTCCAGCGTGAAAGTTGCATCCTCTTCCCGGAAAGGCAAAAGAGAGACCGATACTTCCCCCTCGGCATATTTTACGGCATTGCTGAACAGGTTGGAGAGTATCTTCATAAAAGCCTCGGTGTCCACAGAGGCCATCAACGGCCCGGAGGGCCGGTCGAGCCTGAAGGGAAGGCCCTTCTGTTCCGCCAGCGGCGAAAAGCTCAGATAGGTTTCTTCTACCATCTCCGCAATATCGGCTCGTACAAAATTAAGACTGAACCCTTTGATCTCTGTCTGCCGGAAGTCCAGTAACTGATTCGTCAGGTCGATCAGCCGGTTGGTATTTCGCTCCATGATCCGGAGGCTGTCCTTTATTTCAGGGCTGGCTTTTCGGATCACTTTTTCCAGAGGGCCTTTGATCAGGGTCAACGGGGTCCTTATTTCATGGGCTACATTCGTAAAGAATTCAATTTTTGCCTGAAAGATCTCCTTCTCCTTGGCCACTTCCAGGTGTTCGATCTTCCTTCGGTTCCGCTCTTCCACCCGGCGATGATAATTCCGTATCAGATAATAAATGCCCCCAATCAGCGCGAGGGCATAAAGGAAATAAGCCGGGGGGCTTGCCCACCAGGGAGGAAGGACCCGGATGTTCAGGGCGGTGACCCCGTTATTCCACACATTACTGCTGTTGGATGCCTTCACCTTAAAAACATAATTGCCGGGGGCCAGCCCCGTAAAATAGGCTTTTCGGTTTGTCTTCAGATAAGTCCAGTTCTGGTCCAGCCCTTCCATCTTATAGGCATATTCCGTCCTCTCAGGGGCCGTATAGCTCAACGCGGCAAAATCGATACTAAAAGTGGACTGGTCATGAAGAAGGACGATCTTATCGGTATAACCGATAGACTTTGATAAAACAGATCCGTTTTTTGCGATCGGCACCTCTTTATTGTCGACCTGGAAGCCGGTGATATACACGGGTGGAATATAAGCGTTGCGGATGAATTCATCAGGATGAAAACAAATTAAACCTTTTACGCTGCCGAAATACATTCTTCCATTTGGGTCCTTATAGGCCGAGCTAAAATTGAACTGGTCGTTCAATAACCCGTTGTCCCTCGTATAGGTAGTCAGCTGCCCCGTTGCAGGATCAAAGCAAACCAGCCCCTTGGAAGTGCTGATCCACAGGCGTTGCTTTTCGTCCTCCAGCAGGCTGAGGATAAAATTGGTAGGAAGACCATCGGCCGTAGTGATTCGTTTAAAATCATTCGTGGCCTGATTGAAACGGCAGAGCCCTCCTTCGGTAGCAAACCATAGACGTCGGTGGCTGTCCTCGAATATGCTGTTGACACGGTCGCTGCTGAGGCTGTTTCGGTTGCGGGCCTCATACCTGTAATTCCCTCCTTTCTTTGTTTGGGTATTATAGTAGTTCACCCCATTGCCATAGGTGCCGGCCCAGATAGTACCCCGCTCGTCTTTTAACAGGGAAGAATACCAATTATAGACGGGCATACCGGGCAAGGGCTGAAAATGATCATGGGCCCGGTCAAAAACATAAGCGCCCCTGGTAGTGCCCGCTAATATCTCTCCCTCACCCGTTTCATAAAGACAGTAAATGAAATTACTTTTCAGGGCATCGTTGCCTTTGCCTTCGGAATAATGCCGTTCAACTTTTCCGGTCCTGATATTCATGACATCCAGGCCATGTTCGAAGGTGCCGATCCACAGCTCATTCCCATGCACCAGTAAGCCATGGATATTCGTGTAGGTAATGCTGCCTTTATCACCCGTCGGCAAGAAATGAGTAAAGACCCCGGTTTTCGTGTTGAACTTGTTCAGCCCGGCATCTTCCGTTCCTATCCATAGATCCCCGGTGGCATCCTGGTGGATCTCCCGCACGACATAACCGCTTAAGGAGTTTTCCCCGCTTCGGGGGAACATCTTTTTAAAGGAGTTATAGGGCTTGGGGTAATAGTTGACCCCTCCGAAATAGGTGCCCGCCCAGATGCCGCCCTCCTTATCTTTACAGAACGTATAGACGGCATTGTCAGAGATAGAGTAGGGGTCATTGTATTTTTTGGAGAGGTTGATAAGGCTGCCGTTCTTACTATTGTAAATATAGATCCCCGACTCCGTGGCAACCCAATATTCGTTTTGGGAGGTCTGAAGGAAGTTTCTCACAAAGATGGCCGTCTTGTCGGGGTTGTACGTCAGGATGTCTTTATACGTCGAGCTCCGGATGTCGAAGACCTTGGCCCCATGGATCGAAGTCCCTGCCAGTATCGTCCCATCGGTTGTACCATAGATCTTCTCTATCCATTTATTGGGTGTCTGGATAGAATGAGTGAACAAATTATGATCTGTAAAAGTATCATCGGCCGGAGAATATCTTTTCAGGGAGCCGGAGCTGGTAGATATCCACAGATCCCCATCGGATGAGCGGCAGAGCGAAGTAGCTTCAAAATACCGGGCTATATCATAATACACGACGCGGTGCCCCGAAGGGATATAACGGCAGAGGGTAAAGCCGGAAATAAACCACAGGTTGCCTTCCTTGTCCCTTTGAATATCCCGGATCTGGCCGTCGGCAGTCCCGGGTAAAACGTGGAAACTTTCGGTGGTGGCATCATGCCGGTAGAGCCCTTTTTCCGTGCCAGCCCATAATACTCCATCCGCATCCTCATACAGACAGTGAATGAAATTACTGCCGATGCTGCCGCTGTCATCCGCATCGCTGCGGAAGATCTTAAAGGAATATCCGTCAAACCGGTCCAGCCCATCCTTGGTCCCAAACCATAAAAAACCTTTTTTATCCTGTAAACTGCAGATGACGGCATTGTTGGAAAGCCCGTTCTCTACCTGGAAATGCCGGAAATAATAGGGCTGCCCGTAAAGGAGCGAGCCGGTTATAAGCAGAAAGAGGACGAGTATGAGTTTTTTGCATCCCAAGAGCCAAAGTTGAGATTTTTTGATGAAACAATGATACAAATTGAGGAGGGGAATTGGAATAATAGGTGCAATTTAGTGCCGTACAAACGTACACATTGCCAAACAAACGATTTGCATTATGAGATTGCCTTGCCATCACCTTCCTCACCATCCCCGGCTGTCCGCCGGTTTTTTTAGACAGTCTCCAATAATCGTAAGATTGACATTTAAAAAGCCTAAAAGAAGTCTAAAACCCAAAAGCAACGCTATATGAAAAAATGTAGAAAAAGACCTCACCCGAAAGGAAGCTGGGCCACACTGCTATCCCTCTTGCTGGTTCTCCTGGCCACTTTCCCGGCCTTGGCGCAGACACCGGTCAAAGGCGCCCTCCGGGATAAAGAAGGCCGCCCCGTGGCCGCGGCTACCATCACAATAAAAGGTACAAAAACCGCCACCAGCTCCGCGGAAGACGGCAGCTTCACCATCCCGGCCAAACCCGGCGACGTGCTGGTAATCTCTTCCGTAGGCTTTGACAAATATGAGGTGAAAGTCGGCGGAAGGTCCACACTGCCGAATATCAACCTCACCGACCGGGCAGATGCCCTCAACGATGTGGTAGTGGTAGGATACGGAACAGTGAAACGAAAAGACCTCACCGGCTCCGTAGGCATCGTAAAAGTGGACGACGCGAAAAAAACAGCCACGTACGATGTGGCCAGGTCACTCCAGGGCCAGGTTGCCGGGGTCACCGTACATGGCTCCGGAGAGCCCGGCGGGTATGTCCAGATCAAGATCCGGGGCATCAGCTCTTTTATCAATAATAACCCCCTCTTCGTCATAGACGGCGTACAGACGGACGCTCCCTTCGACTTTACCTCGGACGACATCGAAAGCATACAGATCCTCAAAGACGCCTCTTCCGCAGCGCTGTATGGTGCCAGGGCCGCCACCGGAGTGGTGATTATTACGACGAAAAAAGGGAAGGCCGGTCCCCTGAAGATCAATTACAACGGTTACGCCGGCTTTCAGCACATTGCCAAAAAACTGGCCGTCACCGACCGGGAAGGATATCAGAAGATTACCAACGCCGCCTGTGTCAATGCAGGGCGCCCTATTTTGCCCGTAAACGACCCTACCAGCCCTTCTTTCATCAACAACATCAACACGGACTGGCAAAAAGAGACTTTTAAGACGGGCGTTATACAGGACCACAACATCGGCTTGTCCGGTGGAACCGATGCGGCAGCTTACAATCTCTCTCTGGCTTATTTCGATCAGAACGGCAGCTTCAAAGGCCCGCAGAGCTATAACCGCTATACCCTCAACAGCAATCTGCAGGGTAAAAAAGGCATCTTCGCTTATGGGGCCAAGTTCGCCTATACCCAATCCCATAAGGTGGACTATGGCTACCCCCACCTGCACCCTGGCGTAGGCAACACGGTCACCGGTCTCCTGCAGGCCATTCCTACCGTAGGGGTCTATGATAGCACCCGTTTGGGCGGATACGGCGGTTCCCATGATAACCAGTCTATTTTCATCAATCCCGTCGGCGTCAATAACCTGATCAATAATTATGACAACCGCAACCGGTTCCTGGGCAACCTATGGGCCGAACTGGAGATCGTAAAGAACCTGAAATACAAGATCAACCTCAGCTACGACTATACCAGCGGCAAGAGCTTTTACTTCGAGCCCACCTACGACCTGGGCTGGTACTACCTGAACAGCTCCGCCTTTATGTCGGAGAACCGATCTTCCGGTTACGTCAAACAGGTGGAGAACCTGCTGACCTATAAGCTGGATTTCGGCAGGAGCAAAGTTGACTTCCTGGCAGGCTCTTCCTACCTGGACGGAGAAGGGGAATCCACCACCGGCACCGGCCTGGGATTCAGCCAGCCCTATTTCTACCAGTTCAACCTGGCCACTTCCACCACCCTTGTCAGCGGCTCCCAGGAGAACACCCTCATCGGCTACCTGGGACGGTTGAACTATAACTTCGACGAACGGTATCTTCTAACGGGAAATATACGCCGTGACGGCTCTTCCCGTTTCGGGCCCACCCATCGCTGGGGTACCTTTGGCTCCATCGCCGGCGCCTGGATCATCTCCAATGAGAAATTCATTCACCTGCCCACCGCCATCAGCCGCCTGAAGCTGAGAGGAGGATATGGCACCCTGGGAAATGAAAATGTGGGGAACTATTTATACCAGTCTTCCGTAGATGCTAACACCAGCTATGTATTCAACAATGTCCTGGCGCCGGGAACGGCACAGGTCGCCTTCGTAGACCCCAATATCAAATGGGAGACCAAGATCACCTCGAACGTGGCCCTCGACCTGGGCCTGTTCCAGGATCATTTGAATTTTACAGCCGAATATTACCGCAATACTTCCAAAGACATCATCATATCGGTTCCGATACCCCTTTCGGCAGGCCCCTTCTACGGCGTACCGAACGGGTATGCTACCAACTCCGTAACGACCAACGGTGGCACCTTCCGGAATACAGGTTTTGAATTCACCGTGGATTACAAGGGCGGCAGCAAGGATTTTACCTATAACATCAATGCCAATGTCTCCACGCTGCAGAACAAGGTCCTGAAGCTGGGCAACATCAAAGGCAATGCCTACTATGGAGCCGGCAGCAAGACGGAAGTGGGTCACTCAGCCGGAGAATTATATGGCTACCAGACCGAAGGCCTTTTCCAGAATACGGCGGACATCGCAGCACATGCTTTCCAGAACGCACAGACAGCTCCCGGGGATATCCGTTTCAAAGCGCAGAACGGGAAGGATAATGACAACTCTTATACCATCACCGATGCCAATGACCGGGTATATTTAGGCCGGGCCATTCCCAATCTTTACTATGGGTTTAACTTCTCCGCTTCTTATAAGAGCTTCGATATCTCCATCTTCTTACAGGGCAGCGCCGGTAATAAAGTATTTAACGGCATCTACTCCAACCTGATGGTCGAGCAATACACCAATCACTCGGTAGACGCCCTGAATTTCTGGACGCCCACCAACACCAAAACCAATGTACCCAGACCGGTGATCCTGGACCCCAACGGCAACGCCCGGTTTTCTGACCGCTTCGTACAAAATGGCTCTTACCTGAAGATCCAGAACGCACAGATCGGCTATACCATCCCGACACCCATGCTGAACAGAACAAAGGTGATCAGAAGCTTCCGCGTCTATCTCTCCGGGCAGAACCTGTACACCTTCACCAAATACAAGGGCTATGACCCGGACTTCTTCAGCGACGGATTGCTAAGCAGGGGATTCGACTCGGGCAGCTTCCCCAACCCAAGGGGCATCTTACTGGGCATACAGGCCGGCTTTTAACTGGACGGAGTCAAAATAACTTTTAAAAATGCTTATATGAAAAATAGTAGAAATAAATATAAATCCCTCGCGGTGCTGTCCCGTCTTTCGGCGGCATTACTGGTCCTAACCTTCTTCTCGCAGTGTAATAAGAAAGACCTTTCATTGGTCAACCCCAACGCGCTGACGACCACTTCTTTCTGGAAAACAGAAGCGGATGCCGTCAGTGGGGTGAATGCCGCCTATGCCAGCTTATTGGTAGACGGAGGTTACATGCGCATGACTCCCTGTATCCTGGATATCCGGGGTGATGATGTCCGGAGCAATAGCCCCTGGACCGCCTTTTCGAACTGCGGACGTTTTGCCCTGGGCACGGCTGACGGAGCGGGTTATGGCTGGGCCTTCGCCTCTTACTATGCCGGAATCTTTACGGCCAACCAGGTACTGGACAATGTGCCTGCCATCGACATGCCCTCGGATGAAAAGAACAGGGTGCTGGGGCAAGCCTATTTCCTGCGGGGACTTTATTACTTTCACCTGGTCAACATGTTCGGCAAAGTCGCCCTACCGGTACATGCCGGCGTCATCTATACGCCGCAAAGTACCGTTGACCAGGGGTGGAAACAGGTCATCGCGGATTTTTCACAGGCTGCCTCCTTACTGCCCCTCTCTTATGCCAACGTCACCGGGCTGGATGCCAATCAGGCGGGCCGCGCCACCAAAGGCGCCGCCCTAGGATACTTAGGCAAGACCTATCTGTTTAACCATCGATTCGACAGCGCCGCCGCTATCTTCAAGCAGGTCATCGACCTGGGCGTCTATAGCCTGGTGCCCAACTATATCGACAACTTTACAGAAACTAACGAGAACAACGCCGAATCCCTTTTCGAAGTGCAGTTCTCCCGGGATGCCGGGGGGACCGCGCTGGGATGGGGTGGTACCCCCGACCCTACCTGGGGAAAGACCTCCGCCCGCGCCATCGGTTATGCCGCCCGCGCTTTTGGATGGACAGACGTACAGCCCACTTTCTCCGTCTTTAATGAATTTCACCAGGAAAAAAATGTCGCTGGAAAAGTAGACCCCCGGCTCCTGGTGACCATCTTCTATAACGATACGGTGGATACCCACGCGGCTTCCACCCCTATGTACCAAACCACCTGGCAGAAACAATACACGGGTGACCCGAACAACTTTAACGACATCTTCACCAAAAAGTATGAGAATTATTTTGGCGACCGGCCCGACGAATACGACTGGCGGTCAGGCATCAACGAAAGACTGCTGCGTTATGCGGACATCCTGCTGATGTATGCCGAATGTGAGAACGAATTGGGTTTCCCCGCAGAAGCGGCGAAATATATTCAGATGGTCCGGTCCCGGCCCAGCGTCAATCTTCCCGACCGCCAGGCTGAGTTTGCCACTTATTCCCAGCAGCAGCTCCGCGATCAGCTGGCCCACGAAAGACTACTGGAGTTCTGTATGGAAGGGCACCGCTTTGATGACATCAACCGCTGGGGCTGGCTGAAAGATCCTGCCAAACTCGCCGAACTGAAAGTAAGAGACCCTGAATTCGTAAGTTATATCCCGGGTAAGGAGCTATTCCCCATCCCTCAATATGAAATGGACAACAACCCCGGATTTGTGCAGAATCCAACTTATTAAGATGAAGAGAACCTATTTTTTCCCGGCTGTCGTGTTGCTGTGCTGTGTGACTTGCCTGCAGGTCGCCTGCTCCAAGTCGGGTGGAACAAATAATAATAATGGAGGTGGTACGGATTCCGTAACACCTCCTTCTTTTGACATTAATTCTATCCATGACACCTATGCGGATGTGGCTCCCTTCTCCGATTACCAGCTCTGGGGCAGCTATAATGTACATGACCCCTCTGTTAAGAAGTTTGGGGACACTTACTACTGCTATAGCACAGATGTCGGTTACGGCACGACCGTGCCTGCGGGCATCCAGGTGCGAAAATCCAAAGACCTCGTCCAGTGGACCTTCGTCGGCTGGGTATTCAATGGACTGCCGGCCATGGGGGCGCAGTTCATCACCTCCTCCGGCGGTACCCCCAACCAGGCCTTATGGGCGCCCTATATAACCAAACTGGGGAATGAATATCGCCTCTACTATGCCCTGTCTTCCCCCGTGCCCCGGCTCAGCGTCATCGGCCTGGCCACCGCTGCCAACCCGGAAGGACCCTGGACAGAGAAGGGCCTGGTGGTCGTCTCCAAAAATGACAATACCACCCAAACCAATGCCATCGACCCAACGGTGGTGATCACCCCGGCCGGAGACCAGTATATGTATTATGGCTCGGCCTGGGACGGCATCTATATGCTGAAGCTCAACCCATCCACCGGCCTGGCTGCCAGCAACGGAGACAAAGGGATCCGTATCGCCAATCGGGGTTTTACCAACGGCAATTATAATGGCAACATCGAAGGCGCGGAGATCATTTACAATGCCACGCTGAATAAATATTTTCTTTTTATTTCCTACGACTGGCTCCAGACAAAATACAATGTCCGGGTCTGCCGGGCCGACAACCCCCAGGGCCCCTTCTATGACTACAATGGAGCGGATGCCAATACTAACATCGATCATGGCCCGATGATCGTGGCCCCTTACCAGTTCATGGGACATGGAGGCTGGCAAGGTACCGCCCATTGCGGCGTCTTCGATGACGGCAACGGACAGTATTTTATGGCGCACCAGGGCCGGCCCGCGGTGAATAGCTATTTCATGGACCTGCACGTGCGAAAGATCTTCTGGACAGCAGACGGATGGCCCGTTGTCTCCCCCGAACGATATGCCTGGGAGGATAACAGCACCGTATCAAAAGATTCCCTGGCCGGCAATTGGGAGCAGATCATCCTGAACTATACCGTAGTTCCCGGTTATGCCGACCAACAGACCTCTCCCGACTTGCAGGTGGCAACAACACTGACCATTGCCGCCGACGGAACGCTGAATGGAGATGCTGCCAGTAAATGGACCTATACAGCTCCCTGGCTGCGGCTGAGCTGGAGCAATGGAACGGTGGACCAGCTCTTCGTTCAACGGGGCAGAGACTGGGAGAACGGAAAGAATAGTACTATTTTCACGGGCCTGGATAATACAGGCACAGCCATCTGGGGCAAAAAAAAATGAAGTAATATTTAAGCAAACTACATGAAGAAGTTATTGACCATCGGTACCCTCGTTGCCCACGTTCTTTTCCATGCAGCGTCCGCGCAGCCGGCGCCTCCTGCCGCACAGTCTGCCGGCCAAACGGCAGTCGCACCGGTCACGTCCTCCGCACACCCGCCCGCCCGGCAGCCGGCGCCTCCCATTCTCACCGTCCGGGCGGACCATCCTACCGCCGACATCCAGCCGACGATGTGGGGCGTCTTTTTCGAAGACATCAACATGGGCGCCGACGGAGGTATCTACGCGGAATTGATAAAGAATCGGTCTTTCGAGTTCTACAAACCCCTGATGGGATGGTCCATCCTGGGCAAACCAGCTACGGAAGGAGACTTTCTCATCGTCAACCGCCACCAGGAAAACACCGCCAATCCCCGCTTCCTCCGGGTAACCCTGCGTCATAATACCAAAGGCAGCCTGGGGCTCAATAATGAAGGCTTCCGGGGTATGGGCATCAAGGAAGGAGTGAGCTATGATTTTTCCGTATTGGCCCGCCCCTCCGGCAACGACATCCTGCACATCGAACTGGTAAATAGTAAAGGAGACAATATCGGGTCGGCTTCCCTGCCCCTGAGGGCTGCCGGCGGGGAGTGGAAAAAACAGACCGTCTCCTTTACGGCAACAGCTACGGAACCCAAAGCAAAACTGAATATCTGGTTCGAAGGGGATGGAACCCTCGACCTCGACATGGTATCCCTGTTCCCGGGAGATACCTGGAAGAAAAGGCCCGGTGGCATGCGTGCGGATATGATCCAGCTCCTGGCGGATATGAAACCCGGTTTTATCCGTTTCCCCGGCGGCTGTATTGTGGAAGGATACGATCTTTCACAACGCTATCAATGGAAAAAGACCATCGGCCCCATAGAAGAAAGGCAGCTGATTGTCAATCGCTGGAACTTTGAATTTGCTCATCGCCCCACACCGGATTACTTTCAGACCTTCGGCCTGGGCTTCTTTGAATATTTTCAGCTGGCGGAAGATATCGGAGCCGAACCCCTGCCCATCCTTAATTGCGGGATGGCCTGCCAGTTCAACTCAGCGGAGCTGACACCCCTGGAAGACCTCGATCCCTATGTACAGGACGCCCTGGACCTGATCGAGTTCGCCAACGGCGACGCGACTACAAAATGGGGGAAGATACGGGCCGACATGGGACATCCCGAGCCCTTCCATTTAAAAATGCTGGGAGTAGGCAACGAGAACTGGGGCCCTCAATACATAGCCAGGGTGAAAATATTCACCAGGGCCATCAAGGAAAAATACCCCGATATTAAACTGGTCAACAGCTCCGGCACGGACCCGGAGGGAGATCGGTTCAATTACCTCAATAAGGAACTGCGGGACTTACACGCCGACATCATCGACGAACATTACTACCGGAAACCGGAATGGTTTTTCAAAAATGCCGGGCGGTATGATAATTATCCCCGCAATGGATCAAAGATCTTCGGCGGCGAATATGCCGCCCAAAGCGATCATACCGTCAGTGTGAATAATAAGAACTGCTGGATCACCGCCCTCTCCGAAGCGGCCTTCATGACGGGCCTGGAACGGAATGCCGATGTCGTCAGCATGGCTTCCTACGCACCGCTGTTCGCACACGTCGATGGCTGGCAATGGACCCCCGACCTTATCTGGGTCGACAACCTCCGGTCTTATGGAACACCGGACTATTATGTACAAAAATTGTTTTCGCTCAATAAAGGGACCAAGGTAGTTCCCATCACCCTGAACAATGAAGTGTTGACGGGCCAAGACAGCTTATACGCTACCGCCAGCATAGATGAGAAGACCAGCGACCTGATCATCAAAGTGGTCAATGCCTCGGGCAGGATGCAAAAAAATACGATTGCCCTGGAAGGAGCGAAAAAAGGGACCCGGCAGGGACAACTCACCGTATTGAAAAGCGACGACCTGTATGGGGTCAATTCCTTTGACCAGCCTCAACACATCGCTCCCAAAGAGTCAACCATTACCTGCAAGGGAAATAAGATCGACTGGGAAGCTGCTCCGTATTCATTCAGCGTATTGCGCCTGAAGTATAAATAATGCATATGAAAAACCTTTTTTGGCCGCTGCTGAGCCTATGCTTCCTCTTAGGGGGAATGGTGGCCGTTGCACAGGGAACGGCCGCCATCGCCCAGGACATCACCGTTCACGACCCGGTGATGATCCGGCAGGACAGCGTGTACTATGTATTCTGTACAGGCTTTGGCATTACCCTGTTGTCTTCCACCAACCGGAAAGACTGGCACAAAGAACCTCCGGTCTTTTCCAAACCCCCGGAGTGGGCGGTGGCGGCTATCCCGGGCTTTAGAGGCCACATCTGGGCCCCCGACATCAGCTATTACAATGGCAAATATTATCTCTATTACGCCATTTCTGCCTTCGGGAAAAATACCTCCTGTATCGGCCTTGCTGTCAACAAGACGCTTCACACGGATTCCCCGGACTATAAATGGGAGGACCTGGGAAAAGTCATCCAGTCCGTTCCTGGCCGGGATATGTGGAATGCCATCGATCCAAATTTGGCGATGGATGAAAAGGGCTCTCCCTGGCTGGCATTCGGCTCATTCTGGAATGGCATCAAGCTGGTAAAGCTCAACGATGACCGGAAGACCCTGGCCCGGCCGGAGACCTGGTATACCATCGCCGCCCGGCCCAGAAATCCCATCCTGCCCGACTCGGTAGCAGGAGACGCCGCCATCGAAGCCCCCTTTATCTATAAGAAAGGAGCTTATTTTTATCTTTTTGTATCGTTTGACTATTGCTGCCGGGGGGAACGCAGCACTTATAAGATGATGGTGGGCAGATCCGAAAGGATAGAAGGCCCCTACCTGGACAGGGACGGAGTGGCGATGACCCTGGGGGGAGGTTCGGTGGTATTGGAAGGAGACAAGAATTGGAATGGGGTAGGGCACAATGCCGTGGTAAACTTCGACGGCTCCGACTACCTGGTATTTCACGGGTATGATGCCAATGATAAGGGCCGGTCCAAACTCCGGATCGAAAAGTTGATCTGGCCCGGCGACTGGCCTGTCGTTCAGCGGTAATGTACAGGGTCGATGGGCAAAAGGTCCTCCAACAGCCGGATTCGCTCCTCATGGCCTCCCCTGTTTAAATAAGAAAAGATATGGCGAAGGATCACTTTATAGATAAAGACCCCCGGCCGCCGCTCCACTAAAAGGTCCTGCTTTTTTTCCCATAGCTCGACCAGCACATCCGCGGTAATGTCTTCCAACTCCTCTTCATGGGACAAGGCCGTCAGCCTGGCCACTACTGAAAAGACCGATGGGCAGTAAAGATCAACAAAGGATTCAAACAAGTTCAACCGAATAGGTTAATGAATAAGGATTTATAATGGACGGTAAGTTATCACGATACCCGGCCCTTGGCAAAAAATATCGTACTTCTCCTTAGACGGTGTTGAACTTGTTCAATCCGTTTATTTTTCTTTACATTTGTCTTACCCGAATAACAATAACCTGGCGCTCTCAATTCTATAGTATGAGCGGAGTGCCAAAAAACTTTCATTCCCTGCTGGTCATTGATGACCATAATATGGTCGTCAACGGCATCAGGATGCTGGTCGGAGACCATTTCAAGGATTTCTATCAGGCCAACGACGGCGCTGCCGGCATCGAACTGGCCCTGAAATATCAGCCCCAATTGGTGATCATTGACTATGTATTGCAGGATATGTCCGGTGATCAGGTGACAAAGGAGATCAAATACCGGTGTCCCGCGACCCGGATAATGGGTTATTCCTTTACGACCAACGCCGCCTCCGTGCTGAAAATGTTCGAAGCAGGTGTCCATGGCTATGTTACCAAAAGCGAGAACGACCTGGAATTCAGCAAGGCGCTGACCTATCTCCTGGAAGGGAAAGATTATTTCTGTAAGGAAGCCCGTAATCATATTATCAACCGTATTTCCTTTGAAGAGGATAATACCCGCCGCATCGTTGCCAATACGGAATTTACCGCCAAAGAGATCGGCATCATCCGCCTCGTCTGTCAACAAAAGACAGCCAAAGAAATCAGCCGGCAGGTCTACCTTTCAGAGCGCACGGTGGAACAATACCGAAGCAATATCACCCGGCGTATCGGGGCCAGAAATGTGGCCGGTATTATTAAATTCGCCTTGCAGTACGGCATCATCGACCTGGAAGATCTTTAGCTAGAACCGACTTTAATTTATATACTCCCATGATGAAACGAACCTTGCCGCTACCGTGGCAGCTATTGCCTTTCCTATTGTTTTTCCTGATCATTGACCAGGACGACACCCTCGCCCAGCGCCCCGATTCCCTCAAACAACACCTTGCCGATCTGTTGACCGCCCACCAGGACCATATCCTCTCCGATACAGCCTATCTAAAGGCGGTGGATTCCTCAGCCCCCCTCCTGGTCCATGAAGACAGCCTGGATCAGCTGCTGTCGGCTTACCGGCAGATCGCTTTCAATAACAAAGAACTGGCCGCCTATCGGGGGAATTACTATGCCAACCTGGCCCTTTATAATTACAATAAGAACAAGTACGGCAGCGCCATTTATTATTCGGAAAAAAATAATGAAGAAAGGACAGCCGCGGGCATCTTTGAAAAGAACGGCATCCCCCGCAGCGAGCTGTTTGCCATCACCGTATACTATAATAACCGGGACTATGATAGGGTATTTGCCAAATATAACAGCCTCCGGCCCCTGTTGGAAAAGATCCCCGCCGCCATCCCCTCCGGCAAAATCAGTTCCAGCCAGGTATTTATCGCTTTCAGCATTCTGAACAGTGTTGTATACGCAGCATATAAGACCAAAGATACCCTCCTTGCCAATGAAGGGATCCGGCGCTGTGAGCAGATGCTGGAAGGCACACGGCAGCAAGGGGAGAAGTATAAGGACCTGCGTGTCGTCTATGATTTTGTCTATCATACCCTGTGTTATGCCCGGGAGAATTACCGCGATCATTTCGACCAGGCCAGCCGCCTCTTGCAACAGGCGCTCCGGGAAGTGCGCTCACCTGCTTTTCCTCCCAATTATCAACCGGCCTATACAGAACAATTTTATGCCGAGGTATTCGACTTTTATTTTGACCATGGCAGAATAGACAGCGCTCAGCACTACCGGGACCTGCTCCGCTCCATGGAAGACAGCCTCGTTAAGTTTTCCAGCCTGGAACAGACCTTCTTACTGGAGAGCAACAGCAAGCTGCTGGCCGCCAACGGACATTTTGAAGCTGCCTACCAGGAGCTCCGGAAAGTATACCAGATGAAAGATTCCTCTTTTTATGCCGTCAGCGCGGATAAAGACAATAACCTCTACGCCCTGGCAAAGGAAGAAAATACCCATAATGAACTGCTTCGGTCGGAGGCAATGAAACAAAAGGCAGAACAATTTTCCAATTTATTCTTCTTCATCCTGGTGATACTGGCCTTCGGGTGCGTGGCGGCATTGCTGATATACCGGGCAGAACAGGTACAGCGCCTTCTCCAGCTCCGGTTAAGCCTGGCCCGGAATTTTCACGATGAGATCGGCCCGATGCTGCTATACGCCAATACCCTGGTAAAAAAGGAAGGGGAGACCAACCCATCCCCCCGGATAGAAGAACTGAGGGCTCAGCTCCAACAGATCATGGCATCGGTGAGGGGTATTTCGCACGACCTGAAGTCAAATGAGATCAGTACCGTACAAACTTTTTATAAAGAGATCTATGGACTGCTGGAGAAGATCAAAGCCTCCACCCGCATCGACTTTACCGCCAGAATAAATAATGGAAGCCGGGCATTGAGCCACCTGCAGCATACCAACCTCCGCAAGATCGTGGACGAACTGATCACCAATTCTATCAAACATGGAGAATGTACGCTGATCACCATCGATATAAAAGCGACTGAACGCCATCTCCTGCTCCATTATTCGGATAACGGTAAGGGACTGGCGCCCGAACCTCCAACGGGTGGCATCGGTTTACAAAATATACAGGAAAGAGTACAGACGGTGAATGGTGACTTTCAATTGCATAATGCCTGGCCGGAAGGTTATTCCATTGATATTTCAATCCCATTGGTATGAGCGGATCGCCCGAAAAATTTCATTCCGTCCTGGTTATTGACGACCATAAAATGGTAGTCATCGGCATTAAGCTGCTGATAGTGGATAAATTCAGGGATTTTTATCAGGCCGGAAATGGGGCTGCGGGCATCGAACTGGCCCGCAGACATCAACCGGATCTGGTGATCGTTGACAATGTGTTGCCGGATATGTCAGGAGATATGGTAACAAAAGAGATCCGCAGCGACTGCCCTGCAACCCGTATCCTGGGCTACTCCTTCAATATGAATGCCGCCGCTATCCTGAAAATGGTAGATGCCGGCATTCATGGATATGTAGATAAGAGCGGAACGGATGCTGAATTCACCAGGGCAGTGATTTTTCTCCTGGAAGGCAGAGACTATTTTTCCAAAGAGGCCCTCCAGCATGTTATCAAGGGCTCGGCGTCCGGAGAAGATCATACGGAGCTCATCGCCGCCAATACCGGCTTCACGGCCAGAGAGATAGAGATCATCCGGCTTATCTGCCAGCGGAAAAAACTCAGGGAAATCAGCCGCAGGTTGGAATTGCCGGAAAAGATGGTGGAACAGGCACTGACGGATATTATGCACCGTATCGGCGCCCGCGATAAGGCAGATGTTATCAAATTCGCTATTCAGCAAGGCATTATCGGATTGAATGAGCTGTAGCGGTTCTTCGTGTCCGTTTGACACAACCTCAAGATATATTTTACCGCCGGATAGTACGATTGCTTACTTCAGTTGTTTTATATAGCGACAACCCGGGCGGATCCGTCCGGGACCTGTTTAAAATTATTTAAGTCTGTTTTCTCATGTGAATCTCACTAAAGCCGGCGGGGTGTTCTCATCCTGCCTTTCTTTTTGCCTTCCGCAAGCGAACCCGTGCTCCGCTACTTGGCTTCAAACAACGTCCATGGATTTGCCTTCATATCATGCAGATATTGCGCCTGCCATTGGAACTCGGGATGCAGCTGGAAAAAAGGTGCCGCCAGAAAATCATCCCCATTGGGATTGCCCATATGCGCCCAGAACTTCAGGTCTTTAGCAAGGGCAGCTGTCGTCACCTTACCCTGTACCGTTCCACCGGGATAGAAGGGCGGCCAACCCCATTCGGGACATCCCTTCGGATCTGTGTCGACCCTTCCGGCAATGACGCAGCGGCTGGCTTCCTTTGCCTGCGTCAGCTCATTATAACTATCTCCTTCGATCGTCTGCCCCGTAACAGCGTCAATCTTTCCCTTATACTGTTCCGTCAATTTTTCCCAGCGGCGGCGACGGGTATTGGGTGAATTCGTAGAGTCGGCCGGGTTAAAGGTCGTCTCCTCCGTTATCAGCTTTTGGTCACTGGGGAAATTAGAGCCGGTATAGATCCCGTCCCTGGTTCGCCAAACCTGGTGGTTTTTCAACCCCAGCTCCAGCCGGGCGATCTCATTGCTCTTCGTATCTCCCACCAGCCAGTCATTGGCATATCCCCCATTATTCCCGTTGGTCATGATCCTTACAAAATCGTCAATACTGTTGGCATACTGGGCCGCTTTCCGGGCCCGTACAAATTCCGGAATGCCCGACTCATCAAAGCCCTTGAACTGCGTGATCGTGGTCTCCGTAATCAGCAGGCCCCCGCCCGTGACGACAAAATCATCCCCGCTATGGATCAAACCCGGCATGGCATCCATGAACAGCCGGTTGCCCTTCTCCGGAACAATGTCTGCGATGACATTCCATCTTTCTCCCACAATATAATCCGTCCAGTTATTATGCCCTATCGCTATCTTCCCATCAGCGGTATAACTGCCCGTTGCGATAAAACCGCTGCAGTTGCCGGGCGCCTTATTATCCGCCGACCCCGGTTTTGTTTTTTCCGCCAGCCAGGGCACATAGTACTGCGCTAATTCTATATTCCCGTTCAATACTACCAGGTCATAGACATCATAGTCTTTACCACGGGCCTTCAGCCCCTCGCAGATCCCGGCTATCTCTTCCTGGTATTCTTTATCCACCTTCCCCCAGAACATTTTCTTCACGGCAGCCCGGTAAAAATCCCAGTCCTTCCCGGAGTTATGCGCGAGGAAATATTTCATCGTCCGGATCAGGTCGTCTATTTCCGGGGCCAACAGGTAGCCATGCTGAAAACCAATCGTGGAAGGACTGCCTTCCAGGTGTACGGCAATCCATCCGGCTTTGTCCTCCCGGGAAGCCTTTGCCAAACGAGGATCCGTTGATTGGGCGATACTACATAAAAAGACCAGGCATGCGGGGAGCAGGAGCAGCAGTTTTCTCATATTTTGGTAGATTTCAGAAGTAGTAAGTTACTCAAAAAACTTCACCCAGGTTGACAAAAAAACCTCCGGACCCATTGATACCCCAGCCATAATCCACACAGAGATTGGTCCGGGAGAACTTGTTCAGACTGACGCGCAGTCCAGCGCCATAACCCGGGGTAATATATTGAAAGCGGCCGCTGCCGGGCTCGGAAAAAGACTGCGCATTCGCGAAGATCACCCCTCCGAACAACCCGTTGGAGGTGATGCCAAACCGGTATTCCGACTCCAGGTATAACATATTCCTGCTTCGGAACCTTCCCTGTATATATCCCCTGGCCGTATTACTATAGGCGTCCCAGCCTGTGCTGGGCAACAACAGGTAGGGAGGATCGCCCCCGCCGGTGGTGAACCAGTCATAGTTCCATATCGCCAGCACATTATGACTGCTTTCGGGCCACCGGATGTATTTGCGCAGATCCAGGATCAGGGACTGCCAGTTGGCATCGCTGCCCAGGAAAGTAAAATTTGGCCGGTAGCTGACACTGGCATACCCGCCATTTTCAGGGTTGATCTGGTTCCTTCGGGAATCATATAAAAAATGAAGGGACACCCCCGAGGCAACAGCCGTCTTATGAAAACCATACCGTTCATAATCGGTTTCTTTCCCCGGAGGAGGGTCTATTTCCTTGATATTCCAGAAATAATCCAGGTCATAACCCAAACCCAGGTATAGGTCCTTGGCCACCGTCTTCATGACTGCCTGGTGGAACCGTAAATAGGTGTAGTCGATGTTGTAGCCGCTATCGGTAGCCGTATTACCGCCCAGGCCGTAGGTAAGGGAAGGGTATTTCAGGAAACGCCAGTCCGTGACGATATTGTACTTATTACCCTTGGTCCAGATATCGGCCTGGATGGGGAAGATGACCTGGTTATATTGGGAATAGGTGACGCTGGTAAGGACGCTGGAGAGGTTCTGGGGAGAGGCGCTGGTATAAAACGCGAAATTGGAGCTCAACACGCCTGCAAAGCCGGTCTGTAAAGTATAGCCTATCACCGGCAGCGCGGAAACATACAACTTCCCCGCCTTTTGGGGAACACTGTCGATTCTTTTGGCTTGTACTCTCTTCAGAAAAGATCGCCCTACGTCCACCAGGTCCACCCTTTCATTTGGATGCTGTGCCTCTACCAGCATGGGAGACCAGCATAACAGGACCAGGAAGAAATATATCTTTATTAGGCTGTTCAACAGTTTTTTAAATGTTATCCAGGAAATAACGCATACGAAATATTCCTAATTCCGTACTTCGGGAATGAGATGATTCATTGATTAGCGGGGAGGCCAGTATTCTGCCCACAACATTACGTTATTTTTCCGGCAGACGTTGTGCGAACCTAAAAAAAATCACACCTCCAACCACTCATTTAACTTATGCAATTCCAGGATCGTGGTCCTGCCGTCATCGCTCTCGCGGTACATCGGTATGAATTTTCTGTTAAATTGTATCTCATCATACGTATAGGAGGTCCTTTGCTGTACAAAATTGGAATAGACATCGTCAAAACCTCTGATCAGGACATATACTTCCACGTCAGCAACTTTCATGTCCTCCGCGGTAAAACCCAGCAAAGGACTTTTCTCATCGATGGGATGTACCACCGTCCAGTTCATGGGCAGACTTTCCACTTTCGTGCGCTCCAGCTGCAGATCATAAAAACTATAGGTAGCGGCCACATCCCGCGTGGGGTCATCTCCCGGAACTTTCAGTCCAATATTCACCCTGATCTCTACATCGGTAAGAATATGATTATCCTTGAAGCTGGCAAACCGGAACATCAGGGCCGTCCCTTGTTTGTAGGGGCTTATCAGCGCATGTTCGCTAAAGACGAGGTAAGCCCGGGGCCGGGCAAACCGTCCAAACATAATACCCGTTGCGAGGGCAAAAGAGAGGAAACCGGTCATCGCTTCGATAGAGGCTACAAAATTGGCCCCGTCACCGATGGGGTTCACCCTTCCATACCCTACGGTGGTAAACGTTTCCGTGCTGAAGAAATAAGCCTCCTTAAATTTCCCCCAGGGAGTGGTGGCAATGACCCCCTGCAGCTGATCGATGCCCACCAGCAGGTAGATGATGGTATAAAGGAGATTGAAGCTCAGGTAAAAAAGAACAATGACCGTGGCGAATTTCCAACGGGGCAGGGTCAGCATATGATGATAAATGCTGTACCGGTTCAGAAAGGAAATGCCCTCTTTCCGCAAATTGAAAGTGCCATCCCTGTTGATGAAACGCCCCCCATAATTGCTGGCATTGGTGCCAAATCCCGTATCGTTGTTGGTCTTTAAAAAGGGATCGATCCTTTTACTCGCCGCCATAAGTTAGTAGAGTGGTTTAATATGGCAAATCTAGGGAAAAGCTTCCAGCGTTCAGCGGCAAGCTACAGGCCGGCCATCTCTCCGGAGGAAAGGTGCATTTCCCTTTCGGTCTCATCGTTGCAGAAATGGCTGCGGCGCTGGGCCGGTTCTACGCCAGCGCCTCATACAGCACTTCCACGGGATGCAGGGCCTTCCGCCCCGTCCCATCCTTGATCTGATGCCGGCAGCTGGTGCCGGGCGCTGCAATGATGACCTCCGCCCCCTGCTGGCGCACTGTAGGGAACAGGACCAGCTCGCCTATCTTCTGAGAAAGTTCATAATGCTCTTTTTCATACCCGAAAGAACCGGCCATACCACAGCATCCGGAAGGGATGGTGCTCACCGAATAATTCTCGGGAAGGGAAAGTACCTTCACAGAGCCGGCTACAGAGGTCAAGGCTTTCTGCTGACAATGACCGTGAAGCTTAATGGTCTTTTTCTCGCGGGTGAATTGTTCGCTCCGGATATTTCCTTTGTCGATCTCCCGTGCCAGGAAGTCGTCGATAAAAAAACTATGCTTGGCTAACCGCCGGGCTGCCTCCAGCTGGCCTTCATCGGCCAGGTCAGGATATTCGTCCCGGAAAGTGAGGATAGCAGAAGGTTCGATGCCGATGAGGGGAGTATCTTCCGTAATCAAAGGGCTGAGCAGACGTATGTTCTCATCCACGATCTTTTTGGCCTGCCGGACCAGCCCTTTCGAGAGCCAGGTTCGGCCGCTCTCTTCATGCTGAGGGATCAGCACCTCATAACCTAATTTCTCCAGCAGCAGGATAGCCTTAATGCCTGTCTCCGTATCATTGTAATTCGTGAACTCATCGCAAAAAAGATACACGCGCCGGCCCACACCTGCGGCAATGCCGGCCACCGCACTCGTGCCCGCCCCCGTCCGTCCGGCCGACTCCTTCCGATGTCTTTTATACCAGCTCCTCAGCGTCGTCTTATACAACAGGGGCATCGACCGGTCTATGGCAAAACCCGAGAACTGTTTCACCAGCTTCCCCGTCCATTTCCCGCTGACCACCAGGTTGTATAGGGCCGGCGCCAGGGCGCCCAGCCTGGCCGAGGCGGTAAAATTAGCAATCAGCCGGCTGCGGAAAGGGACCCCATGGGCGTCATAATAATGCTGAAGGAATTCCGCCTTCAGCTTGGCCACGTCTACATTCGAAGGACATTCCGACTTACAGCCCTTGCAGCTGAGACAGAGATCCATCACGTCATAGATCTCCTGGTGGTCATAGCGGTTGGGCTTGTCGGAATGGGTGAGGAATTCCCGTAAGATATTGGCCCGGGCCCGGGTAGTATCTTTCTCATTGCGGGTGGCCATAAAAGAGGGACACATCGTACCGCCCGACAGATGCGTCTTGCGGCAATCTCCGGACCCATTACACTGTTCCGCATGCTGCAGGATGTCCTGGTTATGAAACCGGAACAAGGTAGGGAAGGCCGGTGTCTGCTGCCCCGGGGTATAACGCAGCATGGAATTCATCGGGGGGGTATCCACGATTTTTCCGGGATTAAAAATGCCCGCCGGGTCCCAGCTATGTTTGATCTCGCGCAGCAACGCATAGTTCTTTTCACCCACCATCTGCCGGATAAATTCCCCCCGTAACCTTCCATCTCCATGTTCGCCGCTGAGCGAGCCGCCATATTTCTTTACCAAAGTAGCTATCTCTTCGGCGATGGTTCGGAAAAGACGATTGCCTTCGGCTGTTTTTAAATTGATGATAGGACGCAGATGGATCTCCCCGCTGCCCGCATGGGCATAATGCACCGAATAAAGATTATGCTTTTTCAGGATCTCATTGAAGTCCCGGATATAGGCCGGAAGGTCCTGTACATCCACGGCCGTATCCTCAATGACCGGCACCGCCTTGTCGTCACCGGGCAGGTTGCTCAGCAACCCCAGCCCCGCCTTGCGCAGGCTCCATATTTTTTTGGTGTCATTTCCGAATAGCAGGGGAAAATGATAACCCAATCCTGCCGCCCGCATGTCGGCTTCCACCTTGGCGGCGATGTCTTTTATTTCTTCGCGGGTACTACGGGCAAACTCCACGACAAGGATAGCGCCGGGATCACCCTGTACAAAAAACCGGTTTTTGCTTTGCTCGATATTATCCTTTGTACATTCCAGGATATAATGATCGATCAACTCACTGGCGCTGGGATGATATTGAAGGGCGATGAGGTTGGCTCTCAGAGATTCGTCGATGGTATTGAAATGGACGCAGAGAAGGCCCGTTTCGGGAGGGGGTAGGGGAGAGAGGTCCAGCTTGATCTCCGTAATAAAGGCCAGCGTACCTTCCGAACCTGCGATCAGGGAGCAGAAATTAAAATCCGGCAGGCCCGCCGTGAAAGGGGCGGTTTCCAGCAGCAGGTCCAGAGCATACCCCGTATTCCTCCTTTCCACACTTTTTTTGGGGAATTGCCGGCGGATCTCCTCCTGGTTATCCGTATTGCTTAAAATCCGGCGGATCGTCTTATAAAGAGAGGCCTCCAGGCCCCCGCCCTCACATTTTGCATGAAACTCGTCCAGGGTCAGCGATTTAAAGACAGCTTCCGTCCCATCACTCAAAATGGTTTTTACTTCCAGCAGGTGCTCCCGGGTGCTGCGATAGACAACGGAATTGGAACCGCAGGAATTATTACCTACCATACCGCCAATCATGGCCCGGTTGGCAGTAGAGGTTTCCGGCCCGAAGAGCAGGCCATGAGGTCTTAAAAAGAGGTTGAGCTCATCCCTGATGACACCCGGCTGCACCCGTACCCATTTTTCTGCGGTATTCAGCTCCAGGATCTGCGTAAAGTATTTGGATACATCAACCACCATGCCCTTCCCCACCACCTGGCCCGCCAGGGAAGTACCGGCCGTACGGGGAATAAGGGATATTCTCTCCGCCTGGGCATAAGCGATCAGCTTTTTCAGGTCTTCCACCGACCGGGGTACAGCCACCGCCAGCGGCATTTCACGGTAGGCGGATGCGTCAGTGGCATACAACGTACGGGTGGTCTTGTCGTCATAGAATTCTCCTTCCAGCTCTGCGGCTAATTTCCTCAGCTTATCGCTCATTTTTGGGCAGTATTTTAGGTTCGGCGCCCAGGTAGGCATCCTACCTGGGCGCCGAACCCGCAAAATTAGGCTGTTTTGAGGTTAAATAGGCTCAAATTCTTTGCCCGACAACTAGTCTTTTTCGTCCTGCCTGCGGAAGCCGATTCTAAGCCTGTTGGTTTGTTCAGAAGGAGTAATCAGTTGTTTCAGATATTTAAAAATGAGCTGTATGTCCTTGTCGTACCCCGCAGTTTTATTTTCCAACTGTTCTAGCTTGAGCAGGATCTCCTGGTTGGTCATAAACATTTCCCGCATTTTCGTGTAGATACGCATGATCTGGATATTGACCTTTATTGCTCTTTCACTGTTCAAAACACTGGACAACATTGCTACTCCTTGTTCCGTAAATACATAAGGTGCATAGCGTAATCCCATTTTATCCCCTTCATTGGAATTGGAGGTGCCAATTTGGCTCCTCCATTCCTGGAACTCTTCAGCACTTAATTCAAACATAAAATCTTCGGGGAATCGATCTATATTTCGCTTTACTTGCCTTTTAAGCTGTTTGGTTTCTACTCCATACAGATTCGCCAGATCCCGGTCTATCATGACTTTTTGCCCTCGAATCAGGTAAATTTTGCTAATAATTGTTTCTTCTGCGGGAGTTATTAATTGAGTCGTTGTTGTCATAAGGTAGGTTTTCAATGTTGCGTAATGAAATGGAAGTTCAAAATTATTTATTTCTTTAAAGCGAATTGAAAAAACTATTGGAGGAATGGAACTGGGGAAACTAGGAGGAAATAAAACAGGCTTCAACGTGGAAGCCTGTAAAGTCCGTCGTCGTTGGGAAGCTTTCGCTCAGCCGCCGATATTATATTGACAATCAACGTCTCACACATATCCACGGCCACCCCTTTCTCCTGGCAAAAAGCCGGTTCCAGAATGACCGGGGATTATAGAAATACCGATGGCTGAACCCCTCCAATTCCCGGCTGCAGGGATGAAAAACATGTTTAGCCATCTCCGGCATTCCCAGGGAGGTATAATAGACCGCAGTAACCTTATGGGCCGTCTCCAATTCTTCGGGGCGATAGAACCGGGTGTCCAGGATATGAACCTCTCCATCGGGAGACAACTGCTGCAGGGCCCTCTCCAGCGTTTCACGCAAAGAAGGGAAATATTGGAGGGAAGATGCAAATACAATAATATCAAAAGTAAGCTCCTGCAGGATATCGGACCGGAAATCCCCATACATGAACTTCAGGTTGGGCTGGTATCCAAAGACCCTGGCCGCCTGTTGCAACCCGATGAAATTCAGATCGAGACCGACGACCCTGCTGCCGGGCACCATCGCCAGCTGCGAAGACAGCCAGCCATTGCCGCAACCGACCTCCAATATGCTGACTTCCTTTTTCTTAAAGGTCAGATACCGCGTAAGCCGGCGGCAGGACCGCCGGCGGACAAGCCATTCCCGGTAATGGGTATGCCCTTCTCCAATATCCGGCAACATCCCCACCTCCTCATCGGTATAGGACCTGTTCTCCCTGTGGCGACTGCCGGAATACTGCTCCTCCAACAGCCTGTCCGGCCTGGCCAGAGCAGGGATATATATATTATTCGTTTGATAAGTGTCTTGCAGGTTCACGAAATGATGACTTACCTTCAATACGAACAAACAGACCGAAAGGATGCCTTCCGATACCGGAAAGATATTTTTGGCAATACCTGTCAAAACTACTTTTATAATAAGTTTTTATTTAATTTAGAATATACCAAAGGCCCTGGAAGGGCCTCGTCCAAAGGACAATTATTAGCGCTTTGCCGGAGATGCGCTAATTTTTGAAAATGCGTATCTCCGGCACATATACGATTGCCTGCTACATGGAGAAGACTCACGCTGATATAGCTGCTTTGCTTTATAGTGTCGCTATTAATAATGACGAGCCATCCTACAGGCGACTATTCGACATCTTCTTTCCTCCAATTAAAAGATTTTCACGATACTTCCTGAAATCCCAGGAACTGGCCGAAGAAGTTGCCTCCGATGTTCTGATGACACTCTGGCAACATCGGGATAAACTGATGGAGATCGACAACATCCGCGTCTGGCTCTTCGTCATCGCCCGCAACAAATGCCTGAATGTGCTGAAACATCAACAGGCCCGGCCCACGCTATCCCTGGATAATATCCATGTCGAGATCTCCTTTCCCGGGAAAGATCCGGAACAGATCTTTATCAATTCGGAAATGAGAAAGAAAATGGAAAAAGCTATTAACACCCTTCCCCAGCGATGTAAACTGATCTTCAAACTGGTAAAAGAAGAGGGACTTACCTATAAAGAAGTCGCTGACATCCTTCACATTTCCGTCAAGACCGTGGACGCCCAGCTGGTAACCGCGCTGCGGAAGATCACCCTGGCTATTAAGCTGGATTATGCACAATAAATTTATTTTTGGTCCGATAGGGAATTTCTCTTTTCCCGTTGTCTTCCATCTCAAGGGACCTTCCCCACGTAAAGATGGATACCAGGATCATACAATTAATAGCCCGGAAATTATCCGGGGAAGCTACTGCCGGCGAACGGACTGAACTCGATCAGTTGCTGACCCGCGACCCGGAAGCCGTCTATTATGCGGAGCTGATCACCCAGCTATGGGACGAAGAAAAGATCCGGGAGATCTCGTCCCGGGACATCACCGACACGGATCTGGCTTATCTCAAACACCTGGCCAGACATAAACCGACCTTTACCCCGGCCTCGCCAAAACCCGATCCCCCCATCCGGTCATCTCCGGCGGATCAGCGGCCGTCCCACTTAGATCCGCGACAGTCTGCCCCGGATCCGCGACAGTCTTCCCCGAATCAGCGGCAGTCTGCCCCGGATCCACAACAGTCTCCCTCAGGTCAGCAGACATCTCCGGCGGATCAGCCATCCCCCTCGCCCCGACCATCCCGTACCCGGCAACTGGCCTGGCTTTTATTCTTTGTCTTCCTCACCGCAGGAATGATATACAGCATCTTTCACCGCACACGCCCTCCCTCCTTACCCACCAACGGAAATACGGAGTTCTCCGTAGCATTGGGCTCCCGTAGAAAACTTACCCTGCCGGACGGGACCCAGGTTTGGCTCAACGGGGGCAGCAGGCTTCATTATGACTCCAACATGCTGAAGAAAGATCTGCGGGCGGTAACCCTATCCGGCGAAGCTTTTTTTGATGTAGCAAAGGATAAGGATCACAGCTTCGTCATACAAACGGATAAGATCGCTATCCGGGTATTGGGAACGGCTTTTAACGTAAAAGCTTATCCGTCGGACAGGGTCACCGAAACGACATTACTTAGGGGCAGCGTCGAACTCACCGTCAATAGCAAGCCCTATCAGAAAATAGTCCTGAAGCCCAAAGAGAAATTTGCCCTCATCGACGATGTCCCGTTGGAATCAATGCCGGCAAAACCCGGTCAGCCTCACTCCCTGCATAATGGCAATAAAGAAAAGCTGGTCATACAGGACGTGGTGCCGGTAGAAGTATACGATAAAGAATATGTAAAAGAAGTGTCCTGGGTGGAAGACAATTTCGTATTCCAGAACGAAACCCTGGAAGAGCTGGCTCCAAAAATGGAAAGATGGTTTAACGTACAGATTGAGATTAACAATGCCCGTATCCGGGCTTTGCATTTCACCGGCATCTTTCACAAAGAGACGATTGAACAGGCCTTATTGGCCATGCAGCTTATCCAACCTTTTAAATTCACCATAACCGACAGCCATGTATACATTAATTGACGACACCTGAACACCCCCTGCCGGTTGTAAAATAAAGAAGCGGGAAATGCTGTAACATCCCCCGCTCTGGTTTACAATCGTAACAAGGGAAGAACGAATTCTTCCGGAATCAGGATTGTTTCACCTAACAATAATTAAAACTATGAAAAAGTTTTTATTTCATAGTGGAGTCTTTTTGCGTACTACTATCCACCAAAGACTACTGCTTATGTTCAAATGGGCCTTCTTTTTTATTTTTGCCCTCTGCCTGAAAGTCTCTGCCAAGGGATATTCCCAGAATAATAAAATAAGCCTGGATGTCAAAAATATGGAGTTCAGGAAACTGCTGTCCCTCTTACAACGAAAAGGAAAGATCCACCTGTTGTATAGCAACGAAATGCTGCCGGCAGGCAAAGAGATCAGTCTTACTGTTAAAGACGAAGGAGTGCTGGATGTCCTGCAAAAAATACTGGCCCACACAGGGTTGAAATATAAAGCCCTGAACGATGAATTGGTGGTCATTGCCCCGGAGGGGACCGAAACAACGGAAATAAAGGTCAAAGGGAGGATCGTGGACGAACAGGGCAGGCCCCTTGCCGGCGTCAGCGTACAGGTGGAGGGGGCCAAAGGAGGGGTGACGACCAATGCCAATGGGGAATATGAGATCGACCTGCCGGAGAATGGCCGGCTGGTATTTTCCTATGTTGGCTATGTCCGGCAGACTCTTCAGCCCGGCAGCCGCACAAATGTTGACATCGTCCTGAAGCCGGACCTGGCGGCAGCGAACTTAAATGATGTGGTGGTCGTAGGATATGGCAGCCAGAAGCGTAGCGACGTAACAGGCTCCGTATCCTCTGTACTGAAATCCCGTCTTTCGGAAATTCCCGTCACCAACGTATTACAGGCAGTGGAAGGCTCCGTGGCCGGTTTCACGGTATCTCAAAGCTCTTTTGCACCGGGCAGCACCGGAGACCTCCAGGTAAGAGGTCAGAACTCTATCAAGGCCAGCACCAGCCCCCTCATCGTCCTGGATGGGGTGCCCTTTCCGGGTTCTACCAATGATATCAACCCCAACGACATCGAATCTATTGAAATATTGAAAGACGCCAGCGCCACAGCCATCTACGGGACACGTGGCTCCAGCGGCGTCCTGCTGATAACGACCAAACGGGGCCGTACCGGCAAACCGGTTATCCGGTACAACGGTTATACCGGCCCCGAATATTTCGCACATACCTTCCGGCCCATGAATGGCCCCCAGTACGTTCAGAAGAACATCGACTTCAATCAGCAACGGGGCGTTACTCCGGCTAACCCTGTCTTTGACTCGGTCATCAACATCGCGGAAGTGCCGAATTTTCGCGCCGGCAAACAGGTGGATTGGATAAAGGAGGTTTCGCAGTCCGCCCTGCTGCAATCCCATAATCTCAGCATCTCCGGAGGCACCAATGACGTGAAATATTATCTCAACGGAGAATATACCAGTGATAGGGGAGTCTTAAAAGGATATCAATATCGTCGCATCAGTGTCCGGTCCAACCTGGATGCCAACCTCGCCAGTTGGCTCACCATTGGGACATCCCTGTTCTATGCCAATAATAACTACGACGGCGGACATATCAACCTCACCGTGGCCGGCCAGATGAGCCCTTATGGACAGGAATATAATGCCGACGGAACTTATGACATCTATCCCATGTATACCCAGCTCCTGTATCTGAACCCGCTGCTGGGCTTATACGAACCCACGATCAAAAGGGCGAACAACCTCACCGGTACCGGTTACCTGGAAATAAAGCCGGCCATCATCCCCGGCCTGAAATACCGGCTCAACGCCAGCTATTCCTCCCTTCCCGGACGATATGATTATTATACCGGCAGGAATATGGGAGATCTTATCGGACACGCCTATGCGCAAAACACGGAAACTCAGAACTGGATTGTGGAAAATATCCTCAGTTATGCAAAGGATATCAGGAAACACCACATCGATGTGACAGCCCTGTACAGCGCCCAGCATAATAATTTCTTTGTCACCAACCTGTCCGCCAACACCTTTATCAACGATCAGTTGAATTTCAATAGCTTCAATGCAGGACAGGTACAGCTAACCGGCAACGTAGACACGCTCAACCATTCCGCCGGCCCCTCCCAATATGCATTACTGTCACAAATGGGCAGGATCAACTATTCCTATGCGGGCAAATATCTTTTAACCGCCACCGCCCGCCGGGACGGCTATTCCGGCTTTGGCGCCCTCACCAGCAAATACGGCGTCTTCCCTTCCGTGGCCCTGGCCTGGAATGCCGGGAAAGAAGAATTTCTAAGGACCTCAGGGGTCATCAACTCCCTGAAGTTGCGGGTATCGTACGGAACGACGGGTAACTCGGCCATCGGCCCTTACCAGACTCTCACCACCCAGTCGGTGACCCAATATGTCTACAACGGTACTACGGCAACCGGCCTGCAAGCCTCCAGCCTGGGCAACGCCAACCTCAAATGGGAGAGTACCACCGGCACCAATATCGGCATCGACTTCGGGATCTTCAACCGGATAGACGGAACGATAGAAGGATATATCACCAAAACACGCGACCTGCTATTGTCCCGTAACCTTCCTATCCTCACCGGATATTCCTCCATCCTGGATAACATCGGCAAGCTGGAGAACAGGGGCATCGACCTCAGCATCCACTCCGTCAACATCAGAATGAAGGATTTCAGCTGGGAGACCAACCTCAACTTCTCCTTCTATCGCAATAAAGTCACACAATTGTACGGGGATGGAAAGGACGACATCGGCAATAGCTGGTTTATCGGAAAATCCCTGGGGGCTATCTATACCTACAAGACCCTGGGGATCTGGCAAACGGGAGAAGATCCCTCCGCCTCCAACCCCGGCGCCAAACCGGGCGACCTCAAGCTGGCGGACCTGGATAAGAGCGGGGCGATCTCGGCAACGGGAGACCGCACCATCGTGGGCTATACCATTCCAAAATGGACGGGGGGCATCATCAACACCTTTACGTATAAGAGCCTCAGCCTGCGGATCTTCATCCGCACCAGCCAGGGCGCTATGAAGAACAACCCCATCCTTAACCCCGCCGACCAGGCCGGCGCCATCAACCTGCCCGCCGAAGTAGGTTATTGGACGGCCGCCAATAAGAGTAACAGCCGGCCCTCCCTGTCCTATACCAACCCCCTGGGATATGCCTTCCCCAGCAATGCCAGCTATACCCGAATACAGGATATCACGCTCAGTTATACGGTGCCTTCCCGCATCGTGAACAGCTGGGGCCTGGGCTCCCTCTCCTGTTACCTCAGTGGCAGGAATATCCATACCTACACACACTGGGTCGGTTGGGATCCCGAAAGCACATATAATGGGGGCACGACCACCAATTATAACAATTACCCCACCATGGCAGCTTATGTTTTCGGGATCAACCTCTCTCTAAAATAATGGCTTACAAAAAACAGCAAGACATGAAAAAGTTTTTTATCTATATATTATTCCTCCAACTGGCCTTTCTCGCCTGTAAGAAATCCTTTTTGGACGAGCACCTCACCTCCACCTACGCTCCGGGCAATACCCTGGTGGACTCCCTGGGCTTTGAAGCAGCCATTGCCGGTCTCCAGGCCCAGGTGCGAACACAATATACCTTTGCCGGAGACCAGGGCCTGATCGGCTGCATGTACCTGGGTACGGACATGGCCAATACCATCTCCGTCCAATCCACGACGGCCATGTTGCCCTACTATCAATATGCTACACTCAGCTCGACGGATCCCGGGTCCCTCTATTACTGGCAATGGGCATACACGACGATAAACAATGCCAACCTGATCATACAGGGCGCCGAAAACCCCGCGGTAACGGCAACTTCAGCAGCTAACAAAGCCTACATCGACGCGGAAGCAAAGTTTTACCGGGCTTACGCCTATAATTTCCTGGCGACCTTATGGGGGCCGGTGCCCTTGATCACCATCCCTTTGACAGCCCCGAAGATCAACTTCACCCGTACCTCCCTGGACAGCGTGAACGCGCAGATCTCCAAAGACCTTACGGATGCCATCTCCGTATTGCCCACGGCTGCCGGCGTCCGTAAGGAAGGACGGCCCAATGTTGCCATGGCCCAGCAGCTGCTGGCGGAAGTATACCTCCGGCTGAATAAACCGGACCTGGCCAAGACGCTTTGCCAGACCATCATCGGCAGCGGGGTCTTCAGCCTCACCACATCCCGCTATGGTGTACACGCCACCCAGGCAGGCGACTACTACTCCGATATGTTCGTCTACGGCAATCAGCGCCGCAGCCAGGGAAATAAGGAAGCCATCTGGGTCATCGAGCAGGATTATAATGTCCCGGGCGGTTCTACCAACTCCGACCAGCATCGCCGGATGTGGGTGCCGGCCTACTACGGCACACCCGGCATGTTGATCTGCGATTCATTGGGGGGAAGAGGCATAGGCCGTATGCGGCTTAGCCGGTGGATCATGTATAACCTGTATGACAATTATGATATCCGCAATTCCCTGTACAGCATGCACCGGGTATTTTACTACAATGACCCCACCAATGCGAATTATGGCAAGCCCGTAGTAGTAACGGGAACGGATACCCTCACCAGGATCTGCCCCTATACGACAAAATGGAACCAATACAACCCCCTCGACCAATTTGGATACGGAACGACGAAGGACCTCATCATGATGCGCCTGGGAGAGACCTGGCTCCTGCTCGCCGAAGCCCAGCTCAAGCTCAACGATCCCGCCGGAGCGGCCGCCAGCATCAACACGCTGCGGCAAAGGTCTTACCCCGATTACCCGCTGCATGGCCAGGTACAAGCCTCGGACATTACCCTGGATTTTATCCTGGACGAACGGGCCCGGGAGCTGGTGGCGGAAGAGAACAGGCGTATGACCCTGGTGAGGACGGGCACCCTGCTGGAACGGGTACAGAACTACGGTGACCAGGGTGCTACGGCCATCACCGGCCTCACATCAAAAAATGTCTTGTTACCCATTCCGCAGACAGAGATCGATCTGAATAAGGACGCCGTGCTGACGCAGAATACGGGCTACTGATGTACATTTAGGTTCTAAATTTCTTCTATGGATCGTATCCTCCGCATGGGCATCGGCTGCATGATTGGGTTCGCCTTTTCCGTGACGGCCGGCGCCTGGCAGTCCATCGCCTGTCAGGCGCCGGTGTCTATCCGGCTGTACGCCACCTGCCAGTTGCCAGCCACCAGCCAACTGCCGGTTATCAGCCACCAGCCGGCCCTCATCCGGCACCTCGCAAAGGGCGGCCCGGCCGTGGCCGCCCCTTCCTCCGACCGCGAATTCTGGCTGCAACAGCTCGACCGCATCGCCCGCCCGGTGATGGAACACCTGGCCCATGATGAGCTCAAAAAGGAGATGCCCCTGGTCCTGTCAAAAAGGACGGACAATGCGGCATCGAGGACAAAGGCGGCCTACCTGGAAGCCTTCGCCCGGTTATTCAGCGGGATGGCGCCCTGGCTCAACGGAGAAGGGGGCTCGCCAAAAGAAGCGGCGCTGCGCGAACAATACCGGCAATGGCTGCTGCCGGCCGTAGCCCACGCAGTCAACCCCGCCGCCCGGGATTATATGGCCTGGGACCTGCCTGGACAGACCCTGGTGGATGCGTCCTTTCTGGCCCTTGGATTCCTGCGCTGTCCCTGGTTATGGCAGCACCTGGGGGACACTACCCGCCGGCAGGTGATTGAGGCCCTCCGCCTTACCCGGAACACCCGGCCCGGATTTTCCAACTGGCTCTTATTCTCCGGAATGATAGAAGTTTTCTTCAGTGAAGTGGGCGCCCCCTGGGACGAAATGCGGGTCGACTACAGCATCCGGCAATTAGACCAATGGTATAAGGGAGATGGCGTCTATTCGGATGGTCCATCCTATCATTGGGACTATTACAACAGTTATGTGATCCATCCCTTTCTTACAGAGATCATCGACATCGTCAATCAAAAGAAAGGCGACTATAAAGAGATAAAGGATAAGGAAAAAGACAGGGATCAACGTTATGCCATTATACAGGAGAGGCTCATCAACGCCGATGGCAGCTATCCCGCCACGGGTCGATCCATCGTATACCGGGGCGGGGCCTTTCATCACCTGGCCGACATCGCCTGGAAGCAAAAATTACCGGCCCTGCTAAAACCCGCGCAGGTACGCTGTGCCCTGACAGCCGTGCTGCGAAAGACCCTGGAGAGCCCCTCCACCTTTACAAAGGACGGATGGCTCAACATCGGTTTGTACGGGGCCCAGCCCGACCTGGCCGAATCCTATATCACCACCGGTAGCCTCTATCTCTGTTCGGAACTATTGCTGCCGCTGGGACTGCCGGCTACCGATGAATTCTGGTCAGCACCCGCCCTTCCCTGGACCGCACAAAAAATATGGAGCGGACAGGACGTATCCGCCGATCATTCGATAGATTAGCAGAAGATTACAAAAGACTTATCAGGTTTTAATCATATACTATGTACAGGATCATCAGCACGTTATGTTTGCTTGCTTCCTTCCTGGCCACCAACACGGCCAGGGCGCAGAAAAAAGACCGCGGTTTCCAGCCCAAGCCCGCCCTGGTCCGCCTCATCGATGGCAACCTTCACCAGGCAGTCAATCAGTATAAGGTACTGATGGGTAAAGTACCGGCCGATCGCCTCCCTAAAACTTATTACGCCAATGCAGATAAATTCGAGACCAGTAACACAGGATGGTGGACCAGCGGATTCTATCCGGGCACCCTCTTATATCTGTACGAGTTCTCCAAAGACACCAGCCTGTTGAGGGAAGCCCTGGAAAGATTGAAGCTGCTGGAAAAAGAACAGTACAACAAAGGCACCCACGACCTGGGTTTTATGATGTATTGCAGTTATGGCAACGCCCTGCGCCTGGCCGAACGGGGCATGCTCGCGGCAGGCCCCTCATCACCGTCGGGCGTCCAACAGACCTACAAGGACATCCTGCTCAACAGCGCCCGCTCCCTGTCCACCCGCTTCAACGAACGGATAGGATGTATCCGTTCCTGGGATAGCCCACCCTGGAAATACCCGGTGATCATAGACAATATGATGAACCTGGAACTCCTGTTCTGGGCTACCCGCGACAGTGGGGATTCTTCTTTTTACCGCATCGCTGTCACCCATGCCAATACGACGATGCGCAACCACTAC
>DATJJD010000267.1:0-5521 GCA_035492545.1 Puia sp.
ATAGGCGGGCACTATCAGTTTGCTGACGGTACCGGTATCGATGGCGTCGCTGATCTCGGATTTGTCCTGTATGGACAAAGAGCAACGGATGCGATATTTTTCATTTAAGATAGCGATCCGCTGACGAACATTGCCGATGCCCATCGACGTATGCATTTGCTGCGAATCACTCTTATTTAGCAGCGAACGCCGGATGCCAATCCCATTATCCTCTATCTCGCAAACCAGCTTTTCTTCATCGATGTAAAAAAGGATATTGAGCTGCTTATTCCCCTTATTGGGTAGCAGGCCATGCCAGATGGCATTTTCGACCAGCGGCTGAATGAGCATCGGCGCGATCCTGATCTCGTCAACATCTATTTGCCCTTGTACGCCGATATGGTAATTGAAATCGGCAAAACGCAGCTGTTCCATCTCCAGGTAGCTCTCCAGATACTCTATATTCTGCCGGAGTGTAATAAACGTTTTACGCGAATGCTCGAGGTTGAGGCGTATCAGCTGCGCAAACCGGCTCAGATAGAGAGAGGCATTCCTCGTATCCTGATGAAGGATCATTTCTTTTATGCTGTTGAGCGAGTTGAAAATGAAATGAGGGTTCATCTGCGCATGCAGTGCCTTCATCTCGTATTCCGCCACCTGCCGGTCAAGGCTCATTTTTTCGCCAAGCCGGCGGATACGGCTTCTATATAAGAACCATACGGCGGAGATCAGGACCACCATCGACAGGATAATAAACCACCAGGATCGCCAAAATGGAGGTTTGACAACGATGGTCAATTCCCTGACCTGCTCGGGCCACCGGTTATTGGCGGAAAAAAGCTTCAGGTGCACCTGGTATTTCCCCGACGCGAGGTTGGATAAGTTCACGCTATGCTGCCAGTTCAGCAGGTGCCAGGAGGTGTCAGGCCCGGGCGACACGCGATAGGCGAACCGGTTGTCTTCCGGACTTCTGAAGTTGACGGCATTAAAGTCGATGCGGGCGGAGTTATCCGTATAAGACAACGTCAGCCTTTCAGGATCGCCCACAAGCCGGCCGGCCGGTGTATTGATCTCATCTATGAACAGCGCGGGAGGAGTCTCTACGGAATGGGACAGGTCGGGTTTGAAGCTGATGAGATGATGCCCGGACCCGACGTAAAAGATGTTCTGCCCCTCATCGTACCAGCTTCCTTTCCGCAGGCTGGTAATGGCCATAGGGAGCCCGTCCGCATAAGTATAGAGCCTGCTGGAATAATTATGTATATCAAAAACGGAAATGCCATTGTCGATGCCCAACCAGATATGATCGTGGATCACCGGGGAGCTGGCGATGATATCCCCATCCCAAAAATTACTCTCACTTTTTCGGAGGTACATTTTGTTTTTTGTGCAATCGTATTGAATGATGCCATTATTCCACGAATACAGCCAGAGGTTATTATCATTGTCCATATCAAGGATGACGATATAGCTGTTCAGTGTCCGTGCTACCGAAGAATACAGGATGAGGGTATCCACCACCTGTCTGGCAGCATTCCAACGACAGAGCCCGTCACCCGCAAACCATACATTTCCCTGTCTGTCCTTTGCCATGCTGAAGCAATAGGTGATCTTCAGCAGAGGGTTCTTAGGACCCGATATATCCGTAAACCGGCGGGCATCTCGGTTATAATACACCACCGAATTGAGATTTCCGAAAGATATCCAAATGTTCTTTCTCGTGTCTTCGATCATGCAGATGGGGTTGATCTCGTTGATCCATGCCAGCTCTGCCGGTACGATCACGCGACCGAAATGGTAGTCGGAGGTATTGAACCAGAGCAGGCCGGTACGGGTACCGATCCACAGCGTATCGGCACTAAAGGGGAAAATATTGTAAATGGTATTACAGGTTGGGCCGTATTTTCCAAAGTCGAAGAGACGTCCCTTACCGGAGCCGGATTTATCCAGCATCAGCAGGCCGCCTTTATTCCGGAGTCCTACAAACAGCTTGTCGTGGGAGGTATAAATGGCCCTGATATCGCAGTTTCGCAGATCAGGCCACTGCTCCGCCAGATCATAGGCATTATAATATGGGCTGGAAAGGTTTTGTTTGTAGAGACCGTTATCCGTGCCTATCCAGTAACGCCCCTCCCGGTCGCGGAATACTGCCCTGCAGTGTCTCCGGGTAAAATATTTTTCTCCATGGAGTCTGAGCTGGTGCGCGCCGGCATAATAATCGAAAAGATAAAAACCGCTGACTTTCCCCGTCAGGGCCAGCAGGCTATCGCTTAGAAAGAACAGCCGGCTGTTGTAGCCATCGATATCGGCGCCTGTGCTGAAGGGCATGGGAAATGAAAAGGTCCGGTGTAGCCGGAGGTCAAAAATATCGATGGCGTTTTTCTCTTCATTCACGATGAACACCTGATCTTTTCTGCCTGGAAATGAGACCCGCAATTCGCCGGCGGTGTCGGTAAGGGCTTTTTTAAAGACAGGGTCATGCAAACCATAAAAGGTATCTATCCGATTGCGAACGGGATCATAGGTAGAAAAAAACAGGTCATTATTCTGCAGGACCAGGCCGTTGCCGAGTGTGGATAATTCTGTCCCGAAAGCCAGCTCTTTGCGACGGGCATCGGAAGGAAGGTAATGATCGAGCCGGCGAACGATGCTCCCTGCACTATCAAAAACATATAACCCCGTCTTGCTGGAGAATATATAATGCCCTTTATCATCGCGCAGGGTCTCCATCCCATTGTTGGTCCAGGCAAAGATCAGCGAATCACTAGGCACGAGGAGATGCCTGCATTTCCGCGAATACGTGTCGTAGATAAATGCACCCACGAATGTGGTGCCAATGATCTCACGTCCCTGTATGTTCAAATGCTTGACCAGATTATCCGGAAGGGGGAGGTCCGCAGATCCTGTGTAATAGTTCGTAAAATTATGCCCGTCAAATCGGTTCAGCCCTTTGAAGGTGGCGATCCAAAGATAGCCTGTTGAATCCTGCACGATGCCGGATATGGAATTATTGGACAGGCCCTGCACGCGGGTATAGCAGGTGAAATCACTTTCATTTAAAGATTGCGCGGGTAGCCGGCCCCATACCAGCACCGGTAACAGCATCGTAAAAAGAATATAACCGCGCATAAGACTGCTACGGGGATTAACCCGGGTATTTAAAAATACAAACTTACTTCAACAAAGAAGCAGAACAGGGGCCAAAAATGCGCTGACAGGTATTTACTCACCGCATTTAAAAGCAGGGACGCCGTTGACTGCGCCGGAACAGCCATTCATTAGAAGTCGGTTTTCCCTGAATGATTTATTTTCTTTCTTGCTCAGCCTACCATCCATCTGAATACCCGCTATCATTCATTTAAACAGCTTTTTATGAAAAAACACCTTCTGGTTGTATGTGTCGTATGCACAGCCTGGTCCTTTTCATATGCCCAAAGTATCGGCATAGGGACGTCTTCCCCCAACGCCTCCGCCCAATTGGATATTTCCAGTACCAGCAGGGGATTGCTGATCCCAAGGATGACACAGGCGCAACGAAATGCTATTGCCGGCCCCGCGAATGGTTTGCTGGTCTACCAGACGGACAATAGTGCCGGTTTTTATTACAATGCCGGGACGGCGGTTTCCCCCTCCTGGAAAACAGTCGCTGCCTCCGACGGCTGGACGCTGACAGGCAACAGTGGAACGGACACGGCAACCAATTTTATCGGAACGACAGATGGTAGTCCTTTGCGTTTCAGGGTCAATAACGTCTATTCGGGCGAAATAGATTCAGCGCATGCCCGCACCATCTTTGGCTATGGCGCCGGTAATCCTTCATCCTCCAACCTTGGGGCTGTAGCCATCGGTTTCAAATCCCTGCATTCCAACACGACCGGAGAATATAACATCGCAGTAGGGGACAGCGCATTATTTTCCAATACCACAGGTAGTCAAAACAGCGGGGTCGGAGCCTACACTTTGTTTAATAACACAAGTGGTCAGGGTAACCTGGCCATAGGTCATGCTGCGCTGTATTCCAATACTTCCGGCAGTTCCAATTCCGCGACGGGTTACCAGGCCCTTTACAGCAATACCTCGGGTTACGCCAACACAGCGGATGGCCACTCGGCCTTATACAGCAATACAATAGGGTTTGACAATACGGCCATGGGTGTAAATGCGCTTGCGAACAATACCACAGGAAGATGGAATACGGCTGTGGGGCATAGTTCGCTTTACTTCAACGTAACGGGTGACCAAAACACGGCCATCGGTCAGAGTACACTGTATAACAATACAGGAACTGGTAATACCGCGGTCGGAGGCGACGCATTATATAATAATACTACGGGGCTGTCCAATACGGCTTCCGGCTATTTGTCCCTTTTCGACAATACGACGGGTAGCTATAATACGGCCACCGGCTACTCGGCTTTGACGCAAAATGCAAGCGGCATTTTCAATACAGCTACCGGCGCCTATGCCCTTAATTCCAATTCGGTAGGTGGGTATAATACGGCAACAGGAAGTAGGGCCCTGTATGTCAACAAAGCCTCTTCCAACACAGCCACCGGTCATCAGGCCCTTTACAGCAACACCACGGGAACAGATAATACGGCAGACGGCGCGGGAGCCCTGTCCAACTGCACTACAGGCTATGACAATGTCGCTGTGGGCTCCTCGGCGCTGATCAATAATACTTATGGCGCATTTAATACAGGCATCGGCATGCGATCACTGGCCAGGACCACCGGCTCCCAATACAATACGGCCGTTGGCTACCAGGCAGGAGGAAACTATGATATGGGATACAACAATACCATGCTGGGCGCCCTCACCGATATTAACCAGGATGGCTTATACAATTGCATTGCCATTGGCTATAATGTGATATGTACGGCCAGCAGCCAGGCGAGGATAGGCAATGCCTCTACCAATTCCATCGGAGGCCAGGTGGGATGGACCACGCTCAGCGATGGAAGGGTCAAGAAAAATATCAACGCTAACGTTAAGGGCCTGGATTTTATCATGAAGCTCAGGCCTGTCACCTATAACCTGGATGTCGAAAGTCTCAACAGCAGGGCATCCGGCGGCCGGGGCACGGCTTCCGATCCCGTCATGGCGGCTTCGCTGGCCGAAAAGAAAGCGCGCGTCTTTTCGGGATTTGTGGCGCAGGAGGTGGAGTCGGCCGCAGGTCAGGCAGGATACGATTTCAGCGGCGTAGACAAACCAAAGAACGACCAGGATTATTATGGTCTTCGCTATGGAAGTTTTGTGGTACCTCTTGTAAAAGCCATCCAGGAGCAGCAGCACAGCATCGAGTCTTTGAAAAAAGAAAATAAGGACCTGAAAGAAAAGATTGCAGCCCTGGAAGCCAGGATCGGCCAGTAGTTCACTCCCTTAATAGAAATTTTATGATAAAAATACTACTCCTTTTCGGTTTCTGTTGCTGGTCCGCTGTCCTTCCCGCGCAAAATGCAGGTATTGGCGTTGCACCGGATTCCTCCGCGCAGCTCGATATTCAGAGTACGACAAAAGGTCTGCTGATCCCGTCCATGAC
>DATJJD010000268.1:0-5949 GCA_035492545.1 Puia sp.
CGGGCACAGGTAAGGAAGTCTTTGCCCAGGCCATTCACCAGGCCAGTAAACGGGAAGGCAAACCTTTTATGGCCCTCAACTGCAGCGCCTTTAGCAAAGAGCTGTTGGAGAGTGAGCTATTCGGCCATAAGGCCGGCGCTTTTACCGGGGCGACAAAAGACAAAAGAGGCCTGATCGAAGAGGCCAACCTGGGTACGCTGTTCCTGGATGAGATCGGGGAAATGCATATCGACCTGCAGGCGAAATTACTCCGTGTCCTGGAAAGCAGTGAATTTATCAAAGTAGGGGATACCAAGACCACCCGCGTCAATGTCAGGATCATAACCGCAACCAACCGGGACCTGCAAGGGGAGGTGAACGAAGGAAAATTCAGGGAAGATCTTTTCTACCGTCTCAACGTCTTCACGATCTCCCTACCCCCCCTGCGCAGCCGGAAAAAGGATATCCCCCTCATTGCAGAGTATTATCTCCGGCTCTTCGCCGGCAAAAGCAACAAACACGTCGAGGGGATGAGCAAGGAATTCCTGGACCACCTCCAACAACATTCCTGGAAAGGCAATATCCGGGAGCTAAAAAATATCATAGAAAGAGCCGTTATTCTGGCGGATAACCCGCAACTGGAGGTCGACAACCTGCCCGCGGACCTGCAGGTGGCCAGCTTCAATACCAATGGCCCCCTGTCGGCTTTCGACCTGGCCAGCGTAGAGAAACTGCATATCCAGCGGGTCCTGAATTATACAAAAGGAAATAAGACGGAGGCGGCCCGCCTGCTCAATATCGGGCTGACCACCTTGTACCGGAAGATCGATGAATACCGGCTTAGCCACGAAGTGTAAAGATCGACCGCCATCGGCCGGCCGGCTGCACCCCATACCCCATTTTGGGGTGGTCGATTTTCATTTTGGCATACCCCCCAACTCCTGGCCCCTTCCTGGTCCCCATGGATCAAACCCCTGAAAATCAAGTCTGCGCTGCATCAGGCGACTCCCACCCGGGACACAACCTCCCTTAGGCATCCCTTTTGGCTTATACCTGCATTAAAAAGTATCAATATGCTGACAATCCTTCTTGTACTGGCCGGGCTGCTCTGCTTTGCCCTTTTTTTTAAATCTATTGATTTCTTCGATAAAATTTAAACCATGACCCTTTTATTCATCATCTCGATCCTCGTCTTCCTTTACCTGTGTTATGTGCTCGTAAAGCCGGAGAAATTCTAAGTGACCCTGCCCCAAGAAGGGCTTAAAAAAAACTGAATCATGAACACAGAAATTTTAGGCGTAATAGTTATGTTTGCCGCTACCGTACTCCTGGCCATTCCCCTGGGAAAGTACATTGGCAAAGTATATGCGGGTGAGCATACCTGGGCCGACCGGATCTTTAACCCCCTGGACAAACTTTTTTTCCGTTTCGGAGGCATCAAACCCGAAAAGGAAATGAACTGGAAGCAGCACCTGGTGGCGCTGCTGACCATCAACCTCGTCTGGTTTTTATTTTCTATGGTGGTCTTAATGAACATGAGCTGGCTCCCGTTAAATCCCGACGGCAACCCTTCTATGTCTGCCGACCTGGCCTTCAACACCACCGTTAGCTTTGTCTCCAACACCAACCTGCAGCATTATTCCGGTGAAACCGGGGTTTCTTACCTGGGACAGCTGATCCAGATGCTCTTCCAGTTTATCAGCGCCGGCGCCGGTATGGCCGCCTGTGCCGTGGTGTTCAATGCCATGAAAGAACGTAGCACGGAAAAACTGGGCAATTATTATAACTATTTTGTCAAATCCTGTACGAGGGTGTTATTACCCCTCTCCATCGTGCTGGCCATTATCCTTTTATTCAACGGCACCCCGATGACCTTTCAGGGAAAAGATCAGTATATATCCCTGCAGGGTGATACCATGCACGTAAGCCGGGGTCCGGCCGCGGCCATGATTTCCATCAAACAGCTAGGCACGAACGGAGGCGGTTTTTTTGGCGCTAACTCGGCTGTGCCCATGGAGAATCCTAACTACTTTACCAACATGCTGGAAGATATCAGCATTACCCTGATCCCCATCGCTATGATCTTTACCCTGGGGTATACCTTGAAAAGACGCCGGCTGGCCTGGATGATCTTCGGCGTAATGACCCTGGGGTTTCTCTGTTTTGTTATTCCGTCTATCTACCTGGAGATGAAAGGTAATCCTGCCATCGGACACCTGGGCGTGCTGCAGAATGCCGGCAGCATGGAAGGGAAAGAAGTTCGTTTCGGTCCCGCGGCTTCCGCCTACTGGGGCATCACTACGACGGTGACTTCCAACGGTTCGGTCAATGCCATGCACGACAGCTTTACCCCGGTCACCGGCATGTTTGCCATGATGGGTATGATGATCAATTCTTTTTATGGAGGGGTAGGGGTCGGATTCCTCAACTTTTATATTTTTATGATCATCGCCGTATTCATCAGCGGGCTGATGGTAGGAAGGACACCAGAATTCCTGGGGAAGAAGATAGAAGCAAAAGAAATGAAGATCGCTACTATCATCGCCTTGCTGCACACCTTGCTGATATTATCCTTCACGGCCCTATCATCCCATTTATATGCGCATGACCCCAAGGCCTATGCAGCCTGGTTGAATAACCCCGGCTATCACGGCTTCTCGGAAATGCTGTATGAATTCACCTCGTCTTCCGCCAATAATGGTTCCGGCTTCGAAGGGCTGGGCGACGGAGTTCCCTTCTGGAACATAACCTGCGGTCTGGTGATGCTGTTATCCCGCTTCCTGCCCATTATCGGTCCCATCGCGATAGCCGGTATCCTCGCAAAGAAGAAATATGTTCCGGAAAGTGCCGGCACCTTAAAAACGGACACCAGCACTTTTGGCATCATGATCTTCGCCGTCATCATGATCGTCGCAGCCTTGTCCTTCTTTCCTGCACTGGCATTGGGCCCGATAGCAGAATTCTTTAGCATGAAGTAAAACAAAAGAATATGTCAAAACATAATAAAAGCAATAAACTATTCGAGCCCAGCCTGGTGAAAACAGCCCTGAAACAATCTTTCATCAAGCTGAACCCCCGGATCCTGTTCCGCAACCCGGTCATGTTCACGGTAGAAATAGGGACAGCGGTGATGCTGGGCGTCTGTATCTGGATTATGGCCGGAGAAACATCACAGGGTAGTCTTGTTTACAACCTGTTGATCCTGGGCATCCTTTTCATCACCCTGTTGTTCGCCAACTTCGCCGAGGCCATCGCAGAGGCAAGGGGCAAGGCCCAGGCCGATAGCCTTCGTAAAACACGGGAAGACACTCCGGCAAAGAAAGTATTTGCCGTGGGAGAAATTTATACCAATGAAGTGAAGATCGTTCCCTCCTCCCAACTAAAGAAGGGCGATATCTTCATCTGCGAGACGGGCGATACCATCCCTATGGATGGAGAGATCATCGAAGGCCTGGCAACGATAGACGAGAGCGCCATCACGGGGGAATCCGCTCCGGTCATCCGCGAATCCGGAGGTGATAAGTCTTCCGTTACCGGCGGTACCAAAGTGCTGAGCGATAAGATCAAGGTGAAAGTGACGACAGAGCCAGGAGAAAGCTTTTTGGATAAGATGATCGCCCTGGTGGAAGGAGCCTCCCGGCAGAAGACACCCAATGAGATCGCCCTGACCATCCTGCTGGCGGGCTTCACCCTGATCTTTGTCATTGTTTGTGTAACGTTGAAGCCTTTCGGTGACTATGCCAACACACCCATCAATATTGCAGCCTTTATTTCCCTGTTTGTCTGTCTGATCCCTACCACGATCGGCGGACTGCTGAGTGCGATCGGGATTGCGGGTATGGACCGGGCCCTGCGGGCCAACGTCATCACCAAAAGCGGTAAGGCAGTAGAGACGGCCGGCGACCTGGATACCCTCCTGTTGGACAAGACCGGCACGATCACCATCGGCAACCGGAAAGCCACGCATTTCTGGCCGGCCAATAATATCGAAAGCGCTGTTTTTGCAGAAGCCTGCATCTTGTCTTCCATGGCCGATGAGACCCCGGAAGGAAAGTCTATCGTCGAACTGGCCCAATCCAATGGGAATAAGATCCCCTCCTCCCAATGGCAGGATGCAAAGTTCATCCCTTTCACGGCAGAGACGAGGAGTAGCGGCATCGACATACCCGATGGGACCCGTATCCGCAAAGGCGCTTCCGACGCCATCCGGAATCTTGTTCAACGAGGTGGTAACCCTTTCCCGGCCGAGACGGACGGGAAGGTAAAGGAGATTGCCGGCAACGGGGGCACGCCGCTGGTCGTCAGCCGTAATGAAAAAGTAATGGGAGTCATCGAACTGCAGGATATTATCAAACCGGGCATCCAGGAAAGGTTCGAACGTCTGCGCAAAATGGGCGTGAAGACGGTGATGGTCACGGGGGACAATCCGCTGACGGCTAAATATATCGCCGAAAAGGCGGGCGTGGATGACTTCATCGCAGAAGCCAAACCGGAAGATAAAATGAACTATATCAAAAAAGAGCAGCAGGGCGGTAAACTGGTCGCTATGATGGGAGATGGCACCAATGACGCGCCGGCCCTGGCGCAGGCAGATGTGGGAGTAGCCATGAACAGCGGCACCCAGGCTGCCAAAGAGGCCGGCAATATGGTGGACCTGGATAACGATCCGACTAAACTGATTGAGATCGTGGAGATCGGCAAACAGCTGCTGATGACCCGGGGTACGCTTACCACCTTTTCCATCGCCAATGACGTGGCAAAATATTTCGCCATCGTCCCGGCCTTGTTCATTGCTTCCATACCCGGCTTACAGGCCATGAATATCATGCACCTGCACAGCCCGGAGAGCGCTATTCTTTCGGCGGTGATCTTCAATGCCATTATCATTCCCCTGCTGATACCCCTTGCCCTGAGAGGGATACAATATAAACCTATCGGGGCCAGCGCCCTGTTGCAGCGGAACCTGCTGATCTATGGGTTAGGCGGCATCGTCGTCCCCTTTATCGGAATAAAATTAATTGACCTGATCGTATCCGTCTGGTTTTAGACTCAATAATAGATATTCGATCATCCTAAAAGCATAAAAATGAAACAACATATTTTACCAGCGCTGAGGCTCACCCTTTTCTGTGTGATCTTCTTTTGCGGGATCTATACCTTTTTGATCTGGGCCATTGCCCGCATCGCTCCTGACCAGGGCAACGGTCAGACCGTGAGCCTGAATGGGAAAGTAGTGGGCTATGCCCTGGACGGGCAGAGCTTCACCCAGGATAAATATTTCTGGGGCCGCCCTTCGGCGGTAAATTATAACGGGGCAGGCAGTGGCGGAAGTAATAAAGGACCCAGCAACCCGGACTACCTGAAAGACGTACAGTCTAAAATAGATAGTTTCCTGGTGCATAATCCCGGAATTAATAAAACAGATATTCCGGCGGAATTGGTAACTTATTCCGGCAGCGGGCTGGACCCGGACCTGTCCCCCGCCGGCGCACGGATCCAGGTAAAAAGGGTGGCTGCCGTCCGGGGATTATCCGGTGATAAAGTAAACGAGTTGGTGGAGAAATCCATCGAGCAGCCATTTCTGGGGATTTTCGGACCTGCCAGGGTGAATGTATTGAAATTGAATATAGCTTTGGATCAACTAAAATAGCCCATGCCCGACAAAGATCAGAATGCGCAACATTTTATAGAGCTTATCCGTAAATCGAGACGGGGAAAGTTTAAGATCTATATCGGTATGAGCGCCGGCGTGGGTAAGACGTACCGGATGTTACAGGAGGCCAGGACCCTGCTGCGCAATGGGGTAGACGTGAAGATCGGGTATATTGAAACGCACAACAGGCAGGAGACCCATGATCTGCTGGAAGGCTTGCCGCTGCTGCCGCGGCGCAAGTGTTTCTACAAGGGCAAAGAACTGGACGAACTGGACGTACAGGCGGTGATCAACCTGCACCCGGAAGTGGTCATCAT
>DATJJD010000269.1:0-7132 GCA_035492545.1 Puia sp.
TCCGTGGGATAGATCTCAGCCTTGTCGACTCCGGCATCCAGCAGGCGCTGTTTTACCGCCTCCGCACATTTTTTCATATCGTCCTTATGCTCGCTGCGGGCGCTGACGGAAGGGATGCGCAATAATTCCAGCAATTCTTCGAGGAAGCGGTCTTTATTTTTCTCCTGGTAGTCTTTCCAAGCTTGCATGACGATAAGTTTTTATGTGGATAGGCGTCCTGGCGGACGGGAGGCAAATATAGGGATTTTGAGAGCTTTATGGTACAGCTTCACCGGTCACTTCCGGAAACTCCAAATGCAATTGATCCCTGGAAAGAGGCGGCTTCGCACTCTCATGTTTCTTGTTGGGCACGACATTTTTCAGGGTCCATTCCACCCTTTCTTCAAAGGCGTGCTTGCGAACGGGACAGGTCTCCTTGGTACAGATCCGGCAGGAAAAATCCAGACAGCCATCCGTATGAACAAAAAATTCTATCGCCTCGCCAAACTCCATTCGGATCAGCGCGGTGAGGGCGTCGATCTCTGCATGGGCTTCATGGACGTTGAGATACCAGGGCACGGTAAGATGACAGTCCACATGCAGCAGGCCGCCGTATTTGATCACCCGGAGATTGTGCAGGTCGATCCAGTTCTCCCGCCGGTGCGCATTCAGGTAGGCGATCAGCCTGTTGAGGAGCTGCATGTCCGCCTCATCCATAATGCCGGCGATGGACTGCCGCAGGATCCGGTAGCCGGTAAAGATGATGATGCCGGCGAAGATGATCGAGATGACCCCGTCGAGGAAGTTGAATTTGGTATACCAGATGATGATCAGCCCCAGGATAATGCCCAGGGTGGAATAGGTGTCGGTGCGCAGGTGCCGGCCGCTGGCTTCCAGCGCCATGGAATTATTTTTCTTTCCCCGGTAGATGCTGATGGAACCCACGACATAGTTGATGACCGCCGTAATGCCCACCAGGAATATGCCTTTGTCCAGCTTCTGCAGGGGGTGGGGATGGATAAAATCGATGATGGCTTCATAGATGATGATACACCCGGCCATGATGACGAGGGAACCTTCTCCGGCCGCGGAGAGGAATTCCGCTTTCCCATGCCCATAGGGATGGTCTTCATCCCGGGGTTTGGCTGCCACATATAAACTATAGAGCCCGATAAAGCCCGCGATGACATTGACGGTGCTTTCCAGGGCGTCGGTCAGCACGGCTACGGACTGCGTGAGATAGTAGGCCACCAGCTTCAGCACGAAGAGGAGGAGGGCAATGGCGACTACCCATTGTTGAAGACGGATATTTTCTTTACTCTTTTCCAAGTGATTCTTCAGGTATTCAGGTGATTCGTCAGGTATTGATGTCCGGTTTATGTTGAAGGGCCCTCTTCCGGTTCCATTTTTCCAGGATTACCCGGATATTTTTTATCAGGCGGAAATAATACTCTTTATTAAACAGCTGCGAATCATGCAATGCCTTGTAGACGAGGAACAGGCCGATGGGGGTCAGCACATAGGTGGCCATCCACATACCGGCAAAAGGCGAGAGCACGTCCTGTTTGACAAACTTTTTTCCGAAGTTATTCAGCAGAAAGAAGATAACGAAAAAGATCACGGCAAAGATCAGGGGCATACCGATGCCTCCCTTGCGGATGATGCTGCCCAACGGGGCGCCGATGAGGAACATCACCAGGCAGGCTATGGAAAGGGTGATCTTCTCATGCCAGGCGATGCGGTGTAACCGAAGATCGTTCTGTTGGGCGTCATAGAGAAGGGCGGGCTGGTCCAGGGTAATCTTTACGGTATTGGCCTGTCCGATAGAACGGTCCAGCACGGAATTGCGGGTGCTGTCGGGCAACAGGTCGGCGAAGCTGGGAGGCGGCGGGATCCTTGCCTTGGCCAGTTTGATAAGAGAGTCCTTCTGATGCGGGGTCTTCCCCACCAGGGCCAGGGAGTCCGCCTGTGCCTGCGCCTTGGCCTGTAAGAGCTTGTCAGCTTTAGCCGCCGCGTCGGTCAGCAGATAGGCGCTTCTTGGAGCCTTTTCCGCCTCCGCCCAGCCGGTCGTGTCCAGGTAGGGAATGAATTTCAGTCCGATCCGCAGGTCCGTAGCCGTCTTTTTCTCGAAGTTGGCTTCTACTTTTTCCAGGGAGTCGATGTTCTTCCCCAGCTGCCGCATGGTCAGCATCTGGTAATTATTACGGAAGGCGCTGTCATCCGTCTTGTTCAGCTTGAAAGAGGTAAGGTCCAGTACTTTTTTGTAATCTTTAAAGCCCATGCGGATGAACTCGGTATTGATGGACATCCGGTCTCCCTTCCCTTCCTGGTAGATCCAGCCGTTCTGAAGGACGAACTGCAGGGCTTTTTTGTCAGGGGTCACCACCATTTTCCCTTTCTCCGCCACGATGATATTATCCTGGTTGCCTGTATTATTCTGTTCGTAGATCACCACGGCGCGGATGGTGGAGTCATCTTTCTCCTTCTTTCCGATCTTGATGACATATCCCTCGATCTTGTCGTAGAAGACCCCTTCCTTGATGTCGAAGGCGGGCTTGGAGACGATGATGTCGTATTTGAGGGTATTCATCTTCAGGTTGGCGACGGGGATGATGTTGTTGTTGAAGAGGAAGGCGATATAACAGATGAAGATACTGACGATGAAGAGGGGGCGCATGAAGCGCAGCAGGGGGATGCCGGCGGATTTGATGGCGATGAGTTCGAAGGACTCTCCCAGGTTGCCGAAGGTCATGATGGACGAGAGCAATACGGCCAGGGGCAGGGCCAGGGGCACCAGGGTGGCCGCAACGTACATGATCAGCCGGGCGACGGTGAGGATGTCCACCCCTTTTCCCACGATGTCGTCGATATAGAGCCAGAAGAATTGCAGGACAAGGACGAACAGGGTGATAAAGAACGTGGCGATAAAGGGCCCGACGAAGGCTTGTAAGATGAGAATATCCAGTTTTTTAAACAGGCGCTTAAGCACGGGCGGTAACTTATCTTTGTTGAATAAAGTGGGCCACAGGCTCACTGGCCGAAGGCCCATCATTAATGGTTTGGGCCGGATGGCTATATTTATTCAATAATAGCCGGTAGGCACAAACAATGGCGGCAAAAGTACAACTTTCGAAAGAGGAACGGACACTCGTAATGGATCCCGGATGGATTTTAACGAAGAATTCCATCATGGGCAAGGTAGGGGCGCTGTTTGCGGAGTTGAGCGGGCAGATGCAGGCAGGTTATCCGCTGCCGGCTATCGGTAATGCGCCCATGGAGAAGCCAGGCTCAGGGGCCGATGATCAGTCAGTGCCCGAAGCCCTGCCCCCCAACTGGGCTACCCCAAAAATTGCCCGCGGGGAGAACTACAAGGGCCTGCCATGGGTGGTGCTGGATTATCCCCGGGCCTTTGGCCGGGAAGATGTACTGGCTATTCGCACCCTCTTCTGGTGGGGACATTATTTCAGCGTGACCCTGCACCTGAAAGGAAAATATAAAGAGCTATTCCTTCCCGTTATCCGGCAGCGCTTAACCGTCCTGGGGGAAGCCGGGTTTTATGTCGGCGTGTCGGATGACGAATGGAGGCACGAGCTGGACTCGGACAATTACCAACCGATACAGGGCAGTATGGATATAACCAGCCTGGAGCAGCGCACCTTCCTGAAGCTATCCGCCAAATGCGGATTGGACAGGTGGGATGAAGCGGACTCCGTCTTGCTGGAATTATACAGGAACCTGATGGGGGTGATAAATGGTTAGTCCCGGTGGCCGGTCGTTAAAAGCACCCGCGGCCGGTCCCTAGTTACCTAAACGGTGGAAGAGGTCTTTTACCTGGTAGCTCCAGAGCTGGCTCTGGTCTTTGATCTCTTTCTTGTCGGCAAAATCCCTTATGACCAGGATCGTCTGGTTGGTGACTTCCGATTTTTCAATACGGAATTCAAAATATTCTTCTTTCGGAGAGTGCGTCCAGTGAAAACGTATGAATTTTTCAAACTCACTTTCCATTACTTCAGCCCTGTCTATCGTACCATTCCAGGAAAAACTGAATACATTATCCCGTTCATCTACTTTATCTGCAAACCACTCCTGCAGCCCGGCGGGAGTGCTTAGAAAGTCGTATAAAATGGAAGGCGAACATCTTACTGGATACTCTAACGTGAATAGTTGTTTCTTACTCATCTAATGATCAAATTGAATCTTGTTACCAAACATACCGGAAATTCGTCTCATTTAAACAGGGTGATAAATTTGCCGGGTTACCAGTCTTCCTCGTGCCGTCCCAGCCAGGAAAGTTTCAGTGGTAGGTGCAATAATAGAAAAATATTTCAACCATCAAAATTTTTTTTCACCCATGCGTTTCGGGACGAAGAATCGGTAAAATGGTACTTTTTTACCCTAAATAAACTGATAACCAGTGTTTTACAGAAAAATATTTGTTTGCGTGTGTGGAAATGGGTATATTGCTATTCACATCTCTAAGAATCAGTTGGCGGGCATTATATAAGAAAAGCGCTGTTTATTCGTTTTTATTTCCAATCAGCCTACAAAACCTAAACCTTTAAAAAAAAACCCTTTAAAGACCTCTGCCTATGAGCATGCGTCAACTCAAGATCACGAAAAGTATCACTAATCGTGAATCCCAGAGCTTGGAGAAATACCTGCAGGAGATCGGCAAAGTCGAGTTAATCAGCCCCGAAGAAGAGGTCAAACTCGCCATCCGTATCAAGCAGGGAGATCAAAAAGCCCTCGACAAACTAACGAAAGCCAATCTTCGTTTTGTTGTATCCGTAGCCAAGCAATATCAGAATCAGGGGCTGTCCCTGCCGGATCTTATCAATGAAGGCAACCTGGGCTTGATCAAAGCCGCCCAGCGTTTCGATGAGACCCGGGGCTTCAAATTCATTTCTTACGCTGTATGGTGGATCCGCCAGAGCATTCTGCAAGCCCTGGCCGAACAATCCCGGATCGTCAGACTTCCTCTTAACAAAGTAGGCCTCACCAACCGCATTCAGAAAGCTTATTCCCACCTGGAACAGGAATTCGAGCGGGAGCCCTCTGCCGAGGAGCTGGCCGAACTCCTGGAACTGGACATCGAAGAAGTGTCTTCCACCCTGGGCATCGCCGCCCGCCATGTCAGCATGGATACGCCTTTATCGGAAGGGGAGGAGAACACGCTGCTGGATGTATTGGAAAACCCCAATGCGGAAAGGGCTGAAACGAATATCGAGCACAAGGAATCCCTCAAACAGGAGATCGACCGGTCGCTGAGGACCCTGACGGAGCGCCAGAAAGAGGTGATATGCTTCTTCTTCGGCATCGGGGTGGACCACCCCATGAGCCTGGAAGACATCGGGGATAAGTTCAACCTGACCCGGGAAAGGGTTCGCCAGATCAAGGACAAGGCCATTACCAAACTCCGGGGCAATTCCCGGTCGAAGATGCTGAGAAGCTACCTGGGAATATAGCAGCAGGCAAGGTAATAGGCTGATTCATAACGCTACTAAATAGCTAAGAACTGAAATAGATTTTTACACTTTTATTGTATAATTTTGACCCTCTTTAAGTGAATATGACGTTGTTGTATTCACTTTTTATTTTAATAAGATTTTATAAGCAATAAATCCGCGTAGTTATGTTTGAGAATTTGTCGGAGAAGCTCGAGTCGGCGTTTAAACAGATCAAAGGGGAAGGACGGATCACCGAGCTCAACATTGCGGCAACGATAAAAGATATCCGCCGTGCGTTGATCGATGCGGACGTGAACTACAAGATAGCCAAGGAGTTCACCGATACGGTTCGGGAGAAGGCCATGGGCCAGAAAGTGCTGACGGCGGTGAGCCCCGGCCAGCTGATGGTAAAGGTCGTCAAGGATGAGCTGGTGGAGCTGATGGGCGGCAGTGAGAGCGAGCTCAATGCAAAAGGCAATCCCGCCGTGATCCTCATCGCCGGGCTGCAGGGTAGTGGTAAAACGACCTTCAGCGGCAAATTAGCCAGTTACCTGAAGAACCGCAAGGGACTATCTCCCCTGCTGGTGGCGGCGGACATTTACCGTCCGGCGGCTATCGAGCAGCTGAAAGTGCTGGGGGGACAGATCGGGGTGGATGTATACAACGAGCCGGAGAACAAAAATGCCGTGGATATTGCCCGGAATGCCATCAAAGAAGCCCGGAGTAAAAATAAAAATGTGGTCATTATCGACACGGCCGGCCGTCTGGCCGTAGACGAAGCGATGATGCAGGAGGTGGCGTCCATCAAGGAGGCGGTGAGCCCGGGAGAGATCCTCTTCGTCGTGGACTCCATGACGGGTCAGGATGCGGTGAATACGGCCAAAGCCTTTAATGACCGGCTGGACTTTTCGGGGGTGGTGCTGACCAAACTGGACGGCGATACCCGCGGGGGGGCCGCCTTATCCATCAAATACACCGTCAGCAAGCCCATCAAATTCATCAGCAGCGGGGAAAAGCTGGACACGCTGGACGTTTTTTACCCGGAACGTATGGCGCAGCGGATCCTGGGGATGGGGGATATCACTACCCTCGTGGAGAAGGCCCAGGCGCAATTCGATGAGGTTCAGGCCAAAAAGCTGGAAAAAAAGATCCGCAAGAACCAGTTCGATTTCGAAGATTTCAAACAGCAGCTGGAGCAGATCAAGAAAATGGGGAATATAAAAGACCTGCTGGGCATGATTCCCGGAGTAGGAAAAGCCGTAAAGGACATCGATATCAGCGACGACTCCTTCAAGGGGATCGAGGCGATCATCAACTCTATGACCGCCTTTGAGCGGGCCAACCCCGATGTGATCGACCAGAGCCGCCGCAAGAGGATCTCGGGGGGCAGCGGGAAGGATCTCAACGAGATCAACGCCTTCCTGAAGCAGTTTGAGCAGATGAAACAGATGATGAAAATGATGAACAAAATGCCCATGGGGATGGGCAGACCGAAGGTCAGATAAACAGACGTTTGCCGGAAAGAGCCCGTTTTACGGGGGCGAATTTCCGGCAAACAATTACCCATGGGAATGGGGGGAAAAATGATGGGCAAACGGTGATTTCCCAATTTGGTCCTAATGTGTCAAAAAGGCCCAAACCCCACCCTGACGGGGCATTCCCGCAGGAGAAAAGCCACTAAGGGAAAACCAAGTGTTAATTTTGCC
>DATJJD010000270.1:0-8991 GCA_035492545.1 Puia sp.
TGGTATTGTTTGAGAAATGCCTTACCGAACCCACTGCGGGTGGTGAAGCCGACCATTCTGGCGATGTCCCCGATGGGAGGACTAGGCGCCGCAAGGAGGACGGCGGCATTATTGAGCCGGATGAGGGTGATCACCTCGGAAGGGGACATGTTGGACATTTCTGCGATTTTCCTGTACAAGGTAGGACGGCTCATATAAAGATGACGTGCCAGCAGGTCGATGTCAAGGGCGGTATTCGACAAATGCTGCACAATGACCTGGTTCAGTCTTGTCCATAGCACCTCGTCCATGCGACCGGAGGGGGAAATGTCGGAGGCTTCGACACCCTTTGACCAGGTGAAGTGTTCACTGACCCGGGCACGGTTAACCAGCAGGTTATCGATCTGAGCCAGTAAGATGTGCCTGGAGACAGGTTTCTCCAGCCAGGCGTCCACTCCGGATTCGAGGCATTGGAGGCGAATAGCAAACGAGTCCCGGGGGATTAGTTCGACGAATGGAATGTGGGCATACCGGACATTGCTTTTAATATATCTGCAAAGCCAGCGGTCGCCGTCCGATTTACCTGAGATAACCAGTTGCACCGGACAGGTCTCAAGGGCATTCATCGCCTCCTGATCATTTTTGGCGAAAGATACATCGGCCATGTTCCGGAGATGGCCGGCCAATTCATCCCGTTCGATCCTTTCGGTCATCACGATCAGGATCTGGTGCTTAGCGGACGGGCAGCATCGCTTGTCGCGCCGGAGCGGAGCAGGGGTATTATAAAGTTGGCTGGCAATCATGTTTCTAACCAAGGGGCGCAGAATAGTTTCGTCTGGCATAAAGGTATACGAGGCAATGGATTAGGTATGTCTGATTTGTTGAAATTAATAGCACAAATGTTTAACAAAGAAGATGGTTATTGCCCCGCTGATCCTGTTCCATTATTCCTATCGTCTCATTTCAGGTTCCTACCGTCTCAATCCCGGCTGATTTATCGTCCGACCGAGCGGTTATTGTCCCAGTCTGATTATATTGACCGGTAATAAATGACACTGTATGAAAGGACCCGCGATCGGTATTATCGTGCCCCGGATGGACGGCTATCCTATCACCTCCGCACTGCGCGGTATGGGGGAGGTGCTGGAGTCTCACGGTTATGAAGTGATGATCACTAATTCCCATGGCAGCAGGCAGCAGGAAGAGGAGATCGCACGGCTGTTGATGGGGCAGGGTGTCCGGGGTATTATCGCTTCTGTGTCAGCGGAGACCAGCAAGCTTCACCATTTCAACGCCTTTCTAAGACACGGTGTGCCCATCGTGTTCTTCGACCAGGTAAAAAAGATGGAAAAGACCTCCAGTGTCGTCATCGATAACCATTGGTGCGGGTGGCTGGCTGCCGAGCATCTGGTTCAACAGGGCTGCCGCCGTATTGCCATTTTCACGTCGGATGTCCGGCAGGGCGTAGATGGACAGCGATACGAAGGGTTCCTCCAGCGCCTGCGAAGCTTCGGGATCTCCTTTTCCAGGGAGCTGTTGATCGTCGGGGAAATGGATGAGAGGGGCGGGGCCAACGCAGCTGCGCGGCTCCTGGCGATGGATCCGATGCCGGACGCAGTGTTCGTCACCGGCGACCTGGCAGCAGCTGTTTGTATGAATACATTGAGAGACGCCGGCGTTCGGGTGCCGCATGATCTGGCAATCGTGGGGTTTAACAACGAGCCCGCGGCCCGCCTGGTCAAACCTTCACTGACGACCATCGACTATCCGGGTGTAGAGATCGGCAGGACGGCGGCTGAAAGCCTCCTCAAACGGATGTCGGCCGGGCCTGCCCCGGTGGAGCCCCAGACTATCATCGTTCCGGCGAGACTGATCGTTCGCCATTCCTCCCTTAGTTTACCAACGGAAGAGAAATATGCTGTGGTGTAAGGCTGAATAACAGCGTACTTATTAAATAATGAGTAGGTAACAGGTGGGTATTTTTTTTCAATCGATTGAATTTATAAAAAACCTGGCTGCAAAAGATCCCGTATACCACTGCCATGAACTTTCTGCCGATCGACAGGGCAGAGGACAAGCGGGACCCCAACGTAACGCAGTCCCTGGCTGGCAATAAACGGAATAACAAAGAATGCAGACCATTTACCCTGGCCTGCATTCTTTGTTTAACTATCAGGGTCTTTTATTGCCGCGGGAGCTTTGATTATTGCCGCCGGGAGCTTTGACGGATGCGGATCTCCGAGAGGATGACAATCGTCTCCGTCTCAGGCATCTCATCCTGTTCGTAGATGCGCTGGAAATAGAGCTCGGCCGCCTTTCGCCCTAGTTCCATGCTGTGCTGGTCGATGGTAGACAGAGAGGGTGTTACGAGCTGCGCAAAGGTCTCATCGGCAAAACCGAAAACGCCTAGCCCGGATGGAATTGTGATACCGAGGGAGGCAGCGGCATCCATAACGCCCAGCGACTGGTGGTCAGAGACGGTAAAGATGGCGTCCGGCCTGTTGGGCAGCCTGAGGAGAGGCAACGCCGCCTGTTTGCCCCGTTCACGGGTGAGGACATTGTCGACGATGAAATTGTAGGGGATGGGGAGACTGGCCTCTGCAATGGCCGTAATGAAACCTTCCTTGCGATCCTGGAAGGCCTTCACGCCGGTGGGGCCACCCAGAAAAGCGATGTTGCGGTAGCCTTCCCTGATAAGACTGCTGGCGGCTTCATAAGAGACATTCCTGTTGTCGTTAACGACCTTGAAACTGTCGAACGCATCCAGACAGCGGTCGAACTGAATGACAGGGATCTTGTTCTTCGTGATCTGACGAAGATGGTCCGCACTCATCGTCTCCTCCGCATTGGAGATAAGAATACAATCGACGTTCTGGTGGATGAGGGTCTCGATGGCCTTGCCCTCCTTTTCGTAAGACTCATGAGACTGGCAGATGACGAGGCTATGGTTATGGGCGAAACATATCTCTTCGATGCCGGAGATCGCGTCAGAAAAAAAACTCTGGTTGATATGAGGGACAACGACGCCGATGGTCCTTGACTTCCCCCGGCGCAGATTGGCCGCCCGGGAATTGTGCTTATAGTTCAGCTCTTCTGCCTTTTCCTTTACCCGCCGCCGGATCGGGTCGCCGACCGACGGATGGTTACTGAGGGCTTTGGATACATAAGAAGGCGAAATGCCCAGTTCTTTGGCAAGATCGTAGATCGTCGTTCGTTTTCGGCTGTTCATGTCAACACTTTCAACAATTAATAAAGTTGAATATACAGAAAAATTAAGTTGATTCTAAATATTTCAATCGATTGAATAATAATTGTCTATTTTGAATAATCAATGGACGCAAGAACTTATGGAGATAAAACTACCGCCTGTAATTTTCGGGACCAGTGGACTGGGGAATCTGTTTGTCGCCCTGGACGAAGAAGCAAAAATGAAAATCATGGAGGCCTGTATCCGGCTGTCCGGCGGACAGGTGGTTTTCGATTCCGCGGGCAAGTACGGCGCCGGGCTTGCATTGGAAGTGCTGGGCCGCACCCTGCGCCGCTTAAAAGTAGCGCCGGAAGACGTCATCATCAGCAATAAACTTGGGTGGGTTCGCAGCCCCCTGCAGGGAAAAGAGCCAACCTTCGAGCCGGGTGTCTGGAAGGACCTGCAATATGATGCAGTACAAAAGATCGGCTACGACGGCATTTTGGAATGTTTCGAACAGGGTAATGAACTGCTGGGCGGCTATACCCCTAAGATGGTGTCGGTACATGACCCGGACGAGTACCTGGCAGGCGCCGGAGGAAGACGGAAATTACAAGATCAGCGTTACGAAGATATCCTGGATGCATATGATGCTTTATTCGATCTCAAACGCCAGGGCCGGGTATCGGCTGTAGGCGTGGGAGCAAAGGACTGGCGGGTGATCAAAAGAATTGTCCGGGACGTACCCCTGGATTGGGTCATGTTTGCCAACAGCATGACGCTGAAAAGCCATCCCTGGGAGCTGGCCTACCTTATTAAAGAACTGTCGGACAGGGGGGTGACAGTGATCAATTCAGCAGTGTTCCATTCCGGCTTCCTGGTAGGCTCAGATTATTTCGACTACCGGCGCTTACTAAGAGGCGATCCCGCCACCGATCCGCTGTTTCGCTGGAGAGAGGAGTTCTTTGCCGCATGCGAAGAGTTTAAGGTAACCCCGGCTGCCGCCTGTGTGCAATTTGCGCTGACAGTGCCGGGCGTCACCAGCATTGCCCTCCACTCTTCCAATCCCGGACAGGTAAACACCAACATGGAGCTGGCCGCACTTCGCTTGCCGGAAGAATTCTGGGAGGCATTGCGGGAAAGGGGACTTATCAGCTTCGATCCATTGGCACAGGTACAGCCGGAAGAGGTAAAACCCCGATTAATTAACAAGCATAATATTATTCGATGAAAGGAATTCTAAGCACAGCATTGCTGAGTTTGGCAACGATTGCTCATGCACAACAGACGAAGGACCTGCGACTTTGGTACCGGCAGCCGGCAGGAGGACGCTGGGAAAACGCGCTGCCGATAGGCAACGGTAGCCTCGGCGCCATGGTCTATGGGAATGTCGAACTGGAAAACATCCAGCTCAATGAACAGACTATGTGGAGCGGAAGCCCCAACCGTAACGACTATCCCGAGATGCTGACGGCATTGCCGGAAGCAAGAAAGCTCATTTTCGAGGGTAAACAGGCTGAAGCGCAGAAATTTTTGGAACAATCGGTAAAATTGACAAAATCCAGCGGACAGATGTTCGAGCCCGTAGGTGGTCTTCGGCTGGCGTTCGACGGCCAAAATGACTATACCGATTACCGGCGGGAGCTGAACATCAGCAGCGGAGTGGCAACAACTACCTACACGGTGGGAGGCATCCGGTTCACCCGGCAGGCGCTCGCATCCCTGCCCGACCGGGTGATTGTCCTCAGACTGTCGGCCAACAAGCCGGGCAGCCTGTCCTTTCGGGCCTATTATACCACGCCCGAAAAAAATGCAGAGCGGAAGACGGTGGGTGCAGCATTGGTGATCAGCGGAACAACGATGGACCATGAAGGTGTGAAAGGCAGGGTCCGGTATGAAGGCATTGCAAAGATCAAAACGGAAGGCGGCACAGTGGAAAGTAATGATACGTCACTGGTGGTCAGCGGAGCCAATGCAGCCACGATCTATATTTCGATCGCTACCAATTTCGTCAATTACCATGACCTGGGCGGCAACGCCCACGACCGTGCGGAGGCTTACCTCGTCAAGGCCTGGCCGAAAAGCTTTGCAGAGATCGACAAGGCGCACGAAGCCGCTTTCCGTCGGTATTTCGATCGGGTGCGCCTGGACCTGGGTAACTCGGACAACGACAGCTTGCCCACCGACCAACGGCTTAAGAATTTCCGCGACGTCAACGACCCTTCCTTTGTCACCTTGTATTACCAGTATGGACGTTACCTGCTCATCTCTTCCTCACAACCGGGCGGTCAGCCGGCCAACTTGCAGGGAATCTGGAACGACAAGCTCTTCCCGCCATGGGATAGCAAGTACACCTTGAATATCAACGCCGAGATGAATTATTGGCCCGCGGAAAAAACCAATCTCACGGAAATGCACCAGCCCTTCCTGCAAATGGTCCGGGAGCTGTCGGTGACGGGCCGCGAAACGGCCCGGATCATGTACGGCGCACGGGGGTGGATGGCACATCACAATACGGATATCTGGCGGAGCACAGGCCCGGTCGACGGCATCTTCTGGGGAATCTGGAGCAACGGCGGCGCCTGGGCGAGCCAGCATCTCTGGGAGCATTACCTGTATGGTGGTGATAAAACATATCTCGCCTCCGTATATCCCATCATGAAAGGAGCGGCGATGTTCTACGTGGATGACCTCGTGGAGGATCCCAGGAACCATTGGCTGGTGATCAATCCCGGTACTTCCCCCGAGAATGCACCGAAGGCGCACGGCGGCTCTTCGCTGGATGCAGGGACGACAATGGATAACCAGATGGTCTTCGATATCTTCAGCACTGTGATCCGGGCAGCAGACATCCTGCACCGGCACGACGCTTTTATCGATACATTGCGGATGCTGCGGAACAAGCTGCCGCCCATGCATATCGGCAAATTCGGCCAGCTCCAGGAATGGCTGGAAGATGTGGATGATCCGGCTGACCATCACCGGCATATTTCGCACCTGTACGGTCTCTTCCCTTCCAACCAGATCTCACCTTACCGTACACCCGAACTGTATGCCGCGGCCAGGAATACATTGGTCCAGCGGGGCGACGTCTCGACGGGTTGGAGCATGGGCTGGAAGGTTAACTGGTGGGCGCGGATGCTGGATGGCAATCATGCCTATAAACTGATCCAGACGCAACTTTCACCACTTGGAGTGAACCCGGAGGGTGGGGGAACGTATACCAACCTGTTTGATGCCCACCCGCCATTCCAGATCGACGGTAATTTCGGCTGCACCTCGGGCATCACGGAGATGTTGATGCAAAGCGCGGATGGTGTTTTGTTCCTGCTGCCTGCGCTGCCGGACGCCTGGCCGACAGGCAGCATCCGCGGACTTAGGGCAAGAGGCGGGTTCGAGATCGAGGATATGGAATGGAAAGAAGGCCGGCTGACGAAGGTGGTAGTGCGCTCCCGGCTGGGTGGCAACCTGCGGCTGCGGGCCCCTAATGAGCTGCATTCGGCTGGTGGTGGCCAATTGCGACCTGCGGCCGGCATCAATAAAAACCCTTTTTATCAGACAGAAGAGACACCTGCACCGGTTATCTCAGAGGAGGCAAAACTAACGGCTACAACGCCAAAGCCTACTCCACTATATGATATCGCTACGCAGGCAGGTATGACTTACACATTTTTATCTAACTAACTATTACTGCATATCATGAAATTCATTCATCGGACGGTACTCTTTCTTTTGCTGTCCGGATATACGGCCACAGCACAGCGACTGGAGGTTGGGTCACCCGATCACCGCGTCACTGCGCGTCTTTATTGTACGGAAGGCGGCGACAAGGGCGAGTGGTACCTGGAAATGCCGGGTATGATTCCAAAGATCTCGCTGGGTATGGTACGGAGCGACCAGGCATTCTGGAAAGACCTTCGGTTCATAAAAGCAGGGAAGCCCGTGTCCATCGATGACCAGTACACCGTCGTGCATGGTAAACGGTCTCATTGCAGCAACAGGGCCAATGAGGTCAAAGTATTGTTCGAGAATGGACAGCGTGCGAAAATGGAGCTGGTCCTCCGGGTATATGACGACGGGCTGGTTTTCCGCTACCGCTTCCCGGAGGGAAGTGACTCCCTCGTCGTGAAGGAAGAGATGACGGCATATACTATCACGCCGGGGACTGCCCGATGGCTGGAGAAATGGAACCCGGCCAATGAGGGACTTTACAAGGCGATGAAAGACGATAGCGTCCGGCAAGAGTGGTGTTATCCTGCGCTATTCAATATTCCCGGCAGCGATAAATGGTTCCTTATCCATGAGGCAGACCTGGACAGAAGCTACTGCGGCTCGAAACTTAGCAATGTCGCCGACGGCGCCTCCTATAAGATTACATTTCCCGACCAAAAGGACGGCAGGGGCCTGGGAGCTTCGACACCCTCTATCCGGTTGCCCTGGCAGTCACCCTGGCGGGTGATCATTGCCGGTGGACTCAGCGACATCGTGGAGTCCACGCTAGTGGAGGATGTGTCATCGCCATCCGTCCTGTCAGGTACAGGTTGGGTCCGACCAGGGCTTGTTTCGTGGAATTATTGGTCGCACAACCACGGCACGAAGGATTATAAGGTGGTGTGCGCCTTCATTGACCTGGCGGCAAGGATGAATTGGCCCTATACACTGCTCGACTGGGAATGGGACGCCATGGGTAATGGTGGTACGATGGAGGATGCGGCGAAATATGCGCTATCGAAGGGGGTGCGTCCGCTGATCTGGTATAATTCAGGAGGACCTCATACCTACGTGACGGCTACACCCCGTGACCGGATGCTGACACACGACAACCGGGTAGAAGAATTCCGGAAACTGAAACAGCTGGGATTTGCGGGGGTCAAAGTCGACTTCTTTGAAAGTGAGAAGCAGGATATGATCCGGTATTACCTCGATATCCTCGAAGACGCTGCAAAGGCAGAGATGATGGTTTATTTCCACGGTTGCCTTGTCCCCAGGGGATGGTCACGCACCTATCCGAACCTGATGACCTGCGAGGCGGTGCACGGAGCAGAATGGTATAATAATGGCCCGGAATTTACAATGGCCGCCCCGGAGCACAATTGTATGCTTCCGTTTACACGCAACGTGGTCGGGCCGATGGACTATACGCCCGTGACCTTTACCAATTCACAATTTCCCCATGTGACATCCTATGGCCATGAACTGGCGCTCAGCGTGGTATTCGAGTCCGGGCTGCAGCACCTGGCAGACCGGCCGGACGGATATGACGCGCTGCCCGGATCCGCCGCGCGTTTCCTCATGCAAGTGCCCAACGCCTGGGACGATACAAAGCTGCTGGAAGGCTATCCGGGACAGGACATCATCCTGGGCAGGCGTAAGGGGGATGGGTGGTGGCTGGGCGGTCTCAATGCCACCCTGCGGGAAAAGACAAAAAAACTCAAATTCGGTTTTCTGCCCGCCGGGGTGAAATATAAGCTGACCCTAATCGCTGACGGCGAACATGATGGTGCGCTTGCGACCAGTTACCAGGTGGTGGACAGCACAAGCGAGGTGGATGTGAAGATGCTGCGCCGGGGCGGTTTTGCGGCCTCGCTTGTGCCTGTGGCGCTGCTTCCGTGAAAAGCGAAAGGTGGCGGGAATCAGCTTCCGTTATGGCTGCGTTTCCTCGCCCCCATCCCCATTTCTCATTCTGTCCGCATACTCCGATGGCAGCATAGCATATTTGGCTTTAAAGGCCCGGGCGAAATAGTTAGGGGTAGAAAATCCGGCCATGTAAGCAACTTCGGCAATGGTAAGATCACTTTTCTGTAAAAAGATGGCCGCCTTTTCCA
>DATJJD010000271.1:0-6957 GCA_035492545.1 Puia sp.
TGCTACGCATTTTATCAGATAGGGGAGATTGGATAAAAATACCGATTTGTTAAGCTGTATACCTTTCATCGCTTTCCGGCTGGTTTTTCCTAAATTACTGTATCAAATTCAGGCGACAAAAAACTATTCACCATGAAGATCGCTAAAATGCTGGTAGACACCCTGGTGAGGGCCGGTGTCGGGCAAGTCCATGGACTGGTGGGCGACTCGGCCAACGCCATTGCAAATGAGATCAGGGAGAGTAAGGAAATCAAATGGCTCCATTACCGGCATGAGGAAGCCGCTGCCTTCGCGGCAGGGGCGGAAGCCCAGTTGACGGGAAAATTAGCGGCCTGCATCGGGAGCTGCGGACCCGGTAATATGCATCTTATCAATGGCCTGTATGATGCTCATCGCAGCATGGCGCCCGTACTGGCTATCGCAACGCATATCCCCAGCAGTGAGGTAGGGACAGGATATTTCCAGGAGACGGACCCAAAGGCCTTGTTCAGGGACTGCAGCCACTATTGTGAACTGATCTCTTCCGCTGCACAGATGCCCCGGGTCCTGCAGATGGCTATGCAGCATGCCGTTGGTTTACGGGGGGTGGCCGTTATTGTTTTATCCGGAGATGTAGCCGTGCAGGAGGTGACGCAAACCCAGCTGCGGCATGAGCTGTTACTGCAACACCCCGTGATCCGCCCGGCCGATGTGGAGCTGAGCCAACTGGCTGAACTGATCAATTCGCAGACTAAGATCACCTTGTTATGCGGCAGCGGCTGCCGGGAAGCACATGACGAAGTGGTTTCGCTGGCCGATAAGGTAAAATCCCCGGTGGTTACGGCTTTACGGGGTAAGCAATACATAGAATATGACAATCCTTATGATGTCGGTCTGACGGGCCTGATCGGCTACCGGTCCGGATATATCGCGATGGAGAGCAGCGATGTCCTGCTGATGCTGGGAACGGATTTTCCTTATAAGGACTTCTATCCATCCAGGGCAAAGATCGTACAGATAGATATCCGTCCGGAGAATCTGGGGAAGAGGACCGCCGTACACCTTGGCCTGGTGGGAGATATCCGGGAAACCATCAGCGCCTTACTCCCGTTGCTGCATCAAAAAGAAGACACCTCTCATCTTCGGCATATCCTGGACGACTATGCCAAAGTCAGGAGACAGCTGGATAAAAAAGCCGATAAGGACAGGAGTGACACCATTATTTTCCCGGAATATCTGACGGCGGAATTGAGCAGACAGGCTGCAGATGACGCCATTTTTACCTGTGACGTCGGTACGCCTACCGTCTGGGCAGCCCGGTACCTGCAGATGAAAAAAGGACGAAGACTGTTGGGTTCCTTTAATCACGGCAGCATGGCCAATGCCATGCCCCAGGCCATCGGGGCTCAGTTCACCTACCCGGAAAGACAGGTCATCTCCTTATCCGGGGATGGCGGCTTCAGTATGCTGATGGGAGATATACTCACCATTAAACAATATAACCTGCCAGTCAAGATCGTCGTATTCAATAACAGTAGCTTGGGTTTTGTGGCGATGGAAATGAAAGTGCAGGGTTATCCGCCTTTTGTAACTGACCTGAAGAATCCTGATTTTGCGTTGATGGCGCAGTCGATCGGCCTAAAGGGCATCCTGGTGGAAAGACCTGACCAGGTGGCTTCTGCCATAACAGAGGCATTGGCGTATAACGGACCGGTTCTGCTGAACGTACACGTCAACCCATCCGAGCTCTCCATGCCTCCTAAGGTCGAATTTGAACAAGCCAAAGGTTTCGGGCTGTATATGTGGAGACAAATGATGAGCGGGGACATCGGGGAAGTAGTGGATACGATAAAGACGAATTTTCTTCAATAGCGGGCACTATCGATATGGCGGCCCTAAGGGGCGAGGACCAGCCGGTTATATAGTTTCATCAGCGCAGTAGAAGGGTCTTCGCAGAATCCGGGGTGGACCTTTGAGGTTTGCACGACGGTGCTGCGGGTAGCTGTAAGCCAGCGAAAACGGGAGGCCATGTCCAGCCGGCCGATGGGGCCTGCATCAGGGCCGCCCAGCGCTATCTGTTCGAAAGCCTGGAGATGTTGTTCGACTTCCCCGATATCCAGCTTTGGAGAAAATATGCGAAGCCGCTCCTCATCCAGGGTGAAAAGAGTCTGCAAAAATTTCTGCCGGGAGCAATAGAGGATGACACCGACGTTGAGGAATTCTTCCCGTTCGACCTTTGGCACCACGCGAATAACGGCATATTCAAATAAGTGATTTTCTTGCATACTGTGCTTCTTTTACAAAGATGTGGGATGCTGCGATCCGGGATTCTAAAAATTGGATGTATACCTGCCGGAGCTCGTCTGCTGGTGCGGATGGCAGCCCGTCCGTGAATGCCGCAGGCGTCCCCCCGGTTAACCATTCATCCGGGATCAGCGAAATGATGGCGCGGATGCGTTCAGCCGTCAGCAGGGACCGGAATGCAACGTCAACCTCTTCCAGTTCCCCCGCCCGGGGCAGCAATACATGATCCTTGACCTGTACAAAGGGGCGCACGGCCTGCTGCTCCCAGTTATCCGGGGAGTGATGAAAATAAAGGGAGGCCCCATGATCGATGAGCCATAATTCCTTGTTCCAGACCAGCATATTTGTATTGCGGGGAGTGCGGTCCACATTGGTCAGGAGACAGTCCAGCCAGACAATTTGAGAGGCAAGCCGGGAAGGAAGGGGGGTAACCGTGGGGTCAAAGGTGATGGCCCCGGAGAGATAATGAAGCCCCAGGTTGAGTCCCACACTGGCTTTCAGCAGGTCCTGTATCTCTTCATCCGGCTCCGTCCGGCCGAATGCGCTATCCAGGTCGGCAAAGACGATCTCAGGGACCTTTAAACCCAGCGCCCGGGCTATCTCCCCGCCGATGAGCTCGGCGATCAGCGCCTTTGCACCCTGCCCGGCGCCCCTGAACTTCAGCACATATAAAAATTCATCGTCTGCCTCGGCTATGGCAGGCAGGGAACCGCCTTCCCGCAATGGGGTGACATAACGGATCACATTAACCCTTCTAAGTTGAGCTTGACTGTTATTCATAAATAATCATCCTCAGGAGCTGCCCGTTATTGTTTCCTGACGGGAAGAAGGGACAATTTAACCCTGCCGGCGCCTACAAAGCACCTTTTCCAGTACGGATCGTCCAGGCAGGCGATGCTAACTCCTTTAGAAGAGGACGAATTTACGAACATTCTGTTGTTCAGATACAACCCCACATGTGAAATGATCTTGTCATCCATGGTCCTGAAAAATACCAGGTCCCCCTCCGACAGGTACCTGGTGGATCCGAAACGGTCGATCCATTCAGTAAAAAACTGCTGTACGGAAGTACGGGGTATGTCGATATTATATACCTGGGATAAAAGTTTTTGCATAAAGGCCGAACAGTCAATGCCTTTTTCGTTGTCGCCCCCCCATTTATAGGGAGTATACAACCACTGATCGATGAACTGATAGAGGCGAATATTCTGTATCTGTGCCGGCGCGGTATTCAGGTAACGGGCATATTTTGCCTGCAGCGAGTCCAGGGTGATGGCCGAAGCCGTGGGAAAGGGGGTAGACCGGGGAGGGGCGGATTCGACGATGATATCCTTGCTGTCCGTATGCGGTGCTTTTTTAGTAGAGCTGCACGAGAACAGGAATAACAGCAGGCTGCTGATGAAGACGGATTGATAGCGAAACATATGAAAAAGTTTAACCGGGGTTTTACAGGAGAATTTAGGGGGTTTTACCCGTATAGATGTTTACCATTCCTCCATATCTTGCGACTAATTAAGCAGGGCGTAGACAAAAACCGACTTGAAGTTAGCATTAATTTTCAGGAAATCGTAGTTATACTTTTTCATATTTCGTTTTATTTATTATCTTGTCACGCTTGCATGTCTCTGCCCCTTAAGAATCCTTGCCTATCCTTTATCCGGATTAGAAGCATCCGTCTCTATTAACAGGTAACATCGTTTAAGATTAGTATCATGAACAAAAGATTATCATCTACTTTCAGGGTGGATGAGCAGGTGTATATTACCATGGCCATTCTTTGCATTGTCGCGCTGTTAACACTGGCGTTTCGTTATGCAACTTCCCATCCCTGTTCGCCCATCGCCATGCAGATCAATGCCAATGCCTTTGTAGAAGGGAATGTCATCACCTTTAAAGCAAACACCCAGAATGGCGGAACCTTCTCCTGGAATTTCGGAGATAATACCAGCAACGTGGAGGAACACGATGCTACCGCTACCCATGTATATAAAAATGCAGGTAAATATACCGTTACCGTTACGTTGAATGGAGAGTGCACCGAAGTACAGAACGTAGTCATCACCGAAGCGCCTGTAGTGATCAACAACAGCCTGCAGATTTTCGACGGGCCCGATACCGCCTATGTCAACCAGCCGGTAAGCTATGAAGACATGTCTCTTAATTCAACCAGCTGGGAATGGTATTTTGAAGATGCCGGTACGGTGGACTCCAAAACCCGGAAGGCTACCCATACCTATACGACGGCCGGCCCAAAAAATATATTGCTGAGAGTGAATGGTAAGGCAGATCTCGTCGTTCACCGGTTAATCTATGTCATAGACAAAGAAGCCCAGAAACGGGCAGCCAGAGAAGTCCGGACCGAGGCCCCCAAACCCAAAGTGATTCCCCTTATCCTGCCCCCCAACCCAACCACGGCGCCTCTTCCCAACCCTTCCGAACAACCGAAGAAACCGGAAGAGAAGCCGAAAATGATCGAAGTATCTCATGAGCAGATAGAGGGTATGCTGATGGATGTGGTGGACGGTAATAAAAAGCCGGATGACTTCTCCGCTTATTTGTGCAGTGGGAATGTCAACATCCCTGTAAGCTATAATTCCGGTAATATCACCTTCACGGCATTATGCCAGGAGCTGAAAGGTTTGAAGAAGAAAAAGATAAAGAAGATCACCGTGTTGCTGTTCAAAAGTGAAGCGACCGGCTGTATTACTTCCATGTCCGTGACCGTAGAAAAGAAAAAAGGCTTTTTGGGATTATAAATTTTTCGTTCAATAATTTAAGCTTATGCCGGTTCTGTCCCAGGAAATATTGCTAGCTGACGATGCAAAAAAAGTGGTGAAGATCGCCCAGGCTATCGCCCGGGAGAATATCAACGCTGTTTTCACGCCCGCCCACCTGCTAAAGGCCCTCCTTCATAAAGAGGCCGGCCTGCAGGATCTCCTGAAGAAACTGGACAAGGATATCTATTACCTGGAAGAGTGGGCCGAAGTGAGGATCGAGTCCGTCCCTAAATCGCCTTCTCCGAAGGATCTCGTCAGCGGGGATGCTGCCCTGGAAGAAGTGATGAACGAGGCGGACAATATCCGTTTAAAGATGGGGAAGGATGCTATCGAACCGCTGCACCTGCTGGCGGCCATCAGCACTCCGGGTGTGGGCTTCACCTATGAGCAGCTTAAAACCCTTCCCCTGAGGAGAGATGAACTGATACAGACCGTTACCGAGACAGAGGAAATACAATCGGTGCTGGGGAAATCCGCTGCCGCTGCCGGCAAGCAGAACGGCAAAGGAGGTCAGCATGCCCTGTTGAAATACTGTGTCGATAAGACCCTGCAGGCGAAAGAAGGTAAAACGGATACGGTGGTCGGCCGTGATAAGGAGATCCGTATGATGGCCGAGATCCTTTGCCGCAGATCCAAACCGAATGTACTGGTCGTAGGGGAAGCCGGGGTTGGTAAATCGGCTCTGGTAGAAGGGTTTGCCCAGGCCATCCTGCAACAAAAAGTTCCGCAGCATCTTTATACCGCCCGTATCTTCGAACTGGACACGGGGGCGCTGATCGCCGGGGCCTCTTATAAGGGCGAGGTGGAAGACCGGCTAAAAAGTATTCTCTCGGAGATCAAACAATTCGATAAAGCCATTCTCTTTATCGATGAGATCCATACGTTGATTGACAAGAACGGGCCGGCCGGAGGCGCCATTAATTTATTAAAGCCCGAACTGGCCCGGGGAGAGATCACGCTCATCGGAGCCACAACCCTGGACGAATACCGGAAATATATTGAAAATGATGAAGCCTTCAACCGGCGATTTGAACTATTGACCGTGGAAGAGCCGGATATCCTGGTCTGCTTCCGCATGCTGCAGGGCATTATCCCCCGGTATGAACAGCACCATGGTATCAAGGTGTCCGATGATACGATAAAAGAGAGCGTACGGCTGGCAAAAAGGTATATAAAGGACCGGCGGCTCCCGGACGCGGCTATCGACCTGGTAGACAGATCGATGGCAGCCCTTCGGATGATCAATGATACGGCCGGGGCTGACCTGGAAGTGTTAAAAAATCAATATGATCAATGGGTGCTGGAAGACCAGGGAACCGCTCCGCATACGCTGGAAGACTGGCAGTGGATGCACCTTCAGATGAAGCATAAGCTAAGTCCCATCTTATGGGCTTATTTCCAGTCCGAAGAAGATCCGGCGTCCATGACCTCGGAACAATCCGTAAGGGAATACATCGGGCTGGCGCTGGCTTCGCTGCAGGCTGGGGCGGTAAATAAGCATGCCGCGCTGGAAAAGAGTGATGTGGCAGCCATCGTATCCTATAAGACCGGCATTCCGCTGGGAAAAGTGCAGACACAGGAAAAAGAGCGGCTGCTCAACATGGAAGAAGTATTGAAACAGCGGCTGATCGGGCAGGATCATGCTATAAAAAGCATTGCGGAGGCTATCCTGGAATCCAGGTCGGGGCTCAGCAAACCCGGACAGCCCATAGGTTCTTTCTTTTTCCTGGGGCCCACCGGTACGGGCAAGACCGAACTTACCAAGTCACTGGCTTCATTTTTGTTCCAGGACGAGTCCTTTATGATCCGGTTCGACATGTCGGAGTTTAAAGAACAGCATGCCGCGGCCCTGTTGTACGGCGCTCCTCCCGGTTATATAGGGTATGAGGAAGGAGGT
>DATJJD010000272.1:0-7906 GCA_035492545.1 Puia sp.
GCCTTCTTATCCTGCCCCCGATAGAGCAGCCTTAGCATAGATGGCAGCACGATGAGCAGCAGGGGCAGGGCCATAACGAAACCGCCAATCACGGCAATGGCCAGGGGCTGATGCAGCTGCGCGCCCGTCCCAATTCCCAGGGCCAGGGGCAGCAGCGCGATGATCGCACCCAGGGCCGTCATCAGCTTTGGACGGAGCCGGGTGGAGATGGCATAGATCACGGCTTCATCCACGGAATGGGTGTGCAGGGTGTCCCTGAATTGCAGGAAGGTAAAGATGGCATTTTCACCGATAATGCCCACGATCATGATCAGGCCCGTGTAGCTGCCTACATTCAGCGGAGTATGGGTAAGATATAAAGCCAGATAACTTCCGGATATGCCCAATACGGCCACGATGAGGATCAACAGGGCTACTTTGAATTCCCGGTACAGGAAGAGAATGACACCGAAGACCAGCAGGCTGGCGGTGATGAGAATGATCAGCAATTCGCTGAAGGATTTTTGCTGATCAGCATAGGCGCCTCCGTATTCAATATGATATCCCTGGGGTAAGGCGACCTTACTGCCTACCTGCTGCTGGATGTCTTTGATGACGCTGCCGAGGTCCCTGCCCTCCAGGCGGCCGCTGACGACACCCATGGATTGCAGGTTCTCCCGCTGGATCTCCGCGTCCCCTGCTTTGACGGAAACAATGGCCAGATCCGTGATGGGCTTCAATTGTCCATTGGGAAGGAAGATGGGCAGGCGGCTGATGTCCGCCACGCTGAGGGTACGGCTCCCCGGATAAACGATGCGGATATTGGAAAGCTGCTCTTTCTCTGGCAGGGTGCCTACTATATTTCCTTCAAGGGCCGTCTGCAGCTGGTATTGCAGGTTAGCCGGGGTCAGGCCGAATTGAGCCAGGCGTGCGTAGTTGGGCTCGATGCTGACGGAAGGACCGGCAATGACGATGCCATTGAAAACATCGGCCGTTCCCTCCACTTTGGATATGATATCGGCTACCTGTTTGGACAGGTCCTGCAAGGTCTGGGGGTTATTCCCGAATATCTTCAGTTCGATAGGCTGTACAGAGGTCATCAGATCTCCCAGCATGTCGCCGATGACCTGCCCGAAATCCACCCGCAAAGCTGGTTGTGTGGCCTCGATCTTTTTACGGATGTCACTGATCACTTCGTCGGTAGACCTTGTACGGTCTGTTTTTAACTGTATCAGGTAGTCTCCCCTGTTAGGTTCCGTGATAAAGAAGCCCATTTCCGTACCTGTTCTGCGGGAATAAGCCTGTACTTCCGGGATTTTAACGATAATCTTTTCTACCTCCTGCAGCATTCTGTCTGTCTCCTGCAGGGAAGTGCCGGGAGGCGAGTTATAGTCCAATACGATACTGCCTTCGTCCATCTCCGGCAGGAAACCCGTCTCCAGCTGCGGTACAATAAACCATATCAGCCATCCCAGACCTACCATCATAATCAGGCTCAGCCAGGGACGCCGGATAAAGAAGGCAACCCATCGCTGATTCTTCACATTGTGCGGTTTGACCTTACGGGTGGTTTTCCGCCGTCGGGTCAGTAACAGGTAAATAACGGGAAGTCCGATCCAGGTGACGAAAAAAGAGCAGATCAGGGTGATGATCATCGTATTGGTCAGTACTTTGAAATAAGCTCCCGCCACTCCGCTCATGAGCACAAAGGGGACAAAGATGACGATGGTGCTGACCGAAGATCCCAGCATGGCCGGGAACAGGTAGCCGATCGCCTTTTGCAATAGGTTGGTGGTAGGTTCTTCCGGGTGTTCTTCATGGGTACGATGGATCTGCTCCACCACTACGATGGCGTCATCGATGATGAGGCCGATGGCGGCGGCGATGGCGCCCAGGGTCATGATATTAAAGGTATATCCGATGGCATATAACACGATCAGGGTCAGGCAAAGGGTCACCGGGATCGTGATCAGGATAGTGGCGCTGGCTTTCAGGGAGCGTAGAAAGATAATAGCTACGATGATGGCCAGGGCCAGGCCGATCCAGAGGCTATCGGTGACACTCCTGACTGAGGTATTGACGAAGTCAGCCTGGATATAGTAGGGCTGGATGATCACACCTTTGGGGAGGATCTTTCTCAGTTCGTTCACCTTGGCTTCCATGGCCGTGGAGAGGTCTACCAGGTTGGCATTGGGCTGTTTGATGACGGCGACCAGAACGGCTTCTTTCCCATTAGCATTGATCCTGGTATATTCTACCGCTTCTTTTATATCGATGGCGGCGATGTCTTTTAGCAGGATCACTCTTTTGCCCGTGTTGCGAATAACGATGTTGCCGATATCTTCTTTTGTACGTACCGTCGCATCCGTCACTGTCAGGTAGAGGAAATGGTAATCGGACAGGTAACCGTTGGATTTGACGAAACCTGTCTGCCCGATGGAGGTATTCAGCACATCGGGGGTGATGGACAGGGTGCTCATTTTCTGAGCGTCCAGGGTAATCCAGTATTCCTTTGTCTTTCCCCCGATGATACGGACCTCGGAAACGCCGGCGACCTGGGAAAGAAAAGGCTTGATGGTATAGTTAGCCAGTTGTTTCAGTTCGATGGGAGATCGGTCATGGGTCTCCAGGGTATAACCCATGACCGGGAGGATCGAGGGGTTCATTTTTTCCACCGTGATCTGTGTCTCGGGGGGAAGGTTGTTCTTTATCTCATTGATCTTCGATTCAATGCGTTGCTGGCTGAGATCGATATCCGCTTTCCAGTCCATGAAGGCCGAGATCTCGCAACTGCCCCGGCTGGTGGTGCTGCGAACATATTGCAGATCGGGTACCTGTTTGATGGCGTTCTCCAGGGGTTTGGTCACGGTGACCATCATTTTGCTGACCGGCTGAAGGCCGGCATCTGCGATGATCTTTATTTTAGGAAAGGTGATCTCCGGGAACAGGGAAGTCTGGAGCCTGCTATAGGCGAACATCCCGCCCAGGATGATCATCACCAGGGTAACGGTGAGGGGATTTTTGTATGAAACAAAGAAGTTTTTCAAGATAATGCTTTTCTTTTTAAGAAATTATTGGAGGGCCTCTCCTACTTTCACCTTTGCCGTGTCCGGCAATCCATAATTACCGGTAACCAGGATGCGATCTGCCGGAGAAAATACGGGGGACAGAATTTCCACTTTATCCTTTGTCTCTATCCCTTTTTTAACAGGGACTTTAACGGCGGTAGCGCTGTCGATCAATTTCATAACCCAGAAGTCGCTCTCGGTCTCGTCTGTCAGCAAAGCGGCTTTGGGAAGGGACTGGGTGCTGTTGCGGGCCGTCTTCAGGATCCGCACTTTGCCGATCAGATTTTCCGGGATGGCATGGGTCGTGTTAACCCGCAGCACCACGTTTTGTGTCTGGGAGGCGGAGTCTACGGTTGGCATAACCGGTCCCAGCGTTGCGGTAAGCTTTTCTCCATCAGGCAGCAGCAGGTCCACCGTGTGCTGGCGCAATACATAGGGCCTTAGTTCGTAAGGAAGGTCCAGCAGGAATACAAAGCTGTTCCGGTCGCTGATGACCGCCAGTTGCTCGCCGTCCTGGACATAATCCCCCGACTGGTGGTTGAGCTGTGTGATATAGCCATGCTGGCCTGCTTTGATACGGTTGAGGCCGGAGAATTTCAGGGTGGAGTCCAGTAATTTGATGGAGTTGCCGATGCTCTGCGCCTCTTTGGTCTTGAGGGTAAACAGCTCCTGTCCTACTTCCACATATTTGCCCGGGTAGATATCGGCTGATTGCAAATATCCATTTGCGTTAGCTTTAACATAGCTTTTCTGCAGAAAGGCGGAGACGGCATTCAATTCGATATAATCATTCAGCGGCTCCCGGCTGATGGAAGCGACAGTAACGGGGGTGCCGGCATCCACTGAATCAGCGGCGGCTTCGTCTGCCGGCTTTTTAGCGCTGGCCGAGTCTTTTCCGCTGGCTGTCTCCTGTGCGGGCTGATGGTTGCAGGCGGCCAAAACCAGGGCGGTTAGCCAAAAGAGGCTATAGAGGGCATTCCGGAAGGCTTCGGAAAGGGAGCAATATCGGGATGTGGACGTGTATTCATTCATCGATTCCAATAATTAATTTGATTGATGATCTGCAAGCGGGTGATATTATTTTGTGTCAGCAGGTTCTTTGCATTGAGGTAATTACTGAGCGCCAGGATATAGTCTGCAATCTTAGCGTCGCCGGTGCCCAGCAGTTTGCCATTGACGGTGATCAGGGTCTCTGAGTATTTTACCTGTTCATTGATCTGGCCGATCAGTTCTTCCGTAGCTTTCAACTGGGCGGACAGCTGGGCGATCTGCTGATTGTATTGCCGGGTAAAAAAATCCTTGTATCCGGTGCGGGTGCGCTCGGCAATATCCAGTTTACTGTATTGCATTTTCCGCTGGTGGCCGTCGTAAATGGGTACGCTGAGGCTTATGCCGAAGCTGGTGCCGAAATTTTTATATGCCTGATAAGCCAGTGTCGAGGAATAACCGCCGTCAGCGTATAGATTTACCGTAGGCTTGTAGCCGAAATCGATCAGCGTCCGGCTATTACGCAGTTGCAGACTATCGATATGATATTGCCGGAAAAAGGCCGAGTTGGTAATATCCGGCAGGGGCTGAAGCTGCAGGTCAGGGTCCTGTAATGGGGTAGCCGTTGTATCCACGATGCCGCAGAGGTAGTTCAGGGTGTTGTAGTCGTTCTGATATTGTATCTGCAATTGCTGCACGAGAAGCCCTTCCTGTTTGAGGGTGACCAGAAATGCCAGGTAGTCCGTCTGACGATAAACATTCTTCTCCGTGAGGTCTTTGAGGAGGCTCTCTTCTTTTTGCAGGAGGGTGTATACCTCCCGGTTGAAGTTCAATTGCTGCAAGTCTCCATAGGTGGTAATATATTGAGCTGTTACGTTTTTTTTCAGGTCCTGTTCGGAAATCTTTGCCGTATTCCGGAGGCCTTCATTCTGGAGCTGGATCGTACCGAACCGGGCATCCAGGCGGCGCCGGCTGATCAAGGTCTTGTTGACCGTTACCAACGTGCTGAAGTTACCTCCATTGCTGATCGCATTGTCATAACCATATCCGTGGATAATGGGTGCATAGGTATTGATGCTGGAGCCTGTCACCTGGGGTCTGTACCCTGCCCGGATGATCTCACTATCCACCTGTCCGGCCAGTACCTGGCCTTCGTAATCTTTCAGCAGGGGGCTGTTCTGTAAGGCCGTTTGAAGATAAAAGCCCAGGTTGCCCGCGGAAGGGGCCGGGGACTGCTGATAAGGGGCCGGGGACTGCGGATAAGGGGCCGCGGAGCCGGGTTGGGCCGGGCGGTCTGACTGGCCCGGGGGCAGGCCGGGTTGGGCAAAGATGGGGGTGACGATGACCTGTACCACCAGGAACAGGCCCCAACCCGCTGTAAAAAAAGAAGTTTTATTCATTACGGCTGCAAGCTAAATTGCTATTTTGGCGAAATTCTGAAGCGGGAAACGGTAAGTCAGGCAATAGAGGCCGGGGAAAGATGCCGCAAGGGCAGCCCTATACGGAAGGTATGCCAATCACCCTGCCGGGCATACGATAAAGGGAATCCATAGTTGTCGCAGATCTGTTTGACGATGGCGAGTCCCAGCCCGGTCCCGTCCGAATGGCTGCCTTTGGTGAAGCGGTCGAAAATGGTGGCGGGATCGAAGGGAAGGGCCAGTCCGGTGTTGCTGATCGACAGATCGTTTTCCGACAGGCGGATTGTTATTTCACCTTCATGCTGGTTGTGCCGGATGGCGTTGATCAGCAAATTGTTCAACAGGATGTCGGCCAGGTAGGTATTCATCCGGAGATTTCCGTTGTCCAGCCGGGTATCGACTGTGAGGCCCCTTGCTTTGATCAGGTCTTCGAATAAGACCAGCTTTTCTTCGATGAGGGAGGCCAGGGCTACCGGGTCCGTATGTTCGAATTGATTGTTTTCGATCTTGGTCAGTAAAAGCAGGGATTGATTGAGTTTACTCAAACGTCCCACAGCGTCGTACATAGCCTGTAACTGCCGGAGGTGCCCTTCTCCCAGGCCCTGGTCCTGGATCATGAGGTCCAGTTTGGAATTGATGATGGCCAGGGGCGTCTGCATCTCATGGGAAGCATTGTCGGTAAAGTTTTTTAACATTTCATAGTCCTTCAGGATCTTACCGGTCATCTGCTCTACGGCTGTATCCAGATTCCTGAATTCTTCTATGCCGCTGTCGCGGGCGGGAAGGGGTTTACGACTGGAAAGATTGAATTGGCGCATGGCTTCCAGGGTGCCATAGAATGGCTGCCAGATGCGGCGAAGCAAGAGCCGGTTGGCCAAAAAAAGGCAGCCCAGCAATAGCAGGATCATAGCTGCTGTGATGAGCATGATCCATTCCAGGAGGTCTTCCGTCTCTTCTTCCGACATGGACACGGACACGGTATATAGCCGGCCCTCTGCCATTACGGAGAATAAAAGTTCCCGGTAAAGGCGGTCTTCCTGATGGTGCTCGTCGAGGCGCGTGGTATTGATGAATTTCCTCGGCACGGGTGATTGTGCCGGCAGGAACTCGATCTTCTGGTCGCGGTAGTTGGCGGGTTCGGGGAGACGGTCATGGGTTTTTACAAAGCTGAGGATCTCAGCTTCTTCGATCTTCAGGGTGTCGTCCAGTTGGTGGAGGAGAACAGACCGGATAACGAAATAATACCCGATGCTGCCCAGCAGCAGGGCCAGGATGCTGGCGATGATGTTGACGCGGCTATATTTTGTGAATAACTTCATGGAATGCTGGTTTTTTGAAAAGGGGCTATTATAATGCGAATTTATAACCCATCCCATAAACAGAATGAATGTAATCCGGGGAGCCGGCGTCCACCAATTTACGGCGGAGGTTTTTTATATGGGTATAGATAAAATCATAATTGGCGGCACCGCCGGTCTCATCGCTCCACAGATGTTCGGCAATAGCATTTTTAGAAACGACGCGTCCTTTATTATAGGCAAAATACAGCAGCAGTTGGTATTCCTTGCGGGTGAGGTCCAGGGGCCGGTCGTTAACGGTAACAGCTCTGGCCTGGGTGTCGATATGGATCTCTTCCAGGTGGATCAGGTTGTTGCCTGCAGAATTCCTGCGGCGGATGATGGCGGTTACCCTAGCCCCCAACTCTGACAGGTGAAAGGGTTTGGCCAGGTAGTCGTCGGCTCCCAGTTGCAGGCCGGTAACTTTATCTTCCAGGGAGTTGCGGGCGGAGATAATCAATACTCCGTCGGTCTTACGATTCGTCTTCAGCTCTTTTAATAATTCCAGTCCATTGCCGTCCTGCAGGTTGATGTCGAGCAAAATGCAGTCATAATCAAACAGATCGATCTTTTCCAGGGCGCTGGTATAACCGTCTGCCCTATCGCAGATAAAATCTTTTTGCTGCAGATAACTTACGATGCTATCGGACAACGTCTGTTCGTCTTCGACAATCAGGAGTTTCATGGGGGTAAAAGTAAGAAGTTTGAATGGGAGGGGAATAGGAAGGTAAACAAGGAGGGAAGGCCCGGGAGATATGAATTGATTATTAATCAGTTACAAAAAATGTACTACATTTGGGCCTTGTCGGAAAAACCAAGGGGAATTTTCCACAATTGCCCCCCGAATGTGTAAATATTTAAAAGGGGAAACCTGATTTCTAATTATTTATCCGTACCTTTGCAAGCTCTTTAAAAAGCACTCATGAGCAGCCGCATGGAATTTGAAATAGCGTTTGTGGGCCTTAAGGCTGGTATTCATGAGTTTAGCTATCGGATAACCGATAAGTTCTTTGAAGCATACCAGCAGCAGGATTTTCGTAATTGCGAAGCCAATGTAAAGCTATTCCTCGATAAAAAGAACAGTTTCATGCTGTTAAAGTTCGAGATTGGCGGCAAG
>DATJJD010000273.1:0-5492 GCA_035492545.1 Puia sp.
TTGGCCTTCCAGTAAGAAGGCCGGTTGGTATGCAAAGTATCGGACCCCACCAGGTAGGTGGAATCATCCAATTGCATAAGGGCTTTTTTGAATATCGTCCGGCCATTGCCTGTATTGAACAGGAAGCCGGGCACGCCCTGCGTATGATTTTCGATGATCAGTTCGGCAGAGTCGCAGTTGGTGATCTTTACACTATCAGCTTTGATTGTGTAGACATATTGTGCGGAAAGACCATCTGCCAGGCAAAAAAAACCTAATAGCAATAAAGACTGCTTCATAACATGAATTAAGGATTAATGGGACAAGAATCCCCTTACGCCACCAGCGCAAGCTGTTCAACGGCGCTTAAATAAAACAGGACGCGTCATTACCGGGATGCGATAGCCCGAATGCCGTCAGGATGAATGAGTAAATAAATTTTTAAGAAAAGAATGGAAGCAAAAAAAGAAATAATTCAGGGGGCGTGTAGGTGCAGGCATAGCATAGCCTGTCCCTGGTCTAAGGTAAGGTTGGTTCATAAGTAAGTTTTAATAAGTCGTTTAATGGTAGTGTTTAGATAACCAGGGCAGGATTAAAATTGATAACACCAAACTAGGCAAATAAATTATTCGGGCATAGAGGGTAAAAATTTGTTAAACTTTTTTCGCGCTGCTAAAAAGAGGAGTGCCGGAAGGAATAATTTTTTAATAGCCGTGTCGTTTTTGCCAATAAATGTGTCCGTTAAAGGCAATGGGTGTGTTCGGGCTTTAGCAGTTCCAGGATCATTTTTCCAAAAGAATTACTTTTTAAAATCGAGGGATTCTACTCGGAATTTTTGTGGTTTTCCGAAGCATTTTGCCTCAACAAAAATTATATATGTTAAAATAACTATAGATCGACGAGAGAGGAGAGCGGGTGGCGAAGGTTTTTGTAATTAATCATGTCGACGATGACGCTTCCCACGCTGATGGGGCTTTCCACACGCAGGGCGATATGGTTGGGGTCGTCACTGACCCAGACCGTCATTTTCTCACCGCCTTCGAAGATGGTGCCTTTGATCAGAAGGGGTTTGAACTTGATGGTGCGGAATTTCGCATATTTTGTTCGTATCGTCTCTTTACCCAGGTAACGGATGTATAAATGATAGACCTGCCTGTCCAGGAACATGTCAAAAGGGATCTTATCGCCGGGTTTGAGGTGGGTCCAGTCGATATTCCGGGCATAGAAAATGGCGCTGAGCACATCCTGAATGCAGGAGGGCACTTTATAAACGCCTTCCGTGGTGACGGCGGTATTGGTGGCTTTTACGAAAGTGACGTTCTCGTAGGTTTTATAACCGCCTTCGTTGATATTCCGGATAAACTTTAAAGGCTGGAGGGTGCCGGTATCGATGTAACTTTCGTACCGGTCTCTTACCCGATAGAACTTGTCATAGAAACTATAGGTCTTTCCGTCCCCTACTATATGATAGACATCTTTTCCGCTCATGTGCTCGAGCGTATTGGTAAAAACAGCCTCCCCGGCCCCAACATATACGTTGGCCAATTTATAGAGTACTTTATAGGTGATGGTTTCCCCCGCCTGAAAGGCAGTATTATGGACGCCGCAAAATTCATCACCTGCCTTTAAGGGAAGAGACAGCCCCGTTAACAGCAGGATACAAATTGTAATAAATACTCTCATTTATTTTTGAATAATTTGATGCTTAAAATTAGCAAACTCCCTATCAACGCCGGTATAATCAGGTTGATCAGCCAGATAGCAAAAGAGGCGGCAAAGATACCGACCGTATTCGTACTGAACAGTTCAAGCGCCTGTATACTCGCTTCCCATCGGAGCCCCAGCTCCGTCAGGAAAGTGAAGGTAGGAACAAGAGCCATTACCAAAAAAACCATGCTGACCCCACTCCAGGTCTGCCCGAGGCTGAGAAATACCCCGAACAGGGGAAATACCAGGCCATACTGAACAATAAATACAATATATCTGGCAAAAGATAAGAACAAAATCCGCAATAAGATCGTTGCATCGAAATTTTCTAAAACTTTTATATAGGCCAGGTATTTCGTGGATCCGGGTATTTTTCCCAGGATACGCAGGACGCGGGAAAGGCGAAAATAAATAATTGTTAAACTTAACAACAGCAGGGCGGCGACGCCCAGCAAGCTGTTCAGCCAAAATTCCAGGTAGGGCCCATGGGAAAAGGAGGTCTGCTGATGCAGGGTCTGTCGCATGTAAAAGAGGCCGGCTATCCCAATAGTGAGGGTGATCAGCAACTGAGCGATGCTGCAAACGATGGTCAGGGATATGGCTTTAAGGCGTTTGCCTTCTTTCACGTATAAAATCCGGCCCAGGTATTCACCCATCCGGTTGGGTGTAAAGGATGCCATGGTAGCGCCGGTGAAAATGGCTTTAAAGGCATTGAAGTAAGAGATACCGCCAACAGGGCGGAGGGCCAGTTGCCACTTACGGGCTTCTATCCCCCAGTTAAGGGGCATGAGCAGCACTACTAACCATAATTTCCATTGCTGAGGGCCCTTCATCGCCAGGCATATCTTATCCAGAGAGCCCCGCCAGTCGGGTTGCCGGACCACCTGCCGCCAGATAAACCAGGAAAGAAGGAGGAATACCAGGGGTCCTATGAAATAGTTGAGTATTATTTTGATATTTTTGTTCAGTCGCACGAGCAGTCAATCAGTATCAAAAATAGCCTTACTCTTGCAAAAACAATCTAAAATAATTCTGGGGATAGATCCGGGTACCGTAATTATGGGGTATGGCCTTGTGTTATGTTCAGGCAATGAGATCAGCCTGATCGCAATGGGGGTGCTGAAGCTGGCTGCCCGCAGTGATGCTTATGAGCGGCTAAGGCTGATCCATAAAAAGGTGAAGGAGTTGATCGGAGAATACAAACCTCATGATTTCGCTATTGAAGCTCCCTTTTTTGGCAAGAACGTACAGAGTATGCTCAAACTGGGACGGGCCCAGGGGGTTGCTATTGCCACGGCTATGCATGCCGGGCTGACGGTTACCGAGTATTCCCCCAGGAAAATCAAACAATCCGTTACCGGTAACGGTAATTCAGGAAAAGAGCAGGTGTGGAAAATGCTGCAAACGATTCTGCACCTGGGTGAGGAAATCAAGGAATATGACGCCAGCGATGCCCTGGCGGTAGCAGTATGCCACCACTTCCAGCATCGTTCCCCCAATAAGATCCATTCTGCGGATAAGTCCCGGCCGGCCGGTAGGAGCTCCGGTAAAAAAACGGATAACTGGGAAACCTTCATCCGGCAAAATCCCGGAAAGGTGCGTGCCCGGTAGCCCCCCCAAAGAATCAGAAATAAACATTAATCTTACATTTAAAACTTAAAGGCTTTACAAATGAAATGTGCATTAGTCACCGGTGGGTCAAGAGGGATAGGCAAGGCAATCTGTATTAAAATGGCGCAGATGGGGTATTATGTCCTGGTCAATTACAAGTCTAACCTGGAAGAAGCGGATAAAACGCTGGCGCTGGTAAGACAGGAAGGCGGAGATGGCGAATTATTACAATTTGATGTTGCCCGCAAGGAAGATATCCAGGCGGTTCTTGGCAAATGGATAGAAACCCATGAAGATAAATATATTGAAATACTGGTGAACAATGCCGGTATCAAGGATGATGTCCTTATGATGTGGATGAAAGACGAGCAATGGGAGAATGTCCTGAGGACCAGCCTGGATGGGTTTTTCTATGTAACCCGGTTGGTATTAAACGGTATGCTGGTCAAAAAATACGGAAGGATCGTCAATATCGTCAGTCTTTCGGGCCTGAAGGGGCTGCCTGGGCAGACCAATTATTCAGCGGCCAAAGCCGGGGTGATCGGCGCCACCAAGGCGCTGGCCCAGGAGGTAGGCAGGCGCGGAATTACCGTCAACGCAGTAGCCCCGGGATTTATCAAAACGGATATGATCGAAGGGCTGGAAGAGAAAGAATTAAGCAAAATGATCCCGGTAAAAAGGTTCGGATTGCCGGAAGAAGTTGCCCACGCCGTAGGCTTCCTTGCTTCGAAGGAAGCTGCCTATATCACGGGGGAGGTTTTGTCCATCAACGGAGGCTTGTATTCCTAAAAATAATTTACCCATATTTTTAATAAAAACTTAATATTCAATCACTTGTTTAATATTATTTTGCGTTTGCAGAGGGTGTGGAAAATATGCCCCACTTGTTAAGGTACGGGGGTCGCAGGCAATAAAAGTGCCGGAATTAAGTTATTTTTGTGGTTTAAGGAAATTTTTGTTATTTATGTACGGTAAGATTGTTTACGAATATGAATAGAGTAGTGATTACAGGTATGGGTATTTATTCGTGTATAGGAAAGAACCTGGACGAAGTACGGGATTCTCTGTATCAAGGAAGGTCTGGTATTATATTCGACCCTGTCCGAAAAGAATTTGGTTATCGCAGCGGCTTAACGGGCTTTGTCGAAAGGCCTAATTTAAAGGCATTGTTGGACAGGAGGTCCCGTATTATGCTGCCTGAGCAGGGCGAGTATGCCTATGTCGCTACGCTGGAGGCATTAAAAAATGCCGGGATAGATGCTGATTTTCTGGAGCAAAAGGAAGTCGGTATCCTATATGGCAATGACAGCACGGCAAAGTCTGTTATAGAATGCACCGATATTATCCGCAAGAAAAAGGATACCACGCTGGTTGGGTCAGGATACGTTTTTCAGACCATGAATTCGACGGTAACCATGAACCTGGCCACCATTTTTAAGCTGAAGGGGGTCAATTTCACCATCAGCGCTGCTTGCGCCAGCGGTTCGCATTCTATCGGTGTAGGGTATCATTTTATTAAGAGTGGTCTGCAGGATTGTATCATTTGCGGGGGCGCCCAGGAAGTCAATGATTATTCCATGGGCAGTTTTGATGCCTTGTCCGCTTTTTCGATCCTGGAATCGGACCCTACGAAGGCGTCCAGGCCTTTTGACAGGGATCGGGATGGCCTTATTCCCAGTGGCGGAGCGGCAACCGTTATCCTGGAGAGCCTGGAGTCGGCATTAAAAAGAGGGGCGCCCATCTTAGGAGAGGTAGTGGGATATGGTTTTTCGTCCAATGGGGGGCATATCTCCAATCCGACGGTGGAAGGTCCTGTACGGTCGCTGGCCATGGCATTAAGGGATGCCGGAATATCGGCTTCGGAAATAGATTATATTAATGCACACGCCACGTCTACTCCTGCGGGTGATGCCAGTGAGGCCAAGGCCCTTGACGAAGTTTTCGGGGCTTACCGGCCACCCGTCAGCTCGACAAAGTCAATGACGGGTCATGAATGCTGGATGGCCGGCGCCAGCGAGATTGTTTATTCGACGTTAATGATGGAAAACAGCTTTATCGCACCCAATATCAACTTTGAAAACCCGGATGAGAACTCTGCTAAACTGAATATCGTAAAAAGTTCTCTTGAAAAAGATATAAATGTATTTTTGTCTAACTCCTTTGGATTTGGGGGAACTAACTCCTCCCTCATTATT
>DATJJD010000274.1:0-5575 GCA_035492545.1 Puia sp.
ATGGGAATGGGGGGAAAAATGATGGGCAAACGGTGATTTCCCAATTTGGTCCTAATGTGTCAAAAAGGCCCAAACCCCACCCTGACGGGGCATTCCCGCAGGAGAAAAGCCACTAAGGGAAAACCAAGTGTTAATTTTGCCCTCCGTTCATAAAATTTCGCCGGCAGGATTCGCACGTTAAATTTCGATGTATTATTTTTGAATTATTAGTAGCGGATCGCTACCTTTGCGATCCAAAATTGAAATCGTAACCTTATTTGTTCACGCATTTAAATTTCTATTTAAGATGCCAGTTAAAATCAGACTGCAACGCCACGGGTCTAAGAAAAGGCCATTTTATTTCATCGTAGTAGCCGACGCCCGTGCACCGAGGGATGGCAAGTTCATCCAGAAGATCGGTACTTACAATCCGCTTACTGTTCCTGCTTCCGTTCAATTAGATCGCCAAAAGGCGCTGGATTGGCTGCATAAAGGTGCTCAACCCACCGATACAGTTCGCAGGATCCTTTCTTACAAAGGTGTTCTCTACCTGAAACACTTATTGCGTGGAGTCAAATTGGGGCTTTTCGATGATGCGGCCGCCATGGTAAAATTCCAGACCTGGCATACCGAACACGAAGCCCAGTTGAAGAAGCGCCAGGAAGACAACAGAAGGAACAAAGGCCCCAGAAGGGGACCCGGTGGACCTCCTGCAAGAAGAGTAGAAAGAAGGCCGGAAGGACCTGCTCAGGCTTAAGCGTATTTATTTTTCCAATTAATCTCCAGGAGGCCTTCGCAGGCCTCCTTTTTTGTCACGGGGCTATGGCAAAAAATAGCCCCGGACAAAAAAGTCTAATGATGGGCCGTCGGCCAGGATGCCTGTGGCATCCTCAAGTGGCACCCCACTTAACTATGGCAACAAGTTATCGGAATATCGGAAAATTGGTGGCGGTCTTCGGACTGCAGGGCGAGCTGGTGCTGCTGCACCGGCTGGGCCGCAAGACAAGCCTGAAAGGCCTGAAGATGATCTTTCTGGAAGATAAAAAGGACGAGATGCTGCCCTGGTTTATCGAGAATGCCCGGGCGAAGAGCGAAGAGGAGATCTTTCTGAAGCTGGAAGGCCTGGACACCAAGGAGACCGCCCGTAAGGTCGTACAGAAAGAAGTCTGGCTGACGGAAGAAGATTTCGAACATTTCGCCGGCAAGTCGGCCCCCATCTCCCTGGTGGGCTTCCAGCTATGGCAGGACGAACAGCATCTGGGGGAGATCCTGGAGGTGATCGAACAGCCTCATCAGATGCTCTGTAAGATCGATTGGAAGGGCAAGGAGGCCCTGATCCCCGTTCATGACGCCACCCTGCAGCGCATCGATAAGAAGAAGCGCCAGGTCTTCGTGGTGCTGCCTGACGGGCTGCTGGATGTCTACAGCTGATCCGCGGCCGGCCGGCAGCGTTTAATGCGCCAGCAATTCCCCCGGAATATTTCCAATAGGCTGGATCCTGATCCCTTTATAAAATACTTCTGCCCCCTCCGACTGAAGCTGAATCTTACCCCTGGTAAGGGGACGCACGATTGCCCCTTTGTCTGCCTGTCCGTTGTGGTAGAGGACCATCATCACGACGCCATTGACGACATGCACGCTGGTATCCCCATGGCAATAGAGATCGAGGGTATTCCACTGCCCGGAGGGTTTCTCCGCATCCGATCTTTTGATACAGTGCCGGCCGATGGTATTGTCGGCCCGGAAGGTCATCAGGGCCCCCGCCGGATCATAGACATATTCGCTGTCGGATTTTTTCACGGCGGGAATATCCGCCAGCCCGCCGGCGCATCCCCAGTAGTCGCCGCAGTCGCCTTCCTGGACCTGGAATTCCTGGGACCGCATCCAGGCGCCGAAATCGGCACCATAAGGCCCGACGGAATGATAGAGGAGACCGCTGTCTTTCTTTTTGTTCTTTTTCGACCCCCAGCTGAGGGAACCCCAGCGGAATAATAGCTGCAGGTGATAGTTCTCAAATTCTTTTTTGGTTGTGAGGGCGCCGACATCTTCGCCGGAGATACGAATGACTTTTCCACCGCCCGCACCGGCCATCGTCCCGCCACCTGCCGTGTTCCCACTTGCCGACGGATCGCTGACGACACTGAACACCTGCCGGGGATCTTTATTCAGTCCTACAGGTTCATCGCTGAGGGTACGCCCGTTGCTGTCCCGCTCGGGCCCAAGATAGGTATCCCAGCCTGAAAAGTCCTTCCCGTTGAATAAGGATACCCAGCCCGGCCCCGACTCTATGCGACCCGGCCGGCCGGAACCCTTGAAAGAACAGATGAGTATAATACCAACCCCCGTAAAAAAAAGATATTTCATATTGGCAATTTTTGTTGTTCTACCCGGGAAATTATTTTTCCCCCAACCTCCCTTTAACAGCGTCCGCTTTCAACTGCTCCCAGTCAAAGGAGCCATCTCCCATTTTTTTGGCCAGCGCCTGGCGATAGTTGATCAGCGCCTGGATCTCGGGTTGTAGCAACCGCTCTTGCACGCCCCCGATGATCTGATCATGCGACACCGATGTGCCGGTTTTCCTTTTCTCAAGGTCATAAGGCACGCCGGCGAAATTCCCGGTGGTCGCAATATGATTCAACAGGGCGATATTAAAGTCCGAAGTGCCCTGTTTTAGCCAGGTACTTATCGGAATGCTGCCTATTTTTTTGAATTTACCCAAACCACTCTGTATGACCGAACTATTACAAATGGACTGGGCGCTGGCTATCAGGTATTGATTATACAACAGGATAATGTTGATCCAATCTTCATCGGGAGTGCTTAAGGTCTCGCAGGAAACCCGCTGGGTTTTTTCTATATTCTTGTTTGCCAGCCAGGCGATCAGCAGCTCCATGGAATGATCTTCATAGGTCCTGTCCGCCTCGACATCACCTTTTCCTTCTGCCTGCATGTCCACATCTTTTTTGGCAGATGTCTCCAGCTGCTCCGCCCAGGTCTTTCCCTTTCTCGTACCCCCTTCTTGTTTCATAATCGCCATTTGCTCTTTTACAAGAGGTTCATATTCCGCGTAACCACTCTTCATAGACCCTTTCCTGAGCTCGCTGCCATGGGTATGATGCTGGGTCAAGGCGGAGATATCGCCGTATTCGAGATAAAAATGATAGAGGAGGGCCGACTCCGTTTCGTTGCTGGCCGTTTGCATCTGGTGAATGCTTTCGATCAGCGGTTTATACCGCATGCCATGTACCACAATTTCGTGAATAGGGTCGACATATCCTTTCTCACTTTTTGCTTTGTATATCTTGATCAGGATCCGCATCTCCGTATCTTTTGTGATATCGCCCCAGCCGGTAAAAGGTTTTGCCGGATCATCGATGGTTATAAAATGATCTCCGGTCTTTATCTCCAGGAAAGTCTCGCCCCGGGCGCCCCTGCCCTGGTTGCTTCTTATAAAGCGGATCGTTATTTTCTTCTCCCGTAGCCAGTCGAAGAAGGCTTTTGCTCCCGGAACCTTGGTCAACTCCAGCTTATCGATGAGGAAATTTCCATACTCGCCAAAATCTTCCGACCGGTCAATCACCTTTGACGTTGGTTCTTCAGCGGGCGCCTCCTCCTCTTTCTCCCTCCGGGCCACTTTCTTTTCTTTTTTTCCCTTCACCGGCGTGGGCACAACAGGTAGTTCTTCCTTCTTTTCTTCCTCGATCTTGAAATCGAAGGCGGTCTCCTGTACCTCATCGTCGTTATACTGATCTGCTTTTTCTTCTACCTCTTCCTGGAAGTCCGGGAATCCCCAATCTTCCGTCCCGATCCCGCCACCCTGGTCACCCTCCTCAACCTCGTCGGTTTCCCTTTCCCAGGAATGCGTAAGCTTCCTTTGTTTGTTGTCACGACCATCTTCTTTACTCTGGGTTCTTTTCTTTCTGTGCATAAGCTGCGTCACCTGGCTGAAGACAGGTACGGGGGGGAGACTTAGCCCGCCTTTGGAGGAATGTTCGGCTGCTGCCTGCGTGGTCGTTGGTTTCTTTTCGTGGATCCGGTCTTCTTTGCCCATAATGGAAGTTCGAATTTACTTATTTTCCAACGCGGCTTTCGGCCCATTGGATGATTTCACTTTTGAGATGAGCTTCAATCCAGTCCTTCATTTCACCGTCGTCGGATTTTTCTTCATTGAATATGCTGACGGAATATGCCCCGCCTGCTTTACCCGCCCTCACCGCCTTTTGAGGAAAACATTGAAGAGGAATATACAGGACGGCGGACCCGATATCCGGAATGCCCAATAAGGCCCTGATCTTTGTATAGTCAAGAAGTCCCTGTCCTGGAAAATTGGTGTGACCTCCAGGACCTCCATGGCCGACCGTGATCAGGATGCTGTTGGCTGCTTCTGAAAGATCGATCTTACTTCCCAGGGGGAGCCAGGGCACTCCTGATAAAGCCTTGGGCCTGATCAGGCTTGAATCCGGTGGTCTTATAACCGTGGGAACCAATCCCACGGCATCGAGTTTTTTACAAATGGTGTTGACCACCTCAGCATGAATAAACTCCTGCTCCAGGGCCTGCTGAATGGCGCCCTTGCTAACGGGAAGAAGCTCGAATTTGGCTGTCTTCTCAATTAATCCGGCCTCTTCATCCATTTCACCCTGCCCTTTGAGGGGTCTGTCGCCATAGGCGCTGATATAAGCATGTCGGATCGGCGCCAGCTGAAATTCGGTCAGGGCCGACCCTGCCCACACAAGGATAGCCCGTGTCCTGGGTGGGAATTTCACCTCGATCCGTTCTTCCCTGGCAAGGCCCGCTGCTGCGGCAAATGGCTTTACATCAAAGTCACTCCCCTCTTCTAAATCACTGTCTTCCTGCTTTCTCTTTTTTTCTTTACTTTCCATTGCCGGCGCTATATCGGCGGACCCCAGCTTTGCATCTCCCATAAATACGGCTATGATGTCCGACTCTTCGAAATTTTTGTTCATGGCAAGCATTCGGACCAACTGGTTCCTTTGTTCGTCATCAGCCAGGAATCCCATTTCCTGTAGGTTCGTCACCAACCCGGGTACTTCCGCCATCGTTTTTTTGCCGTTATGGGCTAGTTGAAAAACAGGTACGGCGGGCAGGGCGATGCCCTCTTTTGAGGAAGAATGAGCTGCTGGCTGAGCAGTATTCGGTGCTTGGTCGTGGATTTGGCCCTCTTTGCCCATGGCCGAATATAAGAATTCAGCAGGGTGTTTACAAGCTACGGGGCCGCTAAATATTTACTTATAAATGGTTATTGCTTGTAATGGTTCATAAATTGATAAATTTTCTTTGCAGGTTCCCGGACTTCTTCGGCCACATTTAATAAATAATCTTCACTGCCCAGTTCGAGTGCTTTTAAAGCTTCAAAGAAAGGGCGGAATTGGCGGTCATAAGCATTTTCTTCGAACAGATCTATCAATTGTTGGCCATATCCTAATTTTTGAGTGATTGCTGCAGCCCTGGCCCAATCGTTATTAATCATTTCCGGAGAAGTTTTACTTGCAGGGCCCAATGCCTCGGACCAATTTTTTTTTGCTATGCCCCAATTACTTTCATGTAGAGCAAAAAGAGCATGTTGTAATAGAGA
>DATJJD010000275.1:0-12980 GCA_035492545.1 Puia sp.
TTATTTCACTTCCTGCATATCCACCAGCTTCTTATAAAACCCATTCAGCCGGATCAGCTCATCATGAGTGCCCCTTTCCACGATCTGGCCTTTTTGCAGGACGATGATCTCGTCGGCATGGCGGATGGTGCTGAGCCGGTGGGCAATAACAATGCTGGTGCGGTGCTGCATCATTTTATTGATAGCGTCCTGGACCAGGCGTTCGCTCTCCGTGTCCAGGGAAGAGGTGGCTTCATCCAGGATGAGGATGGGGGGATTTTTCAAAAGGGCCCTGGCGATGGTTAGCCGCTGTCTTTCCCCGCCGCTGAGTTTGCTGCCCCGGTCGCCGATATTGGTCTGATAACCTTCCTCTTTGCGGGTGATGAAATCATGGGCATTGGCGATTTTCGCGGCCTCGATGATCTCTTCCTGGGTAGCGTCGGGCTTGCCCAGGGCAATATTGGCGGCAATGGTGTCATTAAATAAAATGGGCTCCTGCGTAACGATGCTCATTTGTGCGCGAACCGTTCGCAGGGAGTAGTCCTTTATATTCACCCCGTCGATCAGTAATTCTCCGGAGCTGGTGTCATGGAACCGGGGGACGAGGTCGGCTAAGGTTGATTTGCCGGCGCCGGAACTGCCTACCAGGGCAACGGTCTTGCCTTTTTCGATGACCAGGTTGATATTTTTCAGGATGCCGACGTCCTCATAGGAAAAGCCGACATTGCGGAATTCAATTTTTTCGGAAAAAGCCTCCAGTTTTTTAGCCTGGGGGTCATCCAGGATGACGACGGGTGCTTTCAGCAGCTCTTCCACTCTTTCCATTGCTGCGGCGCCCCGCTGGATATTGAAGAAGGAGGTGGAGAGGGTCTTGGCCGGGTTGATCAACAGCCCGAATATGGAGATATAGGTGATCAGGTCACCTCCGGTGAAGCCCTGCCCGCCTGTCTCCAGGATCAGCCGCCCGCCATAGAAAAGGATGATGGACAGGATGGCGATCCCCAGCACTTCGGTAAGGGGAGAGGCCAGGTCCCGGCGGAAATTCATTTTATTACGGGTGTGATAGAGGGCGTCATTGACTTCTACAAACTTCTTTTTCAGGAGAAGCTCCGCCCCGAAACCCTTGATAATACGGATGCCGCTGAGGGTCTCATCCAATATGGAGAGACTTTCCCCCAGTTGGATGGCGGCGTCCTTCGACTGACGTTTGAGGGTCCGGCTGATGCGGCCGATGAGGAATCCTGTAACGGGCAGCATGATCAGCAGGAACAACGAGAGACGGGGGCTGAGATATATGATATAGGCGAGATAACCGATAATGGTCAGCGGATCCTTGATAAGGCCTTCCAGCGTACTGACGACGGAAGATTCGATCTCATAAATATCATTGGTCATCCGGGAGATAAGATCCCCCTTCCTTCTTTCCGTGAAATAACCGATGGGCAGGGCCAGGATCTTTGAATAGACATCATTGCGAAGGAAGGTGATGGTGGCGCTGCGGATAGGGGAGGAGATATAGGACGACCAGTAATAAAAGACATTTTTAAGGATGGTGCTGACAAGGATAAAAGCACAGATGGCAGCCAGACCCCAGATGGTCCCATGGGTATGCACAATGTCTTCGATGATATTCTTTAACGAACCGACAGCATTGGTGTTGATGGAAACAGACTGCGCCGCCGTATTCGCACCCTTGAACAGGATCGAAATAAAGGGGCTCAGCATACCGATGGAAATAACGCCGAATAAGGTGGACAACAGGGTAAAAATGAGATATACTATTAATTTACCCCTGTATTTTGACAGGTATTGGAGGATGCGGGAGAACTTCTTGACCATAAAAAACCGTAAATTTACATAGTATTACATTGTATTCAGCAAATAGTTATGCAAGAAGGAAAACGACAGAAACAGGTAAGCGCCTTACTGATGCAGGAAATAAGCGATATATTTCAGCGTCTGGGCCTGGGTATGATAGAAGGGGGCCTGGTGTCCCTCACGGCGGTAAAAGTGACCCCGGATCTGCTGGAGGCCAGGGTGTATCTCAGCTTCTTCCAGGTGAAGGATTCGGCGGCAGCCCTGAAAAAGATAGAAGAGAGGGGCTGGGAGATCAAACGGGAGCTGGCTGCCCGCGTCAAACACCAATTACGAAGAATCCCCATTTTGGAATACTTTCAGGACGATACCCTGGAACATGCGGACAAGATGGACGCCTTGTTCCGGAAGCTGCATGAAGAAAATCCCGGAGAAGGGAAGCCCGCTATTGATCCATGACCGGGCCCGGAACCATTAAAAACCAAGCCTTGAATTTCTTATTCGCCTGGCGCTATTTCAGAGCAAAAAAATCTACCAATGCCATCAATATCATCGCCTGGGTGAGCATGGCCGCTATCGTGGTAGGGGCTGCTTCCCTGATCCTGGTATTAAGCGTATTCAATGGTTTTGAGGACCTGGTGAAATCCCTGTATACCAGCTTTTATCCCGATCTGAAGATTACCCCGGCAGCCGGTAAGACCATCATGCTTACTTCCGAACAGCTAAGACAGCTGGCTGGTGTAAAAGGGGTAAATGCCTTGTCTCTGATAGCGGAGGATAAGGCCCTGCTGGAAAATGGGGAGTCGAGGGCCATCGCATACCTGAAGGGCGTAGACGAAAAATATACCCGGGTGACGGGTGTGGCAGGGAAAATAAAGACCGGCAAATTCGAATTGGGAACGGAAGACCATCCCCTGGCTGTCCTGGGCTCGGGGGTTGAAAGTATACTGGGGATGGAAGCCGACCGGGCCGTCGTGCCATTATCCGTATATCTTTTTAAGAAAGGGGGTGGGGACTATACGGCCGATCCGCTGGCGTCCATGAGCAATGAAAATATGGGCACTTCCGGGACCTTTCTCATCCAGCAGGATTTCGACGATCACTATGTTATCACCAACCTGGCTTTTGTAAAACGTATGCTGGGCCTGAAGCCGGATGAATACAGCGGAGTGGAGCTGGCTCTTGACGATGCCCGGCAGGCGCCCCTATTGAAACCCGTCCTGCAGCAGTTACTGGGAAAAGAGTACCAGATAAAGACACGATATGAGCAGAACCAAAGCCTTTATAATGTGATGGGAACGGAAAAATGGGTGATCTATATCGTGCTGACCCTGATCCTGATCGTGGCGGCGTTTAATATGGTGGGCGCCCTGACCATGCTGGTCTGGGAGAAGCAAAAAGATATTCATGTCCTGAAGGCGCTGGGTGCAAATGATGGAATGATCCAACGGATCTTTCTTAGTGAAGGATTGTTGTTAGCATTGCTGGGCGGCGGTTTTGGGGTGTTACTCGCCGTGATCATCTGCTGGCTGCAGGCAAAGTATAAACTGGTCCCCCTGCAGGGAGGGTCTTTCCTCATCGATTATTACCCCGTGAAGCTGGTGCCGACAGATTTTCTGCTCGTCCTTTCCACGATCCTCGTCGTGGCTTTACTGGCTTCCTGGCTGCCTTCAAAGAAGGCAGCCGCTCAACCGATCGAATTATCTTAATAATCTCCTAACGTCTCCGGAAGCTGCGCCAGTGCTTTCTTCAGCTGCTCGTCATTGGGAGCTACTCCATGCCAGTGGTGGTCGTTTTCCATAAAGTCCACCCCCTTGCCCATGATGGTATGCATCATGATGGCGATGGGCTTACCCTGACCGGTCATGCCCTTCGCTTTGTCCAGGGTGGCGATGACCTCATCCATATCATTGCCATTCATTTCCAGGGTCGTCCAGCCAAAAGCATCGAATTTCTTGTGAATGTCCCCAAGATCCAGTACAGATTTTGTGGTACCGTCAATCTGCTGGCCATTCCAATCTACCGTGGAGATGAGGTTGTCCACTTTATGGGCAGCTGCGAACATAATAGCTTCCCAGTTCTGGCCTTCATCTAATTCTCCATCTCCATGGAGTGAGTATACAATATTTTTGTCGTTATTGAGTTTTTTAGCCAGGGATGCGCCGATAGCAACGCTCATGCCTTGTCCGAGAGAGCCGCTGGCAACCCGTACGCCAGGAAGGTGTTCGTGAGTGGTTGGATGGCCTTGCAGACGGGAATTGATCTTGCGGAAAGTAGCCAGTTCTTTGATGTCAAAATAGCCTGATCTAGCCAGGGCAGAATAAAAAACAGGGGAAATATGTCCGTTTGAAAGGAAAAAAAGATCCTCGTTCTTGCCATCCATATTAAAATGGGGATCGTGTTTCAGCACTTTAAAATACAGTGCGGTGAAGAATTCCGTACATCCCAGGGAACCACCCGGATGGCCGCTTGCAGAGCCATGTACCATACGAACGATATCTCTTCTAATCTGTGTTGCAATTGCTTTCAAATCAGCCATAAAAATGATAGGTTTTTGAATTCGGTAGGCAAATCTAACGGTTTTTTCCAAAAACGCCACAGGCGTTTTGTCCGGTAGGACAGTCGTTAGATATTTGCCGGAAATGCGCTAAATTTTAGATGCGAATTTCCGGCACAATCACAAAACGCCGGCATGATATTATCATGAAATAGTTTGATGCATTAAACTTTTGTGCTAACTTACCGTCCTATCTCCCTTACTTGGACACATAAATACCTGTTAGTTGATTAGTGGCTATTGACATCCGAAACTGACCTGATCGACAGACAGAACTTACTCCGGGCTTGATAATTGCATTGGAAGAGTTCGCCATTTATTAGTTAGAAATATGGAAAAAGAATTCCTATTTTTGTTCACCAATTCAAACCGTGGCTGATGTTCGATGTCCTACTTTCGATAGCTATTTCATTTACGATCACATTCCTTGCCATACCGGCCATCATCAATGTGGCTGAAATGAAAAAGTTGTTTGATATGCCTGATGAGCGTAAAGTGCATCACTCTCCCATTACTCCTTTAGGGGGGCTGGGGATCTTTGCCGGTTTCGTATTCGGGTGCCTGCTTACGCTTCACTTCAATCAATACCCTGATCTTCAATATTTTATGGCGGCGGCCCTCGTTATTTTTTTCCTGGGCCTGAAAGATGACATCCTTGTAATTTCCCCGGTTAAGAAATTCATAGGCCAGGTGCTGGCTGCTTTTATCATCATCTACTATGGAGGTATCCAGATCCGTAGTATGCATGGCTTTTTAGGCGTTTACCAGCTTCCGGAGATGTTCAGCCTCTTATTGACCTATTTTGCCGTTATTGTCGTCATCAACTCCTTCAACCTGATCGACGGAGTGGATGGGCTGGCTGGCAGCCTGGGGCTTTTATCTACCGTAGTATTCGGCGTTTATTTCCTGAATGTGGATATGTTGCCCTATGCCGTGATAGCCTTCTCCCTGGCCGGCAGCCTGCTCGCTTTCCTGATCTTTAATTTTCAGCCCGCCAAAATATTCATGGGCGATACAGGCTCACTGCTGGTAGGTACGATCAACGCAATTCTTGTCATAAAATTCATTAATGTAGCCAATACGGAAGACGTAACCTTCCCGATCCTTGCTTCTCCCGCCGTCGGCTTTACCATTTTGATGATCCCTTTGCTGGATACCCTGCGGGTATTTGGCATCCGTATCCTGCACCGCCGCAGTCCCTTCAGCCCGGACAGAAATCATATCCACCACCTGTTGCTGGACAGGGGATTTTCCCATCGGGCTATCACGCTGACGCTGGTATCCATTAACCTCATCATGATCATTCTGGTCTTTCTGGGAAGGTCTCTCAGTTGTACCCTGCTGATTTTCTCCGTCTTCGGCATATTCTTTAGCATCATTGCAGCCATCTATTACCTCCGGCCCTCCCCTCGTCTTTTTGTCGCCAAGAGTGCCATGGAAGAAAACGCCCAGCTGACAAAGGCTTCCAAATTCGTATCCCTTACCAAGGATAAGATGCTGGAACAGAATAATTAAGGCCTGGGTCCATAGAAAGTTACCCGATCTCTTTGTGTATTTTCCCTTTTAGTGTAGGTTTGCACCATTCATTTGTTGTCAATATATACAGTTATATGTCAGACGATCTAACGCTGATCCTGGAAGAAGCGCAGGAGAACATGCAAAAAGCACTCAATCACCTTGAATCTGAACTTGTTAGAATAAGGGCTGGAAAAGCCAACCCCCAGATGCTGGATGGACTCACCGTGGATTATTACGGCAGCCCCACCGTGTTGAACCAGGTAGGGAATGTATCTGTCATCGATTCCCGGACCCTGACCATACAACCCTGGGAAAAGAATATGCTCCAACCTATTGAACGAGCCATCATTAATGCCAACCTGGGGGTCACCCCTCAAAATGACGGGAATATTATCCGCCTCTTTTTACCTCCTCTGACGGAAGAAAGGAGAAAGGAATTTGTGAAAAGAGCCAATGGCGAAGGCGAGCAGTCCAAAGTAGCCATCCGCAATATCCGCCGCGACGCGATCGAACAGATCAAGAAATTGCAGAAGGATGGCCTCAGCGAAGACGAGGCCAAGGATGCGGAAAAGAATATGCAGGAAATGACGGATAAATATATTGCCGGCGTGGAAAAACACCTGGCTGCAAAGGAAAAGGATATCATGTCGGTATAAACGTTCGGACCCGAACGCACCGCCGCAGTCCTATTCATTCCGCCCCCCGGAGAACTCCCCCCCAAAACCAGTCTTTCACAACCTGTCGCAAGGTTAGCTTCCCGTCCGTATAACCACCTGTCCGGGCAACGTCGGCCTAAGGCCCCCGTTGGCAACCGGACACTACCCGGTGAGTGGGTATTCCTCCAGGTGAGAGGTTTGCCCGGGTGCATACAAAGGAAAATAAATGATACATTCGAACGATATAAAAAAAGGGGCACATGGGAAAATACAAATTAAAAGAGATCAGCACCAGGGCCCCGGAAGGGTGGGATAAAAAAGAAACAAAGGAGAAACTGGAAGCCGTCTTACAGGAACTGGACGAATTGCAGAACCTGTTGTATGCAGAGTCCAAACATGCTCTCCTGGTAATTATCCAGGGAATGGACGCCAGCGGCAAGGATGGAGTGATCCGCAACGTGTTCGGCAAGCTCAACCCGCAGGGCGTACTGGTGAAATCTTTTAAGACCCCAACGGCCGAAGAGTCCGCCCATGATTTTTTATGGAGAGTACATCCTCATGCCCCGGCTAAAGGCGTGTTACAGTTGTTCAATCGTTCCCATTATGAAGATATCCTCATTACCCGTGTGCACAAATGGATCGACGACAAGACGGCTAAGAAAAGGATGCGGGCTATTAATGACTTTGAAAAATTACTGACAGATCATAACGACACGGAGATCCTGAAATTCTACCTGCATATCTCCCCGGAAGAGCAAAAAGTAAGACTGGAAGAACGGATTAAGAATCCCGCCAAGCAATGGAAATACAATGCGGATGATTTTAAGGAATCCAAACTATGGGATGAATACATGAAGGTGTATGAAGACTGCTTTGAAAATTGCGACGAAGTACCCTGGACCATCGTACCCGCAGATCAGAACTGGTATAAAGAATACCTGATAGCTATTGCCGTGAGGGATGTTTTGAAGTCGATGAAGATGCAATACCCCGGGCTTAAAAAATGAGAGGATCTACATTAATCAATAACTAAAAACGATCTATTATGGGAATGCTTAAAGAATTCAAAGATTTCGTAATGCGGGGCAACGTGCTTGATCTCGCAGTGGCAGTAGTTATCGGCGCAGCATTCGGCGCTATCGTCGCCTCGATGGTCGATAATGTGATCACACCGTTGTTATTGACACCGGCCCTTAAAGCAGCTAACTTGCAGGACATCGATAAACTCGCCTGGGGCGCCGTTAAATATGGTAGTTTTTTAGCCGCTGTTATTAAGTTTATCATTATCGCCTTTATTCTTTTCCTGCTGGTAAAGGCCTTCAAGGCCATTGAAAAGAAAAAAGTCCCACCGGCCGTAGCACCCTCCGCCACGGAACAGCTCCTGACCGAGATCCGGGACGAATTGAAGAAAAGGCCCTAGTGGCGCGACCATTGCTTGCCAACATCCTCTCTTTCCAACCGGACTTTGTCCAGTTAGCAGACGAGCCCTTGCCGACACACCAATAATAAATATTTGCAAAACGTAAGGGTTGGCAACTTTTTTGTTTAATCCGATATAATAAACTGATGCATTATGAAGAATATAACTGCCAGGTGGCTCCTATTAGTTTCCCTCACGGTGGGGAGCATTTCTTTTTCGCAGGCGCAAAATAAGATTCAGCAGCTTAAGGACGATGCCAGTAACGTCACTGTCGTTAAAGACCCCAATGATACCATTAAGATGACCTGGAAGACAGGAGGACTGTATAATCTGAACTTCAACCAGGCGGCCCTCAGCAACTGGGCGGCCGGTGGAGATAATTCGGCGCTGTCTTTATCCACTCTCCTGAGCGTATATGCGTTTTACAAGGATGGCAGAAGGTCCTGGGATAACAGCCTTGACCTGGCCTATGGCTTCGTAAATACGACCAGTTTGGGTACCCGCAAATCAGATGACCGCATCGACCTGGTCTCCAAATATGGGTATGACCTGGGCAAAAAATGGTACCTCAGCGGGTTGGTCCAGTTCCGAAGCCAGTTCGCTCCGGGATATAACTATCCGGACCAGAATACGAAGATCCTCACCTCCGAGTTCCTGGCCCCGGCCTACGTTCTCCAATCTATAGGCATGGATTACAAGCCGAATGATAATTTCTCGCTTTTCCTCTCGCCCATCACGGCCCGGGAACTCATCGTCCGCAATGACTCCCTGGCTAGTGTGGGGGCCTTCGGGGTCGACTCCGGCAAAAAATTCCGGTTCGAGCTGGGCGCCTTTGTCTCTCTCAACTATACCGCCAATATCAGCAAGACGGCCATCTATAAGACCAAACTCGATCTGTTCTCCAACTACCTCCACAACCCGCAGAACATCGCCGTCAACTGGACCAACATCCTGGCCGTGAAAGTCACCCGTCTGATCAGTATGAACCTGACCGTGAACATGATCTATGATAATGATGTTAAATCTGTCAAGAGCGACGGTACCGCCGGCGGCCCGAAAGTACAGATCCAGGAAGTGATGGGCATCGGTCTGGCCTATAAGTTCGATAACAAGAAGAGGATGCCCCCGCCCAAGCCAGGCAGCTAGGGCAAAATGCTTGAAAACTTGGGGAAAAGAGGGGTATAAGGTAACGGGCCGGCAATGAGATTTTAAGGTATTTTCGCTTGATCGGGATCGGAGCTATCCGCCCCGGGTTAATCAGCAGTACTATGTCAACAGCCATCAGTTACCAGATCAAGTTACCCCAGTTCGAAGGGCCTTTCGACCTGTTATTATTCTTTATCGAACGGGATGAACTGGATATCTATAACATCCCGATCAACCGGCTCATCCAGGACTTTCTCACTTATATCCATTCCGGGGAGAAGCTGAATATTGAATTATCCAGTGAATTCATTCTTTTTGTCTCCACCCTGATGCGGATCAAGGCAAAAATGCTGTTGCCCCGCAAAGAGCTGGACGAACAGGGCAACGAGATCGACCCCCGTCAGGAGCTGATCGACAAACTGCTGGAATACAAGCGCTATAAAGAAGCTGCCGCTACCTTAGCCGAAATGGAAGCCATCCGCCATCTGATGGTCCGCCGGGGCAACCTGCAAAAAGAGCTGTCCCATATCGGCGAAGAATCCGGCGAAGGGACGGAGATCCAGGCCATTACCCTGTTCAAACTGATGAAGACCTTTGAACGACTGATGCTGCGCATCCAGCAGCGACAGAACAAGCCCGTTCATACGGTGGTAAAATACAACTACACGATGGAAGACAGCCGGGAGCATATCCTGACTTTTGTCCAGCGGGAAAAAACCCTGTCTTTCGAGCGGCTTTTCGATATCTGTGAGAATCGCCTCCATGCCATTTTCCTGTTCTTGTCCATGCTGGAGCTCGTTCAGCAGAACTATATGAATATCCTGATCGGCGAAGGCCGGAATAATTTCATCGTTGAATTTAATCCCGATCGTCCGGAGGATGAGGACCAGTCCCTTTTCAATGAAGATGGCTCGTTCCGGGAAATACCTAAAAAAGCACCTCCTCCGGAAGACAGACAAGGTTATCTTTTTGATAAAGATGACGAGGAAGGTCCCCGGTTTAAAGGCCCGGGTGAAGATGATCGCTTTCATTTAAACTAATTTTTAATGAAGACGGTATATTATCCTGCCTCGGACAGGGGGCATGTTAACTTCGGGTGGCTGGACAGCCATCATTCTTTTAGCTTCGGCAACTGGTATGATCCCGAAAAAGTGCATTTCGGTGCGTTGCGGGTGTTAAATGACGATATTGTAAAAGGGGGTAAAGGATTCGATACCCATCCGCACGAGAATATGGAGATCATTTCCATCCCCCTGAAGGGGGCCCTGGCGCATAAGGACAGCACCGGGGTGGAAGGTATTATCTATAGCGGGGACGTCCAGATCATGAGTGCAGGCAGCGGGATCCGCCATTCCGAATACAATGCCTCCCACTATGACCCCGTCAATTTTCTCCAGATCTGGGTCTTTCCCAAACAACAGAATATCCGTCCCCGGCATGATCAGAAGACCTTCGACCAGACCGGCAGGGTAGAGAAATGGCAGGTGGTGGTGAGCCCGAAAGCGGAGGAAGGCGGGGTTGCTATCAACCAGGATGCCCGTTTGGCCATGACAAAACTCCCTGCGGGAAAAGAAATTTCGTTCAGCCCTGCCTTTCCGGGTAATGGGGTATTCCTGTTCGTATTGGAAGGATTGGTGGAAGTCGGCGGACAAAAACTAGAAAGACGCGACGGCCTTGGGATCTCCGACATGGCGCAATTCACGATAAAAGCCCAGACGGCGGCAGACTTACTGGCCATCGAAGTGCCGATGTTCGCCTAGCCCGCCAGGTCCGCCACAGGGGCGGACGCCCCGAAGGCCCATCATGAGACGCGGCGTTAGACATGACCAATTTCTAACGGCAATCCTGGTCCTTGCTAATGCAAGGCAGTAACCTCCCGGCGAAGCCGGAAACCCTACCCCAACAATTGACGCTGGCTTACCGTCACTTTATCCCCCATCATCTCCCGTACTGCGGCCGCAATTGCCGACGCATCATACCCGCATTCTTTCTGCAATTCTTTGGGTGTTCCATGTTCGATGATCTGGTCAGGAATACCGAGGATCCTCACCGTAGCGGTATAATGATGAGCTGCCTGAAATTCCAGGATGGCCGACCCAAACCCGCCTACAATGGTACCGTCTTCCACTGTAAGGATCCGATCGTATTTACTAAATATCTCCTTCAACAGTTCCTCGTCCAGGGGTTTGGCAAACCGCATGTCATAATGGGCAGGATTAAGCCCCTCTGTTTTTAACTCCCGGATGGCGGCCGTGACAAAATTCCCGGGATGCCCCAGGCTAAGGATGGCAATGCCTTCTCCGTCTTTTATTTTGCGGCCTTTCCCGATGGGGATCTCCTGTAAGGGGGTCTTCCATTCCGGCATGACCCCTTCCCCCCTTGGATAGCGGATAACAAAAGGGTGTTGATTGGTATCCAGCTGGGCGGTATAGAGCAGGTTACGCAGCTCGCTTTCATTCATCGGGGCGCTGACGACCATATTCGGCACGCAGCGCATATAGGGGATGTCATAAGCGCCATGGTGGGTCGGACCATCTTCTCCCACCAACCCGGCCCTGTCCAGACAGAATACCACGGGCAACTGCTGGATGGCCACGTCATGGATCACCTGATCATAAGCCCGCTGCATGAAAGAAGAGTAGATATTGCAGAACACCCGCATTCCCTGAGTGGCCATGCCGGCCGAAAGGGTGACGGCATGCTGCTCGCAAATACCTACATCAAAGGCCCGGTCAGGCATCTTCTCCATCATAAACTTCAGGGAGGACCCGCTGGGCATGGCAGGGGTAATGCCGAGGATCTTCGGATTCTTTTCCGCCAGCTCGATCAGCGTGAGCCCAAAAACATCCTGGTATTTGGGCGGCTGGGGAGTCTCATACCGTTTCTTATATATTTCACCGGTGATCTTATCGAAAAGGCCGGGGGCATGCCATTTAGTTTGGTCTTTTTCCGCCAGGGCATAACCCTTGCCTTTCACCGTCATGATATGCAATAACTTGGGGCCAGGGATCTGCTGAAGATCGGTGAGGGTATCTACCAGCTTGGTGATATTATGTCCGTCGATAGGTCCGAAATAACGGAGGTTCAGCGATTCGAATAAATTACTGCTCCTGCTGATAAAACCTTTGATGCTATGTTCGATCTTACTGGCTATCTCCCGGCTGAAATGACTGCCGACGGGCAGCTTGCCAAGGGCCTTCCAGATATCGTCCTTCAGGCGGTTGTAAGTCTGGGAGGTGGTGATATCGGTGAGGTATTCCTTCAACGCGCCGACATTGGGGTCGATGCTCATACAGTTGTCGTTCAGGATAATGAGCAGGTCGGTGTCGGCTACCCCGGCATGGTTCATGCCTTCAAAGGCCAGGCCGGCGGTCATGGCGCCGTCTCCGATGATGGCTACGGCCTTACGGTCTGTCTCCCCTTTGTACTTGGCGGCCATGGCCATACCCAGGGCAGCGCTGATAGATGTGGAGGAATGCCCCACGCCAAAGCTGTCGTATTCGCTTTCACTGCGTTTGGGGAATCCGCTCAGGCCATTGTATTTACGGTTGCTGCTGAAGGCATCCCTCCGCCCCGTGAGGATCTTATGTCCATAGGCCTGGTGGCCTACATCCCATACCAACTGGTCGTAGGGGGTATTGAAAACGTAATGGAGGGCGACGGTAAGCTCGACCACTCCCAGGCTGGCCGCGAAATGGCCCCCATGAACGCTGACGGTATCTATGATATACTGACGTAATTCGGTAGAAAGCTGATACAACTGTTCCCTGCTGAGTTTTTTAAGGTCTGCGGGGGAGTTGATGGTTTGCAATAAAGCGCCGGGCGTAATTTCCATTCGAGTTCTTTAACTATATGTAAAAATACAGTTTTAACCGGACTTTGTCCAGTT
>DATJJD010000276.1:0-27397 GCA_035492545.1 Puia sp.
GCAGGACTTTGTCGATCGCTTCCATAAGGGCAAACTGATCCCCGGCAGTCCTATGCCCTGGAATTCATTCAAGCGTATGACAGATGAAGAGCTCACGGCAGTCTATAACTACCTTAAAACGGTGCGGCCGGCAAAGACACCGGTGCAGGGCGGGGGCGGGGAGATGGAGACATCGGCGAAAGCAGGCCGGCAGTAGGGATTAGACGTCGGGGGGCAGGTAGTTGTATGAATGGGAAACTGGCTGTATATTTATAGGATCATTACTCCCCTGATTCCATATGAAAATACAGCTGTTTTTTCGTTGGTTTACCGTAGTTCTCCTTGTGATTTTATTAGTTCAGCAATTTGCTGTGGGCGAGCTCGTCGGGGGAACGGCCGTTATACCGGTGCTTTTTTTTGTAGCCTTGCCGATCTTTTCTTCTCTTTTAAAGCCCAATCCCGATCCTGCTCCAAAGCTGGTATTTGATGCGAAGACGGCTTTTGCGTGGTTCAGGGCCTGTTGGGGCTTTTTTCTGGCCCTGGGGGGAGTAGCCGCGATTGCGAAACATGAATACTTGTTCGGACTCCCGTTGATGTTGATGGGGCTGATCTTCATATCTCCTTTGGACAGGATTCTTTTCCGGGAATATAAATCCATCATACCCGCCTTGTCTGTCCGGCCCAGGTACGATGCTGTCAAGGTTGCGACCGCATGCTGGTGGGTGTTGGCAAGCGTGTTGTTCATCATTGGGGATTCCGATTATATGAGTAAGGAATATGGGGAAGGGACCGCCTTTCTGTGTATCGGGTTTGCCATGATGTTTGTAAATCCCGCTGCCGCCATGTATAAGAACTGGGACCCTTCCAAGGCTCAGAAGTGGTCGGATATAAAGAAAGACATGGCCAATTGGTCAAAGGAGTATGACGAGAAACAGGCGCAGAAAGCCGCAGAGAGGAAGGCGAAGGCAGCTGCCGCGCGACAGGAGAAGGAAGAGGCTGCAAGGGCGGCCAAAGAACGTGCGGCTAAGGAAAGAGACGAAAAGGCACGTGTGACCCCCACGCCTGCGCCATCGTCCTCCGTGACTCCGGCAAAAACATCGCCACCTGCCCCGACCTCGTCTGCGCCATCCCCGGCCGCAACAACCCTGCCATCCTCCGAGGCTCCTTCTCCGATCCCCCTCTCGCCACGGGATGCCAGCCAACCGCCCTCCGTGTTTCCGCCGCCTTCACCCGTCGCCACCCCGCCCGCCGCCGAACCTCCCAACGAATACCTGCTCCTGATCCGCAAGGGCGAGAGTTCGACATTGGAATTCAAGAGTACCCTTCGCGTGGATCTCAAGACCCAAAAACCGGAAAAATTTATCCAGCACAGTGTGCTCAAGACACTGGCCGCATTTTTGAATTCCCATGGCGGCACCCTGGTCATCGGAGTAGAAGACAATAAAAACATCCTGGGACTGACAGCGGACTTCAACTCCTTTTCCAAAGGGGATAAGCTCGATGAGTTTCAAAAATACCTGGATACACTCCTGGGCAATGCCATCGGCAACCGTTTCCACCGCATTCTGGATGTAGAGTTTCCCGAAGTAGAAGGGAAAACCATCTGTGTGATCAGAGTTAAAACAACTGCCGGCGACCCGGTGTATATAAAGAATGAGGCGGGACAGGAATTGTTCTATATCCGCCGGCTTGCCAGTACAATAGACCTGCAACCCAGTGAGGCCATTAAATATATCCGGGAACACTGGCCGTGAGTAAGTTCAGCCGCTGCGGCGGAATCACCCCGATAAAATCCATTTTTACCGATAATGCTTTCAAATAAAATGTTAATTGCCTGTAATTTTCAGGCGATCTACCCGGAGTAGTTTAGTTTTCGGGCGTAATGCCTACCCCAAAACTTTTAAGAAATTGCATTTTGCCGGCACTGGTAGTCTTGTCCGGCCATCTGGCTTTTGGACAGGCTCCTGTAAAAGGAACGGTGTATGACCGTTCGCAACGATTCGCTCTACCGGGAGTCAGCGTTATAGGCACTTCCGGCGTGGGCACGGTAACGGATTCGCTGGGACATTATAACATCCGGCTCTCATCCGGGGACTCTATTTATTTTTCCTATCTGGGCAGGGCTACCACTAAATTCGCGGTAAAAGATATACCCCCGGGCCAGGAATTCGACATGGCCCTGTTGGTGGCCATTGATTCGCTGCCCTCTGTTTATGTGCGGCCCAAGGACTATCACCTGGACTCCCTGGAAAACCGGGCAGCGTATCGTAAAATATTTGACTATGGAGGCCCCGACTATTTAGACAACATGAAGGCGGGCAAGAGGGGAGGTATGGGCGTAGGCCTTGATATGGATATGTTGTTTGCAGGACGGAAGATTCGCCGGATGGAGGCTTTTCAGCACCGGCTGGAGGAAGAAGAGCGTGACAAATATGTCGACTACCGGTTTACAAAATCCCTTGTAAAGAGGATCACCGGCCTGCAGACTCCCGCTCTCGATACTTTTATGCGTCAATACCGGCCCAGTTATGAGTTTATCCAGCAATGCGAGAATGATTACGAATATTACAAATACATCGCCGACTGGGGGAAATATTTTGCGGAGCTTTGGAAGCGCGATCACCCGGATGGAGGGGCTACCCCTTGAATAATCCGTTTATATCCTTATACGACATGGCTCCCGGGGCAAAACCAAACGTTCCTTTCAGACGTATTTCCTCCGCGGCCCGGAAAAAAGAGCCATATGCTACCCGGGCAAGAGTGGACCCCAGGCTCACCCGCTTCACCCCCAACCCGGCGAGCTCATCCAGCGTATAACTGGCATCATTTAATCCCATGACCACATTCACAGGTTTAGGCGATACCGCCTTTACGACGGCAGCGATCTCTTCCCTCTTTGTCAAACCCGGTGCGAAGAGTACGTCGGCGCCTGCTTCGGCAAAGGCTTCCAAACGCCGGATCGTGTCCTTGAGGTCGGGCCTTCCATGGATGAGGTTCTCGGCCCTGGCGGTCAGCGTGAAGGGGATCGCAAGACTGCGGGCAGCTTTTACGGCAGCTTTGACACGCTCTACCGCCAGGTCAAAGGAATAGATAGGGTCATCGGGCCGCCCGGTGGCATCTTCGATCGAACCGCCGGCCAGTCCGGCCTTTGCGGCCATCAGGATTGTCTCCGCACAGATCTCGGGGGTATCTCCATAACCGTTCTCCAGGTCGGCTGCTACCGGAAGAGGAGTGGCCGCGAGGATGATGCGGGCATTCTCCAGCGTGTCTTCCCGGGTAACGGTCCTGTCTCCATCGGACTTGGCAAGAGAAAAAGCAAGCCCCGCACTGGTGGTAGCCAGCGCCTCAAATCCTAAGGCGGCCAGCATCTTCGCAGAGCCCGCATCCCAGGGATTGGGAGCAACAAAGATGCCCGTACGTTGATGAAGGGCCTTGAAAGCTTCAGCTCTGGCCAGTGGTGAAGGATAGGAAGAGGTGCTCATTTTTTGATAAGTGTTGAGGGATAAAGATACGATAAAATTTCATCAGTTCCCTTTGTTTTCGTATCTTTGAAACCCTTGCAGGGAGAGGGTTTGAGGCTAATCTTAGCCCTCCATTTTAGCATTTCCCCACCCATTTTTTAAAGCTATCGTATTGTCGAATTTTCCGAAAAGACCTTCTTTCAGGGAGGCATTGAAATTTTGGTTTAGATTAGGATGGATCAGTTTTGGCGGCACGGCCGGTCATATTGCTATCATGCATGACTTCCTGGTCGACAAAAAGAAATGGATCAGCAACAGCCGCTTCTTTCACGCTCTGAGCCTGTGTATGCTGTTGCCGGGACCAGAGGCGCAGCAACTGGCTATTTACATCGGCTGGAAGCTGCATGGCAAAAAAGGCGGGCTGGCGGCGGGTATCTTGTTCGTATTCCCTTCCATGTTGATCTTACTGGCGCTGAGCATCATCTATGTATCGTTCGGCAACCTGCCCTGGATCTATGCGATGTTCAATGGACTGAAACCCGCTGTCATCGCTATCATAATAATTGCCTTATTTAAAGTGGGACAGAAGGCATTACATGGCCTGCTTCATTTCGTGGTAGCAGCTCTGGCCTTTGCGGCTATCTTTTTTTACAACATTTCCCTGCTTACCATTATCCTGGGCACGATAGCCCTGGCCCTTGGCATCCGGTATCTGCGCCCCGGGCTGCTGCAGGGAGCTAAACAGCGGAATGGGCAGGAGTCTTCCGGCGAAGAGGAGTATTACCTTAATAAATTTTCAGAAACGCCCGGGACGGGCCCTGGTCTCAAAAATTTAGTAAAAGAGACAGGCATTTTCCTCTCTTTTTGGATCCTTCCTTTTTTACTCTTCTATGTATTCGCGCCTGATTTTTCGTTCTGGAAGAGCCTGGTATTATTTTTTACCCAGGCCGCTTTTTTTACCATCGGGGGATCTTATACGGTTCTGCCCTATGTAGCGCAGATCTGCGTGACCCGGCTGCACTGGCTGACTAAAATGCAGATGGTGGATGGCTTTGCCCTGGCAGAGACGACCCCCGGCCCTCTCATCATCGTGGTAGCCTTTGTAGGCTTTATGGCCGGGTACAATCATTTTCACGGATCTTTATGGATGGGGGCGATAGCCCTCGTCGCCACAACGTTTTATACCTTCCTGCCTTGTTTCCTGTTCATCTTTTCCGGAGGCCCCCTCATAGAAAAAACACATGGCAATGCCGCTATGGAGGCGATCCTGAGCCTGGTGACCGCCGCGGTGGTGGGAGTCATTCTGAACCTCACCTTCTTCCTGGGCAGAGACGTTATTTTTCCCGGAGGGGTGTCGCTGGCGCATATCGATCTCTTCTCCCTTTCCTGGGTACTGATCTCTTTATTGCTGATGCTGAAATTCAGGCTCAACGTGGTTTACCTGATCCTGTTGAGCATTTTATCCGGGCTGGTACATTATTTCATACATTAGTGGTTTAGGATAAAGTAATATCCAAAAAAATAATTATAAGCAAGTGCTGAAAAAGACGCTATTGCCATTGCTGGCCCTCATCGCCAGCCTGCCTGCCCTGGCCCAGGAGACCGTCATTCAATACTTATCGGGTACGGATAAGGATCATACCGTGGCCTGGGACTTTATGTGCACAGAGGGGGCACGAAAGGGGGAATGGCAGTCTATCAAGGTGCCTTCCAACTGGGAGCAGCAAGGCTTTGGAACCTATCATTATCATAAGGAAACAGCGGATGCAGAGAAGGGCCTGTACAAGTACTCATTCAAGGTGGCGCCGGAATATAAGGGGAAAAAAATCTTTATCGTTTTTGAAGGTAGTATGACGGATACGAAGGTGGAGATCAACGGCCAGTTAGCCGGCCCCATCCACCAGGGCGGTTTTTACCAGTTCCGGTATGAGATCACCAGTCTCGTTAAGTTCGACGGGGTCAACCTGTTGCAGGTAGAGGTTGGCAAACATTCCTCTAACTCCTCCGTCAACGCTGCAGAACGGAATGGCGACTTCTGGTTGTTCGGCGGCATCTTCCGCCCGGTATACCTGGACATCGTTCCCCCCAACTTCATCGAAAGGGTGGCTATCGACGCCACCGCAGCCGGTGATCTCAACATGCGGGTCTTTCATAATGCCGGCAAGGGACAAAACCTGGAGGCGCAGCTATTTGAGTTAAACGGCAGACCCGTCGATGGGGCCTTTCGGATATCGGACGCCGATAGCATCATGACCCATCATTTCTCCGGCATTAAATTATGGAACCCGGAGCAGCCCAACCTGTATTATGTGCAGGTATCCCTTAAAGAAGGGGAGAAGACCCTTCATACTATCCGCCAGCGGCTGGGCTTCCGGACGGCGGAGCTTCGTCCGTTGGATGGGTTCTATGTCAACGGGCATAAAATAATTTTCAAAGGGGTCTGTCGTCACAGTGAATGGCCGGAGACGGGGCGGACCCTTAGCCGCGATATCCACCTGCTGGACATCGGCCTGATGAAGGACATGAACATGAATGCGGTTCGCATGAGCCATTATCCGCCGGACAGGGAATTCCTGGATCTCTGCGACTCGCTCGGCCTGTTCGTGCTGGATGAGCTGACCGGCTGGCAGGCGGCTTATGATACGGTGGTAGGCAGGAAACTGGTGAAAGAGCTGGTGGTCCGGGACGTGAATCATCCTTCCATTGTCCTGTGGGATAATGGCAATGAGGGAGGTTGGAACCGGGCCCTGGATGGGGACTTCGCCTTATATGATCCGCAGAAAAGACACGTGATCCATCCCTGGGAAAGATTTGACGGCACCAATACCAAACATTATCCGGACTACCGGTATATACAGACAGAAGTAGCGAATGCAAAGGAAGTTTTCTTTCCCACAGAGTTTATGCATGGTTTGTTTGATGGAGGACAGGGGGCGGCATTGGAGGATTTTTGGTCAGCCATGATGCAACATCCCCATGCGGCAGGCGGATTCCTCTGGTCCTTCCATGATGAAGGCATCCGGCGCAAGGACCGATCGGACTCCATCGATGTGGCGGGCAACCAGGCTCCGGATGGCATCGTAGGCCCCCATCGCGAGAAAGAAGCCAGCTATTATACTATAAAAGAACTTTGGAGCCCTGTGTATATCGACCGAACGGCTACGAACCCAACGGTTAAAGGGAAACTGACCCTGGAAAACAGATACCTTTTCACCAATCTCAACCAGTGCCGCCTGGAATGGAAATGGGTCAGCTTCCCACCGGCAGGACAAAAGAAGACGGAGATGCAGGTTTGGAAGAAAGGCAACATAGCAGCGCCTTCACTGGCGCCGGGGGAAAAGGGGGAAATTACGATACCGTTGACAGGAAAAGAAAAGGCAGATGCCCTGTATCTCTGGGCCTTTGATGCAAAAGGTGATACCATTTGCACCTGGAGCTGGACGGTGCGCTCGCCGGAACAGATCGTAAAGGTGGAGATGGGCCGGATGAATATACCAAAGGGGATCGACCTATCCGTGACCGATAGGGGGGAGGCGCTGATCGTTTCCTGTGACCGGATCGAATACCGGTTTGATAAAAGGACGGGTTTCCTTCAAAGCGTCTATAACGGCCAGCAGGAGATCTCTCTCGGCGGCGGGCCGGCGTTGGCGGGCAGTACGTCCGTATTGGAAAAATTCGACTACTTACGTCAGGGCAATGAATATATCATAACGCCTGCATACAAGGGTGACAGCCTGCGGGTGAAATGGGTATTCCAGCCGGGCCGGCTGCCCAGATTGGAATATAGCTATCGGACAAAAGACAGCGCCGATTACATGGGCATTACCTTCAACTATCCCGAAGAGAAAATAAAGGGGATGAAGTGGATGGGAAGGGGACCTTACCGGGTTTGGAAGAACCGGGAAAAGGGGCAGCAGTTTGGCGTCTGGGAGAAGGCCTACAACAATACCGTCACCGGGGAGAGCTGGGGCTATCCCGAATTCAAGGGCTGGCATGCAAACCTGTATTGGGTGACCCTGCAGAATAAGGAGGCCGACTTTACCGTGTACACCGACCGGCCGGATGTCTATCTGGAAATGGGGCAGCCCGAAAAACCAACAGCAGCCTCCAACAATAATACCAGTCCGCCTTTTCCGGAAGGTACACTGGGGTTCATGAATGGTATTTCCGCGATGGGCACCAAATTCCAGCGTCCCGAATTACTGGGCCCCCAAAGTCAGAAGAATGGGCAGCCCAGGGAAGGGACGCTGGAAGGGACTTTATATTTTGACTTTCGGTAGTTTAAACAACAGGATACCGGTCAGGGCCATATAAAAAGCCGTGCCGCCATGGATCAACCAATGCTGCCAGTCTCCGCCGCCATTGGCTGCAATTACAATGAGGCAGTCGGTACAAGGGATGATGACAGCGGTGGTGAATACCCAGGCCGTCGCTTTGCGCATACGCATCCATAACAACGGCAGGAACAACAGCCCCGAAAATATATCCCGGATGCCTTTGATCTTTCCATAAAAGAGTGCCCGGCCCTCCGGAAGGAGGATGCCAAAGTCCCTGGAAGCCGGGATCGGATCCAGGATGAAACGGATTCCGACAAAGATGATGCCCAGGGCTACGAATAAGACCAGCCAGAAAGAAAGTGAGCGGGGTCCCCAGACAGGAGTGTTGTGTTGCGGTTGCATTGTTTTTACTGTTTGTGTTATCAATTTGTATAACACAAAGGTGGAAAACAGTTGCCGCCGGATGATTCACCCAGGTTAATTAATGGCCGCCGGCCATTCTTTTCCGGATACGGGAGAGGGACTGGGGTTTGATGCCCACATAGGAGGCGATAAAATACTGGGGGATACGCTGCACGAGGTCGGGATAGACCGATAAGAACCGTTGATATCGCTGGACAGGCGGGTCGGTATATAAAGAGTCCAGCTGTTGTATAGCGGATAAAAATACCTGTTCGATAGCCAGCCGGCCGAATTTCTCCCCTTCTTTCAGCTCCCTGTAGAAACGTTGCAGGTTTTCATAACTGATAATGTACAGCGTTGTCTCCTCCGTTGCTTGTATGTTCTTATCGGAGGGGATCTGCGGCAGGAAGCTGGGATAATTGCAGACAAATTCATTTTCCCGGCTGAAGAACATCGTTCGCTCAACGCCATTGTCATTAATGTAATAACGTAAAAGACCCTTATGGATAAAGGCTACATACCGGCAGATCTTTCCTTCTTCCAGGAAATGTCCCCCCGCGGGTAACTGCATGGCGGTGAACAGGCTGCTGACAATATCCTCCTCTTCGGGTGTAAGGGAGATGAAGTATTTTATAGTGCGAATGAGAGATTCCAACCTGTGCATAAGTTTTTTATTGGAAAAGATACTCTTCTTTTGTTAGAATATTGTTTCCCCCGTCTTACAACTAACAGTTGTTAGTTTTCCTTATTTCTGCTAATTTTGTGGACCTTAAACAAGTTTGTCCGTTGCAACCAGATTATCCAACCAAGATCTTTACGGACCAGAGGTGTAAATATATTCTGCTCCTCACTTCCCTCCAGCGTACGCCTCCCACAGGCGACTGCTAAATGCATTTTGCAAAACCTCTTCGAGCCCTACTATTTGTTGGGCGCCGTGTTTTTTAGCCGCTATTTCTCCTTATTTCAACCGGTACAAAATGAGCGACACCTTAGAACCACAAAACGAACTGCCTGGTAATACAGAAAAAGATTATTTGCACCTGTTCAATCAGCGAGGCGAAACAGGCCTGAAGTATTTTTTTGATGAATTTCATCCCCGCATTTATGCTTTTGTGTTTAGACTTCTTCGCAAGAAAGCTGATAGCGAAGAAATTGTAAACGACGCCTTTCTGTCGGTATTCAGGTCCAAACAGACCTTTGACAGTGTAACCGGGTTGAAGAGATATCTATTTGCCACAGCACGTAATAAATGTATGATCCGGTATAAATTCCTCCAAAAAGAAAGGGAAGAACAGGATAAATACAAGGCTTTTATCATGACTAATTCCAGGGGAAAGGAGATAGACGTGGAAGCTGTTTACAGTGATCTTCTTCCTACTATTGATAAAATGTCGGAGGACGAGAAAAATATCGTCAATAAGTCTTTCCTGGAGGGCCGAAGAAATAAAGACATAGCGAAGGAACTTAACATACCGGAGAATACGTTCGCTACTAAGAAGTTCAGGGTCCTGGCAAAGCTATTAGGGGCGCTGCGTTTTAAAGGGGAAAAATAAATTTCCCTCCGGATGTTGTAAAAACCATTTTTCATAGTTGTACCTATAAAAGTAAGTGAAACCATGTCAGAAGAGTCTCCATTTAGCGAGGAAAGATTGGCAGAACTACTGATTAAGTATTATTCCATGGGATTAATGGATAATGAAGTTCAGGAACTGGCAAGCTATTACCGGCAGGTACCGGAAATAGGGTTGCTGCTGCAACGTCTTGATGATAAAGAGCTTGTCGACGAACATCTCACTCATCTGGACGCCGCTGAAACGGAGAAGAACTGGGCAATAACGGTTTCACAGCTCCAGGCGCCTTCCGTACCTGTGAAAGCAAACCGGAGTATAATTAGATGGTCGTTGAGCTTTGCAGCCGCGGTGTTATTCATCATTTTTATATCCATTCTTTCAAAGGTAACTAAACCGGACAAAGAGAAAGATATCCCTGCAGTCAGCAGCGGCAAAGGTCTCACACCCGGTCATGAAAAGGCGGTCCTGATCCTGTCCGATGGTCAGGAGATTGAACTGGACAGCACCACGATGGGGAAAGTGGTCAACCTGGAAGGGGGGAGAATCACGCAGACAGGCGCAGGCCACCTGGACTTTGCCCTTGTAGCAGGTTCCGCGAACCAGGGCCAGGGGAATACAGACTCTATTCGCTATAATACGCTACAAACTCCCCGGGGAGGGCAATTCAGTATCAGGTTGCCCGACGGCACGGAGGTGTTGCTGAACAATGTAACCTCCCTGTATATCCCTGTCCGTTTTACCAGGATGGGAAGGAAGGTAAAATTAGAAGGGGAAGCTTATTTTGACGTGGCAAATAATGACCAGCAAGCCTTCTCTGTTATCTCAAAAACAGGCGGGAAGGAACAAACAGTAAATGTACTGGGCACCAGCTTTAATATTTGCGCCTATTCCGATGAAGCTATTATGCGTACAACCCTGGTGAAAGGAAAAATAAAAATTACCAGCGGCAACAGAACGGAAATACTGATGCCAAAGGAACAATTAGTCATAAGTGGCGACAGCCTGATACATCGGAAAGGCGTAAAAATGGCAACGGCCCTCGCCTGGAAGGAAGGGAATTTCAATTTTTCCGGTGACAGTCTGCCGGGAGTGTTGCGGCAAATAGCCCGGTGGTATGACAAAGAGGTAGTGTTCCTGGGGCTCCTCAGTCCCCATGAATTTGAAAGTGTCTTGCCCCGGAGTCCCCTGCCCGACCTGCTGGACAGGCTTTCCGACCAAAACAAGCTATTTCATTACGCTCTCGAAGGCAATAAGATTTTTATAAGCCAATAGGCTCCATTACCGTTGAACTTTATCGCTAGTATTAAACCATCCTCTCCATTAAACCTGCATTCGGTTAAACCTCCATCCTGTATTTTTTTAACAACTGACAGCCATCAGCCAGGACGGATGCGTCTATGAAGACTGTCAGACATCATTAACCAAATTATGCAGTATTCAAACTGGCTACCCCACGCGGGATAAGGCCCTCCATGTCCATGCCTGCATTGCAAAATGAGCGGGTGGCTACCAATAATCCCCGTTGCGAGTCCGCAGGTCATTCAGATCGGTTAAGAATTTTTTTTGTCATTAAAAAAATTAAAATATATGTTTTTTAATTTAAGGGAGTGGCGTGTCCCTATACCTAAACGCTTACTATGGATCTTCTGCCTGTTCTGCGCCACCAGTCTCTACGCGCAAACATTTTCAATCCCTCAAAAACAGGCTACTCTAAGAGAAATTTTCGATGCTATTCATGAGCAGACGGGGGCTTATTTTTCCCTCTCAGATGAGGGAATTCTTTTTAAACAGCCTATTCCTGCAGGGTTTAAGGACATGCCTTTAAAAGTCTTTCTGAACGAACGCCTGCCGGCCTATGGGCTGACTTATTCTTTTGATCCGGACGACCGCAGGATCATCCTCCTGAGGAGGAAAAAAGGAGGACGCATGGCCCGTCCGGAGAATCCCGGAGGACTGCGCCGGATAGAAGGCATCGTTATGCGAAGTAAGCCGGCCAGTGGAGAGACGGAATTTCTGGCGGGAATTAGCGTGCAGATCAAAGGAACGGATCGCAGTACCATGACGGATACCTTAGGTGGTTTCTTCTTTACCGATGTGCCGGCGGATGCCACTCTCGTGGTGACGGCCATCAATATGGAGAAGATGGAGATTGCTGTCACCGATTCCCAGATTATTATCATCCGCATGAATGAAAAAGTATTAACCCTGGATACAACGGTAGTCAACGATGGGTATAAGAAACGGCGAAGAGTGACTACCACGGGGTCTTATAATGTCGTAAGCGGGTCCCTGTTGGAGCGGAGCACGGGCAGTGATGCGTTGGCCCGGACGGAGAACCTGATCCCGGGGGTGCTGGACAATCACGGATCCCAGGCCGCCGATAAGAGCTCGCTTCCGGAAGGCAAGGTGATCCATGGGCGGGGGACCATCCTGGCGGATGGGAATCCGCTCGTTATCGTCGATGATTTTCCCTACGATGGACTTCTAAGTAGTATCAACCCGGATGATATCGAAAGTATTACGATCCTCAAGGATGCGGCGGCTACAGCTATCTGGGGGGCAAGGGCAGGCAATGGGGCCATCGTCATAACGACCAAAAAGGGCACATCCGACCGGCCTCGCTGGGATATACATACCAGTTACAGTATTCAGCCGCGGCCGGATTTGTGGTATGCAGGGAGTATCTCCAGTCCGGATTACATCGAATTGGAAAAATACCTTTACGGGAAGGGCTATTATGACCAGAATTTTAGCGGTACGACAAACTATGCTCCGGTAACCCCCGTTATAGCGCTGTTACGTGCGGCCAGCCAGGGTTTGATTACTGCAGCGGAGGCCAATGCCCGGATAGAGGCTATGAAGGGAGTGGACGTAAGAAAGGATGTCAAAAAATATATGTATCGCAATAGTCTGGCGCGGCAGGTTTCGGTGCAGGTAAGCGGGAAGACATCGAAGCTCAATTATTTTGGGTCGGCGGGATGGGATGATAATACCGGGAATCTCGTAGGACTGGGCTATAAACGGTTTACGGGACGGGCCCAGGTTACTGATACGGTAAGCAAACGCCTGCAGGTATACGGGGGCATGAGTTATACGGGAAGCTGGAATATAAATGGTAATAACCCTGGAATGGATTTTCAGAGTGGTCATGGCGGCAAATCATTTTATCCCTATTATCGCCTGGTAGATAATACAGGTCGCCCCCGGCCTTTTTTGGGGGATTATAGCCCGGATTATCTGCGGCAGACGGCTTCTATCGGGTTCCTTCCCTGGACGGATGATCCCGTCCGGGATATCAGGGAAGAAAAGAATACACTCAGCATCCAGGACCATGTGCTGGATCTGGGTTTGCGTTACCGGTTGTCCCGGGATCTGAATCTCGATCTAAAATACAAAGTGGAAAGACAGACCACCAGGGGCGATGATTTTCATTCGGACTCTTCTTACCTGGCCAGGGACCTGATCAACGGTTATACCCAGGTGGATCCCGTTACCGGCCTGTTATCCTATCCCATACCCCCGGGGGGAATCCGGGACCTGCAAAACCAGGTGCTTACTTCTCAGCAGGGGAGGATTCAGTTCAGCTATCATAAAAGCCGGGGAGATCTCCACGATGTGTCAATCCTGGGAGGAGGCGAAGGTCGAAGTATGGTTACTACGGCCAGCAGCAGCCGGTTATACGGGGTTCATGGGAAGGACGCTGCTACTAACCTTGATGACAGCAGTCTTTTTATGCCTTATATGTTTGGGGAAGCCCGGCAAATTCCCGTTATGGGGGGACATAGTAAGCAGATCGATCATTTTCTCAGCGCCTATCTCGACGGAACCTATACGCTTCGTGACCGGTATCTGTTCTCTGCCAGCGGGCGGGTGGATGCGGCCAATCTCTTCGGGGCCGAAACGAATGCAAAGGGGACTCCGTTATGGTCGGTGGGCGGCGCCTGGAAATTAAGCAAAGAAGAGTTCTTCAAGGTTGACTGGCTCTCCCGGCTGACCCTGCGGGCTTCGAGAGGCACGGCGGGTAACATTTCCCGGAAATCGACGGCTTTTACAACGGTGAGCAGCCAGGCAAATGGTATTACTGGAATGGGTTATCCCACTGCCAGCATTGCAACTTTACCGAACGACCGGTTGCGCTGGGAACTGGTAAGGATCACCAATGTGGGGGTGGACTTTGCCACGAAGCAGGATATACTCTCGGGCACGGTGGAATATTATCAAAAAAGATCGACGGATCTGATGGCGAAAGTTTTTACGGACCCTACATTTGGAGGGGCGCCAAACCCAGGGGAGCGAGCCTTTTCGTATAAGAATGTTGCTATGACCCAAGGAGAAGGGATGGATGCGGAACTGATCAGTCACAATTTCAGGGGCAGGTTGAAGTGGACTACTCATTTTATCTTTAGCTATGCCGTTTCGCGGGTGACGGGCTATTCACTCCCTAATGGCCTTGGCAAGGATTACCTGGCGTCCAATCTTCCCAACCCGGTTCTGAACAAGCCGTTGTACGCGGTGTATAGTTACAAATGGCAAGGACTGGATCCGCAAACCGGCGACCCCAGAGGTATCTCTCCTGATGGCAAACCCAGCACTGCCTGGGCGGCCATCAATGATAGTACACCTTTGGCAGGCATGGTCTATCATGGTTCGGCGGAGCCCACGGTTTTCGGCGCCCTGCGGAATGAGTTTGCCCTGGGTGCCTTTTCCCTATCCTTTAATATCAGTTACAAGTTCAATTATTACTTCCGTAAGCCGGCGCTGCGGTATGATAACCTTTTAAATACCTGGACAGGTCCTGACAGTTATGCACGGCGGTGGCAGAAGCCGGGTGATGAGAAGGTGACCAGTGTGCCTTCGCTGTATTATACCGTCCCGGAACGGGACCGGTTTTATGCCTATTCCGCGGTAAATGTGGCGCGGGCGGACAATATACGCCTGGAGGATGTCAACCTGAGCTATGAGAAGAAAGATTTTACCTGGCGGGGGATTCACTGCCAGGACCTGGTGGTATTTGTCTATTGCTCCAATTTGGGGCCGCTCTGGACAGCAAATAAAGACGGGATCAATCCTTATTTCGTCGGGGTAGCCCGGGATGGCAAACGCTGGTCCATAGGACTAAGAGCATCTATTTTTTAAACAACCTTAATGTAACCACTATGTGTCGTGCTATTTATACTTATTCTTTTTTATTCCTTTTTCTTTTTTGGTGTTCGTGTAATAAAATAACGTTCCTGAACACCAAACCGAATACCTCCCTGCATGTACCTTCTACGCCTCAGGACTGCCAGGCCCTGCTGGATGATGATTGGGTGATGAACGGGTATGGGAATAGCGGGTACCCTTACCTGCCGGAGCTGAGCGGCGATGATCTTTACCTGGAGGATGCAGATTATAATAAATCTGCCCTGGTCGATCAGGAAACATATATCTGGAGACAGCAGATCGATATGGGAGATGCACTTTCGGATTGGGACCTGCCGTACAAGGCGGTGGCAACCTCGAATACCGTGTTGGCAATCCTGGGTAAAATTCCCAGCAGTTATCAGACAGCGACGTGGAATGGGTTAAAAGGGAGCGCGTTGTTTTACAGGGCCTATGCTTTTTTTGAGTTGGCCCGGGTTTTCGCGCCGGTGTATGACAGCACTACGGCCGGGACGGACTCAGGCATTCCCTTGCCGCAGTCGGCGGACATTAACCAAAAGGCCTCCCGGGCAACGGTGCAGCAGACCTATGACCAGATCCTCGGGGATCTGCGGCAGGCAGAAGGGCTGCTGCCAAAGGACTCAGTATGGCTTCCTACGCGTCCATCCCCCGCTGCCGTGTATGCGCTTTTCTCCCGGGTCTTTCTCAGTGTGGGTAATTATGTCCTGGCCGGCCGGTATGCGGATTCCTGTCTGCAATTGAAACATGAATTGATGCTTTACGATACGGTGTCCAAGACAAAAATTTTCCCTTTTTACCGCACGAACCCGGAGATGATCTTCTGTGCAGCGTATTTCCCGGGCGGGCCGGCGGCTCCCTTCAGGTCGCATACAGACAGTAATCTTTTTCGTTCCTATGAGCAAAACGACTTACGGAAGCAACTGTTCTTCAAATATGGGGATTACTTTGTTGGCAGTTATGACCAGGATGGATATCGCTTCGGGGGCCTTGCCGTGGATGAAGTTTTGCTGACAAGAAGCGAGTGTTATGCCCGGGCAGGTAATACGGCCGCTGCCATGGCCGATCTGAATCACTTGCTGGAAACAAGGTGGGCAGCCGGCACATTTATTCCCTATACCGCGGTGGACGCTGGTGACGCCCTTCGACAGATCCTGATGGAAAGAAGAAAACAACTTCTTTTTCGGGGGACCCGTTGGGCCGATTTGCGGCGGTTGAATAAAGATAGCCGGACTGCTGTTACCTTGTCCAGAACGATAAACGGGGCCGTGTATACGCTATCACCCAAGGACCCGAGATGGACGCTGCCGCTTCCCGGGTATATCCTTAAGTTCAATCCGGATATGCCCCAGAATATCCGTTAGCGCCGGGTTAATGGAACATGCTGAAATGGACCAGCAACTCTGAACCGGCCGCCGCATAAGGGGCATGGGTACCGGAGTAGGAGGTAAAGGCGCCTGAGCAATACCCTCCGGGGGCCCAGTTGGTACAGGCATAGGGATCAGACGGCAGGTAGACGAGGGTGTTGACCATGTTGGGTGTCCCGCTGGCGGGATCAAGGGGAAACCAATAATAACCATTGCCATTTTTGGGCGAATGGCTGACAAAAGCGGATAAGGCAAGGGCCAGCACGACGGCTGTAAGCCCCAGGATGTTGCGTTTCATGATGCTGTATTTTAGATGAGTGAAAAAAAACGGTATGGGGATGCGGCGTGAGGAGGGCTTTCCCGTATAGGTATCAGTGCGCATAGCGATAGGTTTTACTTTCTTTATAGGAAAGCTCGTTAGACTGAACCGGGAATGCAGGGAAAAAGATAGTAATGTGCCAGATTACTGTTTTCAAGATACGAATCAGGATATGCTTTTTGCAAGTCGGGAAGTGCGACTTTTGGCAGTATTTGTGTTACTTTTCGCCGAAGTATGACGAGGTTTCCGGGCTCTGCTATCACAACGCCCCCAACGCCGCCAGCACACGCTCATTAGTCCCTTGCTGCCCTTTGCTGCCATCCACCGCTGTCGGCGGCTGCACCACAGCGGTGGTCTGGTGCAAGGCCTGATGACATCGATAGCTCATCCATTCTTCCAGGCGGAGGTCTTCAGCGGCTTCCTCATAGGGCTTGCCGACGCCCAGGTTCTCCGGCCATTCTTTTGCAGCCCCGATAAAGCTCAGCGCTTTGGCATATTGATGGGCTTTCATGTAAGATACGGCCTGCATCAATTTGGCTTCCCGGTAGAGCTCACGTCCGACGGTGGCTCCTTCAAAAGGAATGATGTGGAGGCGCCCCAAAACTTTATCGGCAGCGGCGAATTGATGATCTAAGAGTAATGTTCTGGCATACAACATCCCCATGATATACTGATCAGGGTGGGCTTGATAGTACTTCCCGGTGATGGCCAGCGCGGCCTCGATCTGACCGTTCCGGATATAACATTCCGCCAGTAACTTTTGATAGCGCCAATGGGGGTCCAGCGTGACGGCGCGCTGCAGGTCGCTGATGGATTGAGTGTCTATGGCTTCCTGCTGCGTCAGTGCTGCCGGGTCAGGCGTCGGCGATCCAGGAGCGGGTATCGGCGACAGCACGGCCGCCCGCAGCGCGTAAAAGGGAGCGAACCCCGGCTGATCGCCACAGGAGAGGAGTAGTTTTTTACATTCGGCGAGGCGGTTGCGATCGTGATAGATAAGGGCCAACTGGTATTTCAGGAACCAGTGGTCGTCTTTTTTTATCAGCTCTTCCAGCAGCTGCCCTGTCTCCGACCGGAAGGGAAAGGCCCGCACCGGATCGATGCCCGCCCAGTCGATGGGTTGACCGGTCAGACGGGCAATCCATAACCTGATCTCCCCGTTGGCAGGGCTCATCCGAAATACCTGCAAAGCATCTGCAGAAAGGCCGTTGTTATAATACCAGATGCCCAGCTCCAGGAAAGTCTCCTGCGGCAGCTCATTACGGATCAGTGAGAGAAAGGCCTGTTTATTGGCGGCTGTCGAATCGGCCAGGTATTTTTCGAATCGGGCAAAATGATTCAGCGGGTCTAGTCGCCCGATGAGAGTCAGGATCTCGCCTGCCCGGGGCCCCTGCGTGCCACCGCCAGCCCCTCTGTTCCCGCCCTCCAGGCTGCTGCCGGCCCCCAGCCGGTCCATCTTCCGGGCGCATACCGCCTGCACCTGCAGGGCTTCGATATTATGCTCATTATTGACCATTGCCTTTTCCGCATAACGGCCGGCGCGCTGGACATCTTTTTCCCGGAGGTAGAGCTTCGCCAGCCGCGTATAAGCAGCACTGCGCCAGGCGGGGTCCAGGCAGGCGATGTCGAACCCATCCCTGGCATCTGTAATATTGCCCAACTGCTGGTTCACCAGCCCATAAATAAAGTTGGCGCCGCCATCTTCCGTATTAATACGAAGGGCACGGGTAGCATATTCCAGGGCTTCCGTATAACGCATGTTGCGATAGTACAGTTCGGCCATTTTCACCAGGGCCGGTCCGTAATCAGGATCTTTTTTCAGCGCCTCCCCCAAGGCAGCTTCGGCTTCGGGGATCTCCTTCTGGTCGAGGGCTTCACAACCTTTCAGATAGTTGCCATAGGCGGAACTCCAGTTGAAATCAGCGGGGGCGTCTACCGGCCGGGCGAGGGTGCCCGCTAAGGGAGAAGACTCATAAGTCAGGTGATGGTCCCCGATGGTAACGACAAAGTCCCCGGCTCCCATCTTCACCGAATCTGTGAACAGCACCAGCGGCCTGAAAGTAGCAGCCTTTTTATAAATAGCTTGCCCATTAACGGTGATGCATACCGTATCACTGAACGACTGGACGGGTGAGAACAACAGCTTCAGCCATCCATTCTCCTGCTGCACATTCAGGGCGCCAAATGGGTTAGCGGTGACAAACCCATGCGTCCCCATTACGGGATACCAGGATTCCTGCCAGGTGTCTGTGCCATAGGGCGCAAAGCCCCGGTGTTTGAAAGGCGTAAGGCTACTCTTCTCCTGGTTCTGGTTGAACAACCGTCCGGATTGCAGCTCCACATATTGCCCGTCGGTATCCGTCAATAATTTCTCCCAGATCATACCCTGCCGGGACAAGCCCCAGATCCAGATCTTCTTCCCAGCCTTGTCATCGTGCGCCCCCCAGCGGACCATTCCCAACTCCTCCTTATGCCAGTAAGCTCCGCTGAACTCCGTATATTTCCCGAATACATGGTAGGATTTATAGTTGCCGAAATCATTCTCCCGGTACCAGTTTATCTTTTTCCCGTTGCTGCGATTGACGGGCCAGTCGGCATATTCCCCCAGGTGACCCAGGTAACGATTGCCGGGATATACGAATTCCAGATCGTCTCCTGCCTTTAGCCCGGCATTCATCCAATGATAATATGGCTGTTCCAGGGCTGTAGTATTATACCAGAAAGATCGGGTGTTGAAAAGCGCTGCATCTTTGGGGAGACGGATCTCCATACGCCAGTAACTGCGGGAGAGAAGGTCCAGGGCGCCGATGACACAACTGACGCTGCCATCCTCATTGACACGGGTCGTGTAATCCACGGGGGTGGCGCAGTTGGGCGTATGTCCGATGATGCCGTAATTGGCTTCCAGCCCACCGCTGGTCCAGGGTCCCCGCATGGCGATGTCCCTGAATTTCACAGCATGGTTGTAATATAAAAAAGGACGGCCGGTCGACCGCTCTATCGCAGCCCAGATCTTACCTCCGATCTCCGGGAGGATCAGCAGCCTGATATAATCATTTTGCAACTCCACCACCTTCCAGGTTTTGTCGATGGCTTTGTCGGTGAAGCCATCGTAGCGGAAATATGGATAGACGGGTGTCAGCAGGGGAATAGGGCTGGGATCCGAGAAGGGATAGGTAGGGAAGGACTGCTGGTATTCCCGGATGGTGGCGGCATGACTGCCGGCTTCATGAATGGCGCCGGTCCCGGCTTGTTGCGCGAATCCGAAAGAGATTGAAAAAACCAGTATCGCTAAGAGGAGATATCTCATGAGCAGTCGTTTTGAGGAACTGTAAAGTTGCCCAATGGGGGATTTAAAAAATAGCGCAAACGATTGCATGAAAAAATCAACCGTTTGCGTAGCCTTCCGGAGCCTCCTCCAAAACCCACGTCCCCATTTTTCTAAGGGAAACCCTCTACTTTTATACAGACGCCAAGCGTAAACCAAAATTATTTTTGCATGAGAACCACCACCTCATTTTTGCTGTACCTGGGACTATGGGTCCTGGCCTCCCTGGGAGTGAGTCTGCCAACACGGGCTCAGAAAAAAGATGTAAAAGAGATCACGGGAACAGTCACCGATGCGAGGAGTGGCCCCCTGGCCGGTGTTACCGTCAATCTGAAAGGAACCCAGCGAACAACGGTTACTGACGCGGCCGGACAATTCAGGTTGACCATCACGGGTCATAACCCGGTCCTCCAGATCACCTCGGTCGGTTATGAAGACCAGGAGATACCAGTGGGCGGTCAATCCAGGTTCTCCATCTCTCTGCAGCCAAGTAATAAGAAACTGGAAGAAGTCGTCGTCGTAGGATATGGCACCCAGCGAAAAAGAGATCTTACCGGGGCCGTCAGTTCTGTCAACAGTGAGCACATGACCTTGGGGGGCACCATCTCCAACGTGGGACAGGCCATCCAGGGAAGAGCAGCCGGCGTGCAGGTACAACAAGCCGACTTCTCTCCCGGGGCAGGGATGAACATCGTCATCCGGGGTGGTAACTCCATCACCACCACCAACCAGCCCCTCTATGTCGTCGACGGATTTACAACAGACAATGGTAGTTATATCAACCCCAACGACATAGAGGATATCCAGATCCTGAAGGACGCCTCTGCTACGGCCATCTACGGAGCCCGGGGGGCCAACGGGGTCGTGCTGATCACCACCAAGAAAGGCAAAGCAGGAAAAGTGATCATAGAAGGAGATGCCTCTAACGGGCAGCAGTATCTTACCTACAAACCTTCCCTGATCAACGGCACCCAGTATGCCGCCATTCAGAATGCCATCGCAACGGAGAATAATACGACTCCCCCCTTCCCCGCCAGTTTTCCCAATACCAATACGGATTGGTGGAAGCTGACCACCCAGAACTCTTCGGTGCAGAACCGGACGGTGAATGTGAGCAGCAACGATAAGAACTCCCGGATCTATGTATCGGCCAGTTACCTGAAACAGATCGGGGTGCTGAAGCATACGGATATGCAACGCTATTCCGGCCGTGTCGGTGCTGAGCGGTCCCTGAATGACCGGGTCAAACTGGGCGCCAATGTATACGCCGCCAGCACCACCTCGGATGTACAGAAATATTCGGGCGACATCACCGCCCCTCTCTATTCCATCCTGACGGCTCCGCCCAATATCCCGGTATACAACCCCGACGGCACGTATTACCGGTACCTGGGCAAGGACAACGCACTGGCTACGCTGATGGAGCCCACCAATACCTCCGTGAATAAACTGGTCAACGGAAATATGTATTTTGACTACGAACTCATCCCCCACCTGACCTATCATATCAGCGCGGGCGGAGAATTCTCCCAGACCACCAACGGACAGTATATACCGCTGAGCCTGGTAGCAGGCCAGGCTAATGGAGGCGCCGCCACGGAACAAATGGGAACCTCAGAAAGATGGCTGGTAGAGCAATACCTAACCTATAAATTCACTACCGGGTCGCATTCCTTCACCGCCTTGTTCGGGACCACCAACCAAAAAGATCTGTTACAATTTCTTACGGCGGGTAGTAAAGGGTACTCCACCGATATCTTTCTGAATAACAACCTGGGCGCAGGAGCCACCTCTTATCCGGCCCCCACCACCAACAAGCAGGAGATCAAACTCAGCTCCTTCTTCGGAAGATTGAACTATGCTTATAATGACAAACTGCTGGCCACTTTCACCCTGCGGGACGACATCTCTTCCCGCTTCGGCCCCAACTTCCGGCATGGCATCTTCCCCTCCGGCGCCCTCGCCTGGAGGATGACGGATGAGACTTTCGTCAAATCGCTGAATACCTTCTCCAGCCTGAAAGCCCGTGTGAGCTATGGGGTAACGGGGAATGACCGTATCGGCAACTATGGTTATCTCAGCACCTTCAGCCCCTACAATACGGTGCTGGGACCGAACAGCACGTTGTCGACCGGCATCGAACCCGCCAGTCTCTCCAATAACAACCTGAAATGGGAAAGTAATGCTCAGTTCGACTTCGGACTGGACATGGGCTTTGCCAAAGGAAAGGTGAATGCCACCATCGACATCTATCGCAAAAAGACCACCGATCTCCTGCTGGCGGTGCCCGTTGGACAGTGGTGGGGCTTCAGCACACAGACGGCCAACGCCGGCAGCATCGAGAACAAAGGGATCGAGCTGGCCCTGAATACGGAGAACATCCGGACGGACAATTTTTCCTGGAATACCACTTTCAATATCGCGTACAATCGCCAGAAAGATCTCACCCTGGCCAATAGCGTCAAAGTCATCAGCACCAATACGGCTAACCCCAGCGGAGTCGTCTCCGCCCAGGAGTTTACCCGGCTGGAACCCGGGAAAGAGCTGGGTGTCATCTACGGGTATAAATACCTGGGAGTGATAAAAACGGGTGACCAGAATACTGCTCAGCCGAATGCAAAACCCGGCGACCCCAAGTTCGCCGACCTCAACGGCGATGGAAAGATTACGCCGGATGACCGGACTTACCTGGGCAACACCAACCCGCACTATATTGCCGGCATCAGCAACGACCTGCACTATAAAGGATTTGACCTCAACATCTTCTTCCAGGGAGCCTTTGGCTATAACCTGTATGATATGAACCGGCTGGTATTGGAATCTACAACCGGTACGGCGGTGTTAGACCGCTTTGTAGCGGGCTCGCATGAAAATACCTCCGTGCCGCGCAATGGTTATTTCCTCAGCACCTACGGCAGTTATGTCAATTCCCGGTTTGTGGAAAATGCCTCTTACGTGCGGTTAAAACAACTGTCGCTCTCCTACAATATCCCGGTGAACCTTATCCACCAATTGTCCTTCATCGACGGTCTACGGATCTATGCCAGTGCTCAGAACCTGTTGACTTTTACCGGTTACAAGGGTACCGACCCGGAAGTTAACGTACATGCCGCCGGTAACTATGTAGGCGCCAACCCTACCAGCAACAGCCCTACGGTGAGCAATACGGCCGGTGGCCTGGACTTCAACGCTTTCCCCTCTTTCCGGACTTTCGTGGTGGGTGTGAGGGTGGATATTCATTAATTGGAAAAACAAGTAATTATGAAACGACAATCACTAATATTCCTTGTACTGGCCCTCTCGATCCTGGGCGCCTGTAACAAGTCCCTGGACCCCCAGGTATACAGCAGCCTCACCAATGCCAATGCTTTCCAGACAGAGTCGGACGCCATTGCGGCTGTCAATGCCGTCTATGCCCGGCTGAAGGGACCCAGCATCGGAGATAACTATGTGTATTGGACGGTGCGGCATTTCGCGCTGACCGACCTGACCACCGACATCGGCCATTGCAGTTATGGGGGAGACCCGGGACAACTGTCGCTGGCGCAGTGGAACTCCGCCAACGGTCTGATCGGACAGGACTGGCAGTACGCATACAAACTGGTTTCGGATGCCAACAATGCCATCTATAATATTTCGGCTATGAGCGGCATTACAGAAGCGCAGAAGACCCAGTTTCTCTCCGAGATAAAATTTTGCCGGGCTGTTGCCTATAATGATCTGACGGATGCTTTTGGTCCGGTGATCCTCTCTACGGAGAAAGATCTTGCCAGCCCCAATTTCAACAGCCAGCCGACCCCCACTTCCGTGGAGACGATCGACAGTCTGCTGATCGGAGACCTGCAGGCCGCTTCGGCCGCCCTGCCCCTGAACTATGCGAACAACGCCATCTATTCCACCAATGATATAGGACGTGCCACCAAAGGCGCCGCCCTCACCCTGATGATGAAGATCTATCTGCGGGCGAAGAACTGGCAGAAAGTAGCGGACATTTCCCAGCAGATCATAGGACTGAATGTCTACAGCCTTTATCCCAGCTATCTGGGGCTGTTCACCGAAGCCAACAAATGGTGCAGCGAGAATATCTTTTCCGTATTGTGTGACGCAAATACCAATGGTGCAGAGTTGATGAACCACTTTGGCCCGCTGAATCATCCCGTCGTCCAGAACCGCTGGCAGTATTATGCGGTATCCTGGGATTTCTGGAACAGCTTTGACGATCAGGATGACCGGAAGTGGTGTTTCTACCCATCCTATACGGGTGTCGACGGCTTGAAATATATGCAGGGGCCCACGCTGACTTCGGTTGCTCCCCCGGGATTCAGTTATATGGCCGACATCGCCACAAAAAAATATGCCGATTCGACGGGCTCTGTCCTTTCTTATTATGATGGCCACAGCGTAGATATCCTGCGGTACGCGGATGTGCTGCTCAGCCGCGCGGAGGCCCTGAACGAGCTCAATGGCATCAACCAGGAAAGTGTCGACCTGATCAACCAGGTGAAAGGCCGCAGCCATGCCAAACAGTTGACGATGGCCAACTATACGCAGTCTACGCTGAGGGATGCTATTTTGCAGGAGAGAGGATGGGAGTTTTTCTATGAGGGCAAACGGAGGGAAGACCTGATCCGTATGAATAAATATGATGTCCTGGTAAATGCTTATCTGACCCGTATCGGGCAGCCGGCGGTGGTCACGCTGCCGAAAAATAAATATTTCCCTTATCCGCTCAGCCAGGTTACCCTGAACCCCAACCTGAACAATGCGGACAGGCAATAAAAGAGTGGCTCCTATGGCATTCCATTTATTAACACACCGGATCGCAGACATCACGCGTGGTGCTGTATGGCCCATCATCCTGCTGGTTACAGGGTGTATGGGCCATCCCGGTAATATTGTGAAAGAGATACACATCGGATTGCATAACCACAATGAGCTGAAGATCCAGGTGGATGTAGTGACGCGGGACTCCGCCCGTGTTACTATCCGCTATTGGCCGGATAGCCTGGGTGAAAAGGAAGCCCTGAAGGATACCCTGTCCGGCAACGGCCTGAACTACCGCGCCGTACTCTGTAATATCCTTCCCAATACCCATTACTCTTATCAGCTCATTGCAGAAAGGAATGGGAACTACACGACGGGAAAGACCTATTCCTTCATCTCTCATGACCTGCCGATGTGGCTGAAGGAGCAGTTTAAATACACCTGTGACTCCCTGTCGCTGGTGTCTGCCCGATTCAAAGAAGGCCTGATGCTCCTCAACAAAAGAGAAACTCCCGGTGTCGCCTACCTGGTGGACTATCTGGGAAGACTGCGATGGTACCACATGGTAGACGGCACCGGCTTTAAAGTAACCCATTATACCAGCGACCATACCATCCTCTCCATCCTGGGGAAGAATGATGAACCCACCAGCTATGGCAGCGAGATCCTGGAGCTCAACCTGTCCGGTGATACCGTGCTGCACCTGAAAAAAGGAATGGGTGACTTCCGGCAAACCATCCATCATGAGATCCTGAAGAACAACAAGGGACAGCTCCTGACCCTCTTTGTCGATCAGCGGGTCATGGACCTGCGTGGGGTTGGGGGAGGCCCAACAGATACCGTGAATGGCGACGGCATCCTCATCCTGGACACGACGGGTAAAAAAGTATGGAAGTGGAGCGTCTTCGATGAGGTGGATCCGCTAAAAGACCCCAGCCTGGCAAAGACGAAAAAGGACTGGATGCATGCCAATAGCCTGAACTACGATAAAGATGGTAATTACCTGGTGAGTTTTTATAACAACGGACAGATCTGGAAGATCGATGCAACGTCCGGCAAGGTATTGTGGAAATTTGGGAAAGGCGGCACGTTTAAGATGCCGGCGGAGTGTCATTTTTCACAGGCCCATGCCGTCCATATCAATGCGCAGGGCAACCTGATGTTCTTTGACAATGGGGTGGAGGACCGGCTCTCGGAAGTATATGCCCTTCACCTGGATGAGGACCATCAGGTTGCCACGATGGATCTCCATATCAAATTACCGAAGGAGATCTATAACGACCGGATGGGCAGCGCCTACCTGATCGATGACTCGACGACCCTGGTCTGCTCTTCGAAGAGACATATCACGGTGCTGGTCAATCGAAAGGGTGTGTTGCTCTGGACCCTGGATACGGCTATACCACCCTATCGGGTGGAGTTCCTGAAAAAGGAAGAGGTACGACCGTGGATACGGTAAAATTAAAAATTAAGGTATGAGAAAGATCTATGTGTGTTTGCTGGCTGGTGGAATTCTGCTGGCCGCCCTGGTGACGTGGTCTTGTAATTCTTCCACGGCTTCGGCCGGCAGGGGTGCGGCCGGTGGTTCGGCGGCGGGTAGTACAGCTCCGGTCCGCCCGTCCGGCGATGCAACCGACCGCGAGGTCATCGTAGACAGCTCCCTGATCCCTTCGGGAAAGTTTGGAGAAGCCGTCCGGTATGGGCAGGCATTGATGTACAATACGGCTTATTATATCGGGCCCGAAGGAGTGAACGGAAAATACCTGGGCAATAAAATGAACTGTACGAATTGCCACCAGAATGGAGGGACAAAATTATATTCCTTCAATCTCATCGCATCCCATGCCAACTATCCCCAGTACCGGGCCCGGGAAGGGAAGGTGCTGACCCTGGCCGAGCGGGTGAACAATTGCGTCATGCGCCCGCATAATGGCAAACCACTGCCCCTGGATAGCAAGGAGATGATAGCTTTTCTCTCCTATCTGAAATGGATCAACCACTTTGCAGGCGAGGGGTCATTCAAAGGAGAGAAAAACCTGGAAGTGAGTTTTCCCGCCGTCGCTGCCAACCCCGATCATGGCCGGCAGATCTACGCAGACAACTGCGCCCGCTGTCATGGGGTGAATGGAGAAGGGCAGCTTCGTTATGATAAAGTGACGTATACCTATCCTCCGCTATGGGGCCCCAATGCCTACCAACCCGGATCCAGCATGCACAGGATCATCAAGGCGGCCCAATGGATCAAGGCCAATATGCCCTATGACAAGGCCACCCACGACAAACCCTTTCTCAGCGATGAAGAAGCCCTCGATGTGGCGGCCTTTGTGAATGACGACCGGCTCCATGCACGTCCCACTATAAAAAGCTTTGATTACCCCCACCCCGAAGAGAAATCCATCGATTACGACCACGCGCCCTTTGCGGATAGCTTCTCCGAGCTGCAGCATAAATTCGGGCCTTACCCACCCATCATCGAAGACTGGAAAAAAAGAGGATTGAAGGCCGTGTATTAGCCAGGACCGCCGGGTCCCGGGCGGCGGCTGTCCGATCGACGTGTGCCGGGCGGTGGCTGTCCAATCGTCGGGCGGCCGATGTCCGATGTCCGATCGACGAGCCCCGGGCGGCCGATGCCCGATCAGCTTACCTTTTCTTGTGAACGATCAACTGACCGTTGATGACAATATTGCGGAAGGTCTCCGGGGCATCGGGCCGGTCACCCTGCGGAGGTTGTTGCAGCAGGTCCATCAATAGTCCCGCTGCTTTAGATCCCTG
>DATJJD010000277.1:0-5926 GCA_035492545.1 Puia sp.
CGGGCCCTTGGCTCTCCGTCCTTTCTCCGTACCTTTAGGGGCTACCAACCGGGTCATCGCTCTTCGCTACAGGCGGAGGGAGGAAAGTCCGGACAGCATAGGGCAATGCACCGGCTAAGCACCGGGTGGTGTCTGGCATCCTGCGCATCCGCGTTAGGTCGCGACAGACGCCAATAGATAGTGCCACAGAAAATAATTGCCTCCATCCGCCGAAGCTCCGGCTTAGGCGGACTTGTCTGCTGCCTCAGAGGTCTCCTCCGGGGCGCAGAGGGTAACAATGAAAACGTGGGGTAAGAGCCCACGGCCCCGGGGCGTAATCGCCGGGGCGGGTAAACCTTGCACGCTGAAATGCCACGTATACCGACGCTTGAGGACGGCCCGTCCGATGTCGGAGGGTAGGCAGCTAGATCCCTGCAGTAATGCAGGGGCCAGATAAATGATGACCGCCCGCTTCACCGCGGGACACAGGATCCGGCTTACAGGTTGGTAGTTTTTTTCTTTTCCATGTCCCCCAAACGACTTTCCAGTGCGTCCATATCCGTACAGTTTTTTCGGCATAACCGGACACTTTCACCCTCGTCATAAAAAAATACCACCTCATTTCCAATCGGTTATAAAACTGGCATTTTTTTCTCTGCTGGCATAGGACATACCGATTATCCATGCTAAATAATTACTTCCGCATTGCCGGCAGACAGCTCGCCCGAAGTCGTTTCCATTCATCCATCAACATTATCGGCCTTTCCATTGGCATCGCATTTACCCTGCTGGTGGCAGCCTATGTCTGGAGTGAATATCAGGTCAACCAGGATCTTAACCACGCGGACCGTCAATTCTTCCTGGCCAGTAAATGGCAAAAGGACGGCATCGGCCTTGGGTTCACTACCCTTGGCCCCCTGGCCAAGGCTTTAAAGGATAATTATCCCGGGCTGGTAGCAAACTACTATCGCTGGGATGGCGTCAGTTCCAATGTGTCGCTGGGGGACAAGCATTTTCAGGAAGGCCTCCAGCTCGGGGACAGTACCTTGCTGACCATGTATGGATTTCCCCTGCTGTATGGGGATGCCCGCACGGCTTTGGACAACCCATACTCTGTCGTCATCACGGCGGAGAAAGCCTTGAAATATTTCGGCAGGACAGATGTCGTGGGGAAAGATCTCACCATCGAAAACTTTTCCGGCGGTAAAAAAGATTTCAGGATCACCGGCGTCCTGCAAACTCCGAAGATCAATTCCGTGACCATCCTGCAACCAGGCGACGGCAACCATTTTTTCATACCGTCCTCCTGCCTTTCCTTTTTCGGCCGGAATATGGATTGGCCAAGTATCCATATTCCTAACTATGTAGAACTGCAAAAGGGAGTTACGGCAGCCGACCTGAAGGAGCCGCTGCGACACCTGATTAAAATGAATGCACCACCGGCAATTGCCGAAAACCTGGTGGTCGTTCCCGTTCCCTTAAAAACAATGTATCGGGAAGGCTTTGGCGGGGTGGTACAGAAAATGCTCTATACCTTGTCGTTTGTCGCCTTCTTTATCCTGGCGATGGCCATCATCAATTTCGTGAATATGTCCGTCAGCCGGTCATCCTCCCGTATGAAAGAGATCGGCGTTCGCAAAGTCTTAGGGGGCCTGCGCAGACAGCTGATCGCCCAATTCCTGACAGAGTCGGTCCTGCTGGTATTCCTGGCAATGGCGCTGGCGCTGTTTTTTTACAAGCTGTTCGCTCCCTGGCTGTCCGGGATCTTAGGGAAGCCCATTCCCGCCCTCTCCGATCTGCCCTGGTACTGCTGGGTCATCCTTCCTGGCGTTGGTTTATTGCTGGGACTTATCGCAGGTCTGTACCCGGCGTTTGTCCTGTCAGCAATGCCTTCGATAGACTCCCTGAAAAGCGGACGTGCATCGGTAAAAGACAATCTCCTGCTGCGCAGCGGACTCATAGGCTTTCAATTTGCCACGGCAACCATCGTATTTGCCGGCGCCCTCATCGTCTCGCAGCAGATTCGTCTGTTCTTTAGCAGCGAACTGGGATACAATAAAGAATTTATAGTATCCGCACAACTCCCCAGGAATTGGTCCCTGCAAGGTGTCCAGCACATGGAGACAGTCAGGCAGGGATTTGCGTCGATGCCGGAAGTAAAAGACGTAACGCTTTCCTTTGAAATACCCAACGGAAATAATTGGGGCAGCCTGGGTGTCTATAGGTTGGGGCAGGATTCCACCCGGGCCATTGTATCACAACAACTAACAGCCGACCAGTTTTACGCAGACACCTATCAGATCCCGCTGGCAGCAGGGGCTTTTTTCAATAGGGCAGGGGAGAATGACGGGCAGGATTCCATGAAAGTGGTGATCAATGAGACGGCGGCCCGGTCCCTGGGTTGGCAACATCCGGAAGAGGCCCTGGGACAACCGGTGAAGTTTACAGGAGGTAGTCAGATATTTAAAGTCAGCGGTGTCACCCGGGATTTTCATTTCGGTTCCATGGGTGCTGCCATTCAGCCTTATACCATCATTCATGTCACGCTCGCCAACAGATATCGCTATTTCTCTTTTAAATTGAAGCCGGGCAACACCGCGGATAGAATGGAGGCCTTACAGAAGAGATGGGCTTCCCTGCTTCCGGGAGCCCCTTTTGAATACCAGTTCATGGATGACACGCTGGCACGCCTTTACCGAAATGAATTACAGTTGAAATCAGCCGCTTCCGCAGCGACCATCCTGGCTTTTATTATTGTCCTGCTGGGGGTCCTGGGTTTGGTGTCCATCAGCGTGCAGAAAAGGACAAAGGAGATTGCGATCCGCAAAGTGATCGGCGCCTCCGTGCCCGTTATCATCCGGCTGTTCCTCCGGCAATTTATTCCCCTGCTGCTCCTGGCGGGCCTGGTAGCCAGCCCCCTGGCCTGGTGGATTATGCAGCGATGGCTCAACGATTATGCGACACGGATTATCATTACCCCCTGGCCATTTATCCTGGCGGTCCTTTCCCTGGGGGGGATAATGGCTTTGCTCATTATCGTGCAGACGGTCCGCGCCGCCTCGACTAATCCGGTAAACAGCTTGAAGACGGATTAGACAGATGATCCTGCATTATTTTAAAAAGTACAACGCTCCCAGCCATCCGCCCAGTTCCATCAGCCAGGCCAGGCCCAGGTGTACGATAAGGCCGCCCAGGATCGACCGCGTACGCAGAGCGATGACCCCAAGGGCCAGGCCGCCAAAAAAAGAAGAGATACATTCACCCAATGGCTTGCCGAAATGTATGGTACAATAAAAGGCTGCCATGGGAAGAATGGCATACTCCCCTGCATAACGGGCCAGCCCGATCACCAGCAATCCCCGGAAGAAAAGCTCTATCGAGAGGAAATCCAACCCATAGGAAACCTCATAAAGTAATTGCCAGGGCCATAACGGAGTAGTACAGCCCCCTATAAAAGCGATATTTTTTACCTTGGGATAAGTATGCAGGAAATCAGGCCGGGTAGAGGCAAGAACAACCAACGGCACCAGGAAAAGCAAAATAAGGAAATAAGGCCGGCCCCTGAATCCCCGGACTGTCAGCCCAAAAGCAGCGCCGATACCTCTTCCCTCCGTCTTTCCCTCCATCCGGGGAGTCTCCAGCCTCCAATACACATATATCAGAAAGAAGAGCAGCAGCAGCTTGCAAGGCAATTGCAGCACGATCAGCGCATACTCCTTCCACGGAGCTGACCAACCCGCGGGAATAAAAAGGGAAAGGTCCCAATGGATCATCTTGCAGGAAAAGTATAGAGGGGCTATCAGCAACAATAATAGAAATCTCTTCTTATACGAAAGGGTAGGAGTCCCCAACGGCAGGCTTCCCGAAAGAGAAGGCCGGTTCCCGAAAGTATATTGCACGGCCCAGGAAAAGAAAAGAACAAAACCATAGAAAAAGAAAAAGCTCATCAGGGATAACGGCCAGGGGCGCATGACCCTGATCCTTCTTTCTATACCAATGGTATAATTCAAAAAGATGAGGAGGACAACAAAAACCAGCGTGAATAGGAAACTTATGAGCGAACTTTTTCGGAGATAATCTTTCAGATAGGTTACAAAGACCTTCATGAAAGGAAGCTTTCCTTCATCTTGCCCAGGAGATCTGTTTCGATCATTTTTTGCGCCAGGGCTATCATGTTGTGAAAGGACCTGCCGCGGGAGATACCATGTCCGATGATCACCGGCTTAGTGACACCCAGCAGCGGAGTGCCTCCGTAGTTCTCAAAATCGAACTGGTCAAAATAGGGATGATGGATCTGCTTTTGCTGTGTGATCCCATGCAGGGATTCGGCCAGCTTCAAAATGACATTCCCGGTAAATCCTTCACACACCATCACATCCGCCTTGTCCAGGAGTATATCACGCCCTTCGATATTACCGATAAAATGGATGAGAGGATTCTCTTTCAACAGGGGATAGGTGGCCTGGGCCAGAATATTACCCTTCCCCTCCTCTTCCCCGATATTCAATAACCCGACCCGGGGCTCTTCAATGCCCAGGATATGTTTGGAGTAAAGGGAACCCAACACGGCAAATTGGTTCAGGTTCTCCGGTTTACAGTCTGAATTCAGACCTACATCCAGCAGGACCCCCGTCTTGCCATTCTCCTTGGGGATGATCGTGGAAATGGTAGGTCGCTGAATGCCTTCAATGGGTTTAAGGCTGTAAAGAGCCCCCACCAGCATGGCGCCGGTATTACCCGCACTGATAAAGGCATCCATCTTGCCGTTTGCCAGCAAATGGAAACCTACCGCTATGGAAGATTGCTGTTTTTCTTTTAAAGCCTTGGTGGGATGCTCGTTCATGCCGATTACCTGGGGCGCATGAATGACCTTGACAGCCCCGGACGGAATAGAATACTCTTTTAATAAAGGAGTTAGCTGCTGCTCATCTCCTACAAGGAAAAGAACAGCGGGCGCCGCAGAAGTATTCAGATACAGTTGGACCCCTTTCACCGCTTCCAGCGGGGAAAAGTCTCCTCCCATCATGTCTAAGCCAATATTCATCCAGGGTAAACTAAAATGAAGACCGTTCTGTTAAATCAAAGATCCGGCCCATCAGGCTGAATCTTCCTTTTCTCATGTGCGACCCAGAAGCCCAGGCAAATGGAAATCAGGGATTCCCATCTACCTTTACCTGCTTTACTTGATGGGAGCGTTCTCTGTTACTACCTTTCCTTTGTAGTATAATTTTCCTTCGCTAACATGAGCACGATGGCGTACATGAATTTCACCGGTAGTGCTGTCTTTACTTAAAGTTACTTTCTCGGCTTTATAGTGCGTTCTTCTTTTTGCACTGCGCTGCTGGGAATGTCTCCGTTTGGGATTTGGCATATCACATCAATTTTAAAATACCACTAATTTATTCTTCAAATTCTTATCAGTCAATTAATTTTAGGGACCGGGTCATCCCTCCAATTTATCCAGGCCCTTGAATTTCTCCAGCCCCTTCCATAAGGGATTGACCGGCTCACCCTTCTCCCGGTCGAGCTTTTTCAGCATCTCCAGCACTTCTTTGTTGCAATAAGGCCCTCCCATCTCTTCCGGCTTACACATGCGCTGCATGGGTATGCTAAGGTTGATGAACTCATAGATCCAGTCGGAAATATACAGGTGGCTCTCCCCCTTGGAAATATAATATACATCCGGATCCTCTTCCTGTTGATTCATAATATCCGGGTCCTCAACCAATTTCACCAGGATATTGAACTCATCCCACAATTCCAGGGGCAGCTTATTACTACCGCAACGGTCACAGGCAACTTCGATCTTGCCGCCAATCTCGAACTTTAACAGCATGAAACTGTTCTTTTTATCGAGGAATAGCTTTACATTGGCTTCGCAATTACGAAAATCCTGCTGCTGGTATGCTTCAAAGAACTTATCGGTTATCCGATAGCTAAACTCATG
>DATJJD010000278.1:0-6968 GCA_035492545.1 Puia sp.
GTGGTATCACAAAATGTGATACCACACAAAAAATACTTAGGAGGCTCCCAGCCCTTTGCATTTACTGAAACGGGTGTTGCAATGCTTTCCACTGTACTCAAAAGCCCAACAGCTATTGAAATGAATATAGCGATCATGCGAACATTTGTGGCATTAAGGAAAGTAGCATCCAACTATCAGGAAGTCATGCAGATACTTACGGAAATGAGAAATCAATATGACTCTCAGTTCGAAGAACTGTATGCCGCTCTGGAAAAGTTAATAAATCCGCCCCTTCCCCCAAGACCCCGAGTTGGGTTCCGTAGACCGAATGAGGTAGAATGACGCAAAGCCATTTAAACTGAAATATTTATTGGGGGCTTAGTCTCAATTCGAAATTATAGGCCATTTACGAACAAGTTCGTCCCGTTATCAAATACAAAAGCCGATCAGACTTACGTCTGACCGGCCTTGTGGGCAGTATTGGATTCGAACCAACGACCCCTTCCATGTCAAGGAAATACTCTAACCAACTGAGCTAACTGCCCTAAAAATCGAGAGGCGAAAATAAAGATTTTTTTAGATTTTACGATATAAAAATTAGATCCCCCTTCTCCTACGCTCTTTCCGGATCAACCCCAGCTCCCGCCCGGTCTGCCCCGACATCGAACTATTCTCCTGCGCACGCCGCATCAGGTAAGGGACCACATCCTTAATAGGGCCAAAAGGTAAATATTTACTCACCGGACAGCCCGCCTTGGCCAGGTTGAACGTGATATTATCACTCATTCCATATAACTGGGAGAAATGGATATGGGCATGGTCCAAAGACAATCCTTTTTCCTGCAGTAGCTGCACTGCATACAGATTACTATATTCATTATGTGATGCAACAATAAGGGCTATCCTGTCCAGGTGCGTTATGCTGAACTCCAGGGCCGCATTATAATCCCGGTCTGTAGCCTCCTTGTCGGGCTGAATAGGCGAAGGGTAACTCCTTTCGGCGGCCCGTTTGCGCTCCTTTTCCATATAGGCCCCCCTGACTAGTTTAGCTCCCAGGACAAAATTCCGCTGCACGGCCGCCTCATAGCTATCTTTCAGAAAGGACAGCCGGTCATGCCGGTATAACTGGATAGTATTATATACCGCTACCTGTCCCTTATTAAATTGCTCCATCATAAGGATCGTCAGCGCATCCACAGGGTCCTGTATCCAGGTCTCTTCCGCATCGATCAGCACCCCTATTTTCCTGGACTCCGCCGCCTGGCAGATCCGCAACATCCGCTCCCCGACACGCTGCCATTCCTCTTTCTCGGCGGGAGCCAAGGATGACAGCGCCCTGTTATACCTGGTCATGAGGGGTCCGGCGGCAGACTCTCCCATGGAATGATCCAGCTTTTCCAGCAGGCCAAAACGGGCGATGCCGGTCACTTTTACACTCATAAATGGGATATTGGGCTGGGTGGCCGCATATTCGATGACCTTGATAAATTCCCCGCAGGCATGATCTTGACCCTCCTCACCCTCATCTCCTCCCTCTACCCCATAATCCAGGATCACCTGGACATGGTATTTTCCCAGCTTCCGGGCGACAGCTGCCGTCTCCGCCAGCGTCTCTCCTCCTACGAACTGGGAAAAAATAGTATCCCGGATAAGCCCTTTTACCGGTAGCCCGGACCGGATCATCCAGGGCGTCAGGCGGGTGCCCAACTTCACCAGGGACGAATAACCCATGCTGGAAAATAAAAAAGAGGCCTTTTTTAACTCTTTGTCCGATTTATACTCAAACGCATTTTCCGTATTGTCAAAAGAAAGGGGGCCGGGCTCTGTATTCATACTATCAAACCTTATTTTCCGGGCAAAAGTATCGAATTGCGGTAAAAAATTGCAGGAATATAATTTTTTACCGCAATACCTCTCATGTCGGCAGACTTGGCTAAGGCCTCGTCTGCTAACTGGACGCCGTCCAGTTAAGAACTAAATTTTTATTGGGGCGGTAATCTCCTTACCGGGAGATTCCTTAATTTCCATGACCAAAAATTTCACATGAGAAAATATGCTGCCCTTTCCCAAACTTCAGCCCTGGCCGTCCTCTTGCCCGCGATCTTTTTCCTTTCCTGCCACCATACCCCGGGTTATGATACCATCATCCGCAATGGGCTCATTTATGACGGCACCGGCAGGCCTTCCTTCAAGGGGGATATAGGCATCCGGGCAGACACCATCGCCTTTATCGGAGACCTGTCAGCAGCAACGGCCACCCGGGAGGTGGATGCAAAAGGCAAGGCAGTAAGCCCGGGTTTTATCGACATGCAAAGCTGGTCCGTCAACTCATTGATCCAGGATGGACGTTCCCTGGGAGCCATCCGGCAGGGCGTCACCCTGGAAGTCTTCGGGGAAGGCAGTTCGGAAGGTCCACTAACCGATACAATGAAAAAGATCGAAGAAAAAAGCCAGGGCGATATCAAATACAAGATACAATGGACCAGCCTCAAGGACTATCTCCAATACCTGGAGAAAAAGGGCGTATCCACCAATGTAGGGTCTTTTGTGGGCGCCACGACGATTCGGGAGAATGTCCTGGAAGACGCCAACCGGGCGCCCAACCCGCAGGAATTGGCCAAAATGAAGGCCCTGGTACAGCAGGCAATGGAAGAAGGCGCCATGGGTATCGGCTCGGCCCTGATCTATGCCCCGGGCTTCTACGCAAAGACGGATGAACTGATCGAATTGTGTAAGACCGCTGCCCCGTATGGCGGCCTCTACATTTCACATGTCCGGAGTGAAGGCAACCAGCTCCTGGAAGCCGCCGACGAACTGATCCGCATCGCCAAAGAGGCAAAGATCCCCGCCGCCTTCTATCACCTCAAGGCGGCAGGAAAGAATAATTGGACCAAGCTCGATCCCCTGATCGCAAAAATTGACAGCGCCCGGGCATCCGGACTGGACATTTCCGCCTGTATGTATACTTATACGGCCGGAGCCACCGGCTTCGATGCGGCCATGCCGCCCTCCGTTCAAGAGGGAGGGTTGGATAAATGGATCGAAAGGCTGAAGGACCCCGCCATCCGGAAAAAAGTGCTGAAGGAAATGGTCACTCCCACCAATGCCTGGGAAAACCTCTATCTGGGCTCCGGAGCGGACAATATCATCTGCGCGGGATTCAAACAGGATTCTCTGAAATATCTCACCGGCAAACGACTGAATGAGATCGCGAAATTACGGGGCAAATCTCCGGAAGAGACCATTATCGACCTGGTCATCCAGGATCATTCCCGCGTGGAAGTCATCTATTTCCTGATGAGTGAGGACAACGTAAAAAAAGAGATCCGTCTGCCCTATATGACCTTCGGCTCGGACGCGTCCAGTATGGCTCCCGAAGGGATCTTCTTAAAAAGCAGCACCCATCCGAGGTCTTATGGCAACGTGGCCAAACTTTTAGGCCAATACGTCCGCGAGGAGAAAGTCATTTCTTTGGAAGAAGCCGTTCACAAACTCAGTGGACTGGCAGCCGCCCGTCTGAAATTGAAAAAAAGAGGCGAACTTCGCGCCGGCAATTTTGCCGACATCGTCATCTTTGACCCTGCTACCGTCCGGGCCAACTCCACCTATGAAAAGCCGCACCAGTTGGCCAGCGGCATATCGGAGGTCTGGGTCAATGGGGTGCAGGTATTAAAAGACGGTACTCATACGGGCGCCACCCCTGGCAGGGCCGTCTATGGACCCGGCTATAAGGGACAGTAAGCAGGAATCAACGACAGCAAAAGATAAAACGAATGAAGATCCTTCAGACCGATATTTATAAGTTCAGCATCCCAATGTATCCGTTCACCATCGCTACCGGGACCATGCATTACGCACAGAATATATTCATCCGCATCCATACCGATGCCGGCTATTATGGAGTGGGCGAATGCTCCGCCTTCCCGATGATCGTCGGCGAGACACAAGCCACCTGTTTTGAAATGGCAAAAGACTTCGCGACTCTCTGGAAAGGGAAAGAGGCGCTGGACATACCGGCACGAATGGACGAATTACATGCTTTCACCGCCTATAACGCCACGATAAAAAGCGCCTTTGATATGGCCCTCTACGACCTGGCGGCAAAGGCAGAAAGCCAACCCCTATTCCAGTTCCTGGGAGGTAAAAAGAAAGAGATCGAGACCGATCTTACCATCGGTATCGATACGCCGGAGAACATGGCCCAAAAAGCCATCCGGTTTAAAAAGGACGGAGTCCGCATGATCAAGGTCAAACTGGGAAAGAATGCCAAAGAAGACGTGGAACGGGTACGACAGATCCGGGCCGCCGTGGATGAAGATATCATTCTGCGGATCGATGCCAACCAAGGCTGGGATCTCGCATCAGCCCGCTATGCTTTAACCGAAATTGGAGCCTTTAACGTCCAGTTCTGCGAACAGCCGATGCGGCGTTGGTTGGACGACCAGCTACCGGCGTTGCGAAAAGAAGTCCCAGTAAAGATCATGGCAGATGAAAGCGTCTTCGATCACCACGATGCCGAGAGGCTTATCGGGACACAATCTTGCGACTATGTCAATATAAAATTTGCCAAATCGGGAGGTATCCTGGAAGCTACGAAGATTAACACGGTCTGCGAACAAAACAAGATCCCCTGTATGATGGGCGGCATGCTGGAAAGCCGCATAGCCCTCACCGCCTTCGCCCATTTCGCCACCGCCCATGACAATATCATTTTCTACGACATGGATACCTGCCTCCTGGGTCATAAGACCGACCCCGTCACCGGCGGCGTTAAGTACAAGGGTTATTTCCTCGAAGTCCCCGACACTCCGGGTCTGGGCGCCGATGCGGACGAACAATTTTTACAGCAGTGTGAGAAGGCCATCGTATAAACCAGGCCCGCCCGATGCCACTCCTGATATAAAAAAACTAACCATTGATTTGCAATGGTTAGCTTCACAGTCGGGCGTGTCAATCAGAGACTTCAGAGGACGGATTAGCACAGGCCGGATTTTACAGTTTCATAGGGAGAGATTAAAATCAGGCTAAAATCAACTGGTTTTTAATGGTACGGATTTCAAGGTTTTTTGGATAGTGGACGTTTACTTGGTTTTCATGGTTTGGATTCATGTTTTTTTCGGATATCGGACTATTCCTTAGACAAATACAAAGATGATGCTCTTTACGCCCTTAAAAAATAGAACTACCTGCAGAACTTAAATAGAACAAATACCTTTCAACTGTAGAATATGCTCTACAAGCCTGCCCGCGTATGGGGCCCGGCGGCACAGGGCCTAAGGTATTTCCGTTAGGATATTTAGCTTTTATAACCTATATTGGCTTAGCAAAGAGACATTTTGTCCCTATCCTCTTCCCCTATCTAACTGAATTACATCCTATTATGGTTCCTGATTAGTTTCGCCATCCAGCATATTCAATTGCCATGCGAAATGAATGACCCTTTTAAACAACAGGAACCTGACCTATTATTATCCACGCGCTTATTACGGTTATCCGTGTACTTCGCCGTATCCGTCCTTGTCATTGGCATGTTTGTGCTGGTAGGATGGCAGTCGAACATCGGGTTTTTAAAGCGGCCGGCCCCTTCTCATGCGGCCATGAACCCGATTACAGCCTTGGGCTTCCTGCTGACGGCTTCTTCTCTTTTATTGCTATTACCTTCCGGCAGCAACCCTTTCCTAAAATTCCTGCCGGATAAAAAGAAGCGGGTAACAGGTACTATCCTGGCCGTCCTGGTATTGCTGACCGGCGTTTTAAAAATTGCCGGAACCTTATCTGCCTTCCATTTCTCCATCGACCAGCTATTGTTTGCCCGTAAGCTCATTCCCAACGCTCGCGGATCCCTTTCTAGCCAGATGACCCTCACGTCAGCATGCTGTTTTATCCTATCGGGCACCTCCCTGCTACTTTTGAATGTGAAGACACTGAAAAATCGGATACCCGGCCAGTATCCGGCCCTGATGATCGGTTTACTGGCATTATTTTCCATGGTCGGATACTTATACCGCGTACAGACGTTTTATGGGCTATTTGAATACGTCCCCATGGCTATCCATACGGCAACTGCTTTTCTGCTGATATCACTTTCCTTGCTGTTTGCCCATCCGGGACAAGGCATCATGCAGCCATTCACCAGTAAGTATACCGGTGGACTGACCGCACGCAGACTGCTTCCTCTTGTCATACTCTTGCCGGTTCTGCTGGGTTATCTGCGGTTATGGGCTTATTGGAAAGGGGCATTTTCGACCGAATTTGGCGTGACCTTACTGGTACTCAGCATTGTTCTTATTTTCATGACCCTCATATGGTATAATGCCGGCCTGCTGAATAAAAGGGATGTCGTGAAACAGGAGTCCGAAAAGACGCTGCTGGAGAGCGAAAGAAGATACCACTTGCTGGTAAGCAGTGTAAAGGATTATGCCATTTTAATGCTGGATCCGTCGGGGTATGTCATCAGCTGGAATGAAGGAGCGGAACATATCAAAGGATACCGTGCGGAAGAGATCATAGGCAGGCATGTATCTGTTTTTTACACAAATAATGATATAGCCCTCGGTGAGCCGGCACGCAGCCTGGCCAGTAGCCTGGAAAAAGGCAGTTATGAATCGGAAGGCTGGCGGGTGCGGAAGGATGGCTCCCTGTTCTGGGCTAATATTGTCATTACGCCGCTGTTTGATGAGGAAGGTCAACTCCTTCTGGGTTTTGCTAAAGTCACCAGGGATATCACGGAACGTAAAAGGACGCAAGAGCAGATCTCCCAGATGGCCAGGCTGATGGAAGACACGAGTGACGCCATTTTCTCTACGGATGCCTCTTTTTTCGTCAGCAACTGGAATAAAGCGGCGGAACAATTGTTCGGCTATAGTCAGGCGGAAGTAAAAGGTAAGGCTGCGGGAGATGTGCTGAGGACCCGGCTGGACAGCGACACAAGGCAGGGGATTCGGGCAGAATTGATACGGAGTAATTATTGGAAAGGAGAGATAGAA
>DATJJD010000279.1:0-13149 GCA_035492545.1 Puia sp.
GGGTCCGTATCCTTCCCGCCCTACATGTCGGAAACGACCTATTCCTATTATACGACCAACTGGTATTCAACCGGGGTAGGCGCCATCGTTGATAATTATGGCAACCAAAACCTTAAATGGCAGCAGACGCATAACTATGACGCCGGTATGGACCTGGGAATCTTCAAAGACAGGATCATTATCTCTCCACGGTACTACTATAAACTCACCCGGGGCGTGCTGGCGGATATCCAGCTGCCGCCTTCCGCCGGGTTTCCCTCCTATACCGATAACCTGGGCGACATGGTCAACCGGGGCTTCGAGCTGAATTTCAAGGTGACCGCTGTCCGCAACAGGGACTGGACCGTCAGCATATTCGCCAACCTGGTGCACAATACCAACGTCATCAAGAAAATATCCAATTCCCTGACCAGCTATAATGACAAAGCCAACGAGGCACAGACAGCCGATTCGAGCTTGCGGACCACTCCATTATTGCATTACCAGGAAGGACAGCCCCTGAATGAGATCTACGCCGTCCGGTCGCTGGGCATCGATCCGGAGAGTGGGAGGGAGATCTTTGTGAAAAAAGACGGGTCACACACCTTCACCTATGATGTCAGGGATATTGCGCCCCTGGCAGATCCCACGCCCAAGGTCCAGGGATCTTTTGGCACTTCTATGTCGTATAAGAGTTTCCAGTTCAATACCATTTTCTGGGCCTCGCTGGGTGGAAAGGACTATAATCAGACCCTCGTCGACCGGGTCGATGATACCGACCCCCGGTATAACGTGGACAGCCGTGCCCTCGCTGACCGCTGGAAGAATCCCGGCGATCATGCCAGCTTCAAAAATATTACCGACCAATCCGTCACGTTCCCCACAAGCCGGTTCATACAGAACCTCAGTACCCTGAGCCTGAGTTCGGTGTATTTGTCCTACGATTTCAGTAAAGCGGTCTATTCCCGGATGTCCATGAAGAACCTGCGACTGGCCTTTACCATGAACGATGTATTCTTTTGGTCCACCGAGAAGATCGAGCGGGGCATCAATTATCCCTATGCCCGGAGCTTTACATTTTCCATTCAAACAAGCCTTTAAACTGTACACTCATGCAAAGATTTATCATATACCTGGCGCCGCTGATCTTGCTGGTTACCTCCTGTAAAAAATGGCTGGATGTAAAACCCGTAACCCAGGTCGCAGCCGAGCAGTTGTTCACCACTTCGGAGGGATATGAAGAAGCCCTCGATGGCATCTATACCCGTTGCAGTCAGAGAAACCTATACGGTACCGAGCTGACCATGGGCCTGCCCGATGTACTCGCCCTGGACTGGCTCATTAACCCCAATGGAGATTACCTTAACTATCTGCAATCCTCCTTATACAATTATAAAGACGCCAATTTCATTTCAAAAAAAGACACCATCTGGGGCGGACTGTACAACGCCATCGCTAACGACAACCTTCTGTTGCAGCACGTCGACTCCGGCAAGGTGCTGTCCGCTATGGAATATTCACTGATCAAAGGAGAGGCACTGGCTTTACGGGCTTATTTGCATTTCGACGTTTTACGCCTGTTCGCACCTTCTTATCTTACGGGCTCCGGAACTGCCGCGATACCCTATGTCACCACTTTTTCTAATAAAGTTACTCCTACCTCCAATGTTGCCAGTGTCCTGAAATTGATACTCAAAGACCTCAACGATGCAAAAACACTGCTGAGACAGGTAGACCCGATCCTTAGCGCGGCCTATGTGGTAGGCTATCCCGGTGATACCGCCGCAAAGGAAATAAGCTCGCCAACCCTTTTTCTTCAAAACAGACGCCACCGGCTAAATTATTATGCCGTTTGCGGCGAGCTGGCAAGAGCCTACCTGTATATGGGCGACAAGACCAACGCGCTGAGCAATGCCCTCGAAGTCATCAACTCGAAAAAATTCCCCTGGACCAAACAGGCTGATTTCATCAATCCCGATCCCAGGCTCAAAGACAGGATCCTCTACAACGAGCTGCTTTTTGCATGGCCAATCCCCACCTATACTGACACGCTGACCCGCTATTTCGGTTCGGGTGGTAACAGCCTGTATATAACCCCGGACATGGCTTCCTCGGTATACGAGACCAGTGGTTCGGGGGCCAGCGATCTCCGGTACAAACAGTGGTTCAATCCCGGCTCGTATATTTCCCTGATGAAATACAGCCGGGACGCGGACACCAACCGGCATCCCCTGGTGGCGCCGGCTATGCGGCTCAGTGAAATGTATTACATCGCCGCCGAGAGTTCTTATGCATCCGATCCGGTAACAGCCCTCAGCTATGTCGACTCCGTACGTAGCGCCCGGGGCGTGGATATCCTCCAGGTGACTTCCCCGGACGATTTTATGACCGAGCTGGTCAAAGAGGCCCGAAAGGAGTTCTATGGAGAAGGACAGTTGTTTTATATGTACAAGCGTCTCAACAGGGGCATCGTAGGGCCGACGGGCATCGTCAATGCGCCCCTGGACAAAACGTTTGTTCTCCCACTGCCGCTGAATGAAATAGAGTTCGGTGGCCGGTAATCCGATAATGTTAACGCAATTAAAGAGCCTTGAAATGAATAAACTCAAATACATACCGGGGGCTTTGCTCCTTATCATAGTGCTGGCCGGTTGTCATAAAGACACCATCCTTTTATATCAGCAACCCCAGGATAATGTCTATTTTGGATTCTCCACCGATAATGACAGGGACAGTGTCACCTATACCTTTGCTTATACACCCGGGAAACTGGTCGATACTTTTTATCTTCCGGTCCAGCTTTCCGGCAACCGGTCTCCGCACGACAGGGCCTTCCAGGTGGCGGTGACGGACAGCAGTACTACGGCGGTGCCTGGCCTTGACTACACACCTCTGAAAGATAGTTATAAGATACCCGCCGATTCCGGTTTTGTCTGGCTGCCGGTGGTCCTTCTTAACAATGACACCCTGTTGACCCAGCATTCCGTCGGATTGAACCTGCACCTGGTCGCCACTTCCGACCTGGGCGTACAACTAAAGGATATCATCACCGCCCGGATCATTATCTCCAACAAACTGGAAAAACCGTCCTGGTGGGATAAATGGATGACCAATTATTCCGATGAGAAATTCGGACTGTTCATCATTGCTACGAATGGCGTCACCGCCCTGGCCGGCGGGTCCGACTATGGACTCTATGCTCCCCAGTCCCTCTATTATATTGGTTTGATGAACAATCTCATCAACGATCCGGTTGGTTGGATCGCCCAAAATCCCCTTCGCGGGTATGTACTCACTCCGCAACCGGATGGCACGTATTATTTTTATAATACCACAACTCCGTCCAACCGGATGCAAGTGGTATTCAGCAGTTCCGCCAACCGATATTATTTCGTCCAGAAGATCGGAGGGTTCGTCACTCCCAACTAAAAAGCTATTATCATGAACAAACTCTTCTACCATATACTGATTCTGACAGGTCTGGGCCTTTGCGTTGCCTCCTGTAACAAGGACAAGGGTAATTACAGCTATACGACTCCGCCGATCCCCTTGGTAACCAACCTGGATACCTTATATAAGGCCATTATCGGCGACACGCTGGTTATTCAACCGACCGTTACCATTTCCGATAAGTCGCATGTACTGGGTTACCAGTGGCGCATCAGCGCCGGCCCAAATGCAGACGCCCTGATATTTAACGGCCTGAGGCTGCAGATGGTCTATGGACTGGCTGCCGACCGCTACCAGGCTCAGCTGACGGTCATCGACAGTACCAACGGCATGAAATATTTTTATCCCTTCATCGTGCAGGGTAATACGATCTATTCTACCGGAACGCTGGTTTTAAGCAATGAGTCAGGGGTATCCCAGCTGTCCTTCGTACTTCCCGATGGAAGCATTCAACCCCGTGTCTATCACACGATCAACGGAACAGACCTTCCGCCCAATGCCCAACAGATCGTCGGTCTGTATAACGAATTTATCAATGGCGGCACCCTTTTTAATTACTGGATACTCTGTTCGCAGGGCAGCAACCCGGGGGTAGAGATCGACCCGAATACGCTGGCGAATGTCCGGACGCTGAAAGACAATTTTTTCAGCACCCCTTCGACTATCACACCGGGTTATTTCGTCAACAATCCCTCGAATGGCACGATGACAGGCGTGCTGAATGGAAAGATCTGGGCAGGGGCTTATCAGACCTCCCCCTATTCACCGATCTATGATCAGTTCAGCCTGCCGGCAAGCGGCGACTACCAGCTTTTTCCCCAGGCTATCTTCAATCCTACCTTTCCCTACTTTCTTGGATATGAAACAAACAAACAACAGGTAGTGGCATTCACCAATTTCGGGGCCCCAGCCTTTATCGGAACAGGATATGTCAATCCCGTTGCCAATCCCCCCTTCGATCTGACCAATGTAGGATTGGACATGCTGGACTTCGAGCAGATCAATAGTGGCAACTGTTACATGTTTGGCCGGGCGGCGAATGATTCGGTCTATGAGCTGGAATTCGGCGCCGCTTTTATGGGCATCATCCAGCTGACCCCGCTGTATAAGCGTGCGTTCCCCCGCCAGGACCTCATCACTGCCGATACGAAATGGGCCAGCTCGCCGGTGGAGATCTTCTTTTTCAGCACAGGGTCATCCGTATATGAGTATAACCCGCTGAACCAGTCGATCAAGGCGCTGACTACCGACTTCGGCGGTAAGCCGATCACCCTGCTCAAAACTTCGGCCGATGGAAATACCCTAACCGTCGGAGTCGACGGCTCGATATTTTTCCTGGATGTCAGCACCGGAAAATATGGAAACATTATCCGCCGGTTCGATAATATTCCCGGTTCGCCGGTAGATGTATTACAGCGCGGCAATTAAGAGACTGGTAAATAGTAATTAAACGTAATGATCAAACAATATATGCCCAAGCTACTGATCCTGTTAGCGGGTTTGCTTCCTTTACTTGGTAACGGGCAACCCCGGGAGTTTACCCTTAGCGGCCGCATCGGCCATTTTAATGCGCCCGCAAAGATCTGGTTCGATCACATGGAAGGCGACATCGGCCATATGGACTCGGCCGTTCTGGTGGACGGAGCCTTCACTTTTACGGGAAAAGTAGATGGACCCTCTGCGGTACGCATGGCCTTTTCTCCGAAGGGAGATGGAAAAGAGAAGGCGATCTATACCGGGGATGTGATCTATTTCTATATCGGCAGCGAGCAGATAATGATCAGGTCCAAAGATTCCCTCGGCAACGCCCTCATCACCGGCTCCCCCGTAAATGATGCCTACAATGCGTATAATAAGGCCATCGGTGGCAGTATCATGCAGCTGAATAAGGTGGCCAACGCGGACTACAACCGTGGCACGGAAATGCAAAAGAAGGATACAGCTTACATTCAGGCGGTGGACAAAAGATTCCGGCACAGCGTTCAGGAAAGGGCCGGCAGACAGTTGGACTTCGCAAAGACCCATCCCCATGACTATTTCAGCGTGATGGCACTTACGGAGCTGACCCGCGATGCGTCCGGCGCTATTAAAATTAAGCCGGTATTGGATGGGTTGGATGAGAAGGTGCGAAATTCTTTGGTAGGAAAGAAACTGGCAGAGAGGATCAGTACCCTCACCTCGGTTGTCAGGGGCTCCATAGCGCCCGATTTCACCCAGCCCGATAGTAACGGACGCCCCGTCACGCTTTCTAGCCTACGGGGAAAATACGTCCTGGTAGATTTCTGGGCCAGCTGGTGCAGCCCCTGCCGGGCGGAAAACCCGAACCTGAAACAACAATACCAGCTTTACAAAGACAAAGGATTGGAAGTCATCTCCGTCTCCCTGGATGACAGCAAAAAGAAATGGCAGGATGCCATCGCCAAAGATGGATTACCCTGGCTGCAGGTCTCGGACCTGAAGGGCTGGAATAACGAGGCCGGGAAGTTATATGGCATCACGGGTGTGCCGGCCAGCTTCCTGGTGGACCCGAATGGGAACATCGTCGCGACCGGTCTGGTAGGAGAGGCATTGAATAGGCAGCTCGCCAGTCTTTTTTCAGGCGCCGCTTCAAAGGTGCAACGGATCCCTTTAAAAGTGCTGTATGTCGGCTATAGCCCGGAAAAGCCCATGCCGCAAAAGCTGGTATACTATATGACTTCCGACAGCCTGATGCCGGCGATTTACCGGGAAAGGATGAACGATTTCCGGTCCTTCCTGGAAAAGAATTTCACTTCCGTCCGGACAGTCGACGTGCGGGACTATTCCGCAAAACTGTCCGACTCCGCGGATGTGACCATCATGGATGCAGGACCGGTGACGCTGCCGGCAGATTTCGACCGGCCCATGATCCTGATGGCAGCCATGGCTCCCAATGTAGGACTGCCTATAGGACTGAAGTTCGACTGGTACTGCCAATGCCTGGAGGCAGACGCACTTCACATCCGGACACAACATCCCATCTTCAACACTCCCAATAAGGTGACCCTGACCCTGACCGAGCGTCCTACCCCCGGCTCCTTCTTCAACGGCTTCCAGGGATTGACAACCCCTGCGACGATGCCTATGTGGCGGGTGCTGACACGGTCCTATGGTATCGGCTCTCCTTACCTGATAGGAATGGTCGCCCATGGTGAAGGCTTCGACGACTCCCCGGATGCAGAAGCTATCTCCGGAGGTGTCTGCCTGAAAAATGCAGAGGCGGTGGCGCTGGGCCGCCATGGTAACTATTTTATGTGGGGCTTCTCCGGCTCGCCGGATTATATGACCCCTGAAGCCAATCAGGTCTTCGTCAATACGATCTGTTATATCCATAATTTCGATCATCAGCGGGCCCTTGTAAAGAAGGTCCAGATAGAGACAAGGGAGGGCCTCGATGAGAAAATTTACCGGATAGATGAGTCCGTTTATAACAAAGCCATCCTCTCCCGGAAAGAAGGTAACCAACGCCTGAAAAAAATGCAGGATTCCCTGCGGGCTCAAAAAGCGGCCGGCCGGAATATTGGCTGGAACAACGAGATGTTCCTTAAAATGCCTATGACGGATGCCGTGGAAAGCTTCGAAGATTATGTAAAAGGTTATGCGGGCCCGGAACTGTTCGCCCGTTTCGGTACCAACACCCAATTGTATCACCAGTATTACCGGGACAACTATGAGTATTTTTATCCCCTTGACGGATACAATCTGCAATTGGATACGGACGCCCAAAAGCTGGGGATCTCCAACCGCAAGGTGGAACTATTGGAAAAATGCATCTCCCTGCTGGAAGAACAAAAGGATACGGCATTATCCCGGCGGGTGCTGGAAAGATATACGTTTGAGCATTTCCCTACCGCGGCGGCATGGCGGCAATGGCTCACTATGAATAAGACACGGCTGTTTTACACGGAAGCCGGAGGATTTAAGTTTATGGTCAATACTAGCCTTTCCGTAACTTCCCCCGCAGCTGCATCATCTGCCAAAGAGGCTGGTTCAGTGCCCACCTCTTCCGATCCGGTCGTAATTGCAGCACACCTGGAAAACGGCCCGGACAAGAATAATAAACAGCTCGTCATCGAGGCCGATATCCTCAAGGGATGGCATATCTATGCCTATGTTTCCAAAGAAAACCCGTTTATACAGACGGAGATGCTGCTGGACCTCCCCGAGGGCGCCACTTCGGATAAGGATTGGCAAAGCACGGCAGGCTTGCCTTTTCCGGGAAATGACGGCATCTTCGTTTATGAGGGAAAAGTGCGGTTTATGGTCAACGTAGATTGTTCGCAGGTAAAGGCCGGTGCAACGATCAGGTGCGGACTGTATTACCAGGTTTGTGATAATACCAAATGTTTCCCGCCCAGAAAGAAGGTTGTTGAGATAAAAATATAATCCCTTGCCGCATTAGACGGGTGTTGCCCATTTCCGGAGTTTGGCCACCAACTCTTCCAGGTTGACCGGTTTGCCGATATAATCGTTCATCCCGGCTTTCAGGCATTCCTCTTCATCTCCCTGCATGGTATTGGCGGTAAGGGCGATAATGACGGGTTGGTAACCGGTAGAAGACCCGCGAATGATCCGGGTGGCTTCCAGCCCGTCTACTTCCGGCATCTGCAGGTCCATCAGGATCATGTCGTACTGGTGCTTATGCAGCGCATCCAGAGCTTGCTGCCCGTTCTCCACCATCGTAGGGGTGTAACCCAGCTTTTGTAAGATATGCTGGATCACCTGTTGGTTGATCAGGTTGTCTTCGGCCACCAGGATGTTGAGCGGATATTTTTGCGCAAGATCGGAAGGCAGCCTGGGTTGAAAGACGTCTTCTTCAGGGCCGGTCCCTCTCCGTCGTTGCAGCCCGTTGAGGATATTCCGGTACATCACCTGCTGTTTGATCGGTTTGGTCATAATGGCGCTGAAAAGGGTGGAATGTTTCTTCTTGTATTCATCGCCTACCGAGCTCAGCAGGATAATAGGGATATGCGGATGATGGCTGCGCACGGCCGTGGAGAGGTGGATCCCATCCATATGAGGCATTTGCATGTCCGTCAGGATCAGGTCGTACCGGTTGTCTTCCGAAAGGATGTCCAGCGCCTCCGCACCGGATGCAGCCAGTACCGGGGTGAGTTTCCAATATTCCAGCTGGCTTTTCAGGATGGTCCGGTTAGTCTGGTTATCATCTACGATCAACACTCTTTTGCCGGCATGATCGGCCAGGTCCTGGGGAGAATACGTTGGCTGGACCCCGACCCCTGCCCGCGTGCGGATGGTGAAGGAGAAGACGGAGCCTTTGCCTGGCTGACTTTCCACACTCATCCCGCCTCCCATCAGCCCAACCAGTTTTTCACAGATGGCCAGCCCCAGGCCGGTGCCCCCATATTTGCGGGTCGTGGATGAATCCACCTGCGAGAAAGCTTTGAAAAGACGTTCCAGCTTTTCAGGGGCGATGCCGATGCCGGTATCCCGTACTTCAAATCCCAGCGTCAGCACACCATCCTGGGTGGATTCCGCAAGACGCACCCCGATGAATACTTCCCCCTGATTGGTGAACTTCATGGCATTGCTCACCAGATTGGTCAGGACCTGGCGGAGACGAAGGTCATCTCCCCGGATATACGGAGGGACGTCCCGGTCTACCTGGTATAAGAGCTCCAGCCCCGACTCAGCGGCCTTGGCGCCGAATATATCCAGGATATGCTCGATGCATTGCTGTAAATTAAAGTCTTCTTCTTCCAGCTCCATACCGCCCGACTCGATCTTGGAAAAATCCAGGATATCATTGATGACATTCAGCAGGGTCTCGCTACAGGCTGCAATCGTCTCGGTATAATTCCGCTGCTGATCCGTTAAAGCCGTCTCTCCCAGCAGGGAGGACATGCCGATCACCCCATTCATGGGCGTACGGATCTCATGGCTCATCGTGGCCAGAAAAACACTTTTTGCCTGGTTGGCCCGCTCGGCTTCCTGGCGGGCTTTTTCTGCTTTCAGATATGCTTTCTCCAAGGCCTCTTCATTTAATTTTCTCTCCTTATGGACGATGGCTTCTCTTTGCAGCTTCCCCATTTCCACCGTCTGGCTGATCTGTATCTCACCGGACTTTTTTAATTGATAAGCCCATAACCCACAGATAAAAAAGACAACGCCGGCAAGGATGATGTGGATGATAAAAGTTTGCAGGTCCAGGTAATCCAGGCGGGTGAAATAGATAGATGAGTTTCCATTATACTGGAGATAATTGAAAGCGGCATGGTGAACGATGACATAGACCAGCATGGGGATCTGCAGCTTCCAATTCTGATAGGTGATGAGGATGGCGCTGCCGATAAAGGCGAAGAAATGCATTTCGAATAAGCCATGCATCTGGTAGATATACTGGGCCATAAAAATGGCGAGGACCGTGCTCAGCACATACTGGTAGAGATCCGAACCGGGAAGGGCTATCTTAACGGAATAGTAAGCCAGCAGTGAAAGGCTGCCTACGCCCAGGGCTATTCCCCAGGTGTCAAAATAGGGGGCGAATGCCAGCCCGATGAAAAAGAAACTGATTAGGAAATAATTCATCAGTTTATCAGATCTTTTCTTTACCTCCTGGCGGAAATAATCCGTTTGTATCTGCAGATCCTGTTCACCCTCGTTCAGGCCGGTGCTCTTCCCCTCAATATTGCTGTAAAGATTAGTAAAATTCTTTTTCATTAGCGGGTGCAAGTGGGGAGTTGGCAGCCATAAGCTTGTAAGGCCAGGGGACTGAAATTTTGTGTCAGGTCATGGTGCAGCAAGCCATCCAGGGCTATTTTGGCATAACTGCTTTTTTCGTCGCTGCAATAGCGGCTCCGGTTGTAATTGCCCCGGTAGAATAATTTTTGAGCCGTGTCGATGATGACGGCTTGCGGAGTAGAATAGACGCCGCAGGAAATAGCAAGGGCCGAATCGTTAAGGACAGGGATAGAGTAGGGGAGCCGGAATTTCTCCCGGATCTGTTCAGCCGTATATTTTTTATTGGTCATTAATACGATGGCAAAATTGACCTGCTCTCTATATCTTTTAGCCAATGCTGCGAAATGAGGCATGTTAAACCGGGAACAGGGACAGTCCGGGTTGAAGAAATGCAGGAAAATAGGTTTTGTAAGGACCTCCGTTTGCCGGGCCCATTCAGCGCGAACCGGACGGGCTCCGGTTATGGATAGAGCCCACGGATCTTGCCGGCTTTCGCCATTCGGCTGCCTGCCCGTCAGCTCCAACGGCAGCCCGATCCTGGTGCCAGGGGGTACATTCCGGTAACCGGCTGGCACGGGGGTCGGTAAGCTGTATTTCCACTCATTATAGTAAAATAGCCCGGCAATGCCTGCCAGCAAAAGGATCAGCCAAGCCGCTACCAGCTGTTTTCTCATGGGATAATGTTTATAGCTTACCTCTAACGTATAAAGAACTAAAATTATTAAGGCATTACCCTTATTTTTTTTGCTGAACCCTGGCTGCAGCCCCTTACTCCTAAAAAAAGTAGATAGACAAGTCTGTCTGATTTAAATAAAATGCCTAGCTTTGCCCTGCGATGCGCGAGTCAAACGTAAAAGATAAGATCCTGGACGTGGCCTCCCGGCTCTTCTATGACCAGGGGTATAACCTGACGGGTATCAACCAGATCATCGAGGAAGCCGATATAGCGAGGGCTTCACTCTATCATCACTTTGAATCCAAGACGGATTTATTGCTGGCCTACCTTGAAAAGACCCGGCAGCAGTGGTTTGTCGACCTGGATGAGTTCCTGCGGCCTATTGCCACCCCCCGGGAAAAGATCCTGGCTATTTTTGATTTCCGTATCGGACGGCAGCAAAAGCTGGACTTCAAAGGCTGCCACTTCATGAAGATCGGGGCTGAGGCCAGCCAGCATGACAAAAAAGTATTTGACCTGGTAAAAGATCACAAAGAGCGGTTGAGGACTACCATCAGCGAGCTGGTGCTACAGATAGATCATGGTCATCAGCAACCGCTGAGTAATGACCTGCTCACCGACACTATATTCCTGCTCCTGGAAGGGGGCCTTGCCACAGGGGCCGTTTACCGTAGCTCCGAACCGCTGCAGCATGCTAAAGAAATAGTAGCTACCCTTATCTGACGCTCCTGCTGCCTGACCTATGGCCTGACACCAACCGATGGCCCGACTTTATCCTGCCCGCTGCGATTGCCTGCCTACCGGTGACTTATCAAATTTCTTATTATGAAGATGATTCTTTTTGCTTTACGCAAGCCCATCACGGTCATCGTGCTGGTTGCCGCCTTGTTCTTTTTCGGGATCAGCGCCCTTCGCACGATCCGCATCGATATCTTCCCCAAGCTGGACTTGCCGGTGCTCTACATCGCCCATCCCTATGGCGGATTTACCCCCACGCAGATGGAGACCCTTTTTGCCAAACAATATGTCAACGTGTTGCTGTATGTAAATGGCGTGAAAAGCATCGAGACGAAAAATGTTCAGGGACTTACCCTGATAAAGCTTAGTTTTTATCCCGGCACCAACATGGCTCAGGCAGCCGCCGAAGTCAGCGCCGTCAGTAACCGGGCCCAGGTCCTCTTTCCCCCAGGCTCCAATCCTCCCTTCATCCTCCGTTTTGATGCCTCCACCTTACCGGTGGGTGAATTGGTGCTCAGCAGTGAGGTGCGGAGCAACAACGAATTGCTGGACCTGGCAAACTTATATGTCCGATCGTCCTTTACGACGATCCCGGGCCTTCTTTCAGCTCCTCCCTTTGGCGGTAATATCCGCACGGTGGTCATCAAGGCCGACCCGGAATTGCTGCGGGCGCATAACCTTACACCCGATCAGTTGGTAGCGGCCCTCCGCATCAACAACCAGACGACGCCTTCAGGTAACGTGCGCATCGGGGATAAGAACTATATAACCCCAACAAATACGACCATCCGCACCATCAAGGATTTCGCGGACATTCCCCTGTTCAAGGGGGGCGTGCAGAACCTCTATTTGCGGGACGTAGCCACCATCGAAGATGGCGCGGATGTGACCGTAGGTTATGGCCTGGTGAACGGCAAACGTTCTGTCTACCTGGCCATCGCCAAAAATGCCGATGCCTCCACCTGGGAAGTCGTGCAGAAGCTGAAAGCCGCTCTTCCGAAGATGCAGGCCCAATTACCGGAAGACGTCCATCTCACCTATGCCTTCGACCAGTCCGTTTATGTGATCAATTCCGTTAAAAGCCTTATTTCCGAAGGGGCGATAGGCGCCATCCTCACCGGGCTGATGGTCTTGCTGTTCCTGGGAGATCTTCGGGGTGCCCTCATCGTTATCATGACCATCCCCACGTCCATCATCTCCGGTATCCTGTTCCTCAATCTCTTCGGACAGACCATCAATATCATGACCCTCAGCGGGCTGGCCCTCGCCATTGGTATCCTGGTGGATGAGAGTACGGTAACGATAGAGAATATCCACCAGCACCTGGACATGGGCAAGCCCAAACGGCTGGCCATCTGGGACGCCTGTAAGGAGATTGCTTTTCCAAAATTGCTCATCCTCCTCTGTATCCTTGCCGTATTCGCCCCGGCCTTTACCATGGGCGGGATCCCCGGCAGTCTCTTTCTGCCACTGGCCCTGGCTATCGGGTTTAGCATGATCGTTTCTTATTTTCTGGCGCAGACCTTTGTTCCCGTCATGGCCAACTGGATCATGAAGGGGCACAAGACGGCGACACCGGCTTTCGT
>DATJJD010000280.1:0-24646 GCA_035492545.1 Puia sp.
GATTACTGCTTTTTTAAAACATAGCTGGTTCCCTTACCGACCGAACCGATCCTTTCAATAAACCCCTTACGTAACAATTCCTGCAAATCCCTCAGCGCAGTACGATCTGAAATAATGTTGATTTTCTGATAAAGGGCATTGGTGATACGCCCATTGTACTTTATGTATAACAACGCCTGTATCTGACGCTGGGTCAATCCAAAGCTTGAAAAATACTCCTCTGTATAGATATCCTTAAAAAAAGTAACCCTGATCCCATCCATTTCCTCCGCGATCATCGGCTCGGGGATGCCATATTCTTTACAGGAATCTATCATAATGCTAATCCCTCGTCCCCAGGATTCAATATATCCCGCCATAAAAAAGATCTTTGCAATCAACTCATTGCGCGGCCTGGATTCATGTTTGTTTCTTAGTTTTTCAATAGTCCAGTAATCGGGCAGCTTCCCGGAGTTCCATATCATCAGCCTGTCGTCGTATACACTTAAAAATATGGCGGTATCTGAATAATCTTTATGAATAATAGCGTTTAAAATGGCTTCCCGCAAAGCCCGTTCAGGATATTCCAACGCCTCGATACGCTGTAAACCCTGATAGGAGATGGGCCGGACCAGGTATAGCCTGTCCAGGATCTCCATCACTTTATCGGCCATGTCTAATAGATTGCCCTCTATAATATCCTGGAAACGCAGATCGCCGTGGGATTTGCCAAACCGGCCTATTTTAAAGGCGGCCCCGATAGCATATTTAGTGGGCTTCTTGCCAAATAACAATAAGGCCGCTAACAGTAACTCGCCCTTTTCGTTGACCAGCTCCAGGTTCTTTAACAAAGTCAACATATCCGTTTGCACGGCCTCTTCTGAAATACGCCGCTTCCTCAGGGCTTTCTTTACAAAAGACTGGACGGCCTGTTCATCGATGTCTTCCAGGGATGCGCCGGGAACCGGCTTTTGTTCCCAGGAAACGCCGATTTTTTTAAATAGTAGCTGGATAAGAGCCCTTCCCTTTAACGGTTCCTTGGGTGGCAGTTTTAAGGTTAGTTCATTCCATTCCATAAAATAAGTTTACTGACTGCTAAAGAAATGAGTAGTAAACCTACTAAATAAATTAGTATATTGCAAATGAATTGTTGTAATGGGGATAATTTCCCCTGGCCCGACCGGCCACCGTCAGGGTAGCTTGGTCAGGTCTATATCCGGCGCTTTTGCACCCGGATCGGCCGCCCTTTCCCACCACCCGTTCAGGGGGGTATAATGGTTGAAAAAGCCGCAGTTTTGTAAATAAAAAGCATCCCCTTTGATCCCGCCCCCATAATCCATCCGATACCCCTTCCGGGCCGTATTGTCTCCGGTAAAACGGGCCTTGTTCAAAGGCATCCAGTTTCCCTGCTCATCCCGGACCCATTGATGCCTGAATAACACATAACGCTGACGGTCACCCATCGCTGGCTCGAAATTCTCCAGGAAAGAATGAAGGCCGTTGAGCCATTGTTGCGTCTTCGGTCTCTTGAAACTGGCGATCAATCGCCATTTCCCCTCTTCCGGCGCATACCACCAGGCCGTGAACTGCGTATAATTATGTTCCAGGGGCTGGGCATGTAATAAGAACCGGTACGTATTACCGGCCTTCCAGGGATAGTTAAGCCAACTCTGCCCGCCCGCTCCTTCATTGCCAAAAGCGCCGGCATGTACCCCTTCCCCCTTCCTCGCCAGCAGGATCTGCAGACTGTCGGGTATGCTATGAGGATCATCCGTCTGAAAAGGACTCCACACGGAAAAAAGAATATGCCTTTCCGTAGGAGAATTGACCTGCATCCCAAAATAGCCTTCCCCGAAACCATCTGCCATAAAATACGAGCCCTCGATATCCTGTCCTTCCGGTACGGTGACTTCATTATAGAACCACTCCGCATGCACGCCTGCCGGCAAGGCATAGGCTAAATGAACCGAAGGGCCCCGTCTTCCCCAATGAAAGAAATTGCCTTCATTGTTTGGGACATAGGATATCACAGAGGTCCCCGCTGAAACCCCATGGCCTTCCCCGGCCGAAGGTCCTTTTAAACCATCTCCCTCCAGCTCGATACGTTGGACGGCGGCATAGACATCGCCCGACCGGCTAAGGCCCTCGATCCGGATGGACTGATATCCCGTATCCCGGATGACCCAGCTGCCGGCATCATAACGTTGTAAGCCGGCGCCCTCCACCTCCAGCTCTTTTCCCGGCGATACCCTGATCCGGCTCTTCCCGGAAGGCACACTGAGATAAATCCAGGCATGGACAGAGACCGGTCGCGTGACACGATAATACAACGTAAAAGAAGTGGCCTGATCCGTCCATCCAATAATACCGTCATTGGTCACAGTACCTCCCGTCGGACGGTTGCTCCAGGCATTCCCGCCAAAGGGAATGGCCTCCCCGCTCTGAGAATGACTTTTCAGAAATAAAAAACCTGCCATTCCCAGAAGAGCGGCCTTTCGTATAGCGCATTTCATATTCATTAGGATTAACAGGCAATATCGGGATTTACAGGGACTAAGGGGAGATCAACCGATTGCGCAATTTCCTATCTTTAGAGAATAATCATTGGACATGATACCCAACGAAATTAACCGGCAGCATTTGCTGACCGTCGACACCGGTAAGAAGCAGATCACAAAAATCGAAGCACACGAGATCACCTTTGCCCCGGGGCAGACGGGGGCACTGCACTATCATCCCTGCCCTGTTACAGGATATATCCTGAAAGGAACAGCCCTGGTCGAAGTAGAAGGACAACCCGCCCAGATCCTGCAGGCCGGCCAGGCGTTTTATGAGCCGGCCATGACCCGCATCATACATTTTGACAACTATTCCAGGACCGAACCCATGGCCTTCGTGGCCTTTTACCTGCTCGATGGTAAACAAACCCTGATCGAATTGATAACAGAGTGATATTGCAAATTTATATGTAACTTAGGCTAAACCCTTTGTGATGCCAACGGTAAAATTTACCTATGCTTTAAAGCGGTTTTTCCCGGGCCTGAAAGATACCCCCGCTAAAGGGAATACGCTGGCGTCAGTTCTCCGGGAAATGGATGCCAGTTATCCCGGTGTCCTTACTTACCTGCTGGATGAGCAGGGCCGCCTGCGCCCGCATGTAAACATCTTTATTGGAGATACCATTATAAGAGACAGGGTTACCTTGAGCGATCCGTTCCCCGACAACAGCGAGATCTACATTATGCAGGCTTTATCCGGAGGATAAGACAGCTCAAAAACTTGCACATATGAAAAAATCAACACTACTGTTAGGCACCCGGAAAGGGCTTATTGCCTATCATTTTCATAACAATCGCTGGCAGGTGGAAAATCTCTCTTTTGAAGGCGTGCCGGTCTCCATTGCTTATGCGGACCCTCGCAACGGCACCTGGTGGGCTTCCCTTGACCATGGACATTGGGGCGTAAAAATGCACCGTTCAAAAGATAGGGGTCATACCTGGGAGGAAGTGGCCGCTCCTTCCTACCCCGAAGGAGAAGAAGTAAAAGCGGGTGTACCGGCAACGACACGCTATATATGGTCCATGACGCAAGGTGGGATGAATCAGCATTCAAAATTGTGGATAGGGACGGATCCCGGCGGATTATTCGTTAGTGAGGACGGAGGAGACAGCTTTCAATTGGTCGAATCATTGTGGCAACATCCCTCCCGCAAAGAAGGATGGTTCGGCGGGGGACGCGATCAGCCGGGTATTCATTCCATCCTGGTAGATCCGAGGGATGAAAACCACCTCCATATCGGCATCAGCTGTGCCGGGGTATTCGAGACGGCCGATGGAGGCAGGACCTGGGAAGTACGTAATAAAGGGTTAAAGGCCGATTTCCTTCCCAGCCCCGATACAGAGATTGGACACGACCCGCATATCCTCGCCGCTACACCCAGTGATCCCGATACGATTTGGCAACAGAACCATTGCGGCATTTTCCGGTCTGTCGACAGCGCAAAGAACTGGCAGGATATAAGCCAGCCAGAAGGCCCTGCCCGTTTTGGCTTCGGTATCGCCGTGGCGGATGACAATCCCGACCAGGCCTGGGTAGCCCCCGCTAATAGCGACATGACACGTACTGCCATCAAAGGTTCCCTGTGTATCTGCCGCACGGATGACGGCGGAAAGAGCTGGAAAGATCTCCGGAAGGGATTACCACAGGAGAATTGCTTCGATATCGTTTACCGCCACGCACTGGCCTGCTCGGGTGAAACCCTTGCATTCGGCACGACTACCGGTAATTTGTTCTTCTCCCCGGACAGAGGCGAAAACTGGCAGGTGATCAATAATTACCTCCCGATGGTGTATTCCGTTCAATTCACGGATTAAAAAAATACATATATTTAGAAGAGACTACACCTGACAACCTAAATAAATCCGGGATGAACACCAATCGCATACTGTTATGCATCGCCCTGTTTGCCTGCTTTGACTCCATAGGGCAGACATCTCCTGACCGTCCATACAAAGAACCCTACCGCCCTCAACACCATTTTTCCCCGAAAGAGAAATGGACAAACGACCCCAACGGAATGGTCTATTTTCAAGGGACCTACCACCTGTTCTTCCAGCATTACCCCGGTGATATCGTCTGGGGACCTATGCATTGGGGCCATGCGGTGAGCAAAGATCTGATCCATTGGCGGCAACAACCCATCGCCCTGTATCCCGACAGCCTGGGATATATCTTTTCGGGCAGCATTGTGGTCGACTCTAATAATACCTCCGGGTTTGGGAAAAAAGGACAGACACCGCTGGTGGCGATTTTCACCCATCATGATCCCACAGGCGAAAAAAAAGGAAGCCTGACCTATCAGAACCAGAGCCTGGCTTATAGCCTCGACGCAGGAAGGACATGGACCAAATACAAGGGCAATCCGGTCTTAAAGAATCCCGGCATCGTCGACTTCAGGGACCCTCATGTCATATGGTATAAACCGGGTAAAAAATGGGTGATGAGCCTGGCGACAAAAGATCGTATCACCTTCTATTCCTCTCCGGACCTGAAGAACTGGAATAGAGAGAGCGAATTCGGAAAAGAACAGGGTGCGCACGGAGGCGTTTGGGAATGCCCCAACCTCTTCCCCCTGGAGCTGGAAGATACTACCTGGTGGGTGCTGCTGGTAAGCACGAATCCCGGTGGTCCCAACGGAGGATCGGGCACGCAATATTTTATCGGTCAGTTCAACGGGCGACAATTTTATCCCGCCGGAAATACCGTCAAATGGATTGACTACGGACCGGATGACTATGCCGGAGTCACCTGGAATAATACGGGCAACCGGAAAATATTCTTGGGCTGGATGAGCAACTGGATCTATGCCAACCAGGTCCCTACCAAAGAATGGCGCAACGCCATGACCCTCCCCCGGGACCTGAGACTGCAAAGGGCCAATGAAGAGCTTTTCCTGGCTTCCACACCCGTCAAAGAGCTGGCCCGGCTGGCTACAAATCCCACCCTTTTAAAAGCGGTCAGCGTTGACAGCAACCTATCCCTGACAGAAAAACTAAAAGACTCCTCCAGCCGTTATGTCCTTAGCTTACACGCCGATGAGATCCGGGACTTCTTCATGACTTTTTCAAACCCCAAAGGCGAACAACTGGCGATCGGCTATGATAAAGCTTCGAATCATTATTATATCGACCGGATCCAGTCCGGGGTAACAGACTTCAATAAGGACTTCTCAAAGAAATATTCTGCTCCCCGTATCAGCACGGAAAAAGAATTATCCCTGACCCTGGTCATGGACGTCTCTTCCCTGGAGCTTTTTGCTGACAACGGACTCACGGTAATGACCAGCATTTTTTTCCCGGAAAGCCCTTACGACAAGATCAGTATAGGCTCCAGGGACCACCTGCTGATCCGGCAACTGACATTTACTCCGCTGAGATCGATTTGGTAAAAAAAAAGGCCGACCCGCAAAGGTCGGCCTCTGGTCAAATGATATAATTGATTTATAACACCAGCAGCAGCGTTGCCGCTATACCGGAAATGCTGGTCGCCTTCACCGTATAGATCCCCTTGGGTACCCGGCTAAGATCGACGCGCATCGTTTGCACACCGGCCCCCATCATTATTTCCTTCACAACTCTTCCATTCAGATCGATGAGCTGTATCTGGACGGCCTCGTTCGTATTTTGCACGGTAATGTTTACAAAACTAAACGCCGGGTTCGGAGCGACAGAGACTACCATCGGTTTGGGGAAATCCAGGCGTATGGTCTTGGAATAGTCAAACTCCTTGCCTGTTACCACTTCTTTCAGGCGGTAATAATTGACCGGTTTTGGCAGCAGATCATAGAAAGTATAGGTGCCGGCTTGCGATCCATTGCTCTTGGCGAGTATAATACCGATAGCGCTAAAATTAACATTGTCCGTACTTCTCTCTATGATGAATTGCTTGCTGTTATTGGCGTCGGTGGTGGTCCAGTTGAGCCGGGCCAGGTTCCCCTGCCTGACCGCCGTAAAATCCAGCAGCTTCACCGGTGAAGGAACCAGAGGAGCAAAAGAGTACTGTGTAAATACAGGATAGTGGTCGGTCGTAGTCGTACTGTACTTGCTTACCAACCCGCTTACATCCGATAATACGGTGGCGGAAGAAGGCAGGTAGAAATTCGCCAGGGGTTTCGTAATGACCACATTGTCGATGACACTGGTAAAATTGACATCGGAGTGCTGACCCGCCGGGCTGAGCGGCATGGTGGGGAAACTGTACAGCGCCGAATCATCGATGGTGAACGAGCTGTAGGAAGTCACCGGTGGATTCACCCCAGCCGTAATAGTCTGGTTCAGGTCATCGTTAAAATCTCCTAAGACAGCTACATTGTCGAGGACATAATCCGCTTTTATCAGCGAGTCCAGGGCATGGGCGCCATCCTTGCGACGGGCATAAGCCGTAAGGACAGGAGCGGTATTGGCCTTGGCGTGTATATTGATAAACCGCATCTGCTTGGTGATCGTCCCCCCGTTATTGTCGCTAAGACTGACATCGGCCGTTAGCATATAAGGGTATCGGCCGCTCGCATAATCATCGTAGTAGGTCGTAGCCGCATCAGCCGCTGTATTCACCCCGATGCTCAGCAGGGAATCCGTATGGATATTTTTAATTTTAGCAGTATTGTACACAAATGCCAGCTTCTGTACCGTATTCAAAGGGAACTGGGTAGACCCCGTAGTATTCGAATAGGATCCATAGTTGTTGATCACATACGCGTAACCCGGCATAGACGCGACGATATTGGCTAGTGCAGGCTCATTGACAACTTCCTGTAAGGCATAGATATCTGCATGCAGGGTGGGTAGGATGGTCCCGACATTTTGCTCCTGCAGGGCTTTATCCGCCGGCCCAAAACCCGCCTCCGGCGTGCCGAACCAGTTCAGGTTCCAGTCTACTACACTGAGGATAGAAGCCGGGTCGATCGTATTGCCTTTCAGGTTCACCTTACCGACACTATCAGAGATGCTGACCATCAGGCTATCGATAAACTGCGTATTGTTGACCAGGGGGGCAAACCGCACGAACACCGCCTTTGCTACGTTGTTGGAGCTGTCTTTTCCAAGAATAGCCGTAGCTGCAAAATGGACACTGTCCGTAGATACCAGGAATCCGCCCTCCGTGGACAAGGTAATATCCGCAGTGAGATCATTCCCGATGACGGTAAGTTTCCGGGTCGTGTCATTGCCGCCGGCTGTATAGCCGAACTCGAGATTGTTCGTGCTCAGGGTCAGACTGGGCGGAGGCGCGACAGGAGAATTGATAAGGCTGACGTCATCCAGGGTCCATCTGGAGCCATCATCTGTAGTGGAAGAATAGACCCAGGCGATATACACATTATTTTGCTTGAACGGAGACAGGTTGATATTGGAAGACTGAGTCCATACATCCGATCCCTGGCTGGGGAATTTTCCATTCAGGTCCGTCCAGGTAGCTAACCGGGGATCCCCCACGCCGGTATAATCCGTCGATATCTTCAACTGCAGCGGGTCGCCGGCAAAGGCATTCCGGCTCCAGAAGCTCAGCAGCGGGAAATCCGTGCCGCTCAGATCGAATTTGGGAGATATCAGCCAGTCGCTGTTGAAGTTATTGATGCCATTGGCAAAACCATTGATCTGTACAGCATGCCCAAAGGAGGTCGTACCGGCCGGCGCATTGGGGTCCCTGCCAAAAGCAGTACAATCCCAGACCTGGGTTCCTGTTGCATTATATTGCGTAAAACCATTGGGCAACAATCCGCTGCCCGAACACGTCTCGAAGTCAAAGGACGCCGGCAGGGGAGTGGTGGCTGAATTGTCAAATGTGGTGAACGTCCAGCCCGTAGTCGTCAACAGTCCCGGATAGGCATTCCCGTAAACATCCTTGAAGGCCCCGGCATCGATCTCGATGGAATACGTTTTTCCGCCTGCAAGCTGGGTATTTATCGTTACCATGGAATTACTGCCAATGACAACTGTGGGCGAATTCACGTCGATCAGTATGCTTACGCCATTCTCGATCAAAGTGATGTTCCCGCTACCCTTCGACACGGGTTTATTAAAACCGATGACCGGGATAAAATTGTAGGGAATGCTCTGTGCGCCATTTACCGGCGACAACGAGGTCACGGCAGGGGGCGATGTGGTATAGGTCTTATTCCTCGGTAAAGGGTCCCCTACGACGAAATCCGTGGCATTATTATTATTGTCCACCCCATCTGCAACTCTGCGGACCGAAGTAGTATTACTGGGAGCCGCCGTCGGACTTCCCTCAAATCCATTGGCCGTACTGCCATAACCTACTTTGTCAATGACATTGGCCCCGGATGGGTCCGTGCCCGTTTGTGCCGCCGTTGTATTACACAAGATCACCTTACCGGCTGTAGCGCCCATGGCGATAGTTCCCGTAAGATCCGGGGCGGGCAAATTAGAAGTGGCTCCCTGCGTAGTGGACTCCTGGATCAGGAAAAAGCCATGTGCGGGGATGGTACCGCTCAACGCCGTGTTGTTACTGGACCAGCCACTGCCCGTTGCACTGGAATACTGCACCGACCAGCCGCTGAGATTTACGGAGAAGTTTTCGTTATTATATAATTCAATAAAATCATTGGTATAAAAAGCCCCGCTGTTACCACCGCCTCCATAGATCTGGTTAATGACGATATTGGCCGACACAGGAGTGTTGGCATTCACCGTCCCTGCCAGGGATACCGTCTGGGCGGTTGCCCCGGCCGAACTGAGGGTGAGATTGCCATTGGCCGCTCCGGCCGTGGCGCCGGCACTGATACGTACATAAACCGGGATGTTGTTTACTGTCCCGCCGCTTTGGGTCAGCACTATGGATGGAGAAAAATTGGTATTGTCGGTTGAGACTTCATAACCGGTCGGCGCAGTCGCCGTAATATCCGCGGTCAGGTTGCTGCCGCTTATTCCGGTACTCTGGGCTGTGGAAGCCGTACCCGCCGTGGTGGTAAAACCGGTCAGTGAGGAAGGAGAGGCTACGATAGAAGGGGTAGGGCCTCCGCTTCCACCGCTGACACCGGCCGTAACAGCCAGGTCATCGATCCGCCAGTTGGCCGTACCCGCTACCGCTCCCCCGGCGCCGTTATACCCATAGATCCTTATCGTGATCGCCTGATCAGTGGCCCCTGTAAGGCTGACTGCATTGGAGAAGAGAGCCCAGGTACTATTGGACGTGAGAACAGCCGTGGCTGCGGCCGTCGTGTACCCATCCAGGCTGGTCCGGATATCATAGCCCTTCGGACCGGTACTGGTGGACCGGCTCCCGAAATTTATCTGCGAGACAGTGATAGCAGCCCCTGCCGCGGGCGTAATGGTAAACTCGAAATAGGCGCTGCCCGTACCAGCCGTCTGGTCCAGCGCGCCTATCCGGGCAGCAGCACCGGCATTATTCCCGCCGGAGGCGCCTGCATAGCCGGAAGATACCGAACTACTCGTGATCAGGGTCGTCGTACCATTGTTATTCCCTTGCGTAACGGCAGACACCGTACTATTGGCCGGCACACCCGAAGTGGGATTGGCGGTGGTGAAATCCCAGACGACCTGGGCCTGGCTGAACAATGGAAACAAAAAGGCAATAAGAATTGAGTACAATTTTTGCATGCAAAATTGATTTTAAAGATTTACTTAACCGTGGATGGCTTACAATAAGGATATAAAGGACAGCAACAGCAGGGGCCAAATCTACTGGCAATCGGGTACATAGTATTTTATTGAATAAGAATTTTTTATTAACAATTCCCGTAACTTTAAATCTCACCCCCTGCCGCAACCGTCCCGCTCATTAAAAATCAACAACATGCAAAAAAAATCAGGGCCCCTGAGGCAGCTGAAAAGGTTATGCGCCGGGTTCATGCTCTTTGCTGGCAGTTTGATCACTTCGGCCTCCGCTCAGGAACGACCGGCACGCCCCGTACAACCTGCGCCGCAGCGTCCTCCGGCGCCTCGTCCTCCTGCACCCCGCCCGGAAGTGCGCCCTGCACCAAGGCCCCAGCCACAACCGGCCCGGCCTCCGCAACAGCGCCCCCCGGCAAATCAACGCCCGCCTGCCCCGCATCCACCCGCCGTCCGTCCTCCTGCACCCCGTCCTCCCGGTAATACACGCCCCCCGGGTACGCGGCCACCAAACTACCGTCCCCCTTCCCGTCCCCGTCCCCCCGTCAGCCATCGCCCGCCCGGCTGGAAACCCAACCGTCCGGCTTATACCCGTCCTCCGCATACCTGGGGCGGACATCGGTATTACGCCTATCATCGTTATTACTACCACCCCTACAGACCCTACATTTTCGGACCTGCATGGCATCCCCTTGGCTTCTTCCTCAGCGCCGTAGCGGCTTCCGCTACCATCGTGGCAATCAATGATATGCAATATCGATATGATGCGGGTGTCTTTTATGCGCCGGCCAACGGAGGATACCAGGTAGTGGCTCCCCCATTCGGGGCCATCGTTCCCGCCTATCCGCCGGATGCCGTCAGCATGCAGGTAGGAGGAGATGTATATTATTATTTCGGAGGCACCTTTTATGCGCCCGTTGATAACGGTTATCAGGTGGTAAGAGCGCCGGCAGGCGCCATCGTATATAACCTGCCGGATGGCTGCACCCAGGTGCAGGCAGGGAATATCACCTATTTGCAATACAATGGAGATTATTATCAACCGATAGAATTCAACGGTCAACCCGCTTATGAAGTAGTGAATATCGAACAATAATAAAGGAGGGCGGCTTTTTAAAGCCGCCCTCCTTTATTTAAGGGTACATAGTTTGCTTCACCGGCCTGGGCGCCACCACCGGCACACTGGTAGCAGCAGCTCTCGGCATGGTTCTTTTTTCCTGAAAACCGGCAATGCTCGGGTCGACGGCACTTCCCGCTGTTTCGGAGATAAGAGGCGCCTGCTCTGTCACAACCACCCTTTCCATCCCTTCCTTCGCCACGGCCGTCCGCTTAATAAATATACGGATCCCGATCAACAGGCAACCCAACAGGATCATGCCGCCTCGCAAATGGATGAGTTCGTGATCGGGGATAGGGGTATAAATATCGGCCTGGATACCAAAAGACTCGATCCCGTTCCGCACCTCCCTGGACATCAGCCCGGAGGTCAGATAATACATTCCTCCGCCCATGGCCAGGCACAATAAAATAGCCAGCGCCCCGGTAAATACCCTCCATATTCTTTTTCGTGACTCCTGCCAGCTGGCAGCGCCATATTGGGTAGGGTAGGATAGTAGCAGGATCCAATAAAAAAAGAAGAATATCCCCATCACCGGCAGATCGAAGATCAGGGGCAGACGGACGGGGATATCAAAAAAAACTAGTATGGGATTGACTCCCGCTAATTCCGGCGCCCAGGGAAACAGAGAGGCAATCAGGGTTCTGTCCAACAGAATGGCCAGTACCAGTAAGACCAACAGAATGGTCTGTGGCCGTTTCCGGCCACTATAGGTATTCATATTAAGAGATTTTTAAAAGTAGATCGATAGTTGGATAGCTGCTAAAACGCTCGAAGCGTTTTGTCCGAAGGACAATCATTAGCCCTTTGCCGGAGATTCGCTAATTTTTTGCAGCGAATCTTCGGCACATCTAGACAGGGGGCATTCATGGGAAATTGGAGGAAGCCATTACGGCGCATAGCATAAAACGCCTCCCTGAAAATTATTGTATGACCGATTTGCCAAAATACCGTTAAAATCCATTCTTATGTAATTTTCCCGGCTCCTGCATCTTTCCACCAAACAGTACATATGAATCCCAAACTCAACAGCTATTTAGCCGGCTGCATCCTCCTGCTGCAGGCAGTATTTTCCTTCGCGCAGGCCCAGATGCCCACCATAAAGGTAGAGGGGAAAGAATCCGGCCTCGTCTATCTGCAAAAATTAGATGTAGACGTAAAGATCACCGGCACCGTAGCCACCACCACCTGGACGATGACTTTTAAGAACAAGACGGGCAGGACCCTGGAAGGCGAACTTAATTTCCCGCTGGGAGAAGGTATCAGTATTTCCCGATATGCGCTGGACATCAATGGCCGCCTAAGAGAAGCCGTACCGGTAGAAAAAGAAAAGGGTACCCGCGTTTTTGAGACCATCCAGCGGCGCCGGGTCGACCCGGGTCTGTTGGAAAAGGTAGACGGCAATAGCTTCCGCACGAGGATCTATCCCATCAACCCTAACGGTGTCAGGACCGTGCTCATAGGCTATGAGGAAGAACTGACCTGGGGCGGTCAGTCGGCCCTGTTATATCATCTGCCACTGGCATTCCGGCAAGCCCTGGAAGAATTCAACGTCAACATCAGCGTGCTTCGCAGTAGCCAGCGACCTGTCTTTGAGGGCCGTTTGGATAATGAACTGCACTTCGATGAGTGGGACGATACCTGGACTGCTTCCCGGTCATGGAAAAATTACCTGGCCGACCGGCCTGTTACTATACGCATTCCAAAGACAGTAGGAGCCAACGAGGTAATGATGCAACAGACGGGCAATCATTATTTCTATCTGCTCAGTACTTTCCCGGCTCATAAAAAAGTGGAGAAACAGCTTCCCAAAAAGATCACCATCCTCTGGGATGCCTCTCTCAGCAGCCTTTCCCGCAATAAAGAGAAGGAATTGGAGCTTCTGGACGAATACTTCGGCAAATTAGACAACGTGGAGATCACCCTGGTAAATTTCAGCAATGCAGTGCAGGATCCAAAATTTTTTGTCGTCCGTGGCGGGCAGTGGGATGCTCTTCGGACGGTTTTGCAGAACACCGTGTATGATGGGGCCACACAATTCGGCAGCCTGGACCTTAAAAAATATCCCTGTGATGAATTTCTATTATTCAGCGATGGCCATTCCACGTTCGGTAGTAGTGAATGGACAGCGGGAGGTAAACCCGTCTACGCGATCGTAGCAACCCCCAAGGCCGACTTCCCATTCCTGCGTTCCATCACGGGAAGCTCTGGCGGCCAACTGATCAACCTGCTTACCAGCACGGCGACCGAAGCCCGGGAACAGCTTTGCTATCAGATCCTTTATTTCATGGGTGTAAAGACTTCCACTAACCTGCAGGAAAGTTACCCCTCTCTCCCCAGCCCGGTAGTCAATAGTCTTTCCGTGGCAGGCATCAGCTATCAACCTACGCAAAGCCTGACATTGCAGTTTGGATATGGTGGAAAGGTTACCAGTGAGACGGTGATCAAGCTGGATTTTTCTAAACAGCAGACCAGCCGGCTCGACCTCTCCCGGATCTGGGCGCAAAAGAAAATAGCCGAACTGGATAGCCGGTTCGAAGACAATAAAGGAGAGATTGAACAGTTGGGCCGGCGCTACGGCATCGTCACCCGCAATACCTCCCTCATCGTGTTGGAAAGCGTAGCGGATTATATTACTTATGACATCGAACCGCCGGCCGAGCTCCGGAAGGAATATGACCTTCTCATGAAAGAAAGGGGACAGGCCGACCGGCAGCTCCGCCGGACTACTATAGATAATGCCGAAGCTTATTTTAATGAACTGCTCCACTGGTGGACCACCGATTACCGTCGTCCCGACCCGGTCATACACAAGGCTCCTGCTCCGCCTACACCGCCACAACCGACACCCGACCGGCCAATACCCGCTCAGTCCACGGAATCCCAATCTGCTCACAATATCTCCGCCGGCAGCGTTACTACGATCAGGGCCGACAGCATGTCCAACCCCATGGGATTCACCCAGGCATTACAGGGGCGGGCGGCTGGAATATCTGTCAGGGATAGCCGAAATAACAGCGGTCCGCCTGCAGCCTTCGGCAGCAGCTCCCAAGGACTGAGTGATGTCGTGGTGGTGGCCAGCAGCGCCAAAAGAAAAATGAATGCCCGCGACCAGGATAAAGAAGAGGAGTTCCCAGCCGGCACAGACCCTGCCGGCGCAGATCCTTCGATGACGGGCAGCTTCAAAGCCTGGAAAACAGGCATAGAGACCGAATACCTTGCCCGTCTGAAAGCCGCCCGCCCGGGAGATCAATATGCCGTTTATCTGAAGATGAGAAAGGACAACCAGAATACCCCCCTGTTCTATTTTAATACCGCCAACTTCTTTTTTGCGGCCGGTAAAAATAACATTGGCCTCCGCATCCTCTCCAATATTGCCGAACTGGAAGCGGAAAGCTACGAGATCTACAAGCTGATGGGATATAAATTGAAGGAGCTGGGAGAGAAGGAAGCAGCCTGCGCTGCCTTTAAAAAAGTGCTGGACTGGCGGCCCTTCGAGCCACAGAGCTACCGGGATTATGGCCTGGCCCTGGAGGATGCGGGCCACTATCAGCAGGCGCTGGATACCCTGTACTTCGCCCTCGTAAAAAATTACGACGTGAATGTCAGCGCCCTCTATCCGGGTATCGAAGAGACGATCCTGCCGGAGATCAACAACCTGGTTGCCCGGCAGGCGAAATACCTCGACTTCACCAGGATACCCCGGCAGCTGCTCACCAATATGCCCGTGGATATACGGGTGGTCCTCAACTGGAATATGAATGATACGGACATCGATCTTTGGGTGACAGACCCGGATAACGAAAAATGTTACTACAGCCACCGCGCCACCGCCATCGGAGGCCGCATCTCCCATGACTTTACCCGGGGCCTGGGGCCCGAACAATTCCTGCTGAAAAAGGCCGTAAATGGGAAATACAAGGTGGAAGTGAATTATTATGGAGACAGTCAGGTAAAAATAGCCGGCCCAACCACCATCCTGGTCGAAATATACCTGCACTATGGCACTTCGGCACAAACCCGCCAGCTCATTACCCTGCAAATGCAGTCCACAGCCCAGGGCACGGTCTATGTCGGCGAATTTGAATTTTGAAGAATAATAAAAACGGCTGCTTGCAGCCGTTTTTATTATTACGTTACAGAAACATTCCGCCCGATGCTTCGATCCGTTGGGCAGTCACCCATCTTGCCTCTTCCGAACAGAGAAAGGCTACGACTCCCCCGATATCATCCGGCTGACCGATCCGGCCCAGCGCCGTCTGAGAGGAAATATAGGCATTCAACTGAGGATTATGCTCAAAAGCCGCCTTGGTAAAATCCGTTTCAATGATCCCGGGAGCTACCACGTTCGCCGTGATCCCCCGTCCCCCCAGCTCCTTTGCCAGGTATCTCGTCAATACCTCGATAGCTCCCTTCATAGAGGCATAAGCGGCATAACCCGGGGTGGCAAACCGGGCAAGACCACTGGAGATATTGATGATACGCCCCTTATCCGCCAGGAAAGGCAAAGCCTTCTGCGTGAGGAAATAGACCCCTTTGAAATGTATCTGGAACAGGCTGTCAAAGGCCTCTTCCGTCGTTTGCGGGAAAAGGGAAGCTGCGTCGATCCCCGCATTGTTGACGAGGAAGTCAAACTGTGTCCTACCCCATTTTTCTTGCAGGATCCGGGATAATTCCTGGAAAAAAGCGTCAAAAGAATGGCTGTCCCCCGCGTCCAGGGCCAGGGTGGCTCCCCGGACTCCCTTTTTTTCAATTTCTGCCACCACTGCATCGGCCTCTGCTTTTTTATGGCGGTAAGTGATGATGATGTCATTCCCTTTACCCGCAAGCTGTAAGGCCATATTCCGGCCCAACCCACGACTTCCGCCTGTTATCAGGGCGATTTTGTTACTCGATTCCATTTTTTTAGTTTTTAATGAGGATACAAAGTTGAGCTACTCTCAGGGTAAACTTATGGTGACCACTTAAGAATAAATGGTGACCATTTAAGATTTTTCGCGGGTTCTTACTACACGGTTATAGCCAAAATACGCACGCCTATTGCCGGAATAACACGGTGGTTGATTCATGCTGGCCGGAAGTAGGGTTAATAGTAAATTGCCGGCAGTTAGTAGTTAAAGGCTCGTTATTACTTTGTTAGAGCTGTTAGTAACGGGACCTTGCCTGGTTAAAGCTGCATAAAATCGGTTGAGGCCCAGATAGAATAGGTTCGAATAATTTGCTTTGTTCATTGCGGCTGCTCCTCCAGGGGGGCAGTCTCCCTTAAAACAGCCTGCTTTTAAGGACCTTCTCGAAAAGAGGCCGTCTCAGAACTAAGGAAGCAATTTTTTCCTTCTGAGACGGTCTCTTTTCATTTCTAACACTTTTTAATCATACTTTTAAGCCCGCTTGTCTAAACCAATATTTGTACATAATGGCGAAAAAGGCTATTATCATAGGCGCAGGACCGGCAGGGCTGACTGCGGCTTATGAGTTATTAAAAAGGACGGATATACAACCTGTACTATTGGAAAAATCGGGAGAGCTGGGAGGCATCTCCAGGACGGTCAATTTCAAGGGAAATCGTATCGATATCGGGGGCCACCGTTTTTTCTCGAAGTCCGACCGGGTCATGCACTGGTGGCTGCAGATCTTACCCTTGGAAGAGACAGGAGAAAGGGGCCGCACAATTCACTACCACAACCAATCCAGGGAATTACCGGGCAGACCCCCTGCCGGCTCATCCACCGCCCTTGGTCCCGAACAGCCCGCCGGAGCCCCTTCCACCTCATCCCGGCCCACCCCCGGACCCGCCGACCCCGACAAGGTCATGCTCATCCGCCGCCGCCTCTCCCGGATCTATTTCCTCCGCAAATTCTTCAACTACCCCATCCGGCTTTCGGTCGATACCTTACGCAAACTGGGTCTCTCCCGGACGATGGCGATCCTGCTGTCATATATAAAGGCCCGTTTGTTTCCCCGCCCACAGCCCAGGTCCCTGGAAGACTTTCTTATCGGCCGCTTTGGCTTCCGGTTATATGAGATCTTCTTTAAAGACTATACGGAGAAAGTATGGGGCGTTCCCTGTAGCAGTATCTCGGCAGAGTGGGGGGCGCAACGCATCAAAGGGGTGTCCTTCAGCGCAGCACTCCGCCATGCCGTCCGTTCTGCCCGGCAGTCGGGAAAAGACAAGGGTGGCATCTACCAGAAAGATACGGAGACCAGCCAGATCGAGCAGTTTATGTACCCCAAATTCGGACCGGGACAGCTCTGGGAAGAAGTCGCCAGACAGGTTCAGGCAATGGGAGGGGAGATCCATTGCCACCAGGATGTACAAGCCATCGATACGACTGCCGGAAGAGTGCTCTCCATAGAGTCCGTCAACAGCCAGACGGGGCAGTGCTCCACCTTCGAAGGAGATTATTTTTTCTCGACGATGCCTGTCAGCGAACTGATCGCGGGCATAAAACAACCCGTGCCGCCAGCAGTAAAAGAGGTAGCCGCCGGCCTGCAATACAGGGACTTCATCACGGTAGGGGTCCTGCTGAAAGAACTCGCCGCCCCCGGTAAAAGGATCGGCGAATTTCAGCCGCTTTCACTGAAAGACACCTGGATCTATATCCAGGAAAAAGAGGTAAAAGTGGGCCGCCTTCAGCTCTTTAATAACTGGAGCCCCTTCCTGGTGAAAGACCCCTCCACTACCTGGCTGGGAATGGAATATTTCTGCAACAAGGGAGACGAATTCTGGCAACGGTCAGATGAGGCAATCCGTCAGTTCGCCACCGAAGAGCTGGAAAAGATCGGTTTGGCCCGCCAAAAGGACGTCCTGGATACCGTGGTCATTCGCATGGAAAAGACTTACCCTGCCTATTTCGGCACCTACCAACGTTTCGATCTCATCCGGGATTATACGGATAGTTTTGCCAACCTCTTTTTGATAGGCCGCAACGGGATGCATAAATACAATAATTCCGACCATTCCATGCTGACAGCCATGGTGGCCGTAGACAATATCTGCAATGGGATTACCGATAAATCGAATATCTGGTCCATCAACACCGAACAGGAATATCATGAGGAAGGATCAACGACAACATCATGAAGACAATTCTTATCTTTTGCTTCAGCCGTATTTCGCTCATCTCATTGCGAAGTCTTCTCATCCTGTCCAGCCTCTTTGCCCCGGCCTGTTTGACCCCGTCCGTCGCCCAGACCCATCCGTCCCCAACCCATCTGTCCAGGGCCCTTCCGTCACAGCCCCTTGCCTCATCCGCCAACCTGGGCTTCGAATCCGGCCTTACCGGCTGGATCCGGACCGGCCGGTCTCAAAATATTCGCCCCGATACCGCACATCCCTATCAGGGCAGCACTTGCGCCCGCCTGGGCGCCGGTTACGCAGCCCTGATGAAACGGTTTGAGGTAGACCCCCTCTCCATCCTCCGGTTCAACGCCTATATCCGCTCGGGTACTGCCGGTGTAAAAGGCTACTCCTTTATGCGATTTTATAATGCGGCGGGCCACCTGCTCCTGGAATACAAAAGCCAGCCCCTTTCTTCCACCGACTGGCAGGCCACGGGTAACTATACCGAGACACCGGCCGGCACCGCTTATATGCTCATCGGCATAGAGATGGATTCATCAGGTACCGCCCCCGGCTACCTGTACGCCGACGAATTCAGCGTAGAGACCAACATCGGCTCCCCCCGCACCAAAAAGCAGCCCTTATGCGACCTGGATCGTTACCTGCGCCCTTTCTGGCTCTCGGACACCATTTTCAACGAGACGGTGCTGCTCTATTCGAAAGACGGACAGCCCGCCACGGGCCGGCTGTTATACACCCCTGCGGAGATCCTGTCAGTAAGCAGCTTTGACGCATCGACGTTTTACCAACCAAGGGCCGACTACAACCTCGAGGGAAATCAGCTCATCCGCAAACCGGCATCCCATATGCCTTTCCGCGCCGATACCTCCTTCGATAAAAAGAACCTTGCCTGGTATAACCTGCAATCCCAATGGGTGACGGTGACCTATACCCATAAAGATGCCTGGACAGGCCCTGTCCCTGCCTATAAAGGCGACCGGCTGCCCCGCACCATGACCCGGTTACGCACCCATTCCCCGCTCCGTATCGTGGCCTTCGGCATGAGCATCACCCGGGGCCTCAACGTCAGCAGCTATGACAGCACACCTCCCTATATGCCCACCTACGTGGACCTCTTTGCCTACCGGCTGAAAAAGATCTATGGGTATAGCGATATTAAAATGTTTAACGCCGGTTTGCCCGGCTCCCGCTCCGACTGGGGTGCCCAATACGCGGATAAGTATATTAACCCCCTGCACCCCGACCTGGTGATCCTCGACTTTGGGATGAATGACTTCTGGGCCTGCGAACCGGCATCCTTTAAAGGCTATATACAGACCATGATCCGGAAGATCCGTAAGACCAATCCGGCAACGGAATTTCTACTGCTCTCCAACATGATGTTTGACCCGGATTATATCCAGGACTCCGACGATAAAAAAGACTGGTATAGGGGTAATATGCGGGGCTATAATAAGGCTCTTCAGGAGTTGGAGACCACCGGCATCGTGGACCTGGACATGACCACTCTCAGTGACACCCTCTATCACCGCAAGGCGCCAAAAGACTGCCTGGCCAACCCCCTTCATCCCAATGACTATCTCGCCCGCTGGTACGCCCAGAGCCTGGCGGCGACCCTCACCCCGTCGAATCCCTCACCACCAGCACGGAAGGAATGACCAACGTTTCTCTTTTCATCGTCTTCCCGCCTGTCGAACTCTTCCCCTTCGAACCCTTCCCCAATTCCAAAAAAAGCAGCGAAGCCGCCGTCTTCCCCATCTCAAAAGCAGGCTGGGTGACCGTAGTCAGCGATGGATTCAACAACATGGCGGAAGGAAGATTGGAGAACCCTATCACCTTCACCTGCCCGGGTATGCGCAGGAGCAGCTCTTGACAGGCCAGGTAGATACCGGTGACCAGCTTTTCCACCGTGGCGATCACCCCATCGGGAGCATCCGGCCGGGTAAGGAGGCTGGTAAGGATCTGGTGATTTACGGCCGCATCATGCGTACAGGCTACGATATCCGGCTCCCGCCAGGACAGTTGGTGATCCTCCAGGGCTTTTTTATATCCTTCCATCCGCTGATGACTAATGGACAGGTCCGGCGAAATATACAGCAGCGCTATCCGCCGGCAGCCGCGCGCGATAAGATGTTCCGTGGCCTTATAGGCGCTTTCAAAGTCATCCGTAACAATCTTGTCCGTATCGACATCCTCACAGACCCTGTCAAAAAAAACAAGGGGGATGCCTTTCTCCTGTAATTCCTTTATATGGGTTGAATCCCGCGTCTCCGAACTGACAGAAATTAAAATTCCGTCTGCCCGGCCTCCCCGGAGATCCTGCAAAATGGCCTGTTCTTTGAAAAAACTCTCATGTGTAAGGCGGATCAGGATATGATAGCCCTTCTCCTGGGCAACGGACTCTATTCCGTCTATTACCTGCGCAAAAAAACTATCGGCCGCCTCCGGTAAGATCACGGCAATGGTCCTGCTTTTCTTGTTCCGCAGCCCGCTGGCGTAGGGATTGGGGGAGTAATTCAGCGTTTTGGCAAGGTCCAGGACCCTTTGCCGGGTCTTTTCACTGATCTCATGGCTGTTGGTCAACGCTTTCGACACGGTGGCGGTAGAAAGCTGCAGCTCGCGGGCTAACATTCGTAGCGTTACATTTCCCATTTTTTTACGAAAACGGTTAAGCAAATAATTGTACCAACCAGCGTAAGATCGTAAAAAAAGATGGGTAATTTACACAAGCTAAAAAAGAATGCCATGAAAACAGATCAGCTGCCATCTCCCGAAGCCAATCCCCTCTCTTCCCTCGATGTATGGGAGGACGATCTACTGCAACGTTATCCCGATCCGGAGACCATCGCCAAAGAGAAATCCACAGAAGAATACCGGAACTACGACGACCCTGCCAGGGATTCCGTAAAGGAGTTTTACCGGCTGAATCATACGTATCAGACCTATGACTTCGTAAAGCAGAAACAACAAGAGTTTTTAAAATTCGATAAAAAGGAAATGTCCGTCTGGGACGCCTTTGATTTCCTCAACCAGCTGGTGGACGACTCAGATCCCGATACGGACCTGGACCAGTTCCAGCACTTATTGCAGACCTCTGAAGCCATCCGGGCAGATGGTCATCCCGACTGGATGGTCCTGGCAGGACTCTTCCACGATATGGGAAAGACCCTCTGCCTGTTTGATGAACCGCAATGGGCCGTAGTAGGGGATACCTTCCCCGTAGGCTGCGCGTATTCGGATAAGATCGTCTACCCGGAATTCTTTAAGAATAATCCGGATTATGAAAATCCCGTTTACCAGACAAAATACGGGGTTTATTCCCATGGATGCGGGCTGCGCCAGGTAGATCTGTCCTGGGGACACGATGAATATGTCTACAACATGATGAAAGACTATCTCCCGGAACCGGCTTTATATATGCTGCGTTATCATTCTTTCTACTCCCAGCATCGGGAGAACGCATACGACCACCTGATGGATGACCATGACCGGGAAATGTTCAAATGGGTGAAGTTATTCAACCCCTATGACCTGTATTCCAAGAATCCGACCCCGCCCAACTGGCAGGAGCTTCGGCCCTATTATGAAGATCTGGTAGCCAAATATTTACCCGCTACCTTAAAATTTTAACAATCTGGCCCCCAAAACTCCCTGTATCGCCCTAATCACCAAGACCCGGGGGCCATTAATTGGATTTTAATAGTACGAAGCCAGGCGCTCTGCTTGAACGCCTGGCTTTTTTTTGGATTTTTTTACGTTTGTTTGCTTATGAATAATCAACTCGTCTTCTGGGATTACGTCGTTTTTATTGCTTATTTCATCCTCGTCTCCCTCTACGGCTACTGGATCTATCATAAAAAAGGAAAGACAGCTACCAATACCAAAGACTTTTTCCTGGCAGAAGGCTCCCTCACCTGGTGGGCGATAGGAGCTTCCATCATTGCCTCCAATATTTCCGCGGAGCAGTTCATCGGGATGAGCGGAGATGGCTTTTTTGCGGGTATCGCCATTGCTGTCTATGAATGGCTGGGAGCGATCGCGCTCATCATCGTGGCGGTATTCTTCATGCCGGTATACCTGAAGAATAAGATCTATACCATGCCGCAATTCCTGAAGACACGTTACAATGGAACGGTGGCCCTGATCATGTCTGTCTTCTGGCTCTTCCTTTACATCTTTGTCAACCTGACCTCCATCCTTTACCTGGGAGCCCTGGCCATCAACGGGCTGCTGGGCGGCGGCTATTTTCATATCGTGATGATCGTACTGGCGGCCTTTGCCCTTTTCATCACCTTAGGAGGGATGAAAGTTATAGGATATACCGATGTAATCCAGGTGGCGGTCCTCATGATCGGCGGCCTGGCTACTACCTACATGGCCCTCACCCTGGTCAGCGAAAAATTCGGATTCGGAAAAGATATCATCGCTGGATTTAATGTCCTGCTTAAAGACGCCCCGGACCATTTTCACATGATCTTCCCGAAGCCTTCAGCCAATGACCCGCAGATCACCATCAATAAATACCTCATCCTTCCCGGTATCACGATGTATTATGCCGGCCAATGGATCAATAACCTGAATTATTTCGGATGTAACCAATATATCACACAGCGGGCCCTGGGCGCCAACCTCCCCACCGCCCGCAACGGCATCCTCTTTGCCGGTTTTCTAAAGCTGCTGATGCCCGTCATCGTCATGCTGCCCGGCATCGTTGCCTGGGTATTGTATAAGAACGGTCACCTTCCCCAATTGGTCAGCGGCCGTAAGGACGAAGCCTATACCGCCATTCTCAGCTTCCTGCCCAATGGGTTGAGAGGGCTGTCCATTGCAGCTTTGACGGCGGCTATCGTGGCTTCCCTCGCCGGTAAGGCCAACAGCATCTCCACCATCTTTACCCTGGATATCTACAAGAAATATATCAATGTCGGCGCCGATGAGAAGAAAATGGTATGGATGGGCCGCCTGGTCATCCTGCTGGCGATGGTCACCGCCATTCTCTTTACCTGGAAAGACCTTCTGGGTATCAGCGGCGATGGCGGTTACACCTATATTCAGAAGTACACCGGTTATATCAGCCCGGGTGTTTTTGCGACTTTCATCCTGGGAATGTTCTGGAAACGGACAACGGGTGCCGCCGCTATCGCAGGAATCGTAACAGGGTTTCTCTTATCCATCTTATTCGGACAATTCGCCATAACCCTCTTCGGGCATGAGACCTGGTTGTATACGGCATTCATCAACAGTAAGGGCGTTTACGAAATCCCTTTCTTTATCTGCATGGGATGGTCTTTCGTGTTTACCGTTTTGCTGATGGTTGCCATCTCCCTGGGTGGACCCCGCATCAACCCGCAGGCCTTCCAACTCGACAGAGAAATGTTCCGCCTGAAGCCGGCCAACTGGGTGCTGATCGTCTTTATCCTGTTGGTCTTCTCAGCGCTGTATGTGAGGTTTTGGTAATTGGCGTTAAGGCCATTATGCCCAACCAGTCATGACCATTTTCACTCACCTTTAATGGGCGATTCCCGAAAATAATGTCATCACGAATAGCTTCTTCACAGCCATGGAAGCCGATTAATAACCCTGGCTTTGCGGGGTACATCGAAAAAAAATTAACATGAAAAGGACGAACCTAACGGGGAGAATCGAGGCTCGCTTTATTGGTTCCTTTGGGAACAAGGAGATGCATGATTCCAAGTTGAGTCAATAATTTTTCCGCCGCAGCTTTGGAATGTTTTACTTCCTCTTGCGCTTGGCGTAAAATCTCATCAAACTCTTTGGACTCTTGCTCATTCATAATACACAAAATTATCTTTTTTATTGGATTTTTTGAAAATTTTCTTGCTCCAAAACTGGACCATATATCCTATCTTCCGTCTCCTAACGTAAGGTTTAAAGCCGCTAAACGATAACTTCAATGAGAAAATATTTCTTCGTAGCCCTCGCCCTCTTCCTCCTTTTCGCAACCAGCCTCACCCGCCTGTCGGCCCAACCCTGGCAACCCGACTGGTCTTCCCTCGATCGGCGCCCCGTACCACAATGGTTCAGAGACGCCAAATTCGGCATCTTCATCCACTGGGGCGTCTACTCCGTACCCGGCTACAGCAAAAAAGGAGAATACGCCGAATGGTATCAGAACGGTCTCATGAACGGCGACACCGCCCGGATAAATTATCACGCAAAGAAATTCGGCGACCTGACCTATTACCAATTGGCCGACCAGTTTAAGGCCGAATTATATAACCCCGACGAATGGGCGCAGCTAATAGAGAAGTCAGGGGCCAGATACGTCGTCCTCACCTCCAAACACCATGACGGCTT
>DATJJD010000281.1:0-11244 GCA_035492545.1 Puia sp.
AACGGGTCTCCATCTTTGGGCCAGGCTTTCGCCCCAGTCTTCAACGTCTGGCCAGCGGACCTCCGTCCTGCCGGCCAATACCCGGCGCCCTTCAGATCCCCGTTAAGGGGCGGCAAAAATACAATTTCCGGCCTTAGCTTCCGAATATTTTTTCAGCATTTTTGGTAGTAATCCGGGCTACCTCCTCCACCGGCACCCCTTTCACTTCCGCCAGTCTGGCCACCACATACTTCAGGTAGCTGCTCTCATTGCGTTTGCCCCGGAAAGGCACCGGGCTCAGGTAGGGGGCATCCGTCTCCAGCACCAGGTGCTCCAGGTCTATTTCCTGCAAAGCCGCCGGCAATCCGGAATTCTTATAGGTCAATACCCCCCCGATGCCCAGGTAGAACCCCAGGTCGACAATCTGTTTCGCGGAGGCGGCGTCCCCTCCGAAACAATGAAAAATGCCCCTTAGCTTCCCTTTCTGGTGTTCGCGGACCAGCGCGATGCTCTCCGCCATCGAGTCCCGGGAATGGATCACGATGGGGATGTCATAATGCAGCGCCCACTCCGTCTGCCGGTGAAAGGCTTCATACTGCTGCGGTTCGAAGGTCCGGTCCCAATAAAAATCCAGGCCTATCTCCCCTACCGCCACCCAGGGACGGCGACCCAGCCAGTCTTCCACCAACTTCAGTTCGGAAGCATAGTCCGCTTTTACCGAGCAGGGATGCAGCCCGATCATGCCGATACATTTCCCGGAGTAACGGTCTTCCAGGGCTAAGAGGGCCTCCAGGCTTCCGCTGTCGACAGAAGGGAGGTAAAATTTCTCAACTCCTTCTTTTTCAGCGCGCTGTATGGTCTCCGCGATGTCGCCGGTAAATTCCTTCCCATATAAATGACAGTGTGTGTCGATAAGTCGCATCATGATAGGTCTGTTTGTAATGAACCCTGGCTGCAGCCCCTCCTCATAACCGATAGCACGCCCGGTTTAACCAATGGTATAACCCGGCTCCGCATTATTTCGCTGAGGGTTTTCCGGCGGCAAATATCCCGAAAAAAATATTCCATACTCACCACTTACCCGAGGATGGGCAATCCCCCCGGCGAGCTAAATCAAACCCTGTAGGGGTTTTAAAAAAACTTAACGAAAGAGGCCCCAGTAAATTACTTTGGATAAATCAAAAAAAGATTTACCTTTAAACCAGTTTTCATAGGGTACGGATTAAAAACGGGCCAGGGTGTCTACCCAGGCCCAATTTATTTTATAGACATACAAGACATCACAGGCACGCCCAGCGTGTATTTCAGCGTATATTGATTACGGTTTGCACTCCCTCCCGAAGGCTTCCCGTTACCGCCTTCCTCTCCAGTCTTCCCCCGTTTTCCCGAAATATCCAACTGCCACCCTATGCAATTTTCATTCCACGTCTTCCCGGGGCATTCCAAAATCAACTCTTACTTGCCTGCTCCAACGGACCGCCGCCCTTCTCACCCACCACCTTCCCATCGATTGCCTCCATCCGGTACCCCAACCCCCCGAAATGTTTCAGCACTTCCGGTAAAGCTCCCCGGAGCCGGTCGAAAGCCTTTTCACTGTCATGGAATACGACGACAGACCCGGGCCGCGCATGACGGATCACATGCCGGGCACAGGTTGAGGCTGTCAGCTCCCGGTCGAAATCTGCGCTCAGCACCTCCCACATAATGATCTTATAATGAAAGGGCGCCCCCCGCAAAAAAGCGGACTGAAAAGCGCTGATCCGCCCATAAGGCGGCCGGAAAAGATCCGAATCGATATACATCGCCGCCTCCCTGACATTTTCGAAATAAGTTTTGTCGGGAGTCTTCCAGCCGTTGAGGTGATTGTGGGTATGATTGCCGACGCGATGCCCTTCGGAGAGGATGCGTTTATAAATTTGCGGATAGGCCTGCACGTTCTTGCCGATGCAGAAGAAAGTGGCTTTTGCCCCATGTCTGCTCAGCTCGTCCAGCACAAAGGGAGTGGCTTCCGGATGCGGTCCGTCGTCGAAGGTCAGGTACAATACCTTCTCCCGGACAGGGATATTCCATATCAACCCGGAATATAATTTCTTCAGCCACCAGGGCGTCCTTACGAGATAGAACATAGCCTGCAAGTTACGACTCCTTTAAAAAAGTGTTCACATGTATCACTTGTCCGTTCTGCCGGAATATCTTCCCATTCTTTTTGACAAATTGCTCCTGGCTGGGTTCATCCTTTAATAATTTATCCATATATCGTTTGACTGGCGGGTCCGGCAAGGTGACCGGCGCCCCGAAAAGGATCGCCTCGTCGATATACCCCCGCAGCAGGGGATCCAGCTGCTGATAGAACAGATCCCGCCCGGCAAAAACATCGCTGCCGATGATCTTACCTCCCGACACGGCTACAAAACCAACGATGGTGCTGTCCTTCTCCCGGAACTTCTCCCGGAAATAGCGGAAATATTCATCGCCCGCCATCACATATTTCTTGTCCTGGATGCGGGAAAGGTATGCCAGGCTGTTATTCTTGAACCTCCCGGAGTCCAGCTGGTTAGACACCTCTTTCCAGATCAGCACCTGGTTGCGGGAGGAATCCAGTACTTTTCGCAAATGCTGGTTGGCAAAACCTCCATAGGCAAACTTCTTTTCCTTCTCGCTCCAACGCTCCTCTTCCACACACATGACCGGCACATACTGGTCTTTGGAAGAAGGCGCAAGGATCGTATCCTGGACAACCATCCGGTCCTGCCTCCCTCCGGCGACGATCTCCCCGCCGGCGATGTAGATGGACTTATCCGTATGGGTGTTGAAGCGCAGCCAGTGGACGTTGTCGAAGGAGGTGGTTCCCCTTTCCGTTACCGTGACCAGTCCCTGGCTCAATGCCTGGTTGAGTGACACGATCCCTCCGGCCATCATGGGCCCTCCCCCGCCGCCTTTCCGGCGGATGGGGATCAGTTTTAAATTTTTGAAAACCACGGCGCTGTCATAGTCCACAGACAGGGTGGCATATGTGAGCTGGGCGGTAGCCTGCAACAAGCCTGATAGCAGCAGTAAAGTGAAGATGATTCGCACGAGTGTTTAACGTTGGAGCAACCCGATTAGTGTATGGGCGGCGGTGCGCCTCTTCAACATCGTTGCGACGCTCCGTTCGACGGCATCGCAGTGGGCGGCTTTTTCTTTTCAGCACGCCTGCCGAGCGGCTTCTGCCGGACGGCCTTCTTCTCCCGGCCGCCAGGGCGGCCTGACTCCCCGGAGGTGCCCGGCTGCCGCCGGGGGCGGCAGCCGGGCCGCGCGCTCATGTCGGCGCCTTCGGCGCAATATTCGCTCCGCGAATATTGTCTTATCTTTACCGCTTATGAGCAAAAAAGTGCGGCTACGATTTGCCCCCAGCCCCACCGGGGGTTTACACTTAGGGGGCGTAAGAACGGTCTTATACAACTATTTATTCGCCCGCCGGCACGGCGGTGACTTTATCCTCCGGATCGAAGATACAGACCAAAGTCGCTTTGTACCCGGCGCAGAACAATACATCCTCGACTGCCTGACATGGTGCGGACTGGAGCCCGATGAGAGCCCTTATCGCCCGGGAGCCTATGGCCCCTACCGGCAGAGCGAGCGTAAAGCCCAGGGATTGTATGAGAAATATGCCGCCCAACTGATAAAACAGGGACATGCCTACTATGCCTTCGACACCCCGGCAGAGCTGGAGGAAATGCGGGCCAAATACAAGACGACAGAGAATCCTTCCCCCCAGTACAACCATCAGCTGCGGAAAAAAATGAAGAACTCCCTCACGCTGGCCCCGGAGGAAGTGCAGCAGCTGCTGGCCGCAGGCACCCCCCATGTCATTCGTATCAAGGTCGATGCCGGCCAGGAAGTTCGTTTCACCGACCTCATCCGGGGAGAAGTTCATTTTTCCACGGACGGCGTCGACGACAAGGTACTCCTCAAAGCGGATGGCATGCCCACCTATCACCTGGCCGTGGTAGTGGACGACCGGCTGATGGAGATCACCCATGCCTTCCGGGGAGAAGAATGGTTGCCCAGCGCCCCCGTACATATTTTGCTCTGGAAATATCTTTTCGGGGAAGAACATATGCCCCAATGGGCGCATCTCCCCCTCATCCTCAAACCCGATGGCAACGGTAAGTTGAGCAAGCGCGACGGAGACCGTCTCGGCTTCCCCGTCTTCGCTATGAACTGGACAGACCCCAATACCAGCGAGACCACCAAAGGCTTCCGGGAGATCGGTTTCTTACCCGAAGCCTTCCTCAACATGCTGGCGATGCTGGGCTGGAATGACGGCAGCGGACAGGAACTTTTTACCCTGGACGAGCTGGTGGAGAAGTTTGCCCTCGACCGGGTTCACAAAGGAGGGGCGAAATTCGACTTCGACAAAGCCAAATGGTTCAACCATGAGTGGATCAAGCGATTGCCGGTGGCTAACTATAAAGATCAGGTGAAAGCCTTTTTTATGGGGGGAGTGGCCGGCGACGGGAGCAACATGGCCGGGATCGGAAGCAACACGGCCGGGGGCGGGAGCAACATGGCCGGGATCGCCGAAGCAATCTCAGGACCCAATGAAGCGAAATTCGAACAGGTCCTTACCCTGGTTAAAGAACGCTGTACCCTCCTGTCCGACTTTGTACAACAGGCCTCCTTCTTTTTCGTCGCCCCGACCACCATCGACCTTGCTTCCGTGCAACCAAAGTGGACAGCCGAAAAGCAGCTTTTCTTCGCCGAGCTGATCCGCCAGTTTGGCTTCATGACCCAATGGGAGGCTCTCATCCTGGAAAAGGAATTTAAGGAAATGGCCGCCGCCGCCGCGATAAAACCCGGTGACCTGCTGCAGCCCCTTCGTATCATGCTGGTGGGAGGAAAATTCGGGCCGGGCGTATTCGACATCGCTGCCCTGCTGGGAAAAGAAGAGACCCTGCACCGCATCAAACACGTGCTGGGTCTGCTGAAAGTCTAGGTCCGCGTCCTGCCGCTGCCGGATACCGGCCGGCCCAGGCCAGGAGCGCCCACTGCCGGATACTGGCCGACCAAGCCAGGAGCGCCCGCTTTCGGATACCGGCTGGTCCAAGCCAGGAGCACCAGCCGCAGGATACCGACTGGTCCAAGCCTGGAGCACCCGCCGCCACCAAGTACCGGTCACCTGCACCCTGCACGCCCCGGCCTACGCATTCGGCATGAACGGGATCGCCGGCCGGTAGATACCCGCCTTGTCCTGCCCTACCCGGACGATATTTACGATGACGGTGATGACATTGAATAAATACAGGCCGATCAGGAGCCGGAACATCGTCGTATGGTCCAGAACAGACTCGACATGCAACATCTTTGTAATAAAAACATTCCCCACTACGATCATGAACACCAGGAACCAGGAGATCTGAAAATTCAATATCTTTCTCCCTTCCCGCTGCACTCCTTTTATGACATCTTTCTTTAACAGCCACAACACCAGCGGCACCACGACACCCATGACCGGCAACAACATATAGACGGGAAACAGGAAGTAGCTCAACGCAGACAAATGCAGCAACATCAGGAAACCTTTATTCTCCCGGAGCCCGGTCCGCACAGGCGCGTCTTCCCCCAACAGGGAATCCTCTACCTGCATTTTCCTCCCGGATGCTACCGGTCTTTCGTTCTCCAGCCGCACCATCCCTACGCCCATCTCAGGCGCTACAACAGCGTCAGACTCCATTTCCTCCGGCTCCATCAGCCGGGTCAGCTCCTCTGTATTCACCCCCAGCGCCAGGGCCAGCCTCTTCAGGCTATCCCCTCTGGGCTGCGTCTCTCCATTCTCGATCCGCTGGATCGTCCGGAGGCTTAACTGGGTGGCAGCAGCCAGCTCCTCCTGGGAGGAACCGGTGATCATCCTAAGTTCTTTTATCTTCTGTGATAGAGATATATTTTTCATGGTGATGGTTTTTTATTCGTTTATCCAAAATTACGGGGACCCGGACAGACCGCCTACGGCATGTTTGCGACATTCTGCCGTCATTTGCTTATTTTTGGCACTTAACACGCATTGCATGCAACCAAATGCCCGCCCGATCAGAGTACTGGTGGCCAAAGTAGGCCTTGACGGCCATGACCGGGGCGCCCGGGTCATCGCTACCGCGCTGCGGGATGCAGGCATGGAAGTGATCTACACCGGCCTGCGCCAGACCCCCGACATGGTGGTTAGTGCAGCCTTACAGGAAGACGTGGATGCCATCGGCATCAGCATCCTCAGCGGCGCCCACATGACCGTGTTCCCGAAGATCATCGAGTTGATGAAAGCCCGGGGCATGGACGACGTCCTGCTCACCGGCGGCGGCATCATCCCCGATGAAGATCGCCAGGAGCTGCAAAGCCTGGGTGTCGGCAGCCTCTTCCCGCCGGGCACCCCCACTACCGACATCGCCCGCTATATCACCGACTGGGTTCGCACTCACCGCGATTTTTGACACAACAAGAAGACTATCAATTTTTTAGAGAGCCCTTTCAGACTCCATTTATTTTATATATATTTGATTCAGCCAACCTCGTTTTGACCTAACCCCCGAGCGTCCTCCGATGTCCGGGCATTACAACCTGTACGACAAGCCAAATGCTAAACTATCTCTATGCAAAAGATCGTACTCGCTGTCCTATGTCTGATCGTATCTGTTTTTTCCGTGTTAGCCCAGACCGACCCTAGCCCACAGCCCATTTCGTCTTCCCAACCCACGCCCCCGTCCCATCCCGGCTATCTGAGTGTCGACCTCAATATAGCCCAGTTCTCCATCGCCAACGTCCGGGATGCCAATGGCACCTATGAGAAGCTCAGCATTCCCCGTTTTACCTGGATGCTGAATATCGGGGCTTATTACAACTATGATTTCAACGAGCATTTTGGTTTCTACACGGGCGCCGAGATCAAAAACCTGGGGGTCATCATCAAGACCGATGGCGTCAAATACAAGCGGCGTGTGTACACCCTCGGTATTCCCCTCGCTTTCAAGCTGGGCCACATGAAATATGCCGACTTCTTTGCAGGCGTAGAGGCTGACCGGGCCTTACAATACCAGGAGAAACAAAAGGTCGGCGACTCCGTGCAGCATCGTTTTGGCGAATGGTGGAGCGACCGTACCCCCCACGTGCTGTACTCCTGGTTCATCGGCGTACAACTGTTCCATAGCAGCTATATTAAAATACAATCCTATTTCACCAACTTTTTCAACCAGGACTATATCGATGGCGGCGGCGGCAAGCCCTATTCCAACATGATCGCCAGGCCAGGCCTGCTCTCCTTCGGATATACATTCAATACCAATAAGAATAACCGGTTCAGACGGGGTGAGGGCGGGGGCCGGCACAGCCGGCGACATGCCCGATAGATTCATGGCTCCGATGGGCCAGGTCAGACCGATTTTGAGCATTCCACGCTGCGGTATGCCCGTGCGACCTTCAGCGTCCCTTCCTGTAAATGAGTTGGTGGCCTATGGGCCGTCAACTCATTTGTCGTATTTTTGATAAAACGATGTTATGTATACCACCTTACTCACCGACCTCACTGATCACATCCTCACCGTAACGATCAACCGCCCGGACAAACTCAATGCCCTCAACAAGACGGTCATCGCTGAGCTGGGCGAAGTCGTCAGCGAGATCTATGAGAACAAGGAAATAAAAAGTGCTATCATAACCGGGGCCGGGCCTAAAGCCTTTGTCGCCGGCGCCGACATCTCCGAATTTTTGGGGCTTAGTAAAGAGCAGGGACAGGCCCTGGCCAAAAAGGGAGGGGATATCTTCTTACGCATCGCCGCCTCCTCCAAACCCATTGTGGCGGCTGTCAACGGCTTCGCCCTGGGCGGAGGCTGCGAGCTGGCGATGGCCTGTCACTTTCGTCTTTGTAATACAACGGCGCGGTTTGGCCAGCCGGAAGTTAACCTGGGCCTGATCCCCGGCTACGGCGGCACCCAGCGCCTCACTCAACTGGTCGGCAGAGGCAAAGCATTGGAGCTGATGCTCACCGGCAGAATGGTCGACCCCGCAGAAGCCCTGCAGCTAGGCCTGGTCAACTACATTACGGAGCCGGACGAGCTCCTCACCAAAACCCGCGAGATCCTCTCCATCATCAATCAAAAAGCACCCATCGCGGTGCATCATATTATCGAATGCGCCAACCTGGCTACCGGTGACGGGGCCGCTGTCAGCGCTGACACGGAATGGGAGGCGGATCCCTTTGGCGGGGACGACGCAGCCTCCACGGCCGATAAGAGCAGCAATGGTTTTCTGCGCGAACGGGAGGCCTTCGGGGAATGTTTTGCCACGGAAGATATGCAGGAAGGGGCAAGGGCCTTTCTGGAGAAAAGAAAACCGGTCTTCAAAGGGAAATAGACAACGTACCGGATGTATGCCCGCTACCGCCCTGCGGGACTCCCTCCTCCCGCCAGGGAAGCCGCCCTTTCCGCATCCGCCTTCGCCTTTTGGAGCTCATCTGTCCTTTCATAAGAATAGCCGCGATACTGATACGCTTCCATAAATATGGGGTTGAGTTCGATGGCTTTTGTAAAATCCGTGATGGCCGCTTTGTAATCGTGCTGGGCAAACTTTGCCAAACCCCGGTTGCCATAAGCTTTTGCATAGTCGGGACGTAAGACCAGGGCTTTATTGAGATCCTGAAATGCGCCCTCTGCGTCCTGTAGCATAAGTTTGCACATCCCCCGGTTATTATAGGCTTCCGGATTATTGGGTTCCAGGGCAATGGATTGGTCAAAATCTTCCATAGCCCCCTTATGATCTCTTAATCCACTCTTCACGTATGCCCGTGAAAGATAGGATCCGGCCGTATGGATCCCCATCCCGATGGCCTTGTCTAAATCCTTCAGGGCAGCCTCAAAATCTTTAAGCTCATATTTGGACAGGCCCCGGTCAAGATAGGCTTCGGCCAGATCGGGATTTAAGAAAAGGCATTTGTTATAATCGACTATGGCTCTCCGGTATTGTCCCAGCGCTTTTTTGGACAGACCCCGGCTCATAAAAGATTCAAATTTAGAATCGTCCAGATCGATGGCCATATCCAAATCCACCATGGCCCCTTCGTAATCGCCCATTTTATTTTTTATAAATCCCCGGTTGTTATAGGCGCTCCAATCTTTGGGATCCAGGGTGATAGCCTTGCCCAGATCCTGCAAGGCCCCGGCAGTATCCTTCAAATGAAACTTCGCCATCGCCATCGTAACGATAGCCATGCTGTTCCCCGGATCGATGGACAGCGCCTTCTTATAATCTTCCAGGGCGCTGCGATAATTCTGTTGCTCATCCCGAACCCATCCCCTGCTCATGTACGCTTCAAAGTCCCGGGGATTTAGTGAGATCACCTTAGTCACATCCTGTGCAGCCCCATCCCAATCGTGTAGCGCAAATTTGACCACAGACCGCCTCATATATAGCTCCGTATTGGCAGGACTGGCCTTTATCTGTGCCGTCAGGTCTCTCATCTGTTCCCGTAAATTGCTATAGTTGGAAGTATCCGCTGGATTGGGTTGGGCCTTTAGTATACCGGCCGTCAGGAAGGCCAGCAGGAAAGCAGGAAGTCGGTTCATAGAATAAAGTTGGGTCACTCTCTAAACGAATCAGGATCGGGATTTATTACAGGAACCTGTAGCGGAAATAATCAGAAAAGATGGCTGGGAAAGGAATATTAATAGGCAGGCCGGGGGTCCTGGCCCTCAGGAATAATCTGGCTGGGAGGCGCAGATGGTTTGGAGATGGTATTATAGACTTCTTTCATTTCCTCAACCAAAGGTAATACTTTATTTGGAATTTTCCATGATTTCCAGCTTACCCGGAGGCACCAGCCTGGCGTCAAAAATAGTCTTTTTTTCCGGCTTCAGCACATGGTTCACGGAGAAAAAGCTAAGGCTGATACTGATTGAAATTAAGGCGATTATGAGGTTTTTTTCACAATTGTAGCTGAATTTGGTCTTCCGTTTGTTGTTCTTTTGATTGATGCCCGTATTCTTCACCATCTCCGCCACCAGGTACCCGTCGAATTCCTCCTCCGACACGTCGCGCAGGGAAGGATTGGCCGCATAATAAGCCTTCAGTTCCTGGCGATATTTTTCGATGACCTCATTATCCGCAATAAATGCATAATCATAACGGCCGGGGAAATTGGTATAGGCCTTTATCAGGTTATAGATGGAGAACAGTAAAAAGGCCAGTCCCGCCGTCATCGTGGCGGTAAACGGAATGGTCAGCCAGGGCGACAGATGGTATTCAAAATTTGTCAGCAGATAAGAGCCCCCGCCCACCAGCGCCGTGATCAACCCAATGGGAATGGATAGTGAACTATTGATCTCGTTGCGTCGGTTCAATTCCTTGAAATAATACTCCTGGTAGAAATCGAATTTGTCCTTCATGGCGCTATAAATATAATAAACTTCATTAATTTACATACCGGCCGGCTAATTGTGAGCGGTCTGCCCAAACCGGGTCTTGCCTGGTTTGACAAAACATTGTCGATAAAACTATCGTGAGCTAATGCACACAGAGCAGCATGACCGACAAAATTGTGTCTATATCCTGAAGACAGGAAAGAATCTGTACAAGATCGGCAGAACCCGCGATCTGCAGAAGCGGCTGGCCTCTTATCATACGCATCTGCCCATTCTGTTCCGTGTCATCCGCCAATATTCCGCCGCCAACATGGCCGACCTGGAAGAAAGCCTCCATGTGGTCTTCCAGCACAAACGGGTAAAAGGAGAGTGGTTTGAGCTGGGGAAAGACGACCTTGTCATCTGTGACAATATCGCCCGCAATTACGCCCTGACCAAACTGCAGAAACAGGTAAAGGCCTATCCGGAGATCCGCTACAGCAATGACCCCCTCATGCAGGTAATGGAAGCTAATGAAAAATATCTACGGGATTATTCCAAAGTCGCGGATGACATCAAACTGGGACTCACCATACAGGAGATCGTCGAGTTGCATGAAGGCAGCGTCAGCAAGACCACCATCGAGACCGTGCGCCGCTTGCTGGATTACCAGACCCCGAATTCGGAATACCTCCACCAATGGTGGTATATCGTGAGTGAACTGGAAGCCGGTCTGAGTGAAGATAAGATCCTGGAAAAATATCCCGGCCAGGTCAGCCGCTCCGCCATCCGGATGATCAAAAGGATCCTGCGCAATCAATTATATTAGGACCCTAAGGCAAAAACAAAGTGGACCAAGGTCCACTGCGCGAAGCGCCATCAAACAGACTTTTTTGCCTTAGGG
>DATJJD010000282.1:0-38912 GCA_035492545.1 Puia sp.
GAGGGAGGGAGCCGGGAGCGTGCGGAGCATCGGCAGGCGTTGCGACCGGAAGAGGTGTTCGTACTGTTGGAGTGGAGCGTCCGATTAAAGGGACCGGGGGTACTGTATGAGACGATAGCGCCGCTGACCGAGCGGATCAGCCGGGCTTATGAACGGAAGGACGCAATATTGGCGGAAGAGTCGGGAGAAGGAGCAAGTGCCGGGTCGTTGTTGGCGAAGAGACTGGCCGTAAGGAGAGAGCGGCCTTCCCTAAGTACTTCGTATGAGGGCCCGGAGAATAGGACAGAGGAGATCCTGGTGGAGATGCTGCAGGATTTCTTCGGGATCGACAAGGTGGGGGTGACCGATAGTTTTTTCGAGCTGGGGGGAGATTCCCTGAAAGCGATGGTGCTGTTGAAAAAGATCCGTCAGGAGTTTAGGATCAATATGACGGTAATGGATTTTTTCGAGCGGCAGAATATTCGTCAGCTGGCGGTGGAGATAGAGGATAAGATCTGGATAATGGATGACGGGGAGGATAAAAAGTTTATGGCAATCATTTAAAAAAAGCAAAAATAATAAATTATGAAAATTCAGGATCATGACCTGGTCTATGTGAAGCCAAATCTCGCTATAGAGCCGCTGGTCGACAACTGGTATGCCTGGTCTCATCTTATCTCACCGGCGACGGCAGCCTTGAATATCAAGGAGAGGCATTTGAAGATAATGAACTCTTATATACAAAACCCGCAAATTCATGCCGCGGCGGTGAGGAACCCGAAGATGCTTGGCGGGCCTTTTATCGACTATGAAGGTAAACGGGTGGAGGAGATCACGGCATTAAGAGACAATACGATGGAGCAGTGTGCCGATTCACTGGAGTTATGCGAGGCCATTTCCCAATTGAATCATCTGCTGGATAAAGAGGCGAAAGGGTATTCGCTGACCCCTTTATATTCAAAAGTTCCGGAGGTGCTGAAGGGTTTCGTGGAGCTGTTCTATGACCTTAACAACCATGCCTCGTACCGGTTCTTCGAATTCCTTTTTTATCGTAGTAAATATTACAAGGAATCCCTGCAGAGCTTCAACCTGTTCCTCGTAAATAATGACGACAGCCGATCTTTTGTGCTCAGCACTCCGAAGCTGGTCAATCCGAATATACTGAGATTGAACATACCTTTCAAGGATAATAGGATCGATGAGCTGTTCGAACTAACGGAAAAGCCGCGAGCCTTCGGAGCCGTGAAGCAATCGTTGAATATACCCCCTGAAAAGGAGGAGCTATTCGCGGATTTTTTTACGCAAGAGGCGCCGGCAAAGTATAAACCCTATTTGGGGGCGGGCGTGCTGACCCGGTATTTCGGGCATGCCTGCATTTTAGTGGAGACAAAGGATACCTGTATCCTGGTGGACCCGGTTATCAGCTATGGATATGAGTCCGACATATCCCGGTACACTTTTGCCGATCTGCCGGAAACCATCGACTATGTATTTTTCACCCATAATCACCAGGATCACATCTTATTCGAGACCCTGTTGCGCATACGGAGGAAGATAAAACATATTGTGGTCCCGAAAAGCAATGGAGGTGGGCTGCAGGATCCCAGTCTCAAGCTGATGTTCCAAAAGATCGGGTTTGATAACATTATCGAGTTGGGAGATATGGACAGGCTGGAACTGAAGGATTGTACCATTACCGGGCTGCCTTTTTTAGGAGAGCATGCGGATCTGGATATACGCAGTAAATTATGTCATATGGTGGAATTCAGGAATGGTTATAAAATAATTTTCGCTGCCGATTCCTGTAACGTAGAGCCAAGGATCTATGAAAAGATCCATGAAGAGGTTGGCGATGTCAATATCCTTTTTTTGGGAATGGAATGTGATGGAGCCCCTTTATCCTGGCTCTATGGTCCGCTGATGCCCAATTCATTGGACAGGGATAAAGACCAGACGAGGAGGCTGGCGGGGTGTAATTTCGAGCAGTCCAGGGCCCTGATCGATATTTTTAACCCCAGTGATGTTTTTATATATGCCATGGGGATGGAGCCCTGGCTCAAGTTTATCAGTTCGATCAAATATACGGAGGAGTCCAGGCCGATTATCGAATCCAATAAGGTCCTGGAATATTGTAAGGCCAGGGGAAAGGAAGCGGAGCGACTGTTTGGGGAGAAGATCATCGAATATGACCGGTAAGTGGGGCGGATGAGATGGTATATTTTGTACATTAGACTAAAATCAATTAACGACATATGAAAAGTATCTTTTCGCTTACCTTATCTATTTTGCTTTTCTCTCTGGCGGCTGATTGCCAGAACCTGCAAAAGGTCCCTTTTGATACCAGTGATAGTACAAATGGTTATTACCTGGCGATGCCGCCTGCCTCGGGCAATATCAGGGCGGTGTTGGTCCTGTTCTGCCCGTTCAGAGGCCCTGAAACGATGCTGGCGGAGACGAGGCTTCATAGTGTAGCGGCTGCCGGCGACCTGCTGACCATCTATGCTTCCACCGGTAATAAGATAACACCTGACCAGATTGCAATTGAACGGATGAACCGCCTTTTCACGCATGTCCTATTGCAATATAAAGCGGATAGTTCTTTTTTCGCCGTGGGTGGTTTTGATCTTTCAGGCATGATAGCGTTGCGTTATACAGAACTGGCCTGGGAGCATCCCGGCGAGTATGCCGTACATCCCAAGGTTATATTTGGCATTGCCAGCGCCGTTGACCTGGCGGGATTTTATCATATTTGCGAACGGCAGATCAAAAAGAATGTTTTTCCTCCGGGGGTGAATGACGCCAAATTTTTTATGGGGCTGCTGGATAAGGGGCCGGGTTCTCCGGAAGCTCATCCCGAGCAGTATGCCAGTTTATCTCCTTTTCTCAATACCCAGACAGGGCCAGGTAATGAACAATTCCTCCGGCATGTAGCCGTTAGGTTATATTATGATACCGATGTGGAGTGGCAGCTAAAATTCAGGAGGAACAGTTACTATGATACCTACCTACCGGATGGCGCGGAACTGATCAACCGGTTACTGTTGCAGGGCAATAATAAAGCCGAATTCATATCTTCCAGGCAACCGGGTATGAGAAGCAATGGGAACAGGAATCCCACGGCTTTGTCCATTGTGGATGAGACGGATTGTATTCAGTGGATAAAAAAGGAACTGCATGTATTCAGCCCTTCCAACCCCATGGCTTTTTCCGGCCCTTATAGTTTTGGAGTACCGGATAGGTGGAGGATCGAACGGTCTTCTTTTCCACCTCCCTTTGCTCCGAAGGTGAAACTCACGGGAGTAGAGGAGATCCGATTCCCTCCCGGCTGGGGTGTCGCCGGCAGCGAAGATTATTGGTCGGTTGCGTATCTGCTGTGGCTGGATGCAGGTCAAAAGATCGATGAGGCGGTGTTACAGGAGAATCTGAAGATTTATTATGACGGGTTGGTTATAACGGGAGGAGGCCCTGTACCTCACAATATTCCCAAGGATAAATTAGTGCCGACAAGGGTTCATATTCAGAAAATAAAGGCGGAGCCGGATGACGTGGACACGTATTCAGGAACGATAGATATGCTGGATTACATGGCGATGAAGCCTATGACGCTGAACTATATGGTCCATGTAAAAAGCTGTAATGATAAGGGCCATTTTCCCGTTTTCCTGGAGCTGTCGCCCAAACCATTTACCGATGTGATCTGGCATGACCTGAAAAGGATGAAAAAGGATTTTACGTGTGAGTAGGTGCCTTTTTCTCTCCCACCCCGATAACGGACAAGCCTATTTTGTTTCCGACTATTTTGTCTGCTAAGCGAAAGAGGGGGACCATTTTTTCAAAAGCGCCCATCTGTTCGCCGGTGAGGTTTTTTTTACGAAGAATGGATCCGAAAAAGAACCATCCGAAAATCCCCGCCAGGTTGAAATGCCGGATTTTAATGACCTTAAAATTCTGGGAAAGCAACTTGTCCATGGTTTGATGGGTATACCTGCGAAAATGGCCCAGTCCTTCATCAAAATCGTTATAGAGGGCAGGGTAGGCTGGCATCAGCAGGACCAGGCGGCCACCTGGTGCCAGTAGTTTGCAGCAATTCTCTACTGCCAAAAGATCATTGGCGATGTGTTCTATCACATTAAGCGCAAAAATGGAGTCAAAGGCGCCCAGTAAATGGGCCTGGGTCGTTTCAAAATCCTTATCGACCAGGTCAATCCGGTAGATCCCTTTTACATAGGGTGTCGAGGAGAATTTCTCACGGAGGAAGTGGTAGTATTTGTCGTCATAATCGCTCAGACATAAAGGGATCTCTTTCCTGATAACGACAGAGGAAATATTTCCGATGCCGCTGCCTATTTCCAGGATCCTGCCTTTCAGCCAGGGCCTGATCGCGCTGAACATCCAGGTATTCAACTTACTTGCCCGGCTGATATTTACCAGCGTGGAAAAGCCGATGTCATCTGAAGCTGCCAGTGGTTGTTTATTCACCTACATGTTATATTTTAAGATACAATAGATCGCCCTGAAACCATCTTTCCAGCCTATTTTTTTGCCTTCAGCCTGGGTGCGTCCGTAATAGGATATCCCTACTTCATAGATCCGGATGTTGGGGATACGGGCCACCTTTGCCGTCACTTCCGGTTCGAAGCCAAAACGCTGTTCGCGGAGTCGCAGGCCTTTCAGGATATCGGTGTTAAACAGTTTATAACCGGTCTCGATGTCGGAGAGGTTGAGGTCCGTGAACAGGTTGGACAGGAAGGTCAGGAATTTATTCCCGATGGAATGCCAAAAAAAGAGGGCGCGATGGGGGTTGCCGCCCAGGAACCTCGTTCCATAAACGACATCGGCAAATCCTTCCGCGGCGGGTTTCAGGAGTTTGTTATATTCTCTGGGGTCATATTCCAGGTCTGCGTCCTGGACGATGGTCCACCCGCCTGTTGCCTGCCCGATAGCGGTGTGTAAGGCGGCTCCCTTGCCTTTATTGACCGTGTGTTGGAAGAGACGGATATTCAAGCCGGGGTTTAGCGTCAGGTATTCATTGATTTGGAGAACCGTTTTATCGGATGAGCAGTCGTCGACGAGGATCAATTCCTTTTCGAATCCGTCTATGAGCTCTACCTGTTTTATTCTCTCCAGCAGAGGGATGATGGTGTTTTCTTCGTTATAAATTGGTATAAGAACGGATAAAACTGCCTTTTGCATAGATTCGGGTTATGGTTAAGCTGCTACCGTAAATATGCAATATATTACCGATTTCGCTTTAAAATGGGTTTTTTTCTTCCTTAATGTCCTTTAAACCAAGTTTAAGCAACTGAATTCCCAGTTGGGTAAGGGTCGTCGCCTTCGGCCCGTGGGAAATTGTAACTTAAGAAGGGCAACCATTCCGCTCATCTTAAAATCAGCTAACATGCTTAATCTATCTACTACCAGGTATGCTGCCAGCTTCTTGCTGGCTTTTTCTGTTCTTATAGGCCGGAGTCAACCCGTCACGTTACCCCGGACTCCCAGTCCGGCGGCAACGGTATCTCAAACCATCGGCATCTCCACCGTGACCATCAATTATTCGAGACCTTCCGTCAAAGGCAGGCAGGTATGGGGAGGGCTGGTCCCTTACGGATGGAATAAACAGGGATTTGGCGCAGGCAATGAGGCTCCCTGGCGGGCGGGAGCCAATGAAAATACCGTGCTGCGGTTGTCTCATCCGGCCAAGATAGAGGGGCACCTGGTTCCTGCGGGCGCCTATGGGCTCTTTTTTGTCATCAACCAGGACAATACGGGGGAGGTGATCCTGTCCAAGGACAGCCGGTCCTGGGGTAGTTTCTGGTATGATCCCAGCCATGATGAGATGAGATCGAAAATAAACCTCCGGGCTATTTCCAATACGGAGACGCTGACCTACGACTTCCAGAATGTGACTGCCAATGCCGGCGAGTTGGTGCTGAACTGGGAGAAAATGCAATTTCCCGTGAAGGTCGAATTTGCCGTCGACGATATCGTGCTGGCCAATGCGAAGGAAGAGCTGAAGGGCCCCACCGGCTTTAGCTGGCAGGGATATTCCAGTGCTGCCAATTATGCGCTGCAGCATAAGGTTGATTATGACCAGGCGCTTGTATGGATCGACCAGGCCATCGGCCTGAATCCCGGCTTTACCACGTTCAGCATCAAGTCAGGGCTTTTGAAAGAAACGGGAAAGACAGCAGAAGCTGAAAGTATGATGCAAAAGGGACTGGACATGGCTACGGAAAACGAGCTCAACCAGTATGGCTATCAATTACTGACCAATAACCAACAAGATAAGGCGATCGAGGTATTTATCATGAATACCCAGCGTCATCCGAAGAGCGCCAATGTGTTTGACAGTTTGGGAGAGGCCTATGCGTTAAAAGGAGATAAGAAAAATGCGATCGCTAATTTCAAAAAGGCGCTGAGCCTGGATCCGCCTGCTAACGTGAAAATCAATTCGGAGAAATATCTGAAGCAATTGGGTGCGATGTGAGGAGGTGAGGATTCTTCATTTCGCCTTCTTTTCCCCGTTTACCGCATTGTTTTCCCGGTTCTTCGCAAGGTGCCCGGAGGCCCCATTGCATCGGCCTAGCTTTGGGGCATGAAAAAGATATTTCTACTTCTTGGTGCGATGCTGATGATCGCGGGCATCTTCGCCCAGGTCCCGCCCCCGGGTCATGATGGAGGCGCCCCCGCTTCCGGACGCCTTTATGGTAAACTCGTTGATTCCGCAGGACATGGGATTGGTGAGGTGTCCGTGGTGATCCTGAAAGTATCTACCGATCCGGGCTCTGGCAAGCGTAAGGACCAACTGCTGAAAGGGGGCGCCAGCCGGAATAACGGCGATTTTTCTCTGGAAGACCTGCCGCTCAATACCCCGCTAAAGCTGACCATTTCCGCTGTGGGATATAAGGCGCTGACGCAGCAGGTCAGGCTGACCCCGCAGGCTTCCGACAAGGACCTGGGTAACCTTCGTTTGGCCCCGGATGAGCAGGAACTGCAGCAGGTAACGGTCACTGCTTCCAAGCCCACCATAAAAATGGACATGGAAAAGAAGGTGTTTTCCGTCTCCAAAGACATAAACAGTGTAGGGGGGACCGGTTTGGATATCCTTAAGAACGTACCCAGTGTCAATGTAGATATCGATGGCAATATTTCTCTGCGGGGTGGCTCCCCTCAACTTCTCGTGGATGGGAAACCTACTACCCTGACCCTGGATGAAATCCCTTCGGATGCCATCGAGAGCGTGGAGGTCATTACGAACCCTTCTGCAAAATATGACGCATCTGGTGGAGGGGCCGGTATCCTGAACATCGTTCTTAAGAAGAACCGAAAGACAGGATACAATGGCAGCGTGCGGGTTGGGGGCGATAGTTATGGGGGCGCCAATGCAGGCGGCAGTATCAATATCCGGGAAAACAAAATCAACTTCTCGGCGGATGTTAATACGAGGTCGATGCGGGACCGTACGACCAGTTCCATCGAACGATTGAACCTGAGCACCACCCCCAATACCTATCTGAACCAGCAGGAACGGGATACTTCCAGGAGCTCTATGTATTTCACCCGGTTAGGTCTGGACTATTTTCTCACCAACCGGACGACGCTGTCGTTGACCGGGTTCGCCATGCACCATAGCAACAATACCGTGTCACCTATTACGATGAATACGGACAGCCTGTATACTGCCGGCAAGGTCAGTCAATATAGCCAGGAGGAGATCAACAGTGCCCATACCTTTTCAGGAAGGGGCGCCACGCTGGGGATAAAGCAACTCTTTGCCAAGGAGAAGGAAGAATGGACGGCGGACGCCAGTTATTTTTCCGGCAATTTTACCAATAACTCCCGCTATGCCACGAATTACTATCAGTATGGCAGCGGGTCGTCCCTGGCCGGCACCGAATTGCAAAAGATCGAAGGAACAGGGAATGATCACAACATCATTCTGCAGACTGATTTTATCAATCCCCTATCGTCCAGGACCACGCTGGAAGCCGGTCTGCGGGCGGCGCTGCAGAGCCGATTGAATATCAACAACAACTATACGTACAATCCTGACTCCGCCGCTTACGAGCTGGTGCCTTCGGCGGCCAGCAATTATAAGAGCCGGAATAATGTGTACGCCGCCTATTTAACCCTTGCCAGCAGCATCGGCAGTATCCAGTATAAGGTGGGTTTGCGGGCGGAAAGCTCCAACTATCATGGCACCCTCCTGAATTCAGGACAAGGCTTCAGTAACCAGTACCCGGTCAGTCTTTTTCCCTCCCTGTTCCTCAGCCGGAAGATCGGAGAGGGGCAGGAGTTGCAGTTGAGTTTTACCCGGCGTGTAAATCGTCCCAACTTTACCCAGTTAGTACCCTATACGGACTCTTCCAACAAGCTCAACATCACCCGCGGGAATCCCAACCTGGTGCCGGAATTCACCCAATCCGCCGAACTCTCCTATCTCAGGACCTTCGCCGGCAATGCTACGCTGATGGGCTCTGTTTATTACAAATACACCCAACATCTCATAACAGGTTATATCGAGGAAGATACCAGCGCTGCCACCGGTAGCACCACCCTGATCAATACCTATATCAATGCCGAATCCAGCCATTCGCTGGGAGCTGAGCTCACGGGCCAGTTGTCGCTTACCAAGTGGTGGGACCTGACCTCCAACCTGAATGTTTATCAGTCGAAGATCAACGTGAGCACCACGGGTGCAGTACCTCAGCAAGCCTTGTGGAGCTGGTTCGGAAAGCTGAATACGAATTTCCGGCTGCCCGCAGGGTTTACTGTACAGGTGTCCGGCTTATACCAGTCGAAGACCAATCTGCCTGTGAATACCAATGCCAATCAGCCAGGACCTCCCAACAACACGTCGCAGAGTGCCTCGCAAGGATTTATATCTTCGTTTTATGCTGTGGACCTGGCCGTAAAGAAGACGCTGCTATCGGGAAAGATGGCCCTGTCGCTCAGCGCCAGCGATATTTTCCGCAGCAGGATCCAGGACCAGTATACGTACAGTTCTTATTTCACACAAGACTATAGCCGGATCAAAGACCCGCAGATGTTAAGGCTGAACCTGTCCTATAACTTCGGGAAACTGGATGCCAGCCTTTTCAAGCGGAAAAACACCAACGTACAAAGCGACGAACAATAATAACTTATATTTATGGGTATGGAGAAAAGCTGGTATAAGGGCCGCGTCCTTAGAGTGTTGACACATGCAGCCGTCTGGGCGATAGCACTATCGCTGCCCTACCTGCTGGACAGTCACCGCGGTATACACCACCATGACAATGACCGACATGAGCAGGGATTTTTTTACCTGAATTTTATCACCAATCTTCTTTGGATCGGCCCTTTTTATCTGAATGTATATCTGCTTACGCCCAAGCTGTTCTACAAGCGACGCTACGTAACCTATGCGGCTGCCCTTGCCCTGGTATTCGGCATTATGTTGCTGATCCACGCCTGTATATTCATCTATCTGTTTGCCCTGCCCCATTTCAGCTTCCTGGGCGCCACCGGGTTTATGCTGCCCGCGTTTGTCCTGAACAGCGCCATCGGCACTACTTTCCGGGTGGTGAGGGATAAGATACAGGCAGACCGTCTGGCACAGGAGAAACAGGAAGAGAATCTTAAAACTGAACTGTCTTTCCTTCGTAGTCAGATCAACCCTCATTTCATTTTCAACATCCTCAACAATCTGGTGGCCCTGGAACAAATGAAGTCGGAAGAGTTGGGGCCTACCATCCTCAAGCTATCATCCCTCCTGCAGTATATGTTATACGATACCGATGAGGAAAAGGTGTCCCTTATCAAGGAGGTGGATTACCTGCAAAGTTATATCGATCTGCAGCGGCAACGTTTCGGAACAAAAGTGCCGGTGGAGGTTTCGATGGAGGTGCCGCCCGGCTATGAGGAAATAGAACCCATGTTGCTGATCCCTTTCGTGGAGAATGCATTTAAACACGGCGTCGGCATGATAGAGAATCCGCTGATCCGGATCACCTTGCGTGTCAGTAAAGGAGTCTTACATTTCGCTGTATGCAACCGCTATAATCCAACTTCAGCCGAGATCAAGGATAAGACTTCCGGTATCGGGCTGGGGAATGTCATGCGGCGGTTGAAGTTGTTGTATGGAGACCAACATGTTTTGCATATCAGCCGGGACGACGGTTGGTTTGTTGTTTCGCTGGAACTAAATTTGCACTAATGCTGAGATGTATTGCTATTGACGATGAACCTCTGGCGTTAGGCCTGGTGACGGATTATATAAGCAAGGTCCCCTTCCTGGAACTGATAGCAAGCTGCGGGGATGCTTTTGAAGCGGCGAAGGTCCTGCAGGAGAAAGAGGTTGACCTTATGTTCATAGATATTCAGATGCCCGGCTTAACGGGGCTGCAGTTTATCCAGAGCCTGGCTAAACGGCCTATGGTTATTATCATTACCGCCTATAAGAAGTTTGCTCCGGAAGGTTTTGAGCTGGACGTGGTTGATTATCTCATAAAGCCAGTGGGGCTGGACCGGTTCCTCAAAGCCTGTTATAAAGCGCAGGAGTTGCATCAATTGCGGACCGCTGCGGGTTCTGCTGCTGCAGCCGCAGACTTCTTTTTTCTAAATGTGGATTACAGTCTTATCAAGGTCCTGTTTGCGGATATCATATGGATAGAAGGCTCCGGGGACTATGTTAAAATACATCTCCGCAGCGCACCGAAACCTCTGTTGGTCAGGACCAGCGCCAGAACCCTGGAGGCTGAGTTGCCTAAGGATAAATTTATCAGGATCCATAAATCGTATATTCTCTCGGTTGGCAGCATCACCGCGGTAAGAAAGAACAGCGTGTTTATTGGTGACCTGGAGCTGCCGGTAGGGGAGACTTATCGGGGGGCAGTGCGTCAGTTGACGGGAAAGAATTTGTGAGCCAGGCAAAATGCTAAACAGAGAATATCAGATATTTGCGCATAATTCTTTTGTTTTTTATGCGATTTGTTAAAATTCTGTTACTATTTATTTTCTTCAGCCCTGTTGCTTTCAGTCAGATAACCATCCAGCAATTCCGGGATCAATATAACCGGACTTTTAAAAACCCCTTCGATACCATTCCTACGGGATGGAGATTGGGAGGCCTGTATAATCTTTCGATCAATCAGGCTGCGCTCAGTAATTGGGCGGCGGGTGGAGACCGGTCTTCTTTTTCGCTGTCTACTTTGTTGAGTACTTATGCGCTTTATAAGAATGGGCGGCATTCCTGGGACAACACGCTGGATATGGCTTATGGGTTGGTGACAACGACCAGTTTAGGGACCAGAAAGTCGGACGACCGTATTGACCTTCTTTCCAAATATGGGTATGACCTGGGGAAGAAGTATTTTATCACCGGTCTTTTTAATTTCCGAAGCCAGTTCACCAAGGGGTATTCCTACCTGGATGAGAACACAAAGGTGCTGACTTCCAACTTCGCCGCGCCGGCCTATGTCCTGTTCTCCCTTGGTATGGATTATAAGGTAAATCCTCATCTTTCGACCTTCCTGTCTCCGGCCACTGCCCGCTGGGTGATCGTGAATAGTGATTCTCTTGCCCGCGCGGGTGCCTATGGGGTGGACTCCGGCCATCGATCCCGTCTTGAGTTTGGCGCCTTTGTCTCCATTAAATATCAGAACACCTTTAACAAGACGACGAGTTACAATACCCGCCTCGATCTGTTTTCAAATTATCTTCGTGCTCCGCAGAATATCAATATTTATTGGACGAATATTTTATCTGTTAAGGCATTCAGGTATATCAGCATCAATATTTCCCTGGATATGATCTATGACAATGATGTTAAGTCGGTTAAGGCCGATGGAAGCAGCGGCGGGCCGGCGCTGCAGGTGAAAGAGGTATTGGGAATTGGTCTGGCCTATGAGTTCAATAATAAGAAGAGGTACGCCCGTAAAAACGAAGTGTATTTTCCGGAATGATGCGTGTGGCTGCTCTATCATCTTTGCATTACTCCCTGACAATGGGCGGGTGTGTCATGGGAGCGACTACGACAGGATATTTCTCGATGGTTACATTGCTGCGGTCAAGACCGAAATTCACGGTCTCCTTGACGCTTACATATTTTAAGTTGAAATAACTTCGCATCAGGAATCGCTTCCAGAACGGCAGGTCATTTTCGAAAGAGAGGAAAGGGTCCATGATCAGAAAACGAAAATCTCCGATCCTGCTCTCCTGATAAGTTTGCTCATATCTCTCAGAGACATCCACTTCCTTATTTTTGACCATGTCCTTCACCACCTGCCCGAAATAATAATCCATACGGGGTTCGATCCGAAACCCCAGATTGAATGTGATAAAATAGATGTCGTTTGGAACGATGGTCTCTACATGGTATCTCAATGCATACGGCTCATCCAGCACATTGACATGAAGGAACCAGTAAATATCCGCCCGTTTAGGTGATTTGGACAAGATGGAATCAATAGCAGTCTTTTCGATCATTTTTGAGGTGCCGGAAGAGGTCAGGTACACCAGGTTGGTCGCATATTTCGGGATATGAGCATCGGCGCTCAGCCGCTTCAGCAATGCGATATATTGATCACAGGGCACGAGGCTGATCATTGCATTTTTAATTCTCCGGCCTTTGTACCACACGAACATGATACCGAACAGACAGCTGCCGATAAGAAGTGTGAGCCATCCGCCGTCCTTTATCTTTCTAAAATTCGCAATTAAAAAAGAGAGCTCGATGAAGAGGAACAGGCCGGTAATAGCAACTACGGCCAAAAAGGGCGCCCTTTTAGCGCGGAGGTAGAAATTGATCAGCACGGTGCTCATGAGCATGGTCAGGGTAACACTTAAGCCAAAAGCCGCTTCCATCCGGGTAGATTCCCGGAAGTACAACACCATTCCGATACAACCTGCCATCAGGAACCAGTTGATAAAAGGAATATAGATCTGCCCTTTGATATTGCCCGGAAACAGAACACGATGTCTCGGCCAGATATCCAGGCGTATTGCCTCATTGATGAGGGTAAAGCAACCGCTGATCAGCGCCTGGCTGGCGATGATGGTTGCGAGTGTTGCTATGACGAGAGAGGGCAGGTAGATAGCCTGCGGAACGATGTGATAAAAAGGACTGATGATACCGGTCTGCTGGCCGGTGTGCTGTAAAAGCCAGGCGGTCTGTCCGGCATAGCTCAGGATGAGTGTTATCTTAATGTATATCCAGCTTACCCGTATATTATTTCTGCCACAATGCCCCATATCGCTGTAGAGCGCTTCGGCGCCTGTGGTACAAAGGAAGATGCTTCCGAGCAGCCAGAATCCCCCGGGTGAATGGCGTAACATAGTATAGGCATAGTGAGGGTTCAATGCTTTGAGTACCCCTGGACTGTCTTTTAAGGCCATCGCTCCCAAAATGCCGATAAAAGTGAACCATACGACCATCACCGGCCCGAATATCTTACCGATTTTTTCTGTTCCGAACTGCTGGAAAAGGAACAGGATGATCAAAATACCGATCACGATGCCTTCCGTTTGCATATGTGGATTGATTGCCTGGAGACCTTCAATGGCCGAGGCCACCGAGATAGGAGGGGTAATAATGCCGTCAGCCATTAAGAAGGCGCCTCCGGCCATCGCAGGGAACAGCAGCCAGCGGCCGGAAAACCTGCGTATCAGGGCATACAAAGAGAATATTCCGCCCTCCCCTTTATTATCTGCCTGGAGAGTAATGATGACATATTTGAGGGTCGTTTGAAAGAACAAGGTCCAGAATATTGCGGATAAAGACCCGAGAGCTATGTCTTCCGTAATGGCCCGATCATGGAACACTGCATTCAGTGTATATAGCGGTGAAGTGCCTATATCGCCAAAAACAATACCCGTTGCTATCAGAACACCGGCTGCCGAAATGCGCTTATGAAAAGAAACGGTAGAAGTTGAATCCATATCTTCAATCTAAAGAGGTTGATCTGTCGCGAATATACTCAAAACAACCTGATGCAATATGGAGACCTTTATGAAGGGTTAATGTTTATTTATGGATTTTCGGGTCTTGGAACGATTTGTAATATATTTGAGAGGTAAAGAAGAAAGACAAGATAACCAACTTTGAATAATTTGAATTCGATAGAAGAAGTAATAGGGTCTACGGATATTTACCTGGTGGATCAGATCATGAAAGGCAGATATAAAATGAACGACTGCATTCTGGATGCGGGTTGTGGATATGGAAGGAATCTGCATTGGTTCCTCAGGAATAATGTTGCCATTTACGGCATAGATCATGATATCAACGCTATTCATGATTTGCAGCGCCGGCAGCCTCTGGTAGCAGAGCGATTTCGTCAGTCAGCAGTTGAAAAGCTGCCCTTCGAAAATGATCAATTCGATCATATTATCAGCAGTGCGGTATTACATTTTGCGAAGGATACCGGACATTTCCGGAAGATGATCGCGGAAATGGTGCGTGTTTTAAAACCTGCTGGTTCGTTGTTTATCCGGATGACATCTGATATAGGGATTGAAGATAGGGTGCGGCTGGTGGGGGATGGGGTATATGAGATCCCTGATGGATCGCGCCGGTTCCTCCTGACCAGGAGGTTGCTGGCGGATATTATGCAGGAGAATGGATTATCCTTTCTGGAGCCGTTGAAGACGGTTAATGTGGATGATGTGAGGTGTATGAGTACGGTGGTGTTGAGGAGATGAATGTGGGATATGGACGGAAAAAAAGAAACCGGACATAAAGTCCGGTTAAGTGGAGGTTACCGGAGTCGAACCGGTGACCTTTTGCATGCCATGCAAACGCTCTAGCCAACTGAGCTAAACCCCCGTTTGGGAGTGCAAATATATAGGATTTTGGCTTTCAAAAAATATTTGCCCTAAATTTGTGGTATGGGAGTTTGGCGACAAATTGCAGAGTACCTATACATTAAGAAAAGAGACCCGAACGAGGACCGTTCCGGTTGGCTAAAGTATATGCATGGGATCAACCGGATCTCTATCCTTATGTTCCTCACCGCCATCATCATCATCATTATCCGGGCGCTGTTTTTCAGACATCATTAATTGGGAAGACCAGGCCGGCGGACCGGAAATCGGGATCTGCCGAAGGGGGACTTTGGCTGGAGGGACAATGGCCGGGCAGAAGGGCATCAACTCCCCATAAACTGCAGGATGCTACTGGCTGCATTGGCAGAGGCATGGCCGCCCTGGCTCAGGATATCATGCAGCCTTTTATAATCCGTTCTGAGCTGTTGTTGCCGCTGCGGGTCCTTTAGCAATCCGTCCAGCTCTTTTCGGATGTTTTCCGGGGTCAGCTCGTCCTGGATCAATTCTTTCACTACTTCCTTGTCCATAATGAGGTTTACCAATGAGATATACTTGACCTTGATCAATCTTTTTGCGATCTGGTAAGAGATGGAGCTGCCCTTGTAGCAGACCACTTCCGGTACGCCGAACAGGGCGGTTTCCAGCGTGGCCGTACCCGAGGTAACGCAAGCTGCTACTGCCTTCGATAATAAGGCGTAGGTCTCGTTGCGTACAGAGGAGACATTGGGGTAATTTTCCAGCAGGCTGGTATAAAATTCGTCTTCCAGTCCCGGGGCTTTGGCTACTACGAACAGATGGTCCGGGAAATGCCGGCATACTTCCAGCATGATGGGCAATTTCTTTAATATTTCCTGTTTGCGGCTGCCGGGCAGCAAGGCGATGACGGGACGGGGGTCGGCGGCAATCTGTCGTATGGGCGGTTGTGACGAGGAAAGGGATGGGGCCAGGGCGCTTGTGGCCTGCAACCGGAAGCTGTCTATCACCTCCACCAGGGGGTGACCTACATATTCCACCGGGTACTGCCATTTTTGATAGAACTCCTTCTCGAAGGGAAGGATGACCAGCATTTTGTCCACGGATCGTTTGATTTCCTTAACCCGGTTCTCCTTCCAGGCCCAGACTTGTGGGGAGATATAATAAATGACTTTCAGGCCCTGGACATGGGCCCATTTTGAAATCCGCAGGTTGAATCCCGGGTAGTCTACCAGGATCAGTGCGTCGGGTTGATACCGGAGGATGTCCTCTTTACAGAAGTCGATGTTCCTGAAAATGGTTCGGAGGTTGGCCAGGACTTCTACGAATCCCATGAAGGCAAGGTCTTTGTAATGTTTGACCAGTACTGCTCCGGCTGCCTGCATCAGGTCGCCGCCCCAGGCGCGAACCTCCGTAGCAGGATCCTGTTTTTTTAGCTCTTTGATGAGATTGCTGCCGTGCAGGTCTCCGGAGGCTTCTCCGGCAATGATGTAGTACTTCATGGAGGGGTAAAGATAATAACTTACGTTATATTCGCGTATGTCACATCTGAAGCGCGAGATCGGCTTGTTACAGGCTACTTCTATCAATATGATCGATATGGTGGGTATCGGCCCTTTCGTGATGATGTCCCTGGTCATCCGTATGGTCGGCAGCAACCTCTTTTTATGGGCCTGGATATTCGGTGCAGTGACGGCGTTGATCGACGGTATGATCTGGAGCGAGCTGGGCGCCGCCTATCCCCTGGCCGGCGGAAGCTACAATTTTTTAAAGGAGGCTTACGGGAAAAAATGGGGGCCCCTGATGTCCTTTCTCTTCGTATGGCAGACCTGTCTGCAGGCCCCGCTGGTGGTGGCCTCCGGAGCAATAGGTTTTGCACAGTATTTCGATTACCTGATACCCCTCGGCTTCTGGGGAAAGAAGCTCGTCTCCGGCATCCTGGTGATCCTGGTCGTGCTACTCCTTTACCGCAATATCAAGACCATCGGCAAGATCTCCGTATTCCTCTGGGCGGGTGTCATCATTACCATTCTCTGGATCATCATCAGCGGATTTACCCACCGGCAGGTATCCTATTCCTTTATGCCCTCCGGTGACCAATCCCTCTTTAGCTTCAGCTTTGTGCTGCTGATCGGGCAGGCTTCCGTCAAGTCAATCTATAGTTACCTGGGTTATTATAATGTCTGTCACCTGGGAAGCGAGATCCGGAACCCCGGACGTAATATTCCCCGCAGTATTTTTATCTCCATATTCTGTATCGCCGCCCTGTACCTATGCATGAACCTGAGCATCGTAGGGGTGGTACCCTGGCAGGAGGCGATGCATTCGGACTTTGTCGTCAGCCTTTTCATGGAAAAGATCTATGGTCCCCGGACGGCGATGATCGCCACCATGCTGATCCTATGGATCGCCTTTGCCTCCCTTTTCGCCGTGGTCCTGGGTTATTCCCGGGTGCCCTATGCGGCAGCGGTGGACGGTCATTTTTTCCCCGTGTTCGCTAAACTGCATCCGGAGAAGTCCTTCCCTTATGTATCCCTCTTATTTGTCGGCGGGCTGGGATTAATCTTCAGCCTGCTGCTTAAACTGGAGCACGCCATCAGCGCCATCCTGGCTATGCGGATCCTCGTGCAGTTCGTGGCACAGGCAGTGGGGGTGGTGATCCTTCGTAAAAGAAAAGGCACCCGCGACCTTCCTTTCCGGATGTGGCTGTATCCTCTGCCGGTTATACTATCTGTCAGCGTATGGCTTTTTGTATGGTATTCTACCGGAAGTCCGGCCTACTATGGATTGTTGCTGGCATTGGCGGGCGTGATAGTTTATTTTATCCGGGAGCAATGGAAGAAAGAGAAGTTGAAAGCCGGGCGGGAAAACGAAGCGATGCCTTAACGGACAGTGCTGAATAGGGAATGTGGGCGCGGTGGATGGCGAAACATGGCTAGATGAGGTAACCCCGGGGTGAATGGGGAGACTGATATTTTTGGGAATTGCTAAACATAAAATGCCTTAGGTTTACAAAAAATATTTTTTTCCTGTATGAGACGCAGAAAATTCCTTCAGCAAAGTACGCTGGCTACGGCTGGTTTTTTTATAGCGGGTGATTCCATGGGGACAACCGGGACAACGGGGGCTAACGGCACAGGGGGTGCAGCGGGCGCGGCGATGGCAGGTGCGGGTGGCGCCAGTGCGGCTTTTCCTGTGGTGCGGATCCCCGAGGGACAGCGGAAATTCAAAAGTGTGGCTGTCGAAAAGATCATCCGCGACGTGAAAACGAATATCGGTAATAAGGAGATCGGGTGGCTGTTTGAAAACTGCTTCCCCAATACCCTGGATACTACCGTGGAGTATGAACTGGCCGGCGGGAAACCGGATACCTATGTCATCACCGGAGATATCGATGCCATGTGGCTCCGCGACAGCAGCGCCCAGGTATGGCCCTACCTGTCCCTGACCAAGGAAGATAAGGACCTGCAGCAACTCATCAAAGGAGTTATCCACCGGCAGGCGAAATGTATTCTGAAGGACCCTTATGCCAATGCCTTCTATAAAGACGAAAATAAGATCAGTGAATGGAAGGCTACGGACCTGACCGATATGAAACCGGGCATCCACGAACGGAAATGGGAGATCGACAGTCTTTGTTATCCTATCCGGTTATCATACGGGTATTGGGAGGAGACCAGGGATGTCACTCCTTTTGACAAAGAATGGGTAGAGGCGATGAAGATGATCGTAAAGACTTTTAAGGAACAGCAGCGAAAGGATGGCAACGGACCATATACTTTCCAGCGAAAGACGAATTTCGCTACGGATTCGGTGCCGTTGCGGGGTTATGGATATCCCACGAAAAAAGTGGGGCTGATCCACTCCATGTTCCGCCCCAGCGATGACGCTACTATCTATCCTTTTCTCATTCCCTCCAATCTGTTTGCACTCAGCAGCCTGAGAAGCCTGCGGACTTTACTGCAAACGATGAAGATCGAACAGCCGCTGTGCGACCAATGTTTTGCCCTGGAAAATGAACTGATCGCCGCCCTCAATGAACATGCGGTGGTCACCCATCCTGTCTTTGGGGAAGTGTTTGCTTATGAGGCGGACGGTTTTGGCAATCATACCTTCATGGATGATGCGAATATCCCCAGCCTGTTGGGCCTGCCGTATCTGCAGTCGGCCGTATTCGGGGGGGACCTTTCCGTGCTGCACAGCGACAAGAGAGGATATGCCGTGTACCAGAATACACGCCGGATGCTGTTGAGCGATGCCAATCCTTTCTTCTTTAAAGGCAAGGCGGGAGAAGGGATCGGAGGCCCTCATGTAGGAGTGGATATGATCTGGCCCCTTAGCATTATCATGCGCGGGCTGACGAGCCGGGATCCCCAGGAAATATCGTTGTGCCTGAAAATGCTGCAGAACAGCCATGCACAGACGGGTTTTATGCATGAGTCTTTTCATAAGGACGACGCGGCGAAGTTTACCCGGAAGTGGTTTGCCTGGGCGAATACGCTGTTTGGGGAATTTGTGCTGAAGACTTACCGGGAAAGGCCGGCGCTGTTGTCGTAGACTTGCCGGTGCCTTATGCGAAGGAGGTCTTGCCTGGTGGCTCTGTCGAAGCCTTTTGCGACACGGGGCCTGGTCTGGCATCAGCCGGGACTTCCGCGCTACACGGCCGTTACCAGATAATAATTCTTTTTGCCTTTTTGTACAAGGATGTATTTGCCGTGCAATAAGAGACCGGCATTGACAAAGACTTTGGCCGACTCGACTTTTTTCCGGTTGACGCTGATACCTCCCCCTTCGACGAGTTTACGGGCTTCTCCTTTGCTGGCCAGGATGCCTGTTTCCGCCAGGAAAGTAACAATGTCCACCCCCTCTCCCTGAGAAAGCCTGGCAGCGGCGTAGTCGAACCGGGCCACGCCGTCTATCGACTCGAGGTCCTGTTGGCTGAGGGATTCTGCCGGCGCAGACTGGTTGGCGAAAAACTTTTCCGTATCGGCCAGCGCCCGTTGATAACCTTCCTCCCCATGTACGAACAGCGTCACTTCACGGGCCAGGGTCTTTTGAAGGATCCTCGATTCCGGGTGTTGATGCTGTTGCTGCAGCAGGCTGGTGATGGCGTCCTTTGGCAGAAAGGTGAATAGTTTGATCCATTTCTCCGCATCGGCATCCGTGGCGTTGAGCCAGAACTGATAGAACAAATATGGAGAGGTCTTCTCCGGATCCAGCCAGATATTGCCTTTTTCCGTTTTGCCGAATTTGCCCCCATCCGCTTTGGTGACAAGGGGGCAGGTGAAGGCAAATGCCTCACCTCCCGCCTTCCGACGGATCAACTCCGTGCCGGTAGTAATGTTGCCCCACTGATCGCTGCCTCCCATCTGAAGCTTGCAGTTTTTGTGCGTATAAAGCCAATAAAAATCGTATCCCTGGACTAATTGGTAGGTAAACTCGGTGAAACTCATCCCATTCTCTCCCTCCAGTCGTTTGCGAACACTGTCTTTTGAAGACATATAATTTATCGTAATATGCTTACCGACATCCCGGATAAAGTGAAGGAAGCTGATTTCTTTGAACCAGTCATAATTATTGGCCATTTCCGCCGCATTAGGCAGGGAGGGGTTGAAATCCAGGTATTGCTCTAACTGGCGTTTGACACCGGCTAAATTATGTTGGAGAATGTCCTCGCTGAGCAGGTTACGCTCTTCACTTTTCCCGCTGGGGTCGCCTACCATGCCGGTAGCTCCTCCGACCAGTGCAATGGGCTTATGTCCAGCCTTTTGTAGATGAACCAGCAACAAAATGGGGACGAGGCTGCCAATGTGAAGGCTATCGGCTGTGGGATCGAATCCTATATAGCCGGTGGTCATTTCTTTTTCCAGTTGTGCGGCTGTTCCCGGCATAATATCCTGTATCATACCTCTCCAGCTTAATTCTTCGATCAGGTTCATAGCTGTTAATCAATGAGATCAGCAAAAATAATTAATTTAACGTACTTTTTGTCTCCCTAGTTTTGGGTACAATAATCTGAATAAAAGCCCGTTATACAAGTCAGTCTGAGAGGAACGCCTTTTCCCGGAATTCCTTCAGATTATTGGACCCCAAAACCCCTTGAAGCATTATAAAAACCATAACTGTTGGCTTATGCTGAAAAGAATGCGGGGCATGCTTTGTCCGGGGACCGTAAAGATATATAACAGTCAGATGACAAAAATCTACCCCTTTTTAACCGTTGTTGGATTACTCTTAGGCCTGACTGCATCTGCACAATTCACGAAATATTCCAATGAATTCTTAAACATCGGCGCCGGGGCCCGGGGCATGGCTATGGCCGGGGCTCAGTCCGCCAGTGTGTCGGATGGGACGGCCGGTTACTGGAATCCGGCAGCCTTAGCCAATATCAGGGATAAGCCGCAGATCAGCCTGATGCATGCGGAGTATTATGCCGGCATCGGAAAGTACGATTTTGCCAACCTGGTGCTGCCTCTTAAGGATAATAAACGGACGCTGGGGCTGACGCTGCTGCGTTTTGCCGTCGATGATATCCCCAATACCATCCTGCTGGTACAGCCCGACGGAACGGTGAATTTTGACAACATAACTACCTTTTCTTCAGCGGATTATGCCTTTATATTCTCTTTGGCCCAGAAGGCTGATCTTTCGAAGGGCCGCCGGCTCAATTTAGGGGTCAATGCAAAGGTGATCTACCGGAAGGCCGGGGATTTTGCCACCGCCTGGGGATTCGGATTTGACGCGGCCGCGCAGTATATTGGTAACCGCTGGAAGCTGGGCATCGTCGCCAAGGATGTGACCACTACCTTCAATGCCTGGTCTTTTAGCATCGATCAGCAGATGCGGGAGGTGTTCTATATGACCCAAAATGAAATTCCCACCAAGTCCACGGAACTGACGGCTCCTCAGCTAATCCTGGGGGGCTCGTATAATTTCAGGCTGGGCAGGAAACTGAGCCTGCTGGCGGAGGCGGACCTGGATGTAACCTTTGACGGCCGGCGTAATACGGTGATCAGCTCCAACCCCATTAGTATCGACCCGAAGCTGGGGCTGGAATTAAACTATAAGGATGTATTTTTCGTAAGAGGAGGGATCAATAATTTTCAACAGGCGCTGGATGACAAGGACACGACCAATCAGCGCAAATTGTGGATCTACCAACCCAGTGTAGGGGCTGGTTTTAAAGTAGGGGATGTACAGATCGATTATGCGTTCACGAACCTGGCCAATCAATCGTATCCGCTGTATACGCATGTGTTCTCCTTAAGGGTGGACCTGGAGCGGAAAAAAAATAAGAAGTAATCTCTACCCGATAAACCGACAATTATGAAAAAGATTTTTACTATAGTTCTCTTACTGGTGACGCTGGGTCTCGCCGCCCAGAATTACGATAACGAGTGGATTGATTATAGTAAGACCTATTATAAGTTTAAGGTGGGAGCTACGGGTCTGTACCGTATCCCTCAGTCCGTCCTCTCCAATGCCGGTCTCCAAAATGTGCCGGCTCAGAATTTTCAATTGTTCCGCAATGGCCAGGAAGTGCCCATTTATACCTCCGTGGCCAGCGGTCCGTTGAGCGGCAGCGACTATATCGAGTTCTGGGGCCGTATCAATGACGGGGTGCCGGACCGGCCGCTCTATCGAAGTCCCAGTTATCAGCATACGCAGAAATGGAGTCTGGAGACCGATACGGCCGTTTATTTTTTAACGGTGAATAACAGCGGGAATGCCTTTCACTTTGTCAATACGACGAACGATACCACGGGTAATACACTGCCGGTGGAGCCTTATTTTATCCACAAGGCGGGCAGTTATTTCAAACAAGGGGGGATCAATCCCGGTTTTGCCCAGGTGGTGGGAGAATATATTTATTCTTCCTCCTATGATATCGGGGAGTTCTGGGGCTCGAACTTTATTTCTCCCGGCGGCCCTCTTGTGGATGATCAGAATGGTTTATTTATCTATGGGGGCGGGCCGGACGCCACTATCCGTTTTGGCATGACGGGATGCGCTGACAACGTCCGTACTGTCCGGGTAACTGTAAATAATTCGCCGGTAATCGATACGGTGATGAATAGTTTTTTTGACCTGACAAGCACCAAACCTGTACCGCTGAGCCTGCTCGCGGGGAATTCGGCCCGTATGCAGTTTATTAATAACTCTGGTGTTCCCGCAGACAGGATGGTGGCTTCTTTTTATGAGCTGGATTATCCCCGGCAGTTTAATTTCGGGGGGCAGCCTAATTTCTTTTTTGAGCTCCCGGCAAAGAGTGCGGGTTATTTTTTAAAGATCAACAATTTCGCCGTTTCGGGAAGTATACCTCCTGTATTGTATGATGTTACGAACGGGCTTCGTTATACGGCCATCGTCGGATCGGGCAATACCTTGTCTTTTCTGCTCGGGGGCTCTGCGTCGGCCCGTAAGCTGGAGCTGGTGAATGAGGATCCTTCTACGGTCCTTCCGGTAACGACGCTGACCACCAAAACTTTTGTGAATTTCGCCAATTCAGCCAACCAGGGGAATTATATCATTATTTCTCATCCCAACCTGTATACCGGTTCCAGCGGGAATAATCCCATCCTTGACTACAAGGCTTACCGCAGCTCGGCGGCGGGGGGAAGTTTTAGCACCCTGGTGGTTGATATCAATGAACTGGTGGACCAGTTTGCCTTCGGTATTAAGAAGCACCCGCTGTCCATCCAGAATTTCCTCCGGTATGCCCGGTCCGTATTTGCGGCCAAACCTGAGTTTGTGCTGCTGATCGGGCATGGGATGGTGTATTCGGATTATAACTTTTATGCGGAGACCAATCATGATCCCCTTTCGGACGGGCTCAATATGGTGCCCACTTTTGGCAATCCGGCTTCCGACAACAAGTTAAGCGCCAACGATGGGGTGGGTGCCGTACCGGTCACTCCGATTGGAAGGATATCGGCTATCTCCGGTGTGGAGGTGGAGAATTACCTGAATAAGGTGAAAGAGTATGAGCAGGTACAGCAGACGGCGCCCAATACGATCGACGGGAGGCTGTGGATGAAGAATGTGATGCATCTTACCGGGGTGAGCGAGCCTTACCTGGGTCAGATCCTCTGTGATTATATGAATTCCTACCGGCAGATCATCGCCGACACGCTGATCGGGGGAAATGTATACACTTTCTGCGACGGGAATGCCAGCCAGGTAAGTCAGGTGCCGGGTGCGGCGGTGGCCAATATTTTCAGTACGGGGGTGGGTATGCTGAATTATTTCGGGCACTCGTCGAATGCCTCTCTCGGGTATAATCTCGATAATCCGACGGACTATAATAACGAAGGTAAGTACCCGATATTCTTTGTCAACGGATGTGATGCCGGTGATTTTTTTGTCTATGATCCTCAGCGTCAGGGGCTCAGTAAGACTTTGTCGGAGTCATGGGTCCTGACCAAGCAAAAAGGGGCTATTGCTTTTGTGGCCAGTACCCATTTCGGGATCGTCAATTATCTGAATATCCTGTTGTACGGGTTGTATAATCTTATGAATAAGGCAGATTATGGGAAACCGCTGGGAGTCATTGAAAAGGACGCCCTGCAGGCCATGATAAATGTAGCGCCGAACGATTATTTTACCCGGCTGCATGCGGAGGAGATGACGACGCATGGGGACCCATTCCTGAAGATGGATGTATCACCCCTGGCTGACTATGATGTGGAGGCTTCGCAGGTCAATATCAATCCCAGCTTTATTGCTATCAGTGCCAATAATTTTAATTTGAATGTGCGGTTTTATAACCTGGGGAAGGCTGTGCAGGATTCCGTTACCATCCTGATCCAGCGGCAGTACCCGGATGGCAGCATAGGCACGCTGCTGAAGAAGAAGATCAAGGGCATCCGGTATGTGGATTCGGTGCAGCTGCTAGTGCCTATCATTGCTACGCGGGATAAGGGGCAGAACAAGATCATTGTTACCATCAATCCGGATAATACGACACCGGAGGTGACCTTCCTGAACAATTCGGTTACGAGTACGTTCTATATTTACGAGAACGAGGCTACTCCTATCTTCCCGTATAATTACGGGATTATCAATACGTCTACTTCGAAGTTGTATGCTTCTACGGCCAACCCTTTCAGCGTCTCCCAACAATTTGCCATGGAGATCGATACGACGCAACTGTTCAACTCTCCCTCAAAGGTGTCCAAGTTTGTCACTTCTTCCGGAGGGGTGTTGGAGTTTGATCCGGGGATCAATTACCAGGACAGTGTCGTCTATTACTGGAGGGTCGGGATCGTGCCTGCGGCCGGCGGTCAGTACACCTGGAATACGGCTTCTTTTGTCTATATAGATCCTGCCAGGAGCGGGGAGGGATATAACCAATCGCATTATTTCCAGCACCAGGTGTCCACGGGCAACAATATTTACCTGGACTCCGCCTCCCGGTTATGGAAGTTCTATAATCATCTCAATAATCTTTATATCCGGAACACTACTTACGGTACGGGGCCAGGATGGACCTCGGATCAGTCGTATACGACGGTGGTCAACGGGGGGCAGTACCAGATCGGGCCGGGCTGCGCCTATAACGAGATTATTTTCAATGTATATGACTCTGTGACCTTTCAACCCTGGCTCAATGTCTATACCAGCACCGGCGGTCTCTACAACAGTATGAAGTCGAAATGCGGTAACAACAGGGAACATAATTTCGAATATGACCTGGGGACTGCGACTGGACGTAAGAATGCGCTCAATTTCATCAACATGCTGCCCCCGGGAACCTTTATAGAGGCGCGGGATAACGAGGATCCAAACCCTGCAGGCAATACGTATGTCGATGTATGGAAGTCGGATACTACTACACTGGGTTCCGGAAATTCGTTGTATCATGTATTCCATAATGCGGGGATCACGGTCATCGATTCTTTTACCCGTCCCAGGTCGTGGGCTTTTGTTTACCAGAAAGGCGTGCCTTCTTTCGCTCCCCATTCTGCTATCACCAATGATGTTTATGATGCAATAGCCTTGTCCGTGGATTGTTCGACTCCTGATACGCTTGGGTCGATCACTTCTCCTCTTTTCGGGCCGGTCAAAAAATGGCAGAAGCTGCATTGGAGAGGATATAGCCTCGAGCCTTCGTCTATGGATTCGGCTATTCTGCAGGTAATAGGTGTCGACACTGCCGGGAATAAGACCACTTTGTATAATCTGTCCAGGGCGAGCCAGGATGCTGATATCTCGGCTGTCAGCGTAGCACAGTATCCTTATCTGCAATTGAGCATGTCGACGATGGATACTAAACATGGAACGCCTTACCAGCTTAATTACTGGAGGATAGAGGATACTCCTTCACCGGAAGGGGCCCTGGCTCCCAGCATCTTCCTTAAAGTCAAGGATACCCTCAATGTAGGGGAGCAGCTGGAGTTCGGCATAGCCTTTAAAAATATAAGCCCTTATGCTTTCGACAGTATGCGTATCAAAATGTATATACTGGACCGGAGCAACATCATGCATACGATAAATCTTCCCCGAAAGAAGCCGCTGATAAAAGGGGATACGCTGTTGCTGGATTATATCATCGATACGAAGAATTATACCGGGGCCAATACTATTTACGTGGGCTTCAATCCGGATAATGACCAGCCGGAACAATACCAATTCAACAACTTCCTCTTCAGGAGCTTCTATGTAAGGGGAGATAACAGGAATCCTCTGCTCGATGTCACCTTTGACAATGTGCATATCCTGAATAACGATATCGTCTCGTCCAAACCGCATATCCAGATCAAACTGCAAAGTCAGTCCCAGTACCTGTTGCTGACAGACACTTCGCTGATCACGGTACAGGTAAAATATCCCGACGGGTCGCTGCATAAGTATGGGTTCAACACCGATACCCTTCGGTTCATACCGGCTTCCAGTGGCACCAATAATGCCGCCACGGTGGAATTCAATCCGGCATTCGTGCAACAATACAATGCGGATGGAGACAATTATGAGCTGATCGTTTCCGGGAAGGATCAACTTGGCAATCCTTCGGGGGCCTCTCCTTACCGGATCGGATTTAAGATCATTACCAAGGCGATGATCTCCAATATGCTGAATTATCCTAATCCCTTTACTACTTCCACTGCTTTTGTGTTTACTATAACGGGCAGCGACGTTCCGCAGAATATCAAGATCCAGATCCTTACCATCACCGGTAAGATCGTACGGGAGATCACCAAGGACGAACTGGGGCCTTTGCATGTAGGCCGTAATATCACGGAGTTTAAGTGGAATGGGACGGATATGTATGGCCAGCGGCTGGCAAATGGCGTATACCTTTATCATGTGGTGACGAACCTTAACGGGAAGTCGCTTGACAAGTATAAAGCATCCGGCGATAACACGGATAAGTTCTTTAACAATGGATATGGGAAAATGTACCTTATGCGATAGGGGATATTTTACCGCCTGAAGAGAGTGATGTCGCGTGTTTTTTTATTCCAGAGCAGCCCCAGGGCGGCGGCCAGGATCAAGCCGTGAAGGATCAGTGCTGTTCTGACCGGTGTGGGGTCGAAGTAGAATTCCACTTCCTGTTCTCCCGGAGGGAGGGGGATGGTGAGAAAGGTGCGGAAGCCCCTGAAGTGGGGTGTGAGCTGCCCGTTGACCCGTATTTTCCAGTAGGGGTAGTCATTCTGCAGGAAAGTGAGATAATGATAGTCCTTATTGTCTATAACTGCCTTCAGGCAGCCGGGGCCGAACTGCCGGATATGGATCCGGGCGCTGTCGAAGTCGGTAGGAGTTCCCATGACCGTGTCTTTACTTAAAAAAAGATAAGATTGTCTGCGTATAAAGGAGACTAAGGCCGTGTCCTTAAAAAAAGCGCTGGTGGTATTTAACTCCACCGGATATTTCTCTTTGATATAACCTATTTTTTTACTGTAAGAGCCCAGCAGGATCAGGTCCCTGGCATAGGAGGAGTCGAGGTAGACGGTGGCGTTAAGAGGCCATTGTTCCGGGGCATGGATGCCTTTGGGGAACTGGCTGATCAGCTCCTGCCGGTTGGCCTTACTGGCCATGCCGAGGCCGGTAAAGGGGAGGGTGAGCCAGCTGATAAGGATCCCATTCACCATTACGATGATCAGGACCGGAGAGAAGGAGGTCAGGGGTTTGGTGGAAAGAAGGCCCGTCAAGGTGACCAATTGTATCAGGGACTGCAGCGCGAGCAGGTCCGCGAAATGAAGATGGTCGATGGTCCATTTTATTTGTTCTTTAAATCCTTTCCCGGATGGGGCGACCTCATAGAGAAGAGAGGAGTGCCGGAAAAAGATAAGGCAAACGGAAAAGGCAAGCGCCAGCAGACAGATGCCCTGTAACCAGCGGAGCAACTGGTCTCCTTTTTGTTTGTACCGGTCATTTCTTTGGTACGCTTCGAAGCCGGCAGCTCCTGCCAGCAAAAGGATCAACCCTACAAAATAGCTGAACTCTCCATTGAGCCGTACATGCCCGGTAAGGGGAAGATAATGCCAGGCGAAGGTCTTGAACAGGCCGCCGGCGGAGAGCAGGACAAAGAAGAGGAGGGCGGAGGCTGTCGTCAGCAACCCTTTTCCTGGCGTGGTGAGACAGAAAAGAATAAAAAAGCAAAGAGGCAGCAGGCCGATATAGGCATTTCGCATGGAAATATCTGTGTGGAAGAGATTGGAGGTCTGTACAGCCAGTGGGAAGAGAAGGGAAAGGTAGGAAGGAAAGGTGGTGGGGTCAAGGAGCGATTGGTCCAGCGATACTTTGTGGCCTCTGGGGATATGTCTCAGCACATCCCCGTCGCTGACAATTACTACCAGGGAGAGGAGCAGGCTGATGAGGAGGAACGTACCTGTGACCTGGAAGAATTTCGGATGCCATAGATCCCGGAGCAGGTCTTTTCGTAAGAGGTAGATGGCCGCTGTCAGGAAAAGGAAGAAATACAAACCTCCGATGATAAGTCCGGGATGGGTAGCGGAGGTCCATAAGAACACGAATAACCCGCCGGTCAGGTAGTTTTTCAGCAGGGGGGATTTATGGACCCTGATAAAATAAAGCAGGACGTATGGGAAGGCCGCTGTTCCGGTGATCCAGCAGAAATGCTGGAGGTGCCCCAGGATATAACCGCCACACATATAGGAAAGCCCGGTGAGGATGGCCGTCTTTTGAGTAGTCTGTTGTTCCTTGCATAAAAGGTAGATACCCCAGGCGCCCATGAGAACATAGAACATTTCTTCCAGGGTAATGGCCCAGATGCCGTAACCGGTTGTCCGGGCGATGAGCCAGAGGAGCGGATTCCAGTAACCGCCATTCATGTCTCCATACTGAGGTATGCCAAAATTGATATAAGGGTTCCACCAGGGAAAGTAGCCTGAGTAGAGGCTTTCGCTAATCACAAAACGGGTAGGAAGATTTTGGGTCACCAGGTCGTTCTTGACATGGAAGAAAGGCAGAAAGACGGGAAGGTAGGCCAGTAGCAGGAATAAGACAAACAGGCAAAAAGGCCGTTGTTCCAGGAATGCCGCTATCTTCTTCATGGAGGTCAGTAGTTATAGTTTTGTATGAAAGCGCTGTCTGGATGAGGGGTCATCCGGAAGCCATCCTTTACAGCTCTTCCTCTGGGGAAAAGATAGGGATTTTCCTCGCAGATGCAAGGCAGGGGAAGGTCGACACACCGGTGATCTTTATTCCCGTTGCTGTTTTCGGGAAACCGGAAAGGCATTCCCTGGATGGTGACAATCTGGTAGGGTGGGTTTTCCAGGTTGGCCGCCTGCCATAACCAGCCCGGGTTGTGAAGGAGAACAGCCGCCTTGCCAACTCCGTAAATGCAGCAGGCCAGGGACATCAGCAATAATAAGGACGGGTACCATCCGGGTCTTATCCGATGCGCCAAAAGCAGGCATAGAGGGAAAAAGGCTGTACACAGTAAGACCCCGTATCCGAATCGCAGGCCGGGGGCCGTGAAAAACCATGCTGCGATCATCAGGAGCAATACGGGCCATAATGTTGTAAGGGCATAGCGGTCCACCGTCTGCGGCAGCTTACGAAAGAATAAGCAAACCGAAAGAATGACTCCACCGATGATGACCTGTTGCTGCCATAAGAGGCCGTAGAACCATCGGGGAATCCAATGAAGGCCGTTGTGTTGATAGGTATTGATGAAAGCCTGGTTATAATTCCGGTTGGAGAGTACGATATAGTTTTGGAGCAGGCGGGTCAATTCTTTGGGTACTTTCCAATCGGGAGAGCCCGGGGAAAATGATAGGGGATAAAGGGGATAACCGGTGATGATATAATTCTTCCCGAGGACGGGGATAAAGATGATGGATAGGAGGAGGGTAAGAGGGAGCAGGGCTTTTAAAGATCGGCTATGGATCAGGTGGTAGCCGATCAGTAACAACGAGAATATTCCTGAAAGCTTAAATCCGATAGAGGCGGCAGTTATGAAGGCAAAGATGATGGAGAAGTTGTTCTTCGGTGAAGTCAGGGTGCCTTCCAGCAGGAAGCAGATGCTCATCGTGATACAGGCTGTCACGACGAGATCGTAGTTAGTGGAGTTGGCTGTATCCCGGAAAAGCTCCCAGTCGAACAAACCCCATAAGATAAGCAGGCTATAGAATAAGCAAAGGATCCTGCTGGCTGGCAGGTTGAGCCGGTGAAAGTGGTATTTCCAATGTGCGAACAGCCATAGAAAATACCCCATCGTCAACGTTACGTTGAGGCCGGTGAAATTCCGGCCGGAAGGGAAGGGGATATTCAACCAGCTGATCAGGCCGAACCAGTTGGAGCCCAGTCCCAGCCGAAGGTAGAGGTTGGCGGTGCCTGGTATGGCGGGATATTCCAGGGCCCAGCGAATGATCTGCAGGTGATAGATCTGGGTGTCGTTGTTGGCAGGTTTTAAGCTGGCGAGGACCAGGAATAAAAGGGTACAAATAATTAAAAAAATACGTTCGGTATAGGAGAAGGGGGGGCTGTCTTTTTTCAGTTCTTTTAGGATGGCGCCCATTTTTTTTCGATAAAAGAAGGCCGCCCAAAGGGCTGGCAGCAGGGTAAGACAGAGCAGGGAGCTGAACTGCAGGGGCATTACCAGGTATAACCAGGACCCCAGGATGCTGAGGGTGATAGCTCCGGCGATAAAGAGGAAGGCGAAGTATTGTAAGGTGGATCTGTACCAGAAATGATCTCTGACGATGGTCTTTTCTGTCAGGGAAGTCAGCGGAAGACCCCAGGTGCAGCAAATGGCGGAAATGATAACGATTTGGAGCAGTTGCTGCAGCATTTTACCAAGTTAGATAAAAAAGGACGATTATTCAGCTGGTGGTGGACAAAACTATAAAAATCAATTAATATTGAATATGGTTGCGGAAAAAAAAGAAGATCGTATCAGGCACCTCGATGGGTTCAGGGGCATGGCGATCTTTTTGGTGGGGATGGGACATTTCTTCAACGAATACGCCTTGTTCAGAGGCGGGTGGGTTGGGCTCAACCTGTTCTTTCTTCTTTCCGGGTATCTTATTACCGGCCGGCTCTTCTACCATGCGCAGGGGGAGGGGAAACACTATTTCAGGGACTTCTATGCCCGGAGGGTATTGCGGATATTCCCTTTGTATTATGGCTGTCTCTTCATCTTCTTTGTGTGGCTGCCGCTGGTATATGGGAAGTATGCCCAGCATTTTTCGGATTTGTATGGGGACCAGCTTTGGTACTGGTGTTATCTTGAAAACTGGCAATTAGCTTTTCATGGGATAAAGGGAAATCTTACGCTGTTCCATTTCTGGTCTTTGTCCGTGGAAGAGCAGTTCTATCTCTGCTGGCCGTTGATCTTTTTATATGCGGGTGAGCGTGGACGTAGGATAGCTGCCATGGCCGGGATCGTTGTGGCGATGTTATCCAGGTGTCTGGCTTCTACACCCTGGATGGCCTATTTCAGTACGCTGACGGCCTGTGAGCCGTTGCTGCTGGGGGCGCTGATTTGTCTGTTGGAGAAAGAAGGCCGGCTGCATACGATTAAATCGTATGCTGTGTGGGTCGCGGGATTGTCTTTTCTTTTTCTGATCGGGTTGTTACTTCATAATCCCGATGCCGGGATCTCGAACCGGCCTTTGTTGTACTACGGGTATAGTGCTATCGACGCTGTGCTGGCGTATTTATTATATAGTTCGTTGTTGTCATCCCGGGTGGGGGCATGGCTGAGAAAAGTGTTTTCATCCGGCTGGCTTGTCTGGCTGGGAAAGTATTCTTATGGTCTTTATGTTTTTCACTGGCTGATCCTTCAGATTTTTGTCCAGAAGGGGCAGACGATGCTGGTGCAAAGGGGGGCTGATGGACAGGTGGCCTATCTGTTGCCCCGTATAGGGGGGATTGGCCTGGTGCTGCTGATAGGGTATGCGAGTTATCATCTCTATGAGAAGCAGTTTCTCCGCTGGAAGAAATATTTTTCCTGATTGGTGGTTTATTTGATCCCGCTGATCCTGCTGACGTATTTGCCGATCATATCGAATTCGAGGTTGACCTTACTACCGGGAGCGATGGTCTGCATATTGGTATGTTCGAAGGTATAGGGAATGATGGCCACGTCGAACCGGGCTTTTTTTACATTGAAGATGGTAAGGCTGATGCCGTTGAGGCTGATGGAGCCTTTTTCGATGACGAGGTGGGTGAATTTTTTGGGAAATTCCAGCCGGAACTGCCAGCTTCCGTCCATTTCCTTTCGTTCCAGGCAGGTGGCTGTCGTGTCTACGTGTCCCTGGACGATGTGGCCATCCAGCCGGCCGTTCAGGAGCATACATCTTTCCAGGTTGACGAGGTTGCCTGTCTGCCAGGTTTCCATATTGGTCTTTTGGAGGGTTTCTTCGATGGCTGTCACCCGGTGGAGGCCGTCTTTTACCTCTTCTACGGTGAGACAGACCCCGTTGTGGGAGACGCTTTGATCGATTTTAAGTTCCTGAGAGAGGGGGGATTCTATCCAGAAGGATTTGTTGGTGCCCTGGGTGGTGATGGACCGGACCCAGCCGAGTGATTCGATGATGCCTGTAAACATAGGGGGCAAATTTCGTGATTTTCTCCAAAATTGGGCGGAGCCCAATTCGTACTTGAGGCCCCAAGGCCGAAAGTACAGACATTATGCTTGTGCCTGAAAAAATTATTTTTGTTTAATTTTTTAAAGGCACATTTAGATTTCTATTTTTAAGATTTTAGCGTATATTTGCAACCCGTAATTCATTAAAGGAGGTATATACATTATGCTGATAATTGATTCTAAAGACTGCGAAAACATAGACAAAGCCCTCAAAAAGTACAAGAAGAAGTTTGAGAAGGCCAAGGTATTGGTGCAACTGAGAGAGCGCCAGTCCTATACTAAACCCTCTGTTAAACGGAGAGGTGAGGTATTGAAGGCTGTCTATAAGCAGCAGGTTGCCAGCGGCAAATTTGACATATAATAGATATATCTAAGACAAGATATTTGAAAGGCTGCCAGGGGCAGCCTTTTTTTGTGCCTGGGAGTATGGGGGGCCGGGGCGGCTTTTGCAGGTGGTGACAATTCCGTAATTTTATAGGAATGTCTTAAGCCATTCATTTTGAATAGTATTATCCAATCCTTTATAGACTACCTGAAGTTCGAGAAGCGCTATTCGGTGCATACGATCCGTTCTTACCAGGACGATCTGATCTCCTTTTTTGATTATATCCAGGTACAGTTTGGGGGGGTGTCCCTGCCGGAGATATCTCCGGCTTTTATCCGCAGCTGGCTGGCCTCCCTGAAAGAGGAGGGGTTGAGTTCCCGGTCGGTGAACCGGAAGATATCCTCTTTGAAGTCTTTTTATAAGTACCAGTTACGCAGTGGGTTAGTGGAACAGTCGCCCATGAGTGCCATTACCAGTCCCAAGGTGAGCAAGCGGCTGCCGGTCTATGTGGAGCAGCGGGACATCGCCACCCTTTTTGCCGATATCCCCTTTCCGGAAACCTGGGAGGGGGTGACGGACCGGTTGTTGCTGGCTATTTTCTATCATACGGGAATGCGTCTCAGTGAGTTGGTGAATCTGCGGGAAAGGCAGGTGGATGCCAGCAACCGGAGCCTGAAGGTGCTGGGGAAGGGGAATAAGGAGCGGGTAATCCCTATCAGCCCCGTGTTAATAGAGCTGATACAGGCCTATTGCCGTCAGAAGAGGGTCCTGCTGGAGGAGCCGGATGTGGCGTACCTGCTTGTCACTTCGAAGGGGAAGAAGTTGTATACGAAGTATGTTTACCGGGCGGTGCGGAAGTACCTGGGGCAGGTGACCACGATTGATAAGAAGAGTCCCCATGTGCTGAGGCATACTTTTGCCACCCATCTTACCAATAGCGGGGCTGATCTTAATTCTGTGAAGGAGTTGCTGGGGCATTCCAGCCTGGCGGCTACGCAGGTGTATACCCATAATACCATCGAAAAGCTGAAAGATATTTATAAAAGGGCTCATCCGAAGGCGTAGATGGGAAGGGTTAAAATTGTCCTGCACGGGTGATCTTTAACGATTTTAATTTGGAAAAACACCCCTGAAATATTAACTTCATTGTCTTGCCTTATCCTCGCTAAAATACAATATTACCCCGCTTAAAACGAGTTCTTTAATTTATTGTTCACTGTTTAAAATGGGATTGCTATGAATGTTAGAATTCAAACTGTGCACTTTGATGCAGACGGCAAATTAGTTGATTACGTAACTAAAAAAATGACAAAATTAAACACGTTTCATGACAGGATCATTAAGGTTGATGTATTTCTAAAGCTGGACAATGTGGTACATAAGATTAAGGACAAGATCGCGGAGATCAGTGTCCAGGTGCCGCGACACCATTTTTTTGTAAAATGTTCGTCCAAGTCGTTCGAGGAGTCTTTTGACAGCGCTTTTGAGTCGCTGGTGAACCAGGTAAAAAAGAAAAAAGAAAAACAGGTAGCATAATCGGAAAAAAATTAAAAGACCTTCGAAAGAAGGTCTTTTTTCATTAACGGGGGGCTTTATGGCCCCCTGTTGTGTTATATTTTCCTAAAGTGATGATAATATGGTAAAAAAAGGGGTTCAAAATTTTTGAATTTAACAAATTCACTTACCTTTGCCTTCCCAAAAAAAACGGTATATCCTGTCGAAAGGTGAAGAAAGAGAGAGATATATCGGAATAATTGGGAGATCTTTTCCAGACTGAGTATTCAAATTTTACCAAGATGATATGCGGTCGAATCAGGCCAGAGTAGCTCAGTTGGTAGAGCAGCTGATTTGTAATCAGCTGGTCGGGGGTTCGAGTCCCTTCTCTGGCTCTAGTAAAAATTGGGTAGGTAGCCAAGTGGCCAACGGCAACAGACTGTAAATCTGTCCTCTTCGGAGTTCGATGGTTCGAATCCATCCCTGCCCACTGCACTTCAAAACCCTGTTTCTGATAGGAACAGGGTTTTGGAGCAGATGATAAAGTTCTTTTTGTAGCGGTAACACAAAATGCGGAAGTAGCTCAGTTGGTAGAGCGACAGCCTTCCAAGCTGTAGGTCGCGGGTTCGAACCTCGTCTTCCGCTCAGTAGAGTAGTTCTGGGATGACTCACGAAACGGGCTTTGGGCCTGTTGACCGGGAAGGTCCGACAAAGTTGATTTCGCAGGGAGCGGTTGGGTCCGGATCAAACCGCGGAATGTGAATAATCAAACAAGCCGTTGTAGCTCAGGGGTAGAGCACTTCCTTGGTAAGGAAGAGGTCGTGAGTTCAATTCTCATCAACGGCTCCAGCATTTTTGAGAATAAGATCAAATAAGCAATCAGCATTTGACCCGACGGTGGGGTCGGTCCTGGTTTAAATTTTAAAACACAACTTTAAAAACAGATAACAATGTCAAAAGAGACCTTCAAAAGGGACAAACCCCACGTTAACGTCGGTACAATTGGTCACGTTGACCATGGTAAGACGACTTTGACTGCTGCTATTACCTCTATCCTGGCTGGAAGGGGTCTGGCGGAAGCGAAAAAATATGATGAGATTGATGCCGCTCCTGAAGAGAAGGAGAGGGGGATTACCATTAATACAGCACACGTTGAGTACGCGACGGCTAACCGTCACTATGCGCATGTGGACTGTCCCGGTCACGCTGACTATGTGAAAAATATGATCACCGGTGCTGCCCAGATGGATGGAGCTATCCTGGTGGTTGCTGCTACGGATGGTCCTATGCCCCAGACGAAAGAGCATATCCTGCTTGCCCGTCAGGTAGGTGTACCCCGTATTGTAGTCTTCATGAACAAAGTGGATCTGGTGGATGACCCCGAGCTGCTGGAACTGGTGGAAATGGAAATCCGTGAGCTGTTGACTTCTTATGGATTTGATGGGGATAATACTCCCATCATCCAGGGATCTGCTACAGGCGCTCTGGCCGGAGAAGAAAAATGGGTAAAAGCGATCGACACGCTGATGGCGGCCGTTGATACTTATATTCCTTTACCTCCCCGTCCCGTCGATCTTCCCTTCCTGATGTCTGTGGAAGACGTGTTCTCCATCACTGGTCGTGGTACTGTTGCTACGGGCCGTATCGAAAGAGGACGTATCAAGGTGGGCGAAGGTATCGAGATCGTAGGTCTGCAGGAAACTCCTTTGACCTCTACTGTAACGGGTGTGGAAATGTTCCGCAAGTTGCTGGATCAGGGTGAAGCTGGTGACAATGCAGGTCTGCTGCTCCGTGGTATTGAAAAGACCCAGATCCGTCGTGGTATGGTGCTTTGCAAACCCGGTTCTATCACTCCTCACACGGAGTTCAAGGGTGAAGTATACGTATTGAGCAAGGAAGAAGGTGGTCGTCACACTCCTTTCTTTAACAAATACCGTCCTCAATTCTATTTCCGTACTACGGACGTTACTGGTGAAGTTACGCTGCCGGCTGGTACTGAGATGGTAATGCCTGGTGATAACACTTCCCTGAGCGTGGTGCTGATTCAGCCGATCGCTATGGAAAAAGGTCTGAAATTCGCTATCCGCGAAGGTGGCCGTACCGTAGGCGCCGGACAGGTGACTGACATCATCAAGTAAAGTTTGCTCTCCGGGAGGGGAAATCCTTTCCGGAATTGGGCAGCTCGTTATAAATTCTTAATTTTGCACAAAGTACTTAGATAATCTATCTAAGTACTTTGTTTTCTACGGGCATAGTTCAATGGTAGAATAGAGGTCTCCAAAACCTTTGATCTGGGTTCGAATCCTAGTGCCCGTGCCATCATTTAGTAGTAAGATGAATAAAATAACAACATACTTCCGTGAGTCCTATAAAGAGCTGATGGAAAAGGTGACCTGGCCGAGCTGGCCTCAGCTGCAGCAATCGACGGTGATTGTTCTGGTGGCTACTATTCTCATCACTTTCCTTGTATGGATCATGGATGTGGCATCCAGTTCTGTATTACACTTCACCTATTCATTATTTTCATAATGGAAACAGCAAATCAACAGGAAATAAAGAACCCGACCGAAGGCAAGCCGGCGCCGGAAACCAAGTGGTATGTGTTGCGCGTTGTTAGTGGCAAGGAGCGCAAGGTAAAAGAGTACCTGGATAAGGAAATTACCCGGGGTGGATGGGGTGAGGTGGTTAAGCAGGTATTTCTTCCCGTTGAGAAGGTTTATAAGGTACAGAACGGGAAAAAAGTTATGCGGGAGCGTAACTACTATCCGGGTTATGTCATGATCGAGGTAACGGAGGGCAAACTGGGAGATGATCTGCGGGAAGCCATTAAAAACACCAATAGTGTCATTCATTTTCTTGGAAAGGAGAACCCTATTGCACTTCGCAAGGCGGAGGTGAACAAGATGCTGGGTAAAATGGATGAAATGGCTGAATCTGGCGGCATGAGTATGAGTGAGCCATTTATTATCGGAGAGACCATCAAGATCATCGAAGGGCCTTTCAATGATTTCAATGGTATCATTGAGGAAGTGAATGATGAGAAGAAGAAATTGAAAGTGACGGTAAAAATATTTGGTCGTTCTACACCGGTGGAATTGAATTACATGCAGGTGGAGAAGATAGCGTAAGCGAACTTTTCTCAAAGTCCTGCGAAATAAAAAAAATAAAAACCCTCCAATCGGAGGGTTTAATTTTTTGGTGCAATGAAGCAGTAATTAATTACCGTTGTCACTGTCGTTATCAAAACCGAATGACGGAGTCGGCTCATCCATTGAAGGTGTGGGCTCGATGACTTCCGGTGTGGGAGTTGCTATTACAGGAGCAGCTTTTTTGGGAGCTGATTTCTTTTTGGCTACTTTTTTAGGAGCGGCTTTTTTGGGGGCAGCTTTCTTAGGAGCGGCTTTCTTGGGAGCGGCTTTTTTAGCCGGAGCTTTTTTGGCGGCTTTTTTCACTGCTTTTTTTGCAGCTTTTTTAGGAGCAGCCTTTTTCGGGGCAACTTTTTTCTTAGCAACTTTTTTCTTCACGGCTTTTTTAGCCGCTTTCACCGCTTTTTTGACAGGTTTTTTGGCCGCCTTTTTGGGAGCAGCTTTTTTAGCCGGTTTTTTCTTAGACTTTGACATAGTTTGTTGAGCGTTTTAAGTTGTTATTGAGAATATTAATGGAGTATTATCGGAAAAGTTAGTCAGAAAAATTCAAATAGAAAAAAATGGACAAAAATTTTCTTCACAAAAAGTTCATACAGTGTATACAACCCTGCTTGTAAGGCGCGGCGGGCCTGTATTTGGCGGGATGGGGACGTATGAGGGATATTTGCAGGATATTTCTCGCTGAGTACCTGAGCGGGGGAAGTTTGCGCGGAGGGAAGGCTGTTGGGGTAAGGCGCTCCGGATCACCTTACCATAAGACGTGGAGGAGGAGCAGGAGGTGTTAAGGACGGGGCTGGCGGTCTGACGGTCCGGCAGCCTGGCCGGATGAGGGTGTCCGGGCGGTTGGGTTGAGGGTGGAAGGGAGAAAAAACTGCCCTAAAATGTTTGTGAAATGCCGTTAATGTGCTACTTTTGCGTCCCCAAATAGAAGTTCTTATTTTTATTTATTGGGAGTTTCGGAAAAAATCCGGGACGTTAACACCAAAAAAAGAAGCAACATGGCAAAAGAAATTACCGGTTATGTCAAGTTGCAGGTAAAAGGCGGTCAAGCCAATCCTGCACCTCCCATTGGACCAGCGTTAGGTTCTAAGGGTATCAATATCATGGAGTTCTGTAAGCAATTCAATGCAAG
>DATJJD010000283.1:0-9216 GCA_035492545.1 Puia sp.
AGTCCGGTTGTTCCGGGAGTAAGTTATCATTGGCAGGTGAGCAGCAATAATGGCACTAGCTGGACAAATTTATCCGACGGCACCGACCCCAGCAATGCAGTATACACCGGTTCTACCGCCAATAACCTTACCATTTCCAACCTGCCTGTTTCTTTTAATAACAACTTATACCGCTATCAGGCCAATAACGGCCTTGGATGTAATGTTATCAGCGGCAACATTACCCTTAACGTTCCGGCGCTGGCCGTAGTGGCTAATCCAGGCAATGCCGTGGTCGATGCCAGCAATAATGCTGTCTTTACCGTATCTGTTTCAGGCGGCTCGGCTCCTTATTCGTATCGTTGGACGGTCAGTACCAACGGCGGCGCTACTTATACGAACTTATCCGATAATGCCACTTATAGCGGTGCTCTTACCAATACCTTGTCCATTACTAACGTTACGGCTGTTATGTTCAATTACCTTTATCGTCCGGTTGTAAGGAATTCCGGTCTCTGTGCCACTGCAATTACCAGTTTTGCCAAAATAGTTACGAATGTCACACTACCGGTGGAATTAGAGTCATTCACCGCCAAAGCAACGGCGAATTCATCTGTGCAATTGGAATGGGTGGTGGACGCACAGGTTCGTCCTCAATCCTACACCATCCAGAGATCGGCAGACGGCTTTTCTTTTGCCGACATAGGCCTGGTAAAGGGGGATAGTGTGAAAACCTCCTTTAGCTTCACGGATGGCAAACCCGGTACCGGCGCTCTCCAATACCGGATAAAGATGACAGACCGGGATGGAGTAGCAACCTACAGCGCTATCGCCAAAGTGGCCAACGATGAAAGCACTAACTGCATCGAGCTAAGACCGTCCTTTACCGAAAGCGGATCCACCAGTTTATATACGACGCTGGTTCAAAACGAGGTTATTATTCTTACGATAACAGATGTCGCCGGCCGCCGGCAATGGTCGGGGTCTGCCAGCCTGGGGAAAGGAGCCTGTTATACTCCCCTGGATGTCTCCCATTTGAGCAAAGGGCTTTATTATGTACATATTACCAGCAAGGATGGCATTTCCAAAACATTGCCATTTGTTAAGCATTGAGCTCCGGCTGCCGGCCTGCGGGTGATCCCGCTTTTGCTTTGAATGACCAGGTGATGAAAACCTCGGCCACCTCCTCTCCTGTTTCATTGGTGCCGATGGAACGGGCCCGGAAGACCTCTCCCTGGCCACTGGCCAGCGCCCGTTCGATCGTCTGACGGATGGCTGCGCCATCCGTGCAGGTGAAGCGGGTGAGGCCGATGGCTTTTTTAAAATAGCTGCATTCCAGTTTCACCACCAGCATGGATATGGGCGGCTCATGGCGATAGACATGCGCCATCGCCAGGGCGCCGGTGCTCATTTCCGCAGCCATACTGAGACAGGCAAAATAGGTGGAGCGGAAGGGGTTCTGGGAGAACCATTTGAACGGAACGCTGGTGACACAATGCTGGTCATCTATTTCACGGATCTTCAGCCCGGAGAAATAGGCGCTGGGCAGACGCGCCAGCAGGTAGAGGCGGAATTTCAGGGGGTTGCGCAGGAGACGGATAAATTTCTCCGTATTAGCAGCGCCCGGCCGGGATTTATTGGTTGAAGTTTCGCTGGGTTTCGCTGATGTTGGCAGGTCCGTGGAGGTGCTCATGCGGGTTGTTTTATTGTTTGCTGATCTCTACAATAGTGGCGACGATGCTGTTCCCGCCTGCCCCTTTTACCGTGAACTGCATATTGCCTTTGGCGGAGCTCTGGAAGCGGACATTACGGATCAATCCTTCCCCCAGGGCCGCATTGAGGCGGCTGGCATAATCCTTCCCGGGATTTTCGCTGATCTTATTATTGATCGCATACCAGTCCAGCGGTTGCCGGCTGACGACGACGGCCATCTCATCCCGGGTGCCGATGCTGTCGGGGCTCATGCTCTTGTCTTTGGGGAAGAGCCGGTAGCCGGTGATGCCGCAGAAGGGGGAATATTTCGTTTTGACGGGATTGTCCGCACGGGGGTAAGGGAATAAGGTATAGCTGGTGCCATCTGTCTCCTTGCCAAACACGTAGATATAACATTCCGTGGAATTCTTTACTTCCATTTTGAAGCGGTCCCCTTTTTTTACGGGGGCAATGGTCTCGAAAACATTGCCTTCCCGGGTGTCTCCCGCCTTTAGCTGGAGAGGGATATAGTCTCCGGGAATCGTACGTTTGCCTTCTATCCTCACCTGTACCAGCCCGATCTCGCAGGCAAAGGGGGCCGCGGCAGCAGCGCCTGTTTTATCCATGGGTTCCAGGCCATAGGCTTCCCGGACGAAATGCCGGAAATCCCGGTAGCGCACCCAGGCAAAGCCGTTATTCCCCCAGGAGGGGCCCCAGCTGTTCATGATGAGGAAGGCGCCACCGTATTTTTTATCATCATAGCCTACCACGCATTGGGCATGACCGCCAAAGCCCATCAGGCTTTTGTCTTCATCGGTAGGGTTCCAGACGTCCTGCCCCATCATGGGCTTCATATAGGTACCGCCTACCATCATTCCGATGACGACGGGGGCGCCCTGGGAAAGATTTTCTTTGATGGCCCGCAGGTCGATGGCATTGTTCTTATCACCGGGGGTAAGCCGGTTGAAGCCCCGCATCCGGTGCTGCCGGGCTTCTTCCAGCAGCTGCTGGTCGGGTTGGCGGGAGCAATCCTGATCGTTGTAGGGAAATTGGTCATAAGGCACCGCTCCACTCTTCGTCATGAAGTCCATGGCCCGGATGATATATGAGCCTTCGCAGCCTTCCAGGCCGATCTGGTTGTATAGAAAGGAAGGGCTGAATTTCAGGCTATTGGGATCTTCTCCCGTGCGGGCCGCCTCCGCGATGGTGCGGGCGCCATAAGCGCTGCTCCAGGCCACACAGCTGCCCTGGTGGCCCTGGTCGCCGACGGCAGGAGCAAACTTCTGCAGGTTGACGGCTTCCGGAAGGGGGTTTTTCGTGGAGTCGTCGGAGAGGGATTCATAGATGTTGGCTTTTTCGAATTGCCGGGGATCGAGGTAGCCGCCGGTAGCCAGCTGAGCGACCTGTTGGGTGATGCCACCCAGGCCGCCGGCGCCATTACAACCACCCCGGCCAAAGAGGAAGTAACCGCCACCCAGGATGACGAGCAGCAGGATAAGGCCACGACCCCGAAACAAACCCAGCAGGAGGAAGAGTAATCCGAAGATGCCTCCGCCACCGCCCCCTCCGCCTGAGGGGCCAAAACCACCTCCACCTCCATCATCGCCACTGTCGTCTTGCGGGTCCTGGGGATCATCGACCATCCGGATAGGCATATCGCTATGTTTTGATTCCCCCTAAATGTAATAAGATTTTTGCAAGTTATAGCTCGATCTGGTTGCGCAGCAGGTCTTCGAACTGGTCTCTTTTGCGGATCAGGTGAGCCTCACCGTCCCGGACCAGGACTTCCGCGGGTTTGAACCGGGAATTGAAGTTGGAGGACATTTCGAAGCCATAAGCGCCTGCGTTATAGAAAACCAGGTAGTCGCCTTCGCGGACTTCGCTGATGGTGCGGTCCCAGGCGAAGGTGTCCGTCTCGCAGATATTTCCTACGACGGAATATTGTTTGCGGGGGCCCTGTGGGTTACTGATGTTCTCTATCCGGTGATAAGCGTCGTAGAACATGGGGCGGATCAGGTGGTTGAAGCCGCTGTCGACGCTGACAAAGGTGGTGGCGCCTGTCTCTTTCATCACGTTGACCTGGGTTATGAAATAACCGCATTCGCTGACGATGAATTTACCGGGTTCGAACCATACCTGCAGAGAGCGGCCGCTGGGGTTGGGATGACCCGCAAAGGCCTCCTGGATCTTTTCTGAGAGGCTTTGCATGTCTGTCTCTGTATCGCCGTCTTTATAAGGCACTTTGAAGCCGCCGCCCAGGTCGATGAACTTCAGCTCGGGGAAATGCGGGATGATGTCGAAGAGGATCTCTATGCCTTTTACGAAGACGTCCACATCTTTGATCTCGCTGCCGGTGTGGATATGAAGGTCAGCTATATGCAAGTCGTATTTTTTGACGACGGACAGTACTTTGTCAATCTGGTCGACGGGGATGCCGAACTTGCTCTTGTCATGTCCGGTAGAGATCTTTAGGTTACCCCCCGCCATAATATTGGGGCGGAGGCGGATGCCTACCGGGTAGCTGTGACCGAATTTCTGCCCGAACTTCTCCAGGTTGGAAAGGCTGTCGATGTTGATGATGATGCCCAGGTCCTTTGCCTCTTCGATCTCGTCGAAGGCGATGCCATTGGAGGTATAGAGGACCCTTTCCGGGGGGAAGCCGGCGTGCAGGGCTAATTTCGCTTCATTGATGGAGCTGCAGTCGACGTTAGCTCCAAGCTGGCAGACGTATTTCAGGATGTTGATATTGGTCAGCGCCTTGGAAGCGTAGAAGAAAAGGGTGTTGCTGCCGCTGAAGGCGGTGGTGAGCTTGTTATATTGTTCTTTGATCTTTTCGGCGTGATAGGCGTAGAGGGGCGTTCCGAATTGTTGGGCTAATTGAACGAGATATTCGGGGGATAGTTGTTCTGACATGAGAAAAAGGGAAGGCCTTTGCCTTTATTAAGAATAAAGATATTATTTATTATCGGGATGTCGGTCGCCGGCGGCGGGTTCGTCAGTATCGCCGGGTTCTTCGTCGGGTCCGTCGCTTTCAGCTGAGCCCGGGTCTTCAGACGACTCGTCGGCGGGTTCATCGGAAGGCTCGTAGTTGGTTTGCGGTTTGCCGGTTTCAGTTTCGTCGGTTTCCGGTTCATCCGCGACCTCGTCTGCCTCCTCTGTCTCGTCTTGCCCTTCTGCCGATGGTTCGAAATTCTGTTCACTGAATCCGGAATAATCGCCCTGCTCGTCGCCCGGTTCATCGGCCACTTCGTCTGCTTCTTCACCCGCTGTCTCTCCCAGGTGTTCGATCAGCTGGCCGTCTTCTCCCACGATAAGGAGTTTGGCATCGGCGGTGCCTTCTTCCGAGCCTTCGGCAGGCTGGTCCGGGGAAGCGGGGGCATCGGCATCTTCTGATCTCTCCGGCAGGGTCTCGCCGGCGCCGTGTGTGATGACGGTGGGCTCGATGATAGTCTCTGCAAATATTTCTTTCAGTTTTGGCAGGTCCGCTGCGGAGTTGATGCCGAAATAATCCATAAAGGTCTTGGATGTGGAATAGACCAGGGGTTTGCCCGGCATATCTTCGTTCCGGCCGGAGATGATGATCAGCTCTTTTTCCAGGAGCTTCTGTATGGAATAATCGCTGCTGACGCCACGGATGGCCTCGATCTCTCCTTTGGTGATGGGCTGCTTGTAGGCGATGATAGCCAGGGTCTCCAGAGCTGCGGAGGAGAGCCGTTTGAGGAATTTTTCTCCGTTGAGCTGGGCGACCGTCTTATGAAAATCTTTTTTGGTAAGGAATTGCCATCCGCCGCCGCTCTCTCTCACTTCGAAAGGATAGAATTCGGAGGCATATTTTTCAATGATGCCGTCCAGGGACGTTTGGATTTGTTCGAGGGTAAGCTTTTCTTCCATGAAGCCGAAAGCGTTGTTGATCAGCTCGGTGATCTCCATAGAGGTGAGGGGCTTATCGCTGGCAAAGATCAGCGCCTCGATGTGCGGGATGATATTTCCGATTTCCATACCCTCTACCCTGATTTAAGATGGTGAATTGATATTATTTAACCCTGCAGTGCTGCCGCTCCGCTTACGATCTCCGTCAGCTCGGTGGTGATAGCTGCCTGACGAGCCCGGTTGTAAGAAAGACGCAATGCTTTCAGGAGTTCGTTGGCATTGTCGCTGGCTTTGTCCATGGCTGTCATACGGGCTCCATGTTCGGAGGCATTGGCATCCAGGACCGCTTTGAATAGCTGGGTGTTGAGAATCTTCGGCATCAGCTCGGCGATCAGCTCTTCTTTGCCTGGCTCGAAGATGAAGTCGTTATTGGAGGCGCCCGCCTTCTTTTCCACTTTTGGGATGGGGAGGAATTTCTCCACGACGAAGGTTTGGGTGGCGGCATTCCTGAATTGACTGTATACAATCTCCACGGCGTCGAATTCTTTATTTTCGAATGCTTTCATGGCTGCCTGGGCACAGGCCTGCACGCTTTCGAAGCTGAGATGGAGGAAGATATCTTTGTAGGTGTCGGTGACTTTGTAGTTGTTCTTGGCGAAATGTTCGTAGCCTTTTTTACCGATGCTCCAGATGGTGACGTTGCCTTTGGCGGCCTGGGCGGCAAATTGTTCTCTGATAGCGGACTTGGCCAATTTGATCAGGTTGGCATTGTAGGCGCCTGCCAGGCCCCGGTCACTGGTGATGACGATGAGCAATACTTTCTCCACGGGTCTTTCGGTTGCCAGGCTTCCTCCGCCGGTCTCTCCGTCGGAGCTGCTGACGATATTGCTGAGCAGTTCCTGGAGTTTTTGAGCATAGGGGCGCATCTGGATGATGGCGTCCTGGGCGCGGCGCAGTTTGGCAGCGCTGACCATCTTCATCGCTTTGGTGATCTGCTGGCTGTTCTGGATAGATTTGATCCGGTTACGTACCTCTTTGAGTTGTCCTGCCATAGTCCGAGTTTGTTGTGCACAGGGGATAGCTTACTCCGAAAAAAAACCCATCCCCTATGCACGGCTAATAATGGGCCTTCGGTCGGCGGACCTGTGGCCCGCCTTAAAATCGGCTGCAAAGGTAGCGTAAACACATCAAAAATCCATTTCCGGTGGGAAAACAGTGGGAAAATAGGATACTCTCGCACGCTCCCCTTCAAAAAAAACTTACCTACCAGCAGGTAAGCGCCTCCGTTCCCAAAATACATCCCCCCGCCGTCCTGGTCGCCTTCTCTTTTGCCCTCAACTCAGACATCCGTTCAGCCCAAAAACCATCCCGCGCCGGGACGCCTGCTTGACCTGTATCCTTCCCGCCGCCGCCCGAACCGCCCCAGACAAACCTGCCCCTTGTCCATCGGCCGACAGATGCGGCTGGCACCTTCCCGGCCCCGGCCGGACTGAACGTGCACACCGGTCGACTTCCCGACCCACGGCGACCTGCCGTCACCGTCCACCTAACCTTTCCGCAGGAAAGAGCGAAAAATGACGAGGTTCTGCCCGACCCGAAAGGGTACGACTAATACACGGTATTTCCCTCCTGGCCTGAGGTAAAGTCCAAAATAAAGCTGACTTTTGTATACTTAAACCTTTGATCCTTTTAATTGAGTCTATGTCGAAGAAAAAAAGAAACACGATCGAAAGCAAGATGGGTAAATCAACCAATAAGCCCGGTAAAACAGCCCCGGCCAAGCCAGCTGGCGCCGGTAAAGCAAATAAGAAAGCCACCCCCTCTCCTGCCGAATCTCTCCAGGCGGCCGACCCGGTGGGCAATGGCAGGACCGGCAAGACAGGCGCGACCGGTATTATCCGGGAGACGGGCAAGATCGGTATGCCCGAGTCGAATGGCAAACCGGCGGCACCACTGCTGGCAGTTACTCCCCCCAAAAATGGTAAGGGCGGCGGCCGGAAGAAACTGCCGGTGATCCTGATCACCAATGACGATGGGATCAGCGCCCCGGGCATCCGCAACCTGGTGGAAGCCGTAAAGGGACTGGGGAAAATCGTCGTCGTAGCCCCTGACAAGCCCCAATCGGGCATGGGCCATGCGATCACCATCGGCAATCCGCTGCGCCTCCACCCCATGCACCACCTTTTCGAAGGGGTGGATGCCTGGCAATGTTCCGGCACGCCGGTGGACTGCGTTAAACTCGCCGTAGACAAAGTGCTGCGCCGCAAGCCGGACCTCTGTCTCAGCGGTATCAACCATGGCTCGAACCATTCCATCAACGTGATCTACTCCGGCACGATGTCGGCGGCGGTAGAGGCGGCCATCGAAAGCATTCCTTCGGTAGGTTTTTCCCTGTTGGATTATAGCGTGGAGGCCGATTTCAGCGCCGCCCGTAAGTATGTCCGGATCATCGTGGAGCAGGTCCTGCACCACCCCCTGGATAAACACCTGATTCTCAATGTTAATTTCCCTGCCGTACCGGATTCCCTCATCAAGGGGATCAAGGTCTGCCGGCAGGCTTATGCTAAATACGAGGAGGATTTTATCGAGAGGAATGACCCTACGGGAAAGAAATATTATTGGTTAACGGGTAAATTCGTGAATTTTGATAAGGGACGGGACACGGACGTATGGGCCCTGGAGCACAATTATGTAAGTGTAGTGCCTGTACAATTTGACATGACGAATTACGTTCTTAAAAGCAAACTTGAAAAAACGTGGAAATCGTGATCTTTAAAAAAGATAACCTGCGATTGGGGTTGCTGCTAGGGCTGGTGGCCCCCATCATCAGCCTCGTCATCTATTATTTTGTGAAGTTCTATCCCTTGTATACGGTGAGGGATTTCTTCTTTTTTCTCCGGACCAACCGAAGCCAGATCACGGCGGTGTCTGTCCCCTGTCTGGTGCTGAACATTGCCCTGTTTACTTTTTATATCAATTCCCATCGGGATAATACCGCCAAAGGGATTTTTGGGGCGACGTTGATTTATGCGGTGCTGGCGCTGGTGTTTAAGTTTATATAACAAGGCAGGCCGCCGCGGACGTGGCCTACCCGCCAATTTTCATAAAGACCGATTGCTCGCTATTTTTAACGTAAAAGACTGTTTTAAAATCGGTTAAGCCGATTTAGGCATAAAATCTTTTGGAACATCTTTTGCGACCCCTTATTTTTGCACTCCTTTTGAGGGGGAGACCCCCAAAAAGGCAGGATTGCCCGATAGTATAATGGCAGTACAACTGATTTTGGTTCAGTTTGTCTTGGTTCGAATCCAGGTCGGGCAACCAAAGTGGAAAGCTCCAAAATTTTGGAGCTTTCTTCATTTTCAGAACCGCCGGAACCCGCCATGGGCCTGCACAAAAACGGAGGACCAAGACATTGCTTTGGCCAGGTATGTGGGGCTCCTCATCAATTGTATTTGCTGAAGGGACGGAATCCGGTATACATAGCTGGCCTTGCAGACCATTAACGGGGGCTACGGGGCCGATAGAAGGAGCAAGGAGCCAGTAAAAAACTACATTTAAAGGTGCAAATCGATCATCTTACAATGGAATGGTCATTTCAGTATAAATATATAATAATCAAATAACTATGCTAAAGGAAGTACATTTTTAATGCAGCCCTAAAACCCACCAGCC
>DATJJD010000284.1:0-81135 GCA_035492545.1 Puia sp.
CCGATCAGCTTACCTTTTCTTGTGAACGATCAACTGACCGTTGATGACAATATTGCGGAAGGTCTCCGGGGCATCGGGCCGGTCACCCTGCGGAGGTTGTTGCAGCAGGTCCATCAATAGTCCCGCTGCTTTAGATCCCTGTTCGAATGGGTATTGTTCCACCGAAGCCATGGGTGGGGTTTCCAGGTAGCTGGTGATGGACAGGTTGGCATAACTGACAAAACAGATATCTTTATTGATCTTCAACTTTGCCTTGCGGGCATACTGCATGGCGTCCAGCGCCACATAATCATTAATAGCGACGATGGCCGTGGGCCGGGGCTTCTGGCTCAGCAGCGTCTTCATGGCCTCGTCGGTGCTCTCCCGGGTGAGGTCGGTGGAGACGATGAGCCCCATGTCGATCTTTAGTCTTTTTTTGACCAGGACCTGTTTATAGGTCTCTGTCCTTTCTTTGGAAGATTTCATTTCTTCCGGGCCGTTGATGATGCCGATGCGGCGATGCCCCTGGTCGATGAGGAATTCGATGGCTTCCCGGGTGCCGCTGTTCATATTGGAGGATACCTTGTTGAAGTCCGGCAGGTGAGGCACCCGGTCGAAGAATACGACAGGGATATTATATTTTTTCAGGGCTGTAAAATGGTCGTAGGATTTGGTGTGTTTGCCTAAGGAGACGATGATGCCGTCCACCCGGTAGTTTTTCATGGTGGTGATGATCTGTTTTTCTTTTTCCGGATCATCCTGGGATTGTCCGATAAGGACGCTATACTTGTTTTGGGTGGCAATGGCTTCGATGCCGCTGATCGCTTCGGAGAAGAATTCCTCTTTCAGATTGGGCAGGATCACTCCGATGGCAAAGGTTTTTTGCTGTTTGAAGAAGATGGCGCTCTGGTTGGGCTCGTAGTTGAGATCCCGGGCCAGTTGCTGTACCCGCATTTTGGTACGCAGACCGATACCCGGATGGTCATGCAGCGCCCTGGAGACAGTAGAGACTGATACGTTCAGTTGTTTGGCAATTTCCTTGATAGTCGGTAGCCTCTCTTCTTTCATTATCTAAATATAACACTTATAGGGTTTCAACCCAATAGCCCTTTCAACACTCTCCAAACATTCTCTTCAACTATTCTATGTCCCTTGGGTGTAGGGTGGATGCCATCCTGCTGATTTAATTCCGGTACACCGCCGACTCCTTCCAGGATGAAGGGGATCAGATGTACTTTATTTTTATCGGCCAGTTGTTTGTATGCCGCCCGGAAGTCAGAAGCATATTTATTTCCCATGCTGGGAGGCAGCTGCATACCGGCCAGGACAAGCTGGACAGAAGGATATTTCCCTTTAACCGAATCCAGGATAGCCTGCAGGTTGCTGGTCGTCCCGGATACGGGGATGCCTCTTAGGCCATCATTGGCGCCCAGCTCCAGGACAAAAATATCAACCCGCTGACGCAGGACCCATCCGATCCGGCTTTTCCCTCCCGCCGAGGTCTCTCCGCTCAGCCCTGCATTCACCACTTTATAAGGCAGCCGGAGGGAGTCGATCCTTCCCTGTATGAGGGCCGGAAAGGCCTCCGAGGGATTGACGCCATAACCGGCCGTGAGGCTGTTGCCAAAGAAGAGAATGGTCTTGCGGGCGCTGGCATCCTGGCCGTCCTTGCCCGCCTGCGCCGCCGGCTGCGCTTGTGGTCCCATCTGCCACTGTTGCTCCTTCGGCATTTTGCCCCGCTGACTGGTATCCGCCTGTCCCCTCAGGGAATCCTTCTGTTTTGGCTCCCCCCCATTGTTATGACATCCTGCCGCCATTAGCAGCATAAAGACGAGACCGCTGGTGATCGAATATTTCCGCATAACATTATTTGCAATAAATTAAACAAACCTAACAACATCTTTGCATAGTTAGTTGTAATTTATCTTTTTGAACAAATTATTGAATGTGGAGACCATGCTGACCATCCGCAACGTAAGTAAGACTTACCAGGGAGCCGGGCGCACGTTGAACGTGCTGGACGATATCAGTTTTTCGGTGGAGGCCGGTGAGACCCTGGCCATAGTAGGACCTTCCGGTAGCGGCAAAACGACCCTGCTGGGGCTCAGCGCCGGGCTCGACCGGTCTACTACCGGTACTGTGGAATTGAATAAGATCTCCCTGGACCGGCTCAGCGAGGATGAAAGAGCAGGTGTCCGTAACCGGTATGTAGGGTTTATTTTTCAGAACTTCCAGCTGCTGCCCACCCTTACGGCTTTGGAGAATGTCATGGTGCCCCTGGAACTGAGGGGAGAGAAAAATATCCGCACCCGTTCGAAGGACCTGCTGGATAAGGTAGGACTTGCCGATCGTCTTCACCATTACCCTGCGCAGCTGTCGGGAGGTGAACAGCAGCGGGTATCGCTGGCCCGCGCCTTCTCCAATAGCCCCCGCATTTTATTCGCGGACGAGCCGACCGGCAATCTCGATGCCGAGACCAGCGAAAAAGTAGTAAAGCTGTTGTTCGAACTCAACCGCGAAGCAGGCACGACCCTCATCATCGTTACGCACAATGCAGAACTGGCAGACCGTACTCAACGCATTATCCGGCTAAAAGGGGGGCATATTGTCGCTGATGAAAAGAGATAATCACTTTCCTGTTGCCTGGCTCTTCCGGATGGCCTGGCGGGATAGCCGCCGCAACCGAAGCCGTCTGTTCCTCTTTATATCTTCCATAGTCCTGGGCATTGCCGCGCTGGTAGCTACCTTGTCTTTCGGCTATAATCTCCGGGAGGATATCGATGACCAGGCGAAGACCCTGGTGGGCGCCGACCTGGTGGTCAGGGGAGGCCGAAAAGCCCCCGCATCTATACGATCCTTGCTGGACTCCTTTCCCAACCGGCATTCCGAGGAATGCAGCTTTGCCTCCATGGTCTATTTCACCAAAAGCCAGGGCACGCGGCTGGTGCAGGTACGGGCATTGGATGGGGAGTATCCGTTCTATGGCTCCCTCGGGACGACGCCGGCAGGGGCGGGGAGCAGCTTTCGCCGGGAGAGACAAGCCCTGGTGGACAAAACCCTGATGCTTCAATATGGTGCGCAGGTAGGAGACTCCATAAAGATCGGAGAGGTCACCTTTGCCATTGCCGGTGTGCTGAACAAGGCGCCGGGGCGTAATGAGATCTCCACCACCGTAGCGCCTCCCGTATACATTCCTTTAAGTTATCTTCCCCAGACCGGCTTGTTGCAGAAAGGCAGCCGGATCGAATATCAGCTCTACTATCAATATAGCCCTGGCGTCAATGTGGAAAAATTTGCCGGCGCCATCCGGCCCCGGCTGGAAAAAGCCGGCCTGGACGATGAGACGGTGGAATCCAGGAAAAGAAGGATGAGCAGGGCCTTCCAGGATTTTACACAATTCCTGACCCTCATCAGCTTTATCGCCTTGCTGCTGGGATGTATCGGTGTGGCCAGCGCCGTGCATATTTATATCCGGGAGAAGATCTCTTCCATAGCTATTCTACGCTGTCTGGGAGTAAAATCCCGGCAGGCATTTTTGATCTACGGGATACAGGTGGCGGCCATCGGGCTGATCGGGTCTTTAATTGGAACGGCTGCCGGCCTGGCCATTCAGCAGCTATTACCGCTGGTGCTGAAAGACCTTCTGCCCCTGGAAGCAAAAATGGGGCTCTCCTGGCAGGCGATCGGGCAGGGCGTAGCGGTGGGGATGATAGTATCAGTCCTGTTTGCCTTATTACCCCTCTTGTCGATACGGACTATCTCGCCATTGTACACCCTGCGGCTGTCGGTGGAAACCGTTCGTCCCAGGTTTGACCTTTTAAAGGTCCTCGTGTATGCGGCGATAGTATGTTTTATCGCCGGCTTTTCATTTCTGCAGATGCATAGTTGGAGCAAGGCCCTGGTGTTCACCGCCAGTGTCCTTTTTGCTGTTGGTCTGCTCGCTGCCGTAGGACGCGGGTTGATGTGGACGGTGCGGCGCCTGTTCCCTGCCTCCTGGAATTATTTGTGGCGGCAGGGTTTCGCTAATTTATTCCGGCCCAACAACCAGACCCTGATCCTGATCATTACGATCGGCCTGGGCACTACTTTTATCAGTACGTTGTATTTCGTCCGGGAGATGCTGATGGACCGGGTAACGATAACCTCTGGCCGAAGTCAGGGCAATATGGTGCTGTTCGATATTCAGACCGACCAGGAGCAGGCCGTCATCGACCTGACTAAACAATTCCGGTTGCCGGTGCTGCAGCGGACGCCCATCGTTACCATGCGGATGACAGACGTGAAAGGGACCCCGCTTGAAGAGGTTCTCCGCAATAACAGGGATTCCGTTTCCGGCGAAGGAGGGACCTCATCCGGGCGTAGCTCATCCGGTCGTATGGCTTCCCGCTCCGATCGTCCCGGACCGCCGCCTCCGGGCCGTGCCTTCGAATCCGAACTGCGGGTGACCTACCGGGATACCCTGACGGATGCGGAGAAGGTCGTTGCGGGAAAATTTGAGAGTTCGCCGGGGGGGCAGCCGGGTTCACAAACCCCTATCCCCATCTCCCTGGAGGAGGAATATGCCCGGCGCCTTCATGTAAAAGTGGGCGACTCCATTACTTTTAACGTACAGGGGGTGTCCATGGCCACCGTGGTGGGAAGCCTGCGACAGGTGGACTGGAAGAAGATACAGACGAATTTCCGGATCGTATTTCCCGCCGGTGTACTGGAGGCAGCGCCGCAGTTTCATGTTCTGGTGACGAGGGTACCTTCACCGGAAGTGTCCGCCCGGTTTCAGCAGGCGGTGGTGAAAAGTTACCCCAATATCTCTATGATAGACCTGGGCCTGGTGCTCAGCGTACTGGACGAGATCCTGGATAAGATCGGCTTCGTCATTCGTTTCATGGCTGCCTTCAGCATGCTGACGGGACTGGTGGTCCTCATCGCGTCGGTGCTGATCAGTAAGTACCAGCGTATACGGGAGGTAGTGCTCTTACGTACCCTGGGCGCCAGCCGCCGGCAGGTCCTCGTCATTACGGCCCTGGAATATTTTTTCCTGGGGGCGCTGGCTGCGGCCACGGGCATTCTCCTGTCACTGGGCGCTACAGGCATCCTGGCGAAATACAGTTTCGAAAACCCCTTTTCTCCCCATTGGCTCCCCATCCTCCTGTTGTTCACAGGAGTTTGCGGGCTGACGATGCTGATCGGGGTCTATAACAGCCGGGGGATATTGAACAAGCCGCCGTTGGAAGTCTTGCGGAGTGAGGGATGATTGGACCGTTGGGCCAATGACTAAAAATAAATAAATTCGTACATGAAATATTTTGGCGCCGTACTTCTTTTATTGAACTTGTCTCGTCTTTTTGCGCAGCAAGGTACTCCCTATCACACCAACTTTGACGACAGCACGCTGCAGATGAACAGCCCGCTGACCCTGATGCCTTTCAACCGGCTCGTTCGGTCTGCGGGAAAAGTGGTCACGTATGGCGACCCCAGCCTGGAGAACCATACGCTGGACTTTGCTATTCTGCCTGACCAGCACAGTATTGCCGTGGAAGACAGGTATGGCATCGCCATCCTGGATGTCGCCACGCAGCAGATCCGGCGACGGTGGAGCTTTGCGGAAGGCCAATCAACCAAAGACCTGATGAGCACCTACTCGGGAATCAAGGCCTTCCGGTATGACGGACATCAGTATATTACCTGGGGGGCGGCCAGTACGCACCGGTCCGCTGTGATGATAGCCGAATGGGATGGGGATAGTATCCGGAATGTAACCGGTTTACCCATCGACCGGGTACCGCCTGCGGGCGCCGCTTTGCCGAATGACATCGCCGTACAGGTCGAAGCCGGCATCCCCTACCTGTATGTAGTGATGAACGGAAATAATCAATTGTGTAAGATCCGGTGGACGGACAGGAAAGTGATATGGTCGGCGCCGACCGGCACCGCGCCTTACGGAATAAAAATCCTCGGCGGCAAAGCCTATGTTACCAACTGGGCCGGCCCTGTCGTTACCGACTCCACCCTGGAATTTGCCGGCACTCCCTGGGGCAGCGCGTATACCGATCCCGTCACGGGCGCCACGGCAAGAGGCAGTTTGTCCATTATCGATATCCGGACGGGCGCCTTGCTGAATGAACTGCCGCTGGGTCTTCATCCCAATGCCATCAGTGGCAGCATGGATGGCCGCTATCTCTATATCTGCAACGGGAACAGCGACGTTGTCAGCGTGGTGGATGTCCAACAGGAAAAAATTACCGACAGCATTCAGGTGGGCTTATTCCCCGGCAGCGGCCGGCCGGCCAACGGCAGCCCGGGCAGCACCAGCCTCGGCAGCCTTCCCTATTATGGCAGCAGCCCCAATGCGCTGATGCCTGACCCGTCGGGTACAACCTTATATGTTACCAATGGATTTGACAACGCCGTCTGTGTGATCAGGCTGGGGCAGCGTGCATCCGCCACCGGGACAGGCGCCAGCAGTGTAAAAGGATACATCCCCACCGAAGCCTATCCCGGAGGGATCACGCTGCTGAATAACCGGTTGTATGTAGCGAATATCGAGGCGAAAGGGGCGAGGGTGCTGTCCCCGGAAAAAACATATTCCATCCACCAGGAGCTGGCCTCCCTCAGCATCATTGCTCTGCCTTCTTCCCGGGAGCTGAAAGGATACACCCGAAAAGTGAAGGAGCAAAGCCTGTTCTTCCGGATTGCCCTGACCAACCGGGCGCCCCGTCCAAACAGCGCCCCCCGGCCCCTGCCGGAAAGAATAGGTGAACCCTCTGTTTTCAAACATGTGGTATACATCATAAAAGAAAATAAGACCTATGACCAGGTCTACGGAGATCTGCCGCAGGGCCGGGGCATGCCCAACCTGTGTATTTACGGCGACAGCGTGACCCCCAACCAGCATAAGCTGGTAACCGACTTTTCCCTGCTGGATAACTATTATGCTTCCGGCAAATCATCGGCGGAGGGCCACCAGTGGACGGATGCTGCTATGGTATCCGACTATGTCGAAAAGAGTGTGCGCGCCTGGTTCAGAAGCTACCCGCACCGCCAGACAGATGCATTGGTTTATAATAAGAACGGTTTTATCTGGAACAATGCCCTGGACCATGGGAAAACAGTGCGCATTTTCGGCGAAGCCTGTACCACAGCGTATGATACTGCTGAAAGATGGCTGGATATCTATCACCGGTACCTTGATCATCAGGATCAGGGGTTTACCAACACCAGCACCATTGCCAGGATCAGACCCATTATTTCACCGGACTATCCCGATTGCAGCAACCTTGTCTTTACAGACCAGGTAAGAGCGGAAATTTTTATCCGCGAATGGCGACGTTATGAGCAGGCGACGGGCGACAGTCTTCCGGACCTTCTGGTGTTATCCCTGCCAGATGACCATACGGCGGGGACCTCTCCGGATTTCCCTGTTCCCAAAGCCATGGTGGCAGATAATGACCTGGCCCTGGGAAAGATCATGGACGTCATCACGCATAGCCGCTTCTGGGATTCCACCGTGGTATTCGTCACGGAAGACGACTCCCAGTCCGGTTGGGACCATATTTCCCCTTACCGGACCAGCGGCCTGGTGATGAGCCCCTATTCCGTATTGGGCAGACCGGTCCATACCAATTATAACCAGACGGGCATGGTCCGGACGATAGAGCAGATCCTGGGCCTGCCGCCGATGAATGTTATGGATGCGACGGCCTTACCCTTGTTCGATTGCTTTGGGGAAAAAAGAGGGGACTATACCTTTACGTTCTTACCGAATAGGGTGCCGCTGGACCGGATGAATAAACCGTTGGGCGAATTGAAAGGGAAAGCAGCCCATTATGCGCGGCTTTCCGCCAACAGTGTTTTTAAGGACGTAGATGACGGCGACGATGATACGATGAACAGGATCCTATGGTTTGACGCCAGGGGTACGGCTAAATATCCGGTTAGTAGCAAACAGGGCGAGTAAATTTTTGTATCTTCCCCTTGTATCTTCCAAAATGGACTAACATGAGAAAACTTTTGCTTTCCGGTGGTATATTATTTTTATTCCTGGCAGCCTCGGCGCAGAAAAAAAGAACCAACAAAACAACTTCCTCAGAACCGGCTGGTCCCGCCGTACAGCAGACAGGTCTTAAAGACTCCGTAAACCCACTGAAATGGCGGAATATCGGTCCTTTCCGCGGAGGGCGCTCCGTCGCATCCTGCGGCGTGGCGGACAACCCCCAGGTATATTATATGGGCACTACCGGCGGCGGCCTATGGAAGACGGAAAATGCGGGCTGGACCTGGTATAATGTTTCAGATGGATATTTTAAGACGGGATCCGTAGGTGCGGTGGCGGTGGCGGAAAGCGACCCTAACGTGGTTTATGCCGGCATGGGGGAACATGCTCCCCGCGGGGTAATGAGCTCTTATGGCGATGGCGTGTATAAATCCACCGATGCGGGTAGGACCTGGAAGAAGATGGGGCTTGACCTCACCCGGCATATTTCCAATATCCGCATCCATCCGAAAAACCCGGACATCGTTTATGTAGCGGCGCAGGGCGCCATGCATGGGGCTACGGAGGACCGCGGCGTGTACCAGTCGACAGATGGAGGGCTGACCTGGAAAAAAGTTTTATACGTAGATGAAAATACAGGCTGCGCGGAGCTGAGCATGGATATGAATAATCCCAGGATCCTCTATGCGGCGATGTGGGACTACCGGCGGCTTCCCTGGCAGATGCGCAGCGGCGGCAAGGGAAGCGGTTTGTATAAATCCGTTGACGGCGGCCAGACCTGGAACAAAATGGAAAAGGGCTTGCCGAAGGAAATGGGTAAGATGAGCATTGCCGTATCGGGCGCCAATTCCGACAAAGTGTATGCCCTTATTGAAAGCGATACGGAAAAAGAACAGGGCGGTTTGTTCGTTTCGAATGATGGAGGTAAAAACTGGAGTCGTGTGAGCAAAGACCATCGTCTTGTTCAACGGGCATGGTATTATATCGAAGTGTTCGCCGATCCCCAGAATGACAACATCGTATATGTATTGAACTCCCCGGGATTGAAGTCTATCGACGGAGGCAAGAGCTGGACAAATATTTCAGGGACACATGGGGATTACCACCAACTGTGGATCAACCCCCGGAATGACCGGAATATGATCATTTCCAATGACGGGGGCGCTGCGATCACTTTTAACGGGGGCGCGTCATGGAGTACACAGAACAATCAGCCTACCGCACAGTTCTACCGGGTGAATGCAGACAATCTTTTCCCCTATAATTTGTATGGAGGCCAGCAGGATAATACATCAGTGATGATCGCCAGCCGTAATACGGCCGGCTTTGCCATCGGGGAAAAGAACTGGACTTCTTCCGCCGGCGGGGAGAGTGCCTTTATAGCCTTTGACCCCGATAGCCCCCGGACTATCATGGGAGGAAGCTATCAGGGCACCATCGAAGTACTGGACCGGCTTACCGGCGAAGGAAAGCCTGCCATGATCTCGCCTGTTCAATACCAGGCCCTGCAGCCGAAGGATATGTTATATCGTTTTAACTGGAATGCCCCGATCATCTGTTCGCGCCATGAGCCCAATACCTTTTATCACGGGGGCAATCGTCTCTTTAAGACCTCCGATAAAGGAAGGACCTGGGAAGTCGTCTCTCCGGACCTTACCCGGCATGATACTGCCCACATGGGTATCAGCGGGGCCCCTTATACCAACGAAGGGGCGGGCGGGGAGAATTATTGCACCCTGGCATATATAGAAGAGTCGCCCCATGAAAAAGGGGTGATCTGGACAGGAAGTGATGACGGGATCGTAAGCCTGACCCGGGATGGAGGCAAGACATGGAACAATGTCACCCCCGCCGGACTGGAAGAATGCCTGATCAACTGTATTGAAGTCTCTCCATTCGACAAGGCCACAGCCTATATTGCTACCACCCGGTACAAATTCAATGACTTTACCCCCGCTATTTATAAGACGGTGGACTATGGTAAGACCTGGACAAGGATCAATACCGGTATTCCTTATGGGGCCTATACCAGGACGGTAAGGGAGGACGATGTCCGGAAAGATCTCTTATATGCGGGGACAGAAACAGGGTTTTATATTTCTTACGATGGAGGCAGTCATTGGAGGCAACTGCAATTGAATTTACCGGTCACTCCTGTTACGGACCTGAAAGTGCATAAAGGCAACCTGCTGGCTTCCACCATGGGCCGCGGATTTTGGATCCTGGATGATCTGAACGTGCTGCGGCAGTACGAAACCTCCTCCTCCCTGAATGACTTTATCGTATATACTCCGCAGGAGGCCTACCGGGTTTCCGGCGCCAGCGCCCTGGACCGGCCGATTGATGACGAAGACGATAACAGGCAGGTCGCCGCTACCTCCGGAACGAATCCTTCCACCGGCGTAGTCCTGTATTATCAGTTGCCGGAAAAAGGGGATTCCACCGCCTTGTTAACCCTGGATATCCTGGATGGAAACGGAAAGACGGTCCATCATTTTTCCGATAAGGAAGAAGCCGGCTTTGTTCGTTTTCCCGGAGGTCCTTCCCCGGATCCGGTACTGCCCAAAAAAGGCGGTCTGAACCGCTTCGTCTGGAATATGCGCTATCCAACCTTACCCGGTGTGCCCAATGTATTCATTGAAGGCGATTATGAAGGAAGAAAGGCCGCCCCGGGAAATTACAGCGCCCATCTGAAATATGGCACGATGGAGAAAATCGTGCCCATTAAAATAATTCCGGATCCCCGTATTAATGCCACAGCCGCCGAATATGAAGAACAACAGCAATGGATGGCAAAAACGGAAGTGGGTATCCGGGAGATCCATGAATCCGTATTGCGTATCCGGAAGGTAAGGAAACAGATCAATGAGGTAGTGGACCTGATAGACACGACGAAGATGAAGGACGTGGCCGATAGTGGAAAGCGGCTTGCCGGCAAATTGCTGAAATGGGAGGAAGAACTGGTACAGAACAAGGCGCAGAGCAATGATGATATCATCAATTTTATCAACAAGCTCAGTGCCGACTATATTTTCCTGAAGGGAGAGATGGACGCCAATATCCCTTACATCACCAGTGGACAGAAACAGCAATATGAAAAGCTGGATGCCGGCTGGCAAAAAACAAAGACCGAAATGAATGCCCTATTGGATAAAGACGTAGCCGATTTCAACTCCCTTTGCAAACAGAAAGGCCTGGATAAGATCATCGTGCCGGAAAAATAGGGCCATCGGTCAGACTTCCAGCCATCGGTCAGACTTCCAGCGCCGCCGGTCACAGCTCCAGGTAGTAGAAGGGCTTGTCATAACCTGCTTTGACCAACACGGGCTTGGCAACGTTAATGACTCTTACACCTCCGTTCAGGGTGCCTTCGAGGGTGCCGGCATGGGCATGTCCATGGAATGCCACCCGTACTTTTCTTCTTTGAAGGGGCTCTGCCAGCCGGGAAGAACCCAGGAAGGGATAGATCTGTTCCGGTTCGCCTTTTACCGTGTCCTGCAGGGGAGAATAATGTAACACGGCAATTTTTTTAAGGTTCTCATGCTGCTGGTCCAGCCGGGCCAGCGCCCGGTCGAGACGCAGGGCCTCATCCACGGCCTCCTGCACGAAGGCCTTCATGGCGGCCTCTCCGAACATGTCTAACATATGGCTGTCAAACCCTCCGCCAAATCCTTTTACTCCTGCAAAACCTACGTCCCCGATAGCGATGGCTTCTCCGTCCAGGATATGCACCTGCTCGCTTTGGATCAGTTGCCTTATTGTCTTTTGCCGGCCTTTTTCATAATCATGATTGCCCAGTACGGCGATGACGGGGATCGTGCAGGCTTTCAGCTCATCTTTTAATACCTGGGCTTCTCCTTCATCCCCGGTGTTGGTGAGGTCACCGCAGATCAGCAGGATGTCGGCCTGTTGGGAGGCTTCCCGGAAGAGCCCTGTCCAGTTGCCTTTGTCTGTCTCCTTGACATGAATATCGGCGATGGCTGCTATGCGTGTTTTCCCGTTGACTGAAGGCATGGCTAAATAGTTTTAATCGTCGTTACTTTATAATGTTCCTCGACAATATCCGAGGCATATTGGGTCTGGTCGATCAATGGGCCGCGACAAACCTTTTCCAGGGAAGACGGCACATCATATTGCTGAAGGGCCCGTTGCATCAGCTCGTCAAACAGCCAGCGGGGGATGATCTCCGGATATTCTGAAGGGTATACGAACTGAAAGAGAAGGATGGCTGACAGTAAGAGATGCCAGTGTGCATCGATGCGGCGTAAGAGCCTTTCCCAGTCCAGGTGTTTGCCGGTATGCAGCAGCAGGTGGTTGACGTCGGCCCCGTCGAACCTTTCCCTGTTCTGTACATAGATCTTACACCAGATCAATTCCACCGGCGGCAGCATCCGGACGGGTATGCCTCCAAACTCCCCCTCTACGGCATGTTCGTACCAACTGTCGTCCACAGTGCAGATATTATTGGTAGTATTAAAGATAATATCCATGAAACGATGGTCTTTGAACACCTTTGCCAGCCAGCGGGCATCCGTTAATTCCGTCACATAGCCATGGTCAGCCAATAATTTAAGGATAGGGGCATATTCGCCGGGTTTGCAAAATATATCCAGATCTTTCGTATCTCTTACAATACCAGTGTAATGGTGCATGGCAAATCCGCCGCCGACCATGAACGGCAATTCGTGCTGATGGAGCAGCATGACAACGTCTTTATAAAATGAGTGTACTTCTTGTCGCATGATTTCTACAGGGGAATGGTGGATGATAAGAATACAAAAGTTGTGCCCCCGATGGTTCACTGGCGGGTTTGTCGGGTTAGATTCCGCAATAGAGGCGCAATCAACCCCTCTAAATGTCGTTTTTGCACCTCCTTTAAACCCGTGAGAGGCTCCATCTTTGCAGGACTAAACTTATCAAGTATGGAAGCATCTGTCAGACAACAACTGCAAAAGGAGATAAGCGACACTTTTCAGGAGCTGATCAATACCTTATCCGCCTTTAAAGAAGAACAATTCAACCTGGCCCCACAGGAGGGGAGCTGGACACCCGGGCAGATCGCCGAGCACCTTATCAAGTCTGTTTCGGCCATCCCCGATGAACATACCCAGGCGGCCCAACGTGCCTACGACGAAAGGGTAGCACCCATCAGGGACCTCTTTCTAAATTTTACGATAAAAATGTCCTCCCCCGATTTTGTCCGGCCCGGGAAGGGGCCTCATGACAAAACAGAAATGGTAGAAACTTTTGCCGGCATCCGGCACTATCTGGAAGAGGCAACGCGGACCACCGACCTGGAAGCAACCTGTACGGACTTCGAACTGCCCACTTTCGGAACGCTGACCCGGTATGAGTGGATCAAATTTTTTGTCTTTCACACGCAGAGGCATATCCGCCAATTAAAACAGGTGCTGGGCGCGCTGAGCGTCGCAGCATAACATCATCCTTACCAACTTACGCCAAAGGTTTGTCATTACATGCCAGCCTGTTCGTAAAAGAGGGGAGTCTTTTACTTTTATGTTCCAAAAGACTCAATATGAAAAAAATTATTTTATCGATGATGACGATGGCGATATTTAGCGTGGTATCTTATGGCAGGACTTCAGCCGTGGCGCCTGCTTCGGCTGCGACGCCCGACAAAGATTCTGTGAAGGCTGCCCTTGCTGCCGTTAATAGGACGTATGGCGAATCCTTTAGTAAAGGGGATTCTTCTTTGTTCCTGGATTGTTATGCTACGGACGGTTGTATCATGGCTGCCAATACGCCCCTCCTCTCGGGACGAAAGGGATTACTGCTGTTTTACAGGTCGGCCTATAAGACGGGTATCCGGGATATTGCGTTTACGACGGTGGAGCTATATGGGTTGACGGATGAATATGCTACCGAGCAAGGGGTATACGAACTCTTTGGCGCCGAACATCAATCCCTGGGCAAAGGCAAATACCTGGTCCTTTGGAAGAAGACGGCAGCAGGTTGGAAGATGTACCGCGATATGTTCAATGGAGATGCGCCGATGAAATAAGGCCGGCGCGACCAAGCTCACCGGCGCGGCCAGGGGCACCAGCGCGGCCAGGGGCACCAGCGAGACCCCTTCCTTTAGCGGGAGGGTAATGGTTCGGTCGTCCTGCTCTTCCGGAATGCCTGCGGGGTCTGGCCCGTCCATTTTTTAAAGGCCCGGCTGAAAGCGCTGAGCTCATTATATCCCAGCATATAGGATATTTCCTTCACAGGGTAATTCCCCTGGTTTAAATAATGAATAGCCATCGATTTCCGCACGGAATCCGCCAGGGCCTGGTAGGAGGTGCCCTCATGGTGCAGCTTCCTTTGCAGACTGCGGGGGCTCAGGTGAAGATTGGCCGCCACCTCCTGTAGCGTGGGGATGCCCAGGTAGGTATTGCTGCGTAACAGCCCGACGATCCGGGAGCCCAGCGATTCCTGACTCTCCGCCCGGTAGGTCAGCTCCGCGGTCTTTTGGAGAAGGAAGGCCTGTAATTCGAAGTTGGCGGCTATGATGGGCTCTTCCCAAAAGGCATTGTCAAATTCCAGGATATAATTTTCCCCTTTTTTCATTTGGGTGCAGCGCAGCACCCGTTCATATTCTGCTTCATCTTTCTCCTCATAGGGCAGCTCGGCCGTCATGGGTCTTATTTTGGTAAACATTAACCCATCCAGCTCGTGTAACACAAACGCCATGGACAGGTCCATCAACTGTTTGCTCATCACGGGGTAGGCCGTCAGCTTGTCTTTGGCGGGCGAGAACTGGATGGTAAATGTGTGCTTTTTGTTCCGGATCTTCGTATCGAACAAGTCGGTCATCAGTTGAACATAGGTGGCGCAGTTCTTTATCGCCTCTCCTGCCGTGCGGCTATTTCGGACGACAGCTCCCACAATACCCAGGGCTGCCACCTGCAACGTTTCCCCGAAATGCAGTCCGAAGAGCGGATCCCCGCTGAGGTGGATCGCATTTACCCAGAGGTCATTAAATTGCTTCAGACTGATCGTTATCTTTTTATTTTCCTTCAGAGCGGCCAGGTCGATGCCCGCCAGCGCGGACAACTTGCCGGAGGAAATGTCTTTCTGCACGGCATAGGAGATCAGGAAGCGGGAAAAGTTCTTTAGATATTCGCTCATGATACGAAGGTAGAAAAAGGGAAGGTACCCTGCCTATCCCTCCGGCCTCCGGTCAAATCATTTTAATTTGTGCTACATTTAGACAATATTTGCATCGTTAACAATAATTGCTGACAGCATGGGGAACACTGATCTAAAAAATGACCTTGGGCGTATTGTTCAAAAAACTATGGCGGACGTAGTGGAGATCCGGTTGCGGGAATACCTGAAAGAGAAATCGTTCAAACCGGGGGATGCCCTTCCCAAGGAACTGGACCTGGCCGATTCCCTCGGTGTCAGCAGAAATGTCGTGCGGGAAGCCCTGAGCCGGCTGAGAATGCTGGGCATGGTGGAAACAAAAAAGAAGAGGGGCATGGTGCTGGCCCGCCCCGATATACTCAGCTCCTTCGAGCGGGTGCTGGATCCGCTGATCATCGGAGACAGCACCTTACAGGATATCTTTGAATTGCGGCTTACGCTGGAAGTTGGCCTGGCCGATCTCCTCTACCTTCGGAAAACCAAAAAGGATGTGGAAGAGCTGGAGCAGATCGCCATCAATCAAAAGGTTACCGGCGGACGCCAGACCTTCCGTATCAAGAATGAGATCGCCTTCCATGGGAAGATCTACCAGATGACGGGTAATGAGACCCTGCAGCGCTTCCAGAGCATGCTGCTACCCGTGTTCGGCTACCTGGTATCCCTGGAGAAAGTGCCTATCATCGGTAAGGTGTCCCACCTTGACCTGGTCAATATCCTGAAGAATGGGTCCAAGGAAGATTTTCGGCAGGGGATGCTGCAGCACCTGGAGCATCATTTTAAGAAGTTGAAGTAGAGGACTTTAGAAGAGGCTTGCAAATTACTCAATGCATTGAGCAATTTTACTCAGTATATTGAGTAATTCGTTTGTGAACAGTTTTTGTTTGCTGAGTTAACTAAAAATATTAGTTTTGTGATATGTTTAGAAACCAATTGAATAACAAAATAGGGAACCTGCTAAATTACCTTAGTACGCAGATTCCGGATCTAAGCATGACAAAAGCTTTGAAGATCTTGTATCTGATTGACGAGACATCTTATACGAACACAGGTGTTTCCGTAACCTGGCTGGACTATAAAGTATGGGAAATGGGGCCTGTCGCAGAAGAATTATACAATGAATTACGTTATGATCAATCCCTTTTGCAGAACGGGGAGCCCATTAACCTGGACAACTTTATTGAAACTCAAAAAACTGATAGTTTCAATAACCAGACACAGATAGTTATTCGTCCCAAAGGGCGTTTCCACTTAGACGAACTTTCATCTTACGAGAAAGAACTTATTGATAATGTTATTGATCGATTTGGCACGTATACAGCTAAACAATTAATTCAACTTCTTCATGAAGAGAATACATTGTGGCATAAACATGTATCTGAGAATGATCTGGAATTAAATTTTAAGGTTTACGGAAAGAAAAGTAATCACACCATTGACTTTTCAGAGTTAATCAAAGATGATCCCATTAAGCAATTAGCCGCCCAATCCGCTTTTGAAAGTATGCAGATGCAGGAAGGAATAGATAATCTTTAACGGAGTTCACATGGAATGGAAGCCTGGCCTTATTCTTAGAATAAGAAATTATAAATTTGAAGACGATGGGACGAGCCGTGATAAATACGCTATTGTCCTACATACGAATGAGGACGAAGTTTATTTGATACACTCATTGACTACTTCCCGGAATAATCTGGCAGTTCCGGGAACGCATTATGGCTGTTCAGTCCATCAGGGTATTCCTTATTATTTTATCCCTGCAGGACAAATGATCGGCGATGAAAAATTCTGTTTTGAGAAAGATACTTTTATCTTTTTTCAATCTAATATTCGTAAAGAATCTTATGCGAAATTTGAAGAAGCCTCCAAAACTTTATGGGGAGTGGTTTGTCTGGGTGCTCTGACACATGAGGAATTAAGTCGTATCATTAAATGTGCACTGAAATCAAAATTTATTCCTGTAAGTATTGAATCTGAATTGTCGGCTTATAAGGCAACTTTATAATTAATGTATTCGCTAGTCATGCCCCGCCGGGTTCACCGGCGGGGCTTTTTTGCGTCTCAAATTTTCTTTCCAAAGTTTTTTTGCAGAAAGGAATTTTTGATCCTACATTTGTTATGTAGTACATAAGTACTATTAAACGAAAGCTTGCTATTATGACCTTCCTGACCAGAACTAAAATAACCCGTGGGGGCGCCGACTGCCGGACCGCCGGCCTCTATCGCCGCAGCCCCGCCGCCTGGCTTTGCTGCCTGGCCGGCATCCTCTTTCTTTCCGCCGGCAGCAGCTGTGCGAAAAGAACCGCCACCCCCGGGACGGGTGACAGCACGGCGACATCTTCCCGGCTGGCTGCCCCTATCCACACCAGCATGGTGCTTTTCAACGGGGGCAATGAAGGCGCCGGCGGCGTCACCACCTACCATTCCTTTCGGATCCCTTCTATTGTAAAAACCAACAACGGGACCCTCATCGCCTTTGCAGAAGGGAGGAGATGGAGCCCCAGTGATTACGGAGATATCAACCTGGTTTACAAGCGATCGACAGACAACGGCGCCACCTGGTCCGCCCTGGGCGAAGTAGTGGGAACGGGCCCCGGCACCTGGGGAAATCCCACCGCCGTATATGACTGGAACCAGGGATCCAACGGAAGGGTATGGCTTTTCATGAACTGGAACGACTCGGCCAAACATGCGATCTCCGACTTTACCGCCTGGGGCGACCGGAGGGTCTATGTCTCCCACAGCGATGACCATGGGGCCACCTGGTCCACACCGGTAGACCTGACGGCTACGCTGACCCCCTCCACCTATAAGTGGGATGCCATGGGTCCCGGCGTGGGAATCCAGACTACGGTAGATCACCCCGGCCGACTCATCATCCCCGCTTATGGAAGAAATATTTACAGCGATGACCACGGAGTGACCTGGTCCTACCAACTCCTGTCAGGCGGCAAACATGAGAGCACCATTGTAGAGTTGCTGGACGGCACTTTACTCCGGAATGACCGTCCGAATAGCACCGAATGGGCCGCCGCAAAAAGACGGGTGAAAGCCACCGGCTCCATCAGCGGAGGGTTTGGCGCCTGGACGGCGGATGCCGCCCTGACCGACCCGATGTGCGAAGGCTCTATTATCCGGTATAACGCCTCGGCTCCCACCAGGATCATATTCCTGAACCCGAACAGCGAGAGCCAGCGTTGCAACATGACAGCCCGCATCAGCTATGATGAAGGCGCCACCTGGCAGCGGAGCCGCAGCATCTATGACTGGAACACCTGCGATTACACGGCTATCGAGGCAGGGAACAATATTGCCAAAGGAGGATACTCCAGTATGGTAAAGACCCCTGACTTTGCCGTAGGGGCCCTGATCGAGATCAATGAAGGGCTGAGCAACAGCAGCACCAGCAATAAATCCATCGAATTCCACAAGTTCAACCTGGGCTGGATCCTCAACGGAGCCAGCGAGCCTTGACCGGAGCGAACCGTGGCCGGCAGCGAACCTTGACCGGTGCTAACCGTGGCCGGTGCTAACCCTGGCCAGCACTAACCTTGGCCGACAGCGAACTTTGATCCGTGCAACCGTAGCCGGCAGCGAACCTTGAACTATTACAAACCTTACCCCTATCCGGTAATAAATATTTTTAATTTTCTTTCAAAACGATGTAACTGCGTATGAACCAGAAAGTATTTTTTCCGCCCAAGCAATGGCTGCTGCGATGGCTGCTGCTGACGGCAGTACTGTTTTCCTCCCATGTCCTCACCTTCGGCCAGTCTCCTGCCACCGTCTCCGGGAAAGTAACGGACAGCACGGGTAAGGGCATCGAAAATGTGACGGTGCGAATAAAAGGCGGCAAGAGCGCCACCATCACGAATGCGGACGGCGTCTTTATCATCGCTGTTCCCAACCCTTCGGCCGTTTTGGTATTTTCCGCTATCGGGTATACCCCCACGGAGATGCCGACGGGCGGCCGGAAAGAGATCAGCCTCTCCCTCAACCGCGCCGTGGAGTCCATGCAGGACGTCATCATCGTGGGCTATACCCAGCAAAGCAGGGCCAAGACCACGGCGGCCGTTGCTAAACTAAATCCCGACGAACTGAAAAATGTCACCAGCCCCAACCCGGTGCTGGCCTTACAAGGTAAGCTCGCCGGGGTCTCCGTACCCGTCAGCTCCGGACAGCCGGGCGCCTCTCCCGTCAACATCATCATACGGGGCGGCACCAAGCTGAATCCCTACGGAACGGGTATCGGCAACAGCGGCGGAGACCCCACCGGCAGCTCAGATGCCACCAGCCCGCTGGTGATCGTGGACGGAGTGTTTCGTCCTATGGCTGACGTAAACCCCTACAATATCGAATCCCTGCAGGTGATGAAAGACGCTGCGGCTACTTCCATCTATGGGGCCCGTGGCGCCAACGGCGTCATCGTGGTGAAAACAAAAAGCGGAAGGCTCAACAGCAAGACCCGGCTTTCTTTCAATCACCGCACCACCTGGGAAACACCCTCCCGGGGTTACGATTATATGGGCGCGGAACAATACCTCCGGCTCGCCCGCACCACAGTCTTTAATACCTCCGATGCCCTGGATAAGAACAACCTGCTGAACAACGGCGGTTTCTCCGCAGGTACCCGCGTCTATACCGCCCCGGGCCAATACGGCACCAATATTAACCTGACGGCCTTGTATAATAACATCGTTGCCGTGGAAGGACAGGCTTATGTAGACAACCTGCTGGCCAAAGGGTATAAGACCATGGATGACCCGATCAACCCCGGTACCAAACTGCTGTATGCCGACAACCACTACCAGGACCTGATATGGGTCACTGGTCTGACGAATAATGACAACCTCTCCGTCGAAGGAGGCAGCGACAAAGCCAATTATTTCCTCTCGGCGGGATACACCAACCAGGCCGGGACCTTCATAGGCACGAATTACAAACGCTATGACGCCCTGGGTAACTTCGGCTTCAAACCCGTAGACAATTTCAAGGTCGACCTCATGGTCAACTACCAGAATATCGTGCCTAACTATGTGGCCGCCTTTACGAACGAGCTGGCACGGGGAACACGTATCACCCCCCTGATCCGCATCTTTAAAGACAATGGCGACCCCACGGTGGGGGAACTGTATACGGTGCCCAACCGGTTCCACACGCTGAAATACGACAATACGCGGGTGTCTACCGAACGATGGGTCAGCCGCCTGGCCGGCGACTGGACCATCATCAAGGGTTTACACTACAAACCCTCCGTCTCCTACTATGCGCAGGACTACCGGTATCTCTTTATGAGAAAGGGAACTCCCCCGGATGAGATCCAGCCCTCCACCCAACGGCAGAAAAATGAGCAGATCAACAACACCCGCCAAATGATGATCGACCAGATCCTGCAATATGATTTCAACCTCAAAGCCGATCATCACTTCACCGTCCTGGGCGGTTTCAACTATACCCGGAATACCGGCAACACCATCACCATCGGCAGCCAGCGCGCTACCAATGATTATATCTATACCATCAGCGAGCCGTCTACCAGCCTCGTCAACGGCGTCATCACCACCAACGTCACCGACTTCGGAACGACATTGACAGAGACCAGGTCCGCCAGCTTTTTCGGGCAGTTCAACTATGACTACGCTGCCCGGTATCTGCTGAGCGGCGCCCTGCGTTATGACGGCTTCTCCAATTTCGCTCCCGATAATAAATATGCCTTGTTCCCTTCTGTGGCCGCGGGGTGGAATGTCGCCAAAGAAAAGTTCTGGACCTTCGAACCGATCAGCACCCTGAAGCTGCGAGCCAGCTGGGGACAGGCCGGGCTGAATGACCTCAGCATCACCGATACCTATGGCGGTTATTCCGCGACGAATTACGCCCAGGGATCGGGCATCCTCCGGGCCAACCTCTCCAACCCCAACCTGCGTTGGGAACTGACCGAGACGACGGACCTGGCAACGGAGATCTCCTTCTTTAAAGACCGGCTCGGACTCGTAGTGGACTATTATAACAAAGTGACAAAAAACCGGCTGGCTTCCAAACCCCTTCCTTCGGAAGCGCCCTTTGCCTCTATCACCTACAACAACGGTAGCCTGCGGAACAGAGGGGTGGAAATAGAACTGAATGCAGCCATCCTGAAGTCGAGGACCTTTAACTGGAATACCAGCTTTTCTCTGGCATTCAACAAAACGGTCATCACCAAACTTCCTCCCAATGGGCGTGCTAAAAACCGCCAGGGTGGGGACATCATCTATGACCCGTCAAAAAAACAACTCGTCGAAGCGGGTGGTTATGCGGAAGGCGAACGTGTTGGCGGCCTCTGGGGTTACAAAGCCCTGGGCGTATTTTCCACGGATGCGGAAGCTGCCGCCTGGAATGCTAAAATAAAAGACAACCTCGCCTCTCCCTCCGGCATCCTGGTAGGCAAACATGCCGGCGACTATATCTGGGAAGACGTCAATAACGATGGTGTCATCGATACCAAGGACCAGGTATTCATGGGATGGCGTACGCCCAGCGTCATCGGCGGTATGCAGAACACGGTCAGCTACAAGGGATTCTCCTTACGGGTAGCTGTAGACTTCGCCATGGGCCATATTATCAGTAATGGTGCATTGGCCCGTTCGCTGGGACAGGGCCGGGCCTTTAATGAGGGCGCCCCCAAGCAGGCCCTGGGTCCGGATATCTGGCAGAAAGCAGGCGATGAAGGGAAGAAATACGCCCGGTTCTCTTTTGCCGATTATGATTTCGGACAACGTAATTACCTGCGGGGAGCCACCCTGGGAGTGAATCAAAGTTATTCTTCCGATTCATCGCCCATGCTGGAAAAAGGAGACTTCCTCGCTTTCCGGGAGATCGCGCTGTCTTATGAACTGGCGCAGTCCATCGCCCGCAAGTTCCATGGGTCAAGCCTGAATGTATTTGCCAGTGTCAACAACCTGGGATATATCACAAAATACTCGGGCATGAATCCTGAAAGTTATACCGGCTTCGATGACGGTAGTTATCCCCGTCCGAGACAATATTCATTGGGAGCTACCCTGAAATTTTAAAAAATAACTGAACATGCAAAAGATCATAAAAATATTGGCCCTGCCTGTTTGCCTGCTGCTGGTCTTGTCGGGTTGCAAAAAAATGCTGGAAGTACCCCCTCAGTCAAGCATCACCGAACAAACCTATTTCACCCACGAAGGCGACTTCGATCCTTACCTGACGGGTATCTATACCTATATGCGCACCTTCGCCAACAACATCACCTATGGGACTGAGCGGGGGGAAGAGCTGATCTCCGCCCTCAACTCCCGCTTCACCGTAGCCTGGTCGCAAACCCTTTCGCCTTCTTCCGGTGCTATTAATTACAACGACTGGTATAAGGCCATCGGGAACTGCAATCTCCTGTTCGACAAGATCCAGGCTTTCCCTTTTTCCACCGCTCCTGATACGAAGAAGCGTATCCTCGCTGAGACCTACGCCTTACGGGCCTTTGTATACTTCCACCTTACCCGGATCATCGGCGACTGCCCCTTGATGTTGCAGGCGGTGGTGGATGAGAATGTGCCCTTACTGGCCCGTTCACCTGCCACGGATGTGATGAAACAGATCAATAGCGACCTGGACTCCGCCCTCCTGCTCTTTAGGTCGATGAGCGGATTTTCGGTGAAGACCTATCCTTCGAAGTACCGCTTTGCCTATGGGTCTACGCAGGCCTTAAAGGCGGACGCCAAACTCTGGAGCGCGAAAGTGCTGGGAGGCGGCGACGCCGATCTCAATGATGCCATCACGGCGATAGGTGAGGTGGAAGCCTCCGGGGTTACCCTCAATACCGATTTTAAGAACGTAACCGGTCTCCGGGCGGCCAACAACCCGGAAGTGGTGCTGGCTGCTTATTACCAACGGGATGAGACGGGTGCCAACTATGGTCTCAATGCCTTACCTTACCTGACAGGGGTGCAGGGGGCCCTGAACCTGGACAGCCTGCCCTATGTACAGACTACTTCCAACGGACTGGGCGCTTACCAGATCAGCACAAAATCAAGGGCTTTGTTCAGCGCCTATCCCAATGACAAACGTATCCCCTATACCTGGGTCACGGAACGACAGGCTTCCGGGCCAAAGATCTCCTGGATCACCAAAATGCCGGGCACAAAATATACGGATGACCGGGTCTCCGACAATGATGTCATTATCTACCGGCTGGCGGATGTTTACCTGATGAAGGCGGAAGCTTATGCTGCTTTGAATAATACAACGGATGCCATCACTTACCTCAACAAGGTGAGGGTGCGTACGGGCAACGGCGACTATACCGGCGCCACGGACAAGGCCACGGTGGAGCTGGAGATCCTGAACGAAAGAAGCCGGGAATTATTCTTTGAGAACAAACACTGGTTTGACCTGGTGCGGTTCCACAAAGGAGGTACGATCAACGTGTATACCTATGTGCCCAACCTCGCGGGTAAGACTACCCCGTTATTCTGGCCCCTGAATACGACCGTGCTGGCGAATAACAGTAAGTTGGTGCAGACTGTAGGTTACTGATCGGGCTATGCTGTATGGGAAAAGTGACGCATATCCCGATCAATATCTTATGCGTAGCGACCGGGAGAGAACTCCCGGTACCCTCCTCAAAAACCAATAATTAAAAGACAATATGAAGGTGATTAAAAAAATTGAAGGATTAATTGCGGCGGCGTTTACCCCGTTCTATGAAGATGGTTCCATTAATAAAGAGATGATCCCCGTGCTGGTGAACAAGCTGGTAAAGGAGGGTGTCAAAGGCATCTTTGTCTGCGGCAGTAATGGAGAAGGACCCAATATGACCCTGGAAGAGCGAAAGCTGGTGGCAGAGGAATTTGTCAAGGCGGCCGCCGGGCGGTTGCTGATCATCGTCCATGTAGGGCATAGCTGTATTGCGGATGCCCGGTCACTGGCGGCCCATGCCGCTGAGACAGGCGCCGATGCGGTTGCCTCGGTAGCGGCTTTTTATTTCAAACCCGGCTCTGTTCAAACCCTGGTATCCTGTATGGCGGACATCGCCAGTGCTGCTCCGAAACTGCCTTTTTATTATTATCATATCCCTCACCTCACCGGGGTGGGCATGGACATGCGGGAATTCCTGGAATTAGCGGGAGACTTTATCCCCAACCTGGCAGGGATAAAGTATACGGCTACCACCCTGCAGGAATATCAATCCTGTCTCAACTTTGAAGGAGGCCGGTATGATATCCTTTATGGAGTAGATGAGTTGTTGTTGCCAGCCCTTGCGGTGGGAGCGAAGGCGGCTATCGGCAGCACCTATACTTTTGCCGCACCCCTTTACCTGGCCACCCTGGAAGCTTTTAAGAAGGGAGACATGAAGGCGGCCCGGGAGTCGCATGCCTATATGGTAGAGGTCATCCGGGTCCTGCTGAAATATCCGCCTATACCGGGTCAGAAGGCTATCATGAAGATGATGGGCTGGGATCTGGGCCCTTGCAGGCTGCCCCTCACCACGCTGAGCCAGGAAAGTTATGATGAATTTTACAATCAGTTGGCTGAGCTGTCTTTTTTTGAGAAATTGTCGTTAAAACCCGATGCATGCCGATATTGAAAAAATGGCCTGTACTTATTTTATGCATTCTGACTATGAATACTCGTGCCCAGCAGCCGGACTCAGCGTCATCCGCCACCCCGTCCGCCGATAAGCTTTTCTTTACCTGGGAGCAGGCCAGCCCCATCCCCGACCCAGACGGCTTTGCAGGCTCCTATGCGGGAGTCAGCAATGGTGCACTCATCGTAGCGGGGGGCGCTAATTTTCCCGGCGACAAAAGACCCTGGACCCAGGGTGTTAAAACCTGGTACGACAACATCTACGTGCTGGAACAAAAAGATGGCGCCTGGAAAGAGGCCGGCAAACTGCCCCGCCCGATGGGATATGGCATCTCCCTCACCTATAAGGAAGGTCTTCTCTGCCTGGGAGGTGGAGATGCTCAACGGAATTATGCGGATGTCTTTCTCTTAAAATATGTGGGGGGCCGGGTGGAGACGGAATATTTACCCCCGATGCCGGCTCCGCTGATCAATGGCTGCGGGGTCATAGCGGGCGATAAGGTCTATGTGGCCGGCGGCATCCACTCGCCCGCCGGACTGACGGAAAATAATTGCTGGTGCCTGGACCTTTCCGCCCGGGGCCCTGAAAGAAAATGGAAGGTACTGGACCCGTTGCCGGGGGCCTCGCGCATGCTGGCGGCTGCCGGCGCCTGGGAAGGTAAGGTCTATATTTTCGGAGGAGTCCATTTAGCGACGACTGTTCCAGGCCCAGGTCCGGCGACCTCTCCGGATCGAACAGCACCGGCAGTGGCCCCCCGCCGGGAATATTTACAGGATTGCTGGGAGTATGATCCGGCCAGGGCCTCCGGCCAACCTTCGGGGAAGGACGTCGTCAAAGCCTGGCGCCGCATTGCCGACCTGCCTCATCCCTTAGCGGCGGCCCCCTCTCCGGCCTACCACGCAGGCCAATCCCACTTAGTATTATTCGGCGGAGACGATGGCGCAGCAGCTTCCCTGGTGGCTGAGCTAAAAGACAGCCATCCCGGATTCCGCCACGATATCCTGGCTTATAATACCCTCACCGATTCCTGGTCGGTCATGGGCAGCATGCCCGTGGACATCAAAGCGGATGCCGTTGCCCATCCTCATGGAAGCCTTTATGCCCCGGTAACGACTCCCCTGGTCACCTGGAACGAGCGCATTGTCCTGGCAGGCGGAGAAGCCCGGCCTGCCGTCCGGACGAATAAAGTGTTGATGGCCTCACCCCGCCAGCCTTCCGGGAAATTCGGAGGACTGGATTGGACCGTGATTGCCCTCTATTTTGCCGTGGTGATCGGCATCAGTGTGTTCGTGTCCAGGAATATGGGCGCTACGACCGGCGACTTTTTCCTGGGAGGACAAAAAATTCCCTGGTGGGCCGCCGGGCTCAGCATCTTTGGCTCCAAGCTCAGCGCACTGACTTTCATCGCGATCCCCGCGAAGGCCTATGCGACGGATTGGGTCTATTTCATGAACAACGCGATGATCCTCGTCATCGCCCCCATTGTCACCTTTTTCTACCTGCCCTATTTTAGAAAACTGAAGCTGACCAGTGTATACGAGTATCTACAGATCCGCTTCAACACCAAGGTCAAATTATTAGGCAGCTTCACCTTTGTCGTCTTCCAGCTGAGCCGGCTGGGGGTGGTCATTTATCTGCCCGCCCTCGTGTTAAGCACCGTGACGGGCATCAATATCTTTGCCTGTATCTTACTCACCACCCTCATCACCACTGCTTATAGTGTGGCCGGGGGGATCGAAGCCGTCGTGTGGACAGAGGTGATGCAGGTATTCGTCCTGCTGGGAGGCGCCCTGGCCAGCTTCTTCTTTATAACAGCGCATACCCCCGGTGGTTTCTCCGGTTTCCTGCATGAAGCCTATGTCAACGACAAGTTCCGGGTAGCGAATTTAGGGTGGAGCATGTCCCAACCGGTGTTGTGGGTAGTAGTGATAGGCGCCCTGCTGACCAACCTCGTAACCTATACTTCCGACCAGGTGGTTGTGCAGCGTTATCTTACCACGGCCACGGAGAAGGAAGCCCGCCGTTCGATTTACACCAACGCCTTTATGGTCATTCCCGCCACCATTATTTTCTTTGGAGTGGGTACGGCTTTATGGTTCTATTACCGGCATCATGCCGGCAACCTCAACCCGAATGGCCGCACGGATGATGTCTTCCCCTGGTTTATTTCCCAGCAGCTGCCGGCCGGGCTTTCCGGCCTGGTCATCGCCGGTCTCTTTGCCGCCACCATGTCCACCATCGGCTCCAGCATGAATTCCATCGCCACGGTGGTGACGACGGATTTCTATAAGCCGTTTAAAAAGAATGCCACCGACCGGCAATGCCTCCGTTTTGCCCGCATCTTTACTATGATCCTTGGGGCATCAGGTTGCCTGATAGCCATGTACCTGGTCTACCTGCAAAACGCCTCTATCTGGGACCAGTACCTGAAGATCATCGGGCTTTTCGGCGGCTGCCTGGCGGGCATGTTTGCCGCGGGGATTTTCTTTCCCCGGATCAACAGCACGGGCATCCTGGTGGGCTTTGTGCTGAGCAGCATCGGACTCTATTTTGTACAACGCAGCGAAGCGGTGAACTTCTTTCTATATCCCGTATTTGCCGTGGCCGGCTGTCTGGTGACGGGATATATTTTTAGCCTCTTGTTCCCGGATGATAAAGGACAGATGCCGGCTATTAACCATAAAATCCAAACCCGATGAGAAGAATGATAGTGGTCCTTGCCCTTTTTGCAACGCACGCGGCCCTTGCACAATCCTTTAACTATCTCTACAAAAATGGGGAAGACGGTTATAAATGTTACCGCATACCGGCGATGGTAACTACCGTCAAGGGCGCCGTCCTCGCCTTTGCGGAAGCGAGAAAGAATAATTGCGGGGATGCGGGAGATATCGACCTGGTACTCCGGCGTTCGGAAGACGGCGGTAAGACCTGGGGCCCCATGACAGTTATATGGAATGACTCTACCAACACCTGCGGGAACCCAACGCCCATCGTGGACGAACAGACCGGGGCCGTGGTGCTGCTCTCCACCTGGAACCTGGGCGAAGATCATGAGAAAGCCATCAAGGATAGGACCGGTAAGAATACAAGAAGGGTTTTTGTCCTCTCCTCGACAGACGATGGACGGACCTGGTCCACACCCCGGGAGATCACCTCCGAGGTCAAACCGGACAACTGGACCTGGTATGCTACCGGGCCCGGGAGGGGCATACAGGTCAGCAAAGGCAAACATAAAGGGCGCCTCATCGTTCCCTGTAATCACGTAGAAGCCGTGACCCGGAACAACTATTCCCATGTCATTTACTCCGATGATCATGGGAATAGCTGGCGCCTGGGCGGTATTGCACAGGACAGCACGAATGAAGCCACCGTAGCCCAGCTCTCCAATGGCCATCTCCTGCTCAACATGCGTAATACCGGCAAACCCCGGTACCGGCAGATCGCCATCAGTAAGAATGCCGGGAAAAAATGGTCGGCTGCCCCTGCCGATACGGCGCTGGTGGAGCCGGTCTGTGAAGGCAATCTTATCCAATATAAATTTCCCGGGAAAAAGGAATGCCTGATCTTCTCCAACCCAGCCAGTACAACGGCCCGGGTGGGCATGACCGTTAAGGTCAGCTATGACGATGGCAGGACCTGGGTTCTCCGGAAGACCTTATATGAAGGACCTTCCGCCTATTCCTGTCTGACCGTATTGCCGGATGGGAAGCTGGCCTGTCTCTATGAGGCAGGAGTACAGCGGCCCTATGAAGGCATTGTCATGGAAGAGGTGGCCATCGATCTAAAATAACTTATCTGAACATGTTGACCGCAAAGAATCTACGGGGCAATTGGGGTACCTTATTATTACCTGTTAATAAGAATGACAGCATCGATTATATCCGGCTGGGGGAGGAGATTGAGCTTCTCATAGGCGCGGGCCTGGATGGGATGTATTCCAATGGGACGGCCGGTGAATTTCACAACCAGTCAGAAACGGAGTTTGACCGGGTGCAGGTTATCATGGCGGAAAAATGCCAGGCCCTGAACATGCCTTTCCAGATCGGGGCCAGCCATCCCGTCCCCCTTATTACCCTGGAAAGGATAAAACGAACCGTCTCCCTGAAGCCGGATGCCTTCCAGGTGATCCTGCCCGATTGGGTGGTAACCGGAGAAGAGGAGCAGATCTGTTTTCTCGAAAGGATAGGGGAGGCGGCCGGTAATATTCCCCTGGTCCTGTACAATCCACCTCATGCCAAGTCGGTATTGTCGCCCGCGGATCTTTCCCGGATCAGCCGGGTTATTCCCCGGATCATCGGCATCAAGACCGGCGCGGGGGATGCGACCTGGTATAAAGAGATGCGTTCGCTCTCACCGGATCTATCCGTATTTGTGCCGGGGCATCTTCTGGCTACGGGCGTACAGGAAAAAGTGGCGGCGGGTGCTTATTCCAATGTAGCCTGTCTCAGTCCGCAGGGATCGCAAAAATGGTGGCGGCTGATGGATCCGCTGCGGCCAAACGAAAGGCCTTCCCCGGGCCAGCTGCCAGGAGACCCCGCCGGCAACCCCTCGCCGAAAGGGCTGGCCCCGGACCAACCGTCTGCCGACCTGTCCGCCGCCCTGGAAATACAAGGCCGCATCCTGGAGTTCTTCGACCGGTGTATTGTCCCTTACAAAAAAGCCGGCTACTCCAACCCGGCCCTGGATAAATTCCTGGCGGCCATAGGCGGGTGGGCGGATATCGGGACCCGGCTGCGCTGGCCCTATAAATACATCGACGAAAAAGATGTCGCGCCGGCACGGACCATAGCCCGGCAGCTTTTAGGGGAATTCTTTTGACCATAAAACGTATAAAGATGAAAAACCATTTCTTTCTATTGTGGGTCCTGACCCTCACCGGCTTTTTGACCGCCCGGAGTGAAATTACCCTGCCTTCCATTATCGGCAGTAACATGGTGCTGCAGCAAAAGTCAAAAGTCCCTTTGTGGGGGAAGGCAAGGCCCCATGCTACCGTCAGGGTTACCACTTCCTGGGATCATGGGATGATCAGCACAGTTGCTGCGGCCGATAGTTCGTGGAAGGTGCTGGTCAAGACACCTGCTGCCGGAGGACCTTTTACCATTACCCTGGAGGAAGGGACCGGTAAGTTGGCCGCCGGGTCGGCATCCTCCGGCAAAAAACTCGTGCTCACCAATGTCCTGATCGGAGAAGTATGGGTTTGTTCGGGACAGTCCAATATGGAAATGCCGGTGAAAGGGTTTAAAAACCAGCCGGTGCTGCATTCCAATGAACTGTTGCTGGACGCGGGCAACCCTGAGATCCGGCTTTTCCGCCTGGAGAGAGGGCTGTCGAGAAAAGGGGAGACCGATTGCAAAGCCACTCCCTGGGAAGAAGCCAATGCCCTCAGCGTAAAAGAGTTCAGCGCTGTGGGTTACCAGTATGCCAAAGCCCTGCAGGAAAAATTGAAAGTACCGGTGGGGGTTATTATGCCTACCTGGGGAGGAACTGTGATCGAAGCCTGGATGGATAAGAACAGCCTGGCCGCCTTTCCCGAAATAAAAATACCCTCCCCGACAGATACGTCGAAGATCAATAAGAATGAGCCTACCGTATTGTTCAATGCCATGATCAATCCCCTGATAGGCTATGGGATCAAGGGGGTGATCTGGTACCAGGGCGAGCAGAACAGGGTGAACCCCCGGATCTATGACCGGCTGATGGCAGCCATGGTAAAGGAATGGCGGACGCTGTGGAATGGTGGTGACTGGCCTTTTTATTATGTGCAAATAGCTCCTTATGCCTATAATGATACCCTGGGACCGGCGGCCCCTTTGCGGGAGGCGCAGGCCAGGGCTCTGCCCCAGATCCCTCATTCGGGCATGGTGGTGAGTCTGGATGCGGGGGAAGAGCACTCTATTCATCCGGCTGACAAGACGACGATCAGCAGAAGGCTGGTCTGCTGGGCGCTGGCCAACACCTACGGCTGGTCGGGCCTGGCTTATGAAAGCCCTGTATACCATTCGATGAAAGTGGTGAAGGATGCCGTCCTTATCAGCTTTGACAATACCCCCAATGGGCTGACCTCATTTGGCAAGCCCATCGCGGCCTTCGAGGTAGCGGGGGAGGACAGGATATTCTATCCCGCCAAAGCAAAGATCACCGGCGCCGGCATCACGGTGCAATCAGACAGTGTGAGGACCCCGGTAGCAGTGCGTTATGGATATAAGGATTGGGTGACCGGAGATCTTTATAACACAGAAGGGCTGCCTGTGGCGCCTTTCCGGACAGATAGCTGGTAATTGGGGAAAAAAATGGTAAATTAGCCTATGTCCATTATTCCGTCGGATTATGGCAGCTAACCAATTAATTGCTATTTGCCAGGTCTTCTGTACCGCATTTATTTTAAATGCGACAGCGCAGGAGAATCCTCATTTTGTGGAGAAACTCACGACGACGGAAGGGCTTAGCAGCAATCGGGTCAATGACCTGGTACAGGACGACAAGGGCTTTCTCTGGGTGGCCACCAGCGATGGGTTGAACCGGTATGACGGAACGGAGATCACTCAATATTTTTACAAGGACAGCGCCAATTCCCTCCCCCATAATTATGTATATTGTCTGAAGAAGCTGCCGGGCAATATGCTTGCGATCGGTACCCAATCGGGTCTGAGTTTTTATAATGGCAACACCGGCCTGTTCCGGAATTTTTATTATGCCCGCAACAATGCCCTGGACGAATACAACAACGTGATCACGGGGTTGGAGCTGGATGCAAAAGGGCATCTATGGGCGGCCAGCCGCAACTGCATCTATATTTTCAATGAACAGCTGACGCTGATAAAAGTATTCAGATCTTCCTTTACGGCAGCGGACGCCCTTCGGGAAAGACTTCGGTATATAGGTAAAATGATCCCGCTGTCGGATGGACATGTCTTGCTGTCGCTCTATGATGGCTGGTATATCGGCGCCGCGAATGCGGATGGCCTCACCCGTATAGAGCTCTCTGCCTTCAAAGACCAGCTGGGTTTTATAAAATACATTTCTACTCCGGCGCTTGAGGAGAAGAAGGCGCAGGATTTCCCGGAGGCGCGGGTATTCAAAGTATACGACCGGTATCTGCTCTGCATCCCACCGGATAAGGACAGCCTCCTGCTGATGGATGAAAGAGGCCACAGGGTCAGCGCCTGCGTTTTTCCTTATAATAAATACCCGTACGTATTGTGGTCACAGCAGGTAGTGGCAGTGGATTCCGGCCGGATCCTGTTTTTGTTCCATAATTACGGGCTGGGAATTATATCTGTTAGCTGGCCGGAAGGAAGGCCGGTACTTCATAAGATCTCACCGGTCCTCTTCGAAAGGACAGAATACAACAACGCCTTTTGCGATCGTCAGCATAACTGGTGGCTTGCGACTTCGGCAGAGGGATTGCAAAAGATCTCTCCCCACAAACAATCGTTCCGTAGCCACACCCTTATCGAAGCCCGCAGCGGGCAGCCTCTTCATTATGAGGCGACCCACACCAGCCGGTATCAGGACAACTTATGGGTTGCCACCTATGGAGAAGGCTTCTTTAAAATAGACCTGCCCTCCGGCCGGCAGCAGCAGTTCCGCTTACAGCATACGGGGGATGATACCTGGGCAAATTTTGTCTGGACGGTTCGGCAGATCCATCCGGACACCCTATGGGTCGGTACGCAAAAAGGGCTGTTCTGGTATTGTCTTTCCAGGGGGAATTGCGGGCGGCTCAATGGGTATGCCGGCCAACCTTCCGTGCTGGACTCGGTGCCTGTCACCACTCAATTTGTCGACAGAGAAGGACTGGTCTGGATGGGACTTGGCAGGGGGAAAGGCCTCTGTTATTTTGATGCCGTGCAACGCCGGTTTACCTGGCTGCCGGGCAATTCTTCCCGGTATCCGCTGCGGTATCCTCTTGTTTGGTCGGAAGATCGAAACGGCCGTCTCTGGTGTACCAATGATGCCAGCACCCTGCTGCTGTGTCGGGACAGGGGCAAGGACCGGTTCCGGGAAGTAGCCCTTCCTGCAACGTTGAAAAGACAGGTTAGTAACTTATATGGCATTTGCTGTGAGGACGACTCCATTATCTGGTTGGGATCCGTGACCAGCGGGTTGATAAAATTCAATGTCCTGCACAACACCCTTACCTTATATGGACATGACAGGGGATTGGTCAACAGCCATATCAGCAGCATCTACCAGGACGGGACAAAAAGATTGTGGCTGGTGACGGAAGGGGGCATCTCCTGTTTTGATCCCCGTACGGAATTATTTTTTAATTACTCGGAGAATGATGGGCTGCCGGTGAAATACCCTACCGCTTTTTTCTTTTATGATACGCTGGCCAAATGTCTGTACAGCGGGGGAAAAGGCGCTGTCTTTTCTTTTGATCCTTCCCGGCTGAATGCCTGCCAGCCTCCGCAGGAGACCCTCATTACGGCGATGCAGGTAAACGGCCGGCCTTGTATGTTCACCCCTGACGAGCCGGTCTTGTTCAGCGCACAGCAAAATGACATTACCATTCACTATGCCACTATAGATCTGACGGGGAATGTGCAGACAAAATATATGTATAAGCTCATCGGGGAAGACACCGGGTGGGTCATGGCCGGACCTGTACGGCAAATCAACTTCAGTCATCTCCCTGCCGGGCATTATACCTTTGTGGTCCGATCCCAGAATAACCGGGGTATATGGAGCAGGGGAGAGGCTTGTCTCAGCTTTTTCATCCGGCCGCCGTTTACGGAGACCGCCTGGTTCTACGCGCTGATAGCCCTGCTGCTGAGCGGGGGCTGTTATGGACTGTACCGTCTTCGAGGGCAGCAACGCCTGCGCACGGAGCAGATGCGGAACGAGATCTCCAGGAACCTGCACGATGAAGTGGGCTCCACCCTCACCAATATCTCGCTGGGTAGCCTGCTGGCGCAAAAACAATTGCAAATGGATGGGCTCGTGGGCCCCCTGTTGGAACGGATCTACCAGGATAGCCAGACAGTCTCCCAGACCATGCGGGAAATTGTATGGAGCATTAATCCCAGGATCGATACTCTGGGCGAAGCGTTGCCTTGTATGCTGCAATATGCTTCGGAATTACTGGAGGCGAAAGACATTGTACTGAAGGCGGAAATAGACCCTGCTATCGAGCGGATCAGGCTGACCATGCAGAAACGCCGCGACCTCTACCTCATTTTTAAAGAGGCGGTGACCAACCTGGCCCGGCATTCCGACGCTGAGAATGCCCATATCCGTTTTGAGCTGGCGGGTACGAAGCTGGTGATGACGATAGCCGATGATGGAAAGGGCTTCGATGGAATGGCGCCTGTTATGAGCAATGGGTTGAAGAATATGAAGGAAAGGGCGGCCAGTCACCACTGGCGGCTGGATATCCGGCATAATGATGCTATTGGCAACAAGGGCCGGCAAGGAGTAACTTTAAGATTATGTCTACCCGCATTGTAATTTTCGAGGATAACCTCCGGCTTCGGCAATCCCTTAAAGTATTATTGGATGGCGTCGATGGCTATTCCGTATGCGGGGACTATGAGAACTGCGACCAGGCGGTCTCCGTCGTGGACGAACATCAGCCGGATGTGATCATCATGGACATCGACATGCCTGGGGCCGATGGCATCAAAGGGCTGCAGGTGATAAAAGAGCACCGTCCTCAAACCTATATCATCATGCATACCGTACTGGAAGACGAAGAACGGTTGTTTCAATGTCTTTGCCTGGGCGCCAACGGGTATATTCTAAAGAACACTTCTTTCGTCAGCCTGCTGGAAGCTATCGACAACGTACTGCATGGGGGCGCCCCTCTCTCTCCCTCCGTTGCGAAGAAAATATTGGAATCCTTCCGCCTGCATCCTCCCCGCCCTTTGCAATACCATCTTTCAGAACGCGAAACGGAGATCATTAAATACCTGGTAAAAGGGTATAGCTACAAGATGATCGCAAGCGCCTGTCATATCAGCCTGGATACGGTGAGGGGCCATATCCGGAACATCTATGCCAAGCTGCATGTGAACTGCGGCCGGGAAGCCGTCGTCAAAGCCTTAAGGGATAAGATCGTGTGAGTTGCCCCGGCCGCCGGCGACTGATCTCCCCCTCGGGACATGGGCCTCTATAGCATGAACATGCCATTGACAACCCCCACCCCCCCGGCTAATTTTACCAAAAACGCTAATTATGGAAAAACGCGACGACCATAACGGAACAGACCGCCGTAAATTTTTGGGGCAGCTGACATTCGGCGCTGCTACCATGGGCATGGCGGGCCTGCTGACCCCCTTACAGTCTTTGCAGGCAGGCGCTGGCCCCCTTGCCGGGCACGACGCCCTCCTTGCCGGCGTCTCCACGGGGCCCGGAACCGGCGCCTCCCTTGCCGAACCGGATGAATGGTTTAAAAAAATAAAGGGCAAACATCGCATCGTTTTCGATGTGGTGCGCCCCAATGAGATCATGCCTTTTGCCTGGCCGAGGGTATTCCTGCTGACCAACCAGGCTACGGGAACAATGGCCAATGATTGCAATGTCGTGGTAGTGCTGCGGCACGATGGCATACCCTATGCCTTCCAGAGCGAGTTGTGGGCCAAGTATAATTTTGGGGAAGTATTCAAAGCCGATGACCCGGCTACTAAAAAACCTTCCACCCGCAATCCCTTCTGGCAGCCGGGTAAGGATGATTTCAAGATCCCCGGCTTCGGAGCGGTGCAGATCGGCATCAATGAATTGCAGGACAGCGGTGTGATGTTCTGCGTATGCGACGCGGCGATGACGGTATATAGTGCGGTGATAGCGGAGAAGATGCAGAAGGATGCGGCGGAAGTGAAGAAAGAATGGATAGCCGGGTTATTGCCGGGCATACAGGTCATGCCTTCCGGGGTATGGGCGGTAGGGCGCGCGCAAGAGCATGGCTGTACCTATTGTTATGCCGGTTAAGATGAACTGGGTAATACGGATAGTCATCGTGGTGACGTTAGTGCTTTTGGCGGATATGATCCTGGTCCATCATCCGGCCGTCGACAAATCGCTGATCTGGCAACCTCCCGACAGCTGTGAGATCCTCCCTGACGCCAACGGCGACCTGATCCGTTACGGAAAAGAGCTGGTGGCCAACACCTCCCGCTATCTTGGTCCCAGGGGCACAGTCGCCGCCCTTTCCAATGGGATGAATTGCCAGAACTGTCACCTGGACGCCGGGACCCGGCCTTATGGCAATAATTACAGCGCCGTCTATTCGACCTATCCCAAGTTCCGGGAACGCAGCGGGACCGTGGAAAATATTTACAAAAGGGTCAATGACTGTCTGGAACGAAGTCTGAATGGAAAGAGCCTGGATACCAACAGCCGTGAGATGCAGGCCTTCAGCGCCTATATCAACTGGCTGGGGCATCGTGTTCCTAAGAACAGCCGCCCGCCGGGAGCGGGCATCACGGACCTCCCTTTCCTGGGAAGGGCTGCCGATCCTGACAAGGGGGCTATGCTCTATGGGAAGAAATGCCAGCTATGTCATGGCGCACAAGGGGAAGGCCTGCCTGTTGCAGACAGTCACGGATATACCTATCCGCCCTTATGGGGAGGGCACAGTTATACCACAGCCGCCGGGTTGTATCGCATCAGCCGCCTGGCAGGTTATATAAGAGACAATATGCCTTTTGGCGCCTCGCATCATATTCCCCAATTGACGGATGAAGAGGCCTGGGACCTGGCGGCTTTTATAAATGCACAACCTCATCCTGAAAAAAATTATAAGCAAGACTGGCCGCAGCTATCCGGTAAACCGGTAGACCAGCCCTTCGGACCTTATGCGGACAGCTTTTCTGAAAAACAGCATAAGTTTGGTCCCTTCGGCCCTATCCGTGCGGCCAGGCAACATAAACAAATGTAAAATCACAGCATGAAAAAACATCTTTTTCTCTTCTCCGCGGCCCTGCTGATGACCGTGTTGGTCCACGCACAGGCGGCCCCTTATAAAGTTGTCTTCGATATGACCAGCAGGGACACCATCAACCAGCAATCCCTTATCCGGGAGTTGGGGCTTATTATGGAGGCCAATCCGGGCGCCAGCCTGGAAGTGGTATTATATGGACAGGGGTTGGACCTGGTGGTAAAAGACCGGTCGGCCCTGCAGGGCGCCGTTCAGAAACTCATCGCGGATAAAAAGGCCTCTTTTAAAGTTTGTGCGGTTGCCATGAAGCGGCAAAAAATCGACACCAGCCAGTTATTGCCCGGTGTGGAGACCGTGCCGGATGGTATTTATGAGATCATCTCCAAACAGCGGGAGGGATGGGGGTATATAAAAGTAGCGCATTGACAGGCGGCTTACTCCGTTCTCAAACTCTCCACCGGATTGGCCAACGCCGACCGGATACCCTGATAGCTCACCGTCGCCAGGGCGATGAGGAAGGCGAGTATACCTGCCAGGGCGAAGATCCACCAGGATAACTGAACGCGATAGTCGAAATGCTGTAAGATATACTGCATGGTCCAGGCCGCCAGGGGCGTCGCCAGGATAAAGGCGATGAGAACGGGCTTTAAAAATTCTCCCGAAAGACGGACCCAGATCTGCGAAATACCGGCTCCCAATATTTTCCGGATACCGATCTCTTTGATGCGCTGCTCGGCCATAAAGGCAGAAAGACCGAATAATCCCAGGCAGGAGAGAAGGATGGCCAGTCCACCCAGCCAGTTGAGGGTCTGTACAGTCGATTCGATGCCTTTGAACTGGTGCTGGTACTGCTCGGACGTAAAATGAAATTCAAAGGGGAAATTGGGGTTGACTTTTTTCACGGCCTCCTTTATCCGGGCGATAGTCTGCTGCCATTTCTCATTATTCCGGACACGCACGAAGAAATGAGACATGGGCTCCATTCTCAGGTCCACGATGAGAGGGTCAGGATTGTTAAACGCATCATTAAAGATAAAATCCGAGATGACGCCTATCACCACTGCTCCCCCCACCTTGGTTCCGATAACAGGCTTCTTGAGTCCCATCCTCCGGACGGCTGCCTGGTTGATCAGGCAAGCCGAAGTGTCCGTGCCGAAGGCGGGGCTGAAGTCGCGCCCCTCCACCATTTTCAGGCCGGTGGTCTTCACCCAGTCGTATTGTACATGACCTATCTTGACATAAAAATCCTGGTCGGGTGTTTTGCCCGGCCAGCTGACGCCGTTAGAACCTCCTCCAAAACGTACGAGATCATCCGTGCCCGCTGATACACCGGCGACACCGGCAATCTTCAGCAGCTCTGTTTTTACCAGTGGGAAAGTAGCGGCCATATCTCCCCGGGCAGGGATCTCGATCAGGTTGTCCTGGTCATAACCGATGGGCCTGTTTTGCACGTAGCTGTCCTGTCGGAGCAGGACAATGGTCGAGATGATGAGAAAAATGGTGATCATGAACTGGAAGGTGACCAGGCTTTTGCGCAGCAGGGACCCTCCTTTATAGTGCCGGGTGAACAGCCCTTTTAATACCAGCACCGGCTGAAACCGGCTGAGGAAAAAAGCCGGATAACTGCCCGCGATCAGCGCGGTGAACAAACCCATGCCCAACAGGCCCAGCCAGATCCGTCCACTGGACAAGTCGAAGAGAATGGTATTCCTGGAGAGGAAGCCATTGAGCAGGGGCAGCGAGATCTTCGCCAGCAGGGTGCCGATGAAAAGGGCAAACAGGGTAAGCAGACCCGCTTCACTGAGGAATTGAAAGATCAGCTGCGGGCGGGAGGCTCCCAGGGTCTTGCGAACGCCTACTTCCCGGGAACGCCGTTCACTGCGGGCTGTAGCCATGTTCATAAAATTGATGCAGGCGATCAGCAGCACGAAGAGACCCAACGCCGCGGTAAGCTTCAGCATATCGACGCGGCCGCCGATAGACTTCCCATTCTTAAAAGCATAACGCAGCCATACGTCCTCCAGGGAATAAGCGAACAGTTCTTCGTGTTGGTCGTTGGTCTTTTGTTGCTGCAACCGGGTCAGCTTGGCGTTGAGGGCGTTTAACTGTACATGGGGCACCAGCTGCACCCAGGTCAGGATGCGGTTGTCATCCCATTTTTTCAGCCAGTCATTCTCTTTTTCGAAGAGAGCAAAAGGCAATACGATATCGAAATGGTAACTGCTATGTTCCGGAACATCCCGTATGACAGCCCCTACTTTCAGTTGGTGCAGGTTATTATGGGTGATGGTCTTGCCCATAGGATCCTGGTCGCCGAAGAGCCTCCTGGCGGCGCCTTCGGTGATTACGACCGAACCGGGGTCGCGGAGGGTGGAGGCAGGGTCGCCTTGCAGGGCGGGGAAGGTCATGATATGAAAAAAATCCGGGTCGACATAGATTGCTTCCTGGTAGAGGGACTTGTCTCCGAATTGTACCAGGGGGTTTTCAAAAGATCCGCGGGACGCGTACTGCACTTCCGGGATCTCCGCCCGGACGGCGGCTGCCAGCATGCCCGAAACGGAAGAGCCGGTAGAGACGTCCGAACTACCCCTTTCCGTCTTCATCAGCAGATGAATGTGCTCGTAATTTTTATGAAACTTATTATAGCTCAGCGTGTCATTGATCCAGACGAAGATGAGGATGGCGGTGCCCAGCCCTATGGCCAGCCCGAAGATGTTGATGAAAGAGGAGAGCTTGTTCTTGACGAGGCTTCTCCAGGCGATCAGCACGTAATTTTTCAGCATGGATAGTAAGTTTCCTGCCCGTAACGGACCAAAAAGATGCCTGATTTATATATTGTTGATAGTGAATCTATTGCGGGGGAGCTAGCCGGTGAGAGTGTTCGATTTTGCTACATACCGGTGTCCGTTAATAACAATAATAAAAATACCCGGAAAACCGATGGTTACTTTTTATATCTATTTTTATAAATAATGGAAATGTATACGGACGAGGAATTGATACGGCTTTTACGGGAGGATAGCGGCTTGCTGTCGACGATCTACCAGCGTCACAAAGCATATTGCATCCGTTTCATGCAGTCCCTGTATCATGACCAGGACGAAATAAAAGATATTTACCAGGATGCAGTCATCACATTCTATGAAAAAGTTCAACAACCGGGTTTTGTCCTGACCTGCTCAATAGCCACCTATTTAAGCGCTATTTGCCGCAACCAGGTCCTCAAAAGGATCAGTTTTTCCGGCAGGCATCCCGTCAGTCATGTAGATCCCAATGGCGAACTGATAAAGAACAGCATAGATCCGGCAGATCCGGGCGAAGAGATAAAAAATGAGCGGGTGAAGGCGTTAACGGCGATCTTGAAAGAAATGAAGATGGGCTCCGGTAATTGTTATGAAATATTGGCCCGTTATTACTACCGGGGTCAATCTATGGATAAGATTGCGACCGATCTTCACTACACCAATGCCGATAACGTTAAAAATCAAAAATACCGGTGCCAGGAAAAGCTAAAAGCCATGCTGTTGAAACGGCTGGGGATCAGAAATAAGGAGGTGCGCAATGGATAACGAAATACTATCCGAACTTGAAATAAAAGCAGCCATCCGATCGGTCGAAAGGGAGGCCTTCCGGGAGAAGTTCAGACAACTGGACCAGGAGGATACCCAACAGCCCCCGATGCCAACACCCGGACAGGCGCCAACCCGGGGCCGGGCGCCTGCAATAAGACGGGAAAAGATCTGGCTGTCTTCATCAGATAGGATGATGCAATTTTTTACTCTTGGCGAGGTCATTGTATCCCTGGTCGCATGCTTCATCGGGTTGTATACAAGCTGGAACATAAAACCGGGGGACCAGGATCCCGCAAAAAAAACAGCGTCAGACCAACAGGCGCCGCCCGCTTTGTTACCGCGTGCTCAGTTAGAGCCGGTTTCCCGGGGCCTGTCATCCGCTAAAGGAGAGCAAAAGGAAATGACCGTGCTGCTGCCGGGATCCCTGGGATTTGCCCGTCCCGGGAAAATAAGCCTCACCGTTATGATAAACACCGGCGGAGAGGTATTGACCCCTTCCGGGGAGGGCTATTATTTGTATGATTCGGCCCACCGGCAGATCCTATTGCAATTGCCGCAAGGGGGCGTTATCGATAAACTCATTGCCACCGACCCTTTGCTTAGCGACGGCGTGTATATCAGCATGAGAGGAATATACTATCACCTGCATGTCTCTGGCGCCCGGGAGAAATTAGCGCCCATACAGGGAAAGGAAAAAATTGAGGAATTGGACAAAATCGTATTTCAGAACCAGTAGGAATGAAGGAAAAATTTTTGTTGATAGCTTGTATATGTTCGGTGAATGTTTTACTGGCGCAAACAGCCAACAGGCAAACGACAGCCGATAAGATCTCCGTGACCAGGCAGGTATTCGACAACCTGGTGAATGCTTATGGCAGCAGCAAGGGCCCTCCTGTCTTAAAAATGCTGCCTGGACGGACTTCTGGCGTCGTTGCCCGGTATACGACATACCCTGTTGCGCTAATAGAAATAGACGAGCAGCTATATGACATCTGCACCACTTTCGGCAAAAGGTCCTCCGACGCACTGGCAATTATTATAAGCCATGAGCTGGCCCATTATTATAATGACCACAACTGGTGCAGCGACTATGCCTTTTCCTTTCGCCATTCCGACCTGGGCCGGAAGCTGAGCCAGGTATCCAAAGAGACGAGGATCGAAAAGGAATCTATGGCCGACGGGTATGGCCTTTTCTATGCCTGTATGGCCGGTTATCATCCCTTTGACATTTTCGACACCCTCCTGGACAAGATATATGGCCAGTACCATCTGCCGGAGACAATGCCCGGCTATCCCTCCAGGAACGAAAGAAAAGAAATTAACAAGGTTCAGCGTGGGAAGATCAAAAGCCTGGCGCTTGTCTTTGACGCGGGTATCTTACTGCTGCATTTGAAACAATATGCCGCGGCTGCCGCCTGTTTCAGCTACCTGAACCAGTTCTTCCCCGGCCGGGAGATGTACAACAACCTCGGTGTCAGCAGACTGCTGGAAGCGCTGAACTATAAGGAACCTGACACGCTGAATTTCATTTACCCTATCGAAATAGATGCAGCCAGCCGGATCTACCAGGGGGGCGAAAGAGGGATCGATACGGTTAATCGTCAGCGAAAATGCCGGGAGCTGCTGGAGGAAGCAAAAACAGCCTTTGGAAAAGCCATATTCCTGGATCCCGGCTACAGCCCTTCGCATGTCAACCTTGCCTGTCTGTACGACATAGAGGGAAACTACCCGGCAGCGGAAGGGGAAGTGGCCGAAGTGGCGAAATGGGCCTCTAAAGATAGTGGACGCCTTCAACTGATCGGGGCTATCGCGGAATACCATGCGGGTAAAGGGAAGGAGGCCCTGGAGATCCTGCGGCGGCTTAGCCGGACAGGCCCGCTGATTTATAGGTATAACTACCAGCTGGTTGAGCATACTTTTTCTGAAGGCCTGGGCGTTAAGGAAATGGAACATTGGAGGGATGAATGGGTGAAGCAGCACCTGGCGGAAGAAGACACCGGCAGGGACAGTTGTCCTGCTTTAAGCGACGATGCCATACCAGGAGATGCACTGTATGTAAATGAATATACCTCCATCAGAAGTTATTATACGCCATCCGGTTTGCTTTTATCGGTCAACGCCCCTCAGATGAAGCTGGTTGCCGCTATCAGCATATCCGGCAGCACTCCGGGCAGCAAACAGCCGTACCTGCCGGATTTCAGGATCAGGAATAAGGGCTGTACCACGATAGAGATGCCCCAAGCCGTCTGGCGCGTGGCATATAAAATAACAGGGAAATGAATAGATGCTTGGGTATCTTGCTGTTGCTGCACCTGGCGGCTTGGTGTCTCCCTATTACCGGCAGGGGTCAGGGGTTACGGATCGACCTTGACCGGATCAATGCAGAAGGCAAGCTGCAGAAGACCAATGGAGACTATCTGAATTACCTTTCTAAAGAGATAACATCCATCGTTAAGGCTTACGGCAAAACTTCCAGGGAATATGTTTACCTGAAGGGCTTCTATTGGGACGAGTATAACAGGATACTCCGGCCCGTGGAAAACCTGAACTCCCTCTCCTTAAAAGAGTATGCCGAGGGTAGGGAAGAGCTGGTTGAATGCAGCCGAAAAGCTTATGGGGACAATTCCGTTGAATATGCCTATGCCATATTGATGGACGTGATGAACTATACCAATACCTGGAACGCAGCCCTGGACAGTGTCACCTTCAAAAGATTAAAAGCGCTGACTGATCAGGGCATAAGTAATATAACAGGCAGCCATACCTTACAGGAGAGCGACCGGCTTAGCTATCTGACGATGCTGTACTCCGAAAAAGGCTCTGTTTTCATCAAAGCGGGCATCCGCGACTCGGCCCTGGCCTATTACAGACGTGTGCTGGACATCCGGACCCGACATCCATTGTACGACCGGTTCTTCAGCTCCTTTCTGCAATTGTATGCCAGTGCCCTGGCTGACAGCAGCTTTGAAAGCAGCCTGCAATTCCTGGCGGGATACGAGCCATTGATGAAAGAAAAATATGCGGCCGACCAGGAAGAATACTATCAGTTCCTGAGGTCTTTATTGAGCAAGTTCCTACAGGTAAATTACGCGGGTCCCACCATGTTGACCAGCTTCCTGACGGCCGATTCCCTCTGCAGGCAGTTATACGGAGAAGTGTCGGAAAAATACACGGACTTCATATTGACCTATAAGATCCCCTGTTTCCAAAAACTGGGATGGAAAGCAATGGTGTACCAGGGACTGAAAGACCTCGACGAAACCGTTTTTAAAAAAGATCCCACTCTCCTGTCGCAGAGCGAACACGTGTTCATTCGATTCCATTTGGAGTGGTATTACTACTACCTGTCTGTCAACGAACCGGATTATGGCCTGCAATGGCTGAAATGGGCGGAGAAAAATGATCAGGTGCCGCAACTCAGCCGGCTGTCCTTTCCGGATAAACTAACCCTCTACCGGGAACTGGCCCATTATTATCGTTCCAGAAGCCTTGATTCCTGTCTCCGGTATAGTTTTAAGGTCCTTGAGCTGGAACAACAGGCCAAGCAGCAATGGGGCGACTATACCATATCCCAGTACGTGGAAATAGCCCAATTGTACCTGGGTACCGGCGATAAGGATTTCACCCTGCAGGCCGGCAAATATTGTCAATTGGCGCTGGATGAATTTGAACAGGCATACGGAAAGGGGTCTGATGCATACAACAGTGCATTATTCACCATGGGGGAATGGCAGCACCTCCAATCAAAAGGCAGCTCCGGCAGACAGAAAATGTGGCCGCTTGTTTATCGCCAGTTGGACAACTCCCGCTTCATACCTCCGCTGAATGCAAGCGGATTCCAGGAATATGGTGATATCCTGAACGAAGACAGCCAGCCTGACTCCGCCGACTTTTTTTACAACGAGATCTATCGCAGGAATGGTGCGGGCCTGTTGTTCAGGATATTGGGGACTACAAGGGAGCTACAGCTAGGATCCCTGGGGGATTTCTACGCGCAAAATGATCTTGTTTTGACGAAATTGCTGGATCGGTATAAAAAATCCGGCAATAAATACGTTTCAAAATCCCTCGCGCAGCACCTTTTTCAGAAAAACCTGATGGATAAGCTGCAGGGACATCTCCGGGAAACGCTGCAGGACAGCCGCAATGACAAACTGGGCCGGCATGCAAAGGACCTCAGCGCCTGGAAGAAGGATAAGACAGCATATGACTCTCTTTTATATACGGCAACGCGGGAGACCGCCCTTATCGATAGCGCCCTTCTGCGATATGATTTTGATAAGAACTGTCTAATAACCGATTATTTATTGGATCACTCAAAGGACAGCACTGCCTTTAGAGATCTCCGGAAAGGGTATGCTTACGATGAAGTACAGCATTCCCTCCATGACGGGGAATGTTTGGTGGATATCATCCGTTTTTATCCGGCTGCTGCGGCTTCTCCGGCCTATGCCTTTACCATTCTTACCCATAAACAGGAAGAAAAGCTGGAGATCATTTTTGTAGAAGACGCGCTGGCAATGGAAAGATGGCAGGGGAGCGGCGACCAGGATAAAGTATCGGCCATTCTGTCGCGGCTGATCACCCGTCTGGCCGGTTATAAAAAGATCTATGTCTGCCCCGATGGTATCTTTCACCTGCTGAATCTATATTCGCTGAAAGATGCGGATGGGGCATTGCTGATTCAACACAAGGATATCCGCTATTTAGATAACCCGGGACAGGTGCCGGGGGGGGATGAGGCCGCCTGTATTGGGACTGTTCGCGATGCGACGGGCGGTCCGGTGAAAGAGAAAAAAGCCTCTTTTTTCGGCAACCCCGTATATACCAGTCATTCAAAAGCTTCTTCCGTGGAGAACAGTATTTTCCCTGATGCTGCTTTTACAGCCCTGCGGGAATTACCCTATTCCAGAGTGGAGATAGAGACCGCCGCCGAACTGCTTGCCAAAAAAGGCTGGAGCATTGATATCTACACAGGGCAAAGATGTTCCGAAGCCAATCTTAAACTGCTGCATTCCCCGGAGATCCTGCATATAGCAACCCATGGGTATTATATTTCCGGAAAAGATACTTCCGGGATATCCTATGCCCTGCAAAAGGATGCTTCCCTGCGCAGCGGCCTGGTCCTGGGGGTGGTCTCCCCTAATAAAAAAGACCTGAATGATAATGTGCTCACGGCATACGAAGCGGCCAACCTGGATCTGAATAATACTTCCCTGGTCGTGCTGAGCGCCTGCGAATCCGCCAAAGGGGAGAATGTGCCGGGACAAGGGGTCTATGGACTGGTCAGCGCTTTTGAAATGGCTGGCGCCCGCAACGTGCTGGTATCGGTGAAACAAGTGGATGATAAAGCCACCCAGCTGCTGATGGAATATTTTTACACCTTTGTCGCCGGAGGAAGTAATTATGCGGATGCGCTGAAGCTGGCACAATTGCAAATGCTACGGCATCCATTGTTCAAAGATCCCGTAAATTGGGATGGATTTATCCTGGTAAGTCAGTAAATACATATATATGAAAAATATTATCTCCTTCTGCTCCCTGAGTTTTTGCCTGTTAGCCTGCAGTCACACCAGACACGCTTCCTCCGGCACAGGCTCCGGGACCGGCACAGCATCCGGAACCGACGCCGGCGCCAACACCAGTTCCGACGGCTGGATCTCCCTCTTCGATGGGAAATCCCTGAAAGACTGGAAAGTGGGGGAAAATGCAGCAACCTTTAAAGTGGACAACGGGATGATCGTCGTCAATGGCAATACCGCCCACCTCTTCTATGAAGGGGCTGTAAAGGATCATAATTTTTCAAATTTCGACTTCAAAGCGGACGTGATGACAGAGCCGGGCTCCAATTCGGGCATCTACTTTCATACCCAATACCAGGAGGGCGGATGGCCGTCAAAAGGGTTCGAAGTACAGGTGAACAACTCCCATACCGATTGGAAAAGGACGGGTAGCCTGTATAACATCGTAGACATAAAAGAGACCTATGTGAAAGACGACGAATGGTTTACCGAACACATTACCGTCCGGGGGAAGAGGGTCGTCATCAAAATAAATGACAAAACCGTGGTGGACTATACGGAGCCTGAAAACTTCCAGCCTGCCAAGGGCTCGGAAGGAAGGGTTATTTCCAACGGCACCTTTGCCTTACAGGGACATGACCCCAAAAGTAAGGTCTACTTCAAAAATATCATGGTTAAACCCCTGGCCGACTAAGGCCGGCGCCTGCAGCGAACAAGATCACCTGTCGACCCGTCGCCGGCGGTGGCTTACTGCCGCATCTTCCTCCCTGCCGACAGGGAATAGGAGATCCGGAAGGAGATCATATTCTGCGAAGGGTCGCCGGAGATAAATACCCGCTCATACCGGAGTCCGAAGTTGAGGGGGATGGTAGCCGAAGGAATAATATAACCAATCCCCATGCCCGCCGTCGGCCCGGAGATCTTCTGATCGATCTCACCCCCGGATGAATTATACAGGGGATTTCCCGCGGCATCCGTCTTTTGAATGTCAGTGCCACCGAAGGTATAACCTGCCAACGGCTCCACGTAAAACCCCGCCCCCGACCCATCGATTGTATGACGATAACCTACCAGACAGGGCGCAGAGGCCAGGTGGGAGCCATTCGCGGTAAAATAATACAGTCCCGCCTCTATGCTGATCTCGCCTGCCTTGGATACCGGCACCCCGCCATGGAGAAAAATGCCCCCTCCTGTGGCGGAAAGACCTTTGGAAAATAAATGGGCCACTTCCACCTGGGCGTATACGGAATGTATGGCGATACTGAGCAGCAGGGACAGACAGCAACCAAACAGCCTCTTCTTCATAAGCGGGATATTTTTAAACCGGTCAAAACGTTCGATTCCGAACATTTATTATATAAAAAATCGAATCAAATAATTGATCGCCACCTGATTGTCTTTGGCATTCCCCTTGGATATCCCTAGGCAAATTTTCAGACATGGACAGGGCTCTTTCAGAACAAGTAGTGGCGAGACGGAAAGGGAAGACGATCCTCCTCATAGGGAGCCTCCTGCTCATCCTGATCCTGGTCGCCGTCCTGCTGAGGGCCGGCCTGACCACTTCCCTGAAAAAATCCATCATCACCGCCGCGGTAGTGGAGAGGGGTAATATCGAGAACACCATCAATGCCTCGGGGGAAGTGCTGCCTGAATTTGAAGAGGTGATCACCAGCCCTATCAATGCCTCCATTCAAAAAGTGGGGCTGGATGCCGGCAGCGTGGTAAAGGCCGGTCAGTCCATTCTGACGCTGGACAAGGCAGCCTCGGAGATAGCCTTCGAAAAACTAAAATTTCAGCTGGAATCCAAGCGTAACAGCATAAAAAAATTAAAGCTGGAACTGGACAAGAGCTTCTACGACCTTCAGTCCAACAACGACATCAAACAGCTCCGGATCAACAGCCTGCAGGCCTCCGTCGAGAATGCCAAACGGCTCTTCAAAGCGGGGGGCGGCACCCGGGAAGATATCGAACAGGCCGAGTTGAATCTCAAGGTGGCCCAGCTGGAGAAGCGGCAGTTGGAGAATGAGATCACCAGCAAACAACAGACCATGCGGGTGGAGATGCGGGAGTCGGAGATCGACGCGGCCATCCAGCAGAATGACCTGGAGGACCTGGAACGTAAGCTGCGTCTGGCGGATATCGTAGCCAGCCGGGCCGGCGTGGTGACCTGGGTGAACAAGAATATCGGTTCGTCTATCAAAGAGGGCGAATCCCTCGCCCGTATCGCCGACCTGGGGAGCTTTAAGGTTGTCGGCAGCATCTCCGACAACTATATAGACCAGCTGCACAGCGGTATGCCGGCCATCATCCGGATCAACGAAACCCAGATCCGGGGCCGGGTGGTCAATATTTATCCCTCGGTACAGAACAGCATTGTATCCTTTGACATCCAGCTGGACGAACGCAGTCATAAGCTGTTCCGTCCCAACATGAAAGTGGAGGTCTATCTCGTAACCGCCATGAGCAATGATATATTAAGGGTGGCGAACGGTCCGGCCTTCAAAGGCCCTCCCTTGCAGGATATTTTTGTCCTGAAGGGCGGGAAGGCCACCCGCAGGACCGTGCATATCGGGATGACCAACTTCGACTACGTAGAGATCAGGGATAATGTGCAACCCGGCGACAGTGTCATCACCTCCGACCTCAGTGAATATAAAAATGCAAAAGAGATCATCATTAATAATTAAAAGGATGAAGGTATTGTTGAGTGCCCTGATAGCCGTACTCGCCGGTGGAACCATTGGATATGGCCAGCCATCAGTCTCCGGCGATACCATCCGGCTCTCCCTGCCCGAAGTAGTGGCTATGGCAAAAGGAAAATCCATCGCCTCCCGGCAGGCCGCAACAGTAAAAGAGACAAAATACTGGCAGTGGCGAACCTTCCGGTCGAATTACCAGCCGCAATTATCCCTGAGCGGCAACCTGCCGGGTTACAGCAAGACCTTCACCCAGGTCCTGCAACCCAATGGCACCATTCAATTCCAACCCGTCCACAATGACAACTCCTCTTTAAACCTATCCTTTAGCCAGAGTATTGCCGCCACCGGTGGAACGATATATGGGACCACTCAAATGCAGCGCTTTGATGACTTCGACCGGAAGAACGTCTTATATAATGGCGTACCCTATGGCATCGGCTACAATCAACCCCTCTGGCAATTCAACTCGCTGAAATGGGACAAAAGGATTGAACCGCTGAAATATAATGAAAGCAAACAGGCCTATATCGAATCGATGGAGCAGGTAGCCATCACGGTGACAGGTTATTTCTTCGACCTCCTGTTGGCCCAGGTGAACCTCCAGGTGGCGGAGACCAACCTGGAGAATACCCGCAACATCCAGCGCATTGCCAATGAGAAATTAGACCTTGGAAAAATATCAAAAAACGAGATCTTACAGTTGAAGCTGGAACAGCTAAAGGCAAAGAAAGCGGTGGGCATGGCACAACGCGACCGGCAGATAGCCACCCTGAACCTGCGCGCCTATACCGGCTTGTCCGGCGGGGAGAATATAGCCCTGGAATTGCCGGCGGCCACCATCGATATGAGTGTCGCCTCGGACAGAGTACTGGCGGAAGCCTATGCCAATCGATCCGACGCTATTGCCTTTGTCCGCCGGATGGCCGAGGCAAAAAGAGATGTGGCCAAGGCCCGGGGGGACAATGGGCTGAATGCCACCCTTACCGCCAACCTGGGCTATTCCAAAAGTGCGGCGACCGTGGCGCAGGTATACCAGAATCCCCAGGACCAGCAATTGTTACAACTGGCGTTTGTCATCCCCATCCTGGACTGGGGCCGGTCGAAAGCCCGGACGCGGACTGCCGAGGCTAACGAGCAGCTGACGGCTTATACGGTGGAGCAGGACAAGCAGATCTTTACCCAGCAGATCGTCACCCAGGTGACCCTCTTTGACATGATGCGGGACCAGGTGGGACTGACGGCGGAAGCGGACAGCATCGCCAGCGAGAAATACCAGATTGCCAAAGACCGCTATGTGCTGGGTAACCTCAGCATTACGGACCTCAGCATCGCCTTCCAGGAGAAAGATCAGGCCAAAAGAGATTATATTTCCGCCCTGCGGGACTTCTGGGGCGCGTATTATCAATTGCGGTATCTGTCGCTTTATGATTTTGAAAAGAACCAAAAGATCACGTATAAATAAAAAATAAATCATGATACAATTAAAGGACATACAGAAAGTATACCGGACCGACTCTATCGAGACGCTGGCCCTCAGCAGCATCAGCCTCGACATCGCTAAAGGAGAATTCCTCTCCGTCATGGGACCTTCAGGCTGTGGCAAGAGCACCCTGCTGAATATCATGGGGCTGCTCGACGAGCCTACGGGCGGGAAGATCACCATCGACGAGCAGACGACGGAACATCTTTCCGACCGCCAGCTGGCCCAATTCCGGAATAAGAAGCTGGGCTTCATTTTCCAAAGCTATCACCTGATCAATGACCTGAAAGTGCTGGACAATGTGGAGCTGCCCCTGCTGTATCGCAATGCCTCGGCAAAGGAGCGGCGGCAGCTGGCTGCGGCAGCCCTGGAAAAAGTGGGGCTGAGCAACCGGGTGAAACATTTCCCCACCCAGCTCTCCGGCGGACAGAAACAGCGGGTCGCCATCGCCAGGGCCATCGTCGGCCAGCCGGAGATCATCCTGGCCGATGAGCCCACCGGTAACCTGGACAGCGCCATGGGCAATGAGATCATGGATATCCTGCTGCATCTGAACAAAACGGAATCGGCTACTATCGTGATGGTGACCCACGATGAGCACATGGCCAAAAAAACCCATCGCCTGGTTCGTCTGTTCGACGGATCCCAGGTGCAGTAATAAAAACCCGGCCGCCGGTCCGATAAAACCAAAAACGCTTCCAACATTATGTTAAAAAATTATTTCAAAATAGCCATCGCCGTCCTGAAGAGAAGGAAGTTCTTCACCTTCATCAGCCTCTTTGGTATCAGCTTCACCCTCACCATCCTGATGGTGCTCACCGCCTTTATCGATAAAGTAGTCAATGACAACTACCCCGACCGGAAGAGGGACCGGAGCCTATATATCAACTCGATGGAGTTGAGAGGGCCTAACGCTATGAATGGAGGGGCGCTGAGTTTTTATTTTTTAGATCATTATGCCCGCAGCCTGAAGATACCTGTCAAAGTGGGCATCTCTTCCGGTCCTAATAGCACGAATACGTATATCAATAATAAGAAGATCGCCATCAATTATAAATATACCAATGCCGACTACTGGGAGATAACAGACTATGATTTTGTAGAAGGGAAGGCCTTTTCCCGGCAGCAAATAGCCAATGGAGATCATGTGGCTATTATCACCGAAGATACCCGGAATCAATATTTCGGGGATGAGACTTCTGTCGTGGGGAAATACATCGAAGCCGATAATGTGCAGTACCGGGTTAACGGGGTGGTGAAGAATGTACCCATTACGCTGTACATGTTGTATAGCGACATTTATCTCCCCTATACGGCATCCAAATCCGATCAGAATGCCAACAAGGGATATTCGGGCGGTTATACGGGCATCCTGCTGGCCGACTCGAAGTCGGATCTTCCCCGGATGCGGAAAGAATATGAAGAGATGGTCAGCCGCCTGCCCATACCCGGTAAGGAATGGAACAGGATCTATAGTCATGCGGATTCGTTCATCACCGGTTATGTAAGGACGGGGAATGAAGAAAGTTCGGGTATGGTATATGCCATTACGGCAATATCCCTCTTCGCCTTGCTGGTGATGTTGCTGCCTACGCTGAACCTGGTCAATATCAATATCACCCGTATTATGGAGCGGAGCAGCGAGATCGGTGTCCGTAAGGCTTTCGGGGCTTCTTCGCGGGCCCTGGTCTATCAGTTCCTCGTGGAGAACCTGATCCTTACCATCCTGGGCGGTCTTATCGGGATCCTGTTGTCATGGATCGTGCTGCAAATCCTAAACAGCGCGCATCTTATTCCCAACCTGACCCTGTCGCTGAATCCTACGGTCCTCTTCATTGCGCTGCTGATCTGCCTGGTCTTTGGCCTGCTGTCTGGGGTATACCCGGCCTGGCGGATGTCCAGGCTCCATGTCGTCAATGCCTTAAAAGCATAATAGATCTTCACTCTTAATACCTGTAATATGTTCAAGCATTTATTTACGCTGATCTGGAATAAAAAGAAGAAAAATGCCTTACTGATCTCCGAGATGCTGATCTCCTTCCTGGTCATGTTTGCCGTTTTTACCACCCTCGTGTATTATTACCGTAATTATAGAAAACCTATGGGCATCGATTATGAGCGGGTATGGGTGATCGGTTTCAACAACGCTATAAAGACGGAAAATACCGACTCGCTGAACCTCTTCTACGAAACCTTGTTGAAAAATATACAGTCCATTCCCCAGATACTGGAGGCGAGCTACACCAGCGACAATATCCCTTTCTACCAGAATATGAGCACGAGTGGGCTCACTTTCAACGGAAAATATATCGATCGGGTGAACTGGTATACAGTCAGCAGTCGTTACGGCGCCACCCTGAATATACCCATGCTGGAGGGACACTGGTACACCAAAGACGATATGCTGGGCAGGAACCAGCCGGTGGTGATCAACCGAAACCTGAAGGAGAAACTGGTGGGGTCCGGCAGCGCCATCGGCAAACTCATTGGCAGCGAGGAAGAGATCAATAAAAGAGTGATCATCGGCGTAGCGGAGAATGTAAAAGTGAGGGGAGACTATGCCGTGTCGGGACTCGCCATGTACATGAACCTGGATACGGCGGCCCACCAATGGGTCGACAGGATCCTCGTAAAGGTAACGCCGGATGCCGATGCTGCCTTTGAAGGCCATCTGTATAAGACCCTGGCCGGCTATCTGAAAAATTCAAATATAGAGATCGAACATCTGACCCGCAAACGGGAGCTGATCAACCTGTTCAACCTGGTGCCGATGATCGTGTTGCTGATCGTGGCCTGTTTCCTCATCATCAACGTGGCCCTGGGTTTGTTCGGCGTACTGTGGTACAATATCAATATGCGGAGGGGGGAGATCGGTTTGCGGAGGGCCGTGGGGGCGACGGGCAAATCCGTGGCCGGGCAGCTGGTCGGCGAGTCCATGATCATCGCTACCTTATCGATGGTCATCGGGGTATTCTTTGCCGCCCAGTTCCCGTTACTGAATGTATTCGATCTGCCGGCAGGCGTGTATATAGCCGGCATCGTTTTATCGGTATTGTTTATTTACGGGCTGGTGCTCATCTGTTCGTTATACCCCGGTAGACAGGCTGCAGGGATCTACCCGGCCGTGGCCCTGCATGAGGACTAGGATAAAATCAGTAAATTGCCCCACACACTATGATACTGATCATTGACGATGATAAAGCCGTGCGGACCTCGCTGCTGCTCTTGCTGCAGGAGGAAGGTTATGCGGCGAAAGAAGCGGCCTCCCCCAACGAGGCCCTGGCTTTTTTACATCACAATGCCCCTTCTCTCATCATTCTGGATCTCAACTTTTCTATAGAGACCTCCGGGGAAGAGGGGATCCGCCTGCTGCTGCAGATCCGGCAATTGCATCCTGTCGTGCCGGTGATCCTCATCACGGGCTGGGCCACCATCGAGCTGGCAGTAAGGGGCATGAAGGCGGGCGCTAATGACTTTGTCAACAAACCCTGGAATAACAGCCATCTGCTCCAGTCGATCAATACCCTGTTGAATCTGCAGGAAAAGAAGACGGAAAGACTGAGCCGGGTAAAACTGGATGACCGGTACCAGTTTCAGCACATCATCGGGGAGGACCCGGGTATGCTGGATATTTTAAAGGTCATCGGTCATGTCGCGGCAACGGACGCCTCCGTGCTGATCATTGGAGAAAGTGGTACCGGAAAGGAACTGGTGGCGGAGGCCCTTCATCAGAACAGCCTCCGGAAGAACCGACCTTTTGTAAAGGTCAACCTGGGGGGTATATCGAGTACCCTGTTCGAAAGCGAAATGTTCGGTCATGTTCGGGGAGCTTTTACCGATGCGAAGACGGACCGGGTCGGCCGCTTCGAGATGGCGAATAAAGGCAGCATTTTCCTGGATGAGATAGGGGACCTGGACCCGGGCAGCCAGGTAAAATTATTAAGGGTCCTGCAGGACAGGAGTTATGAAGTGTTGGGCAGCAGCAGGACCCGGATGGTGGATACCCGGGTTATCTGTGCAACTAACCGGGACCTGACTGAGATGGTTGACAGAGGCGCCTTCCGGGAAGACCTTTTGTATCGGATCAACCTGATCACGATCCGGCTGCCCGCATTACGGGAGAGGCCCGGCGATATTCCTTTGCTGGTGAATTTTTTTGTGGGCAATCTTCGGGAGCTTTACAACCGTCCCCATTTATCCGTAAGCCGGGACGCTGTGAAATGGCTCCAACAGCTTCCTTTACCCGGTAATATCCGGCAGTTAAAGAACCTGGTGGAGCGGACGATACTCGTTACCAGGAAAGATCATCTCGAAGCAGGTGATTTTCAATTGCAGCTGGAATCGACAGGCCGAAAAAAGACCCCGGCCGCCTTGCCGGAGCCCGGCAGCCTCACCCTGGAAGAGATGGAGATCCAGATGATCAGCCGGGCCATGGATTTTCACCGCAACCGCATCACCCGGGTGGCCAAGTCCTTAGGCATTACCCGCAGCGCCTTGTACCGCCGGCTACAGAAATATAATATTCCTTACGATGAAGCTTCGGACTAAATATATCGTGTTTGTTGGCATTCTGCACCTCATTGCCCTGGTCTTGTCCTATTTTATTTTTAGCCAGAATAGAATATTCTTCATCGTCTCGGAAGCGGTGATCCTGGTCAGCATCCTCTTGTCCTGGCAGTTATATACGGAGATGATACGACCGTTGAACTTATTGATGCAGGGTACGGAGGCCATCAAGGACAGGGATTTCAACGTGAAATTCCGGGCGACAGGCAAATATGAAATGGATGCGCTGATCGATGTGTATAACCACATGATCGATGAGTTGAGGTCGGAGAGGATGCGACAGGAGCAGCAACACCTGTTCCTGGAAAAACTGGTCTTTACTTCGCCGACGGGTATCCTGATCCTGGACTATGACGAAGGTATCCAGCAGGTAAACCCCAAAGCCTTGCAGTTACTGGGGTTAGAGGAAAAAGAGGTGCTGGGGAGGAAGGTGGGTGACCTGACGCACCCGGTGATGCAGCCCATCAAAGGGTTGCAATCGGGACAAGCCAGGACGGTGACCTTTAATGGCGGTATTACCTACAAACTGCAGAAATCGCATTTTATCGACCGGGGTTTTGCCCGGCATTTTGTGATGATCGAAGAGCTGACGGCCGAGATCCTGATGGCGGAGAAAAAGACCTATGGCAAAGTGATCCGGATGATGGCCCATGAGGTCAATAATACCATCGGCCCGGTAAATTCCATCCTGCAGTCCACCTTGCAATCCCAGCTGCATAGCGAGATGCTGACCAATGCCCTGGGGGTGGCAATGGAACGGAATAATAACCTGGAACGCTTCATGCGCAACTTTGCCGACCTGGTGAGGATCCCCGCGCCGGAGAAAAGACCGGTAGACCTGCTGCGCCTGGTAAAGAATGTGACGGACCTGATGCAACTACGGGCCGGGGAAAGGTCGGTGGTCTTCCGGTATGAATACACCGGGCCTGCCGGGCTCAGGCCCGAAGCCGCTGCTACCTTGATGATCCAGGCGGACCAACAGCAAATGGAGCAGGTGCTGATCAACATTATAAAAAATGCCCTGGAAGCAATAGAAGAAGAGGGGACGATAACTATCCTGATCAGGGATGCCTATCCCAGGCACCTCATCGTCCGCGATACGGGGAAGGGTATTTTACCCGAGATGGACCAACATCTTTTTTCCCCTTTCTACAGCACCAAAAAAGATGGGCAGGGAGTGGGCCTTACGGTGATAAAAGAAATATTACTGAATCATCAATTCGGGTTCACCCTGCAGACGCCGGAGCCCGGCCGGACGGAATTCAAGATCGTGTTTGAATAAAAATAGCAATAAAAAAAGCGAACCGAAGGTTCGCTTTTTTTACCTTACAGTCCCGGGAGTGTGGGGAGTCCCGGAAGGGGGAGAGAGCTAACGAGGGAATCCAGCAGCGATGCCAATGGATTTACGAGCCCTTCAACAGTATTTACCAGGGAGAGGATGATACCTCCGCCTTCGAGGCTCTGAAGCTCTTCAATCGATAAATTTTTCATAGTAATTTTTTTTAGGGCATAAACTTACAAAGGCCTCTTTTTTTCAACAACAACCTACAGCTATAAATTATAGCCCCTGGGGTTAACCTGCGCCGTCCGGGAGCATGTTTAATTTTTTGTTTTGAAATCCATCCGGGCCTCTTTTTCGTATATCATAATTATTAATACTAACGCGTACCCTCAATCTGTGCTTATTGAAAAATAACCAAAGCGCCAGGGTATGTCATATCTTTTCCCCTCAGAAATTCTTCAGGATTCTACTTATACATGGCTGCCTAAAGTAAGGGTAAAAACCCAGCTGATCTACACGGCCTCCCTGGTGTTGCTCGTAGTAGCTATCATGGCATTGCCTTTTATAAAAGTCGATGTTTCCGCTAATGGCGCCGGCCTGGTGAGACCGGTGGCCGAAAAAAATGAATTGCACAGTATCGTGTCGGGCACCATTGAAGAAGTACTGGCTGCTGAAGGACAACATGTGGAGAAAGGGCAGCTATTGATACGCCTTCAACAGGATCTTAGCAATAACAAACTATCCCAGACGGCTTTTGAGCTTCAGCAGCGGGAGTTATATATCCGGGACCTTACTTTGTTAACGGCCCATGGCCGGCCCGTGAGCCTGCGCCAGCTCCATTCCCCCTTATACCGGCAGCAGTTCAGTCGCTATCAGGAGGCCCTCTCCGATCAGCAAACCACCCTGGAAAGGTCAAAGACCAATTACGACATGAACAAACAGCTTTTTGATGAGAAGGTCATCTCTCAGAAGGAATTCCTGGACAGGAAGTATGAATATGAGAAAGCGGCGGCAGGATACAGGACCGTCATAGAACAGCAGCACAGCACCTGGGAAGATGACCTTAGCCGGTACCAGGTGGAAAGCGGGCGCCTGAATACGGATAGCCGGCAGTTTCAAAAGGAAAAAGAATGGAACCTCATCAAAGCCCCCGTCAGCGGCACTTTGCAGCAGTTCAACGGCAAATATGCCGGAGGTAGCCTGCAGCAGGGAGAGCTGGTAGGTATCATCTCCCCCGATGCCAGCCTGGTGGCGGAATGTTATCTTTCTCCCAAGGATATAGGAACCATACGGATCGGCATGCCGGTGAAGTTCCAGGTCGATGCGTTTAACTATAACGAGTGGGGACTGCTGGATGGAAAAGTAACTTCTATCGACAATGACTTCACCCTTTCGGGTAACCAGCCTGTGTTTAAAGTAAAATGCGCTTTCAGGACGGCTACCCTGATGTTGAAGAATGGCGTGAAAGGACAATTGCGAAAAGGAATGAGCCTACAGGCCCGCTTCATCCTCACGAGGCGCAGCCTGTTCCAGTTATTATTCGACCGGACCGACGACTGGATAAACCCCGAATTGAAATGAGAAAACAAGGGAAAGTAAAACAGCGCGACATAACGGATTGCGGGGCGGCCTGCCTGGCTTCGGTAGCAGCGTTTTATGGACTGGAGATGCCTGTGGCCCGCATACGGCAGTATGCCTATACGGATAACAAAGGGACCAATGTACTGGGACTGATCAAGGCGGCGGAGAAACTGGGCTTCCGGGCCAGGGGGGTGAGGGGGCCTTTTGAAGAGCTGTTCAATACTCCCCAGCCTGCCATCGCGCACATCGTAAGAGGACAATGGCATCATTACGTAGTATTATACAAGACGGCTTCCAAATATATCCTGATCATGGACCCGGCGGATGGAGAGTACCGGCGGATGAGCCATGAGGAATTCAGGAAGGAATGGAGCGGTGTATTGGTCTTGCTGGCGCCCGATGAAGCCTTCACCGGCGGGAAGGCCACGAAATCCCATCTCGCCCGCTTCTGGTCCTTGCTGCAGCCCCATCGTTCCGTCAGCCTGCAGGCCTTGTTTGGCGCCATGGTGTATACGATGCTGGGGCTGGGTACTTCTATCTATCTGCAGAAGATCGTTGACAATGTGTTGATAGAAGGCAACCGCAACCTCCTGAACATGCTCAGTATTGTCCTGTTGTTACTGCTAACCTTCCAGCTATTCATCGGCAACCTTAAAAATATTTTTGCCCTGAAGATCGGGCAGCAGATAGATGCCCGCCTGATACTGGGCTATTACCAACACCTCCTGAAATTACCACAGCAATTTTTCGATACCATGCGGGTGGGGGAGATCACCTCCCGTATCGGGGATGCCGTCAAGATAAGATTGTTCATCAATGATATTGCCATAGGACTGGTGGTCAATGTATTCGTGGTGTTTTTTTCATTCGCCCTCATGTTCACCTACTACTGGAAGCTGGCGCTGGTGATGCTGACCATCATCCCCGCCTATATCCTCATCTATGCCATCAGTAACCGGGTAAACAAAAAATATCAGCGGCGTCTCATGGAGAATAATGCGGAGCTGGGGGCGCAGTTGGTAGAGTCCCTGAACTCCGTGATCACGATCAAACGATTCTCCCTGGAAACATTCGCCAATACGAAGACGGAGACAAAGTTCGTTCGTTTGCTGAAGACCACTTTTCATTCCGGGAAGGCGAATATCTACCTGGGCAACTATGCCAGCTATGCTACGAATGCAGCTGTGATCATCCTGTTATGGGCCGGCGCCTCCTTTGTCATCGACCATCAGCTCAGCCCGGGGGAGTTATTGTCCTTTTATGCGTTAACGGGTTATTTCACGGGGCCGGCCATGAGCCTCATCGGCGCCAACAAGAGTATGCAGGATGCCCTCATCGCGGCCGACCGGCTTTTTGAGATCATGGACCTGGAGCAGGAAGAGAGTAAGGACAAATTGGTCCTGCAGCGGGAGGGAGTGGGGGACATCGTATTTAACAATGTCTCGTTCCGCTATGGCAGCAGGGCCATAGTATTCTCTAATTTCACCATGCAGGTGCAGAAGGGCAAAATTACCGCCATCGTCGGGGAGAGTGGTTCGGGCAAGTCGACCCTGATGTCCTTACTACAGCATTTATATCCTTTGGAGGAAGGCAGTATTACCATCGGGGGCGTCGACATCAAATACATGGAGATGGAGAGCCTCCGTAAGTTGGTAAGTGTAGTGCCCCAGCATATCGACCTTTTCGCGGGCAACATTATCGAAAACATCGCCATTGGTGAATTCGAGCCGGATGTGCAGCGGATCCTGGTCATTATCCGCCAGTTGGGCATTGCGGATTTTATTGAGAAGCTGCCGGCCGGCATGGGAACCCTGCTGGGCGAGCATGGCGCCAATCTCTCCGGAGGACAGCGGCAAAGACTGGCAATCGCCCGGGCGTTGTATCGGGACCCGGAAGTCCTCATCCTGGATGAGGCCACCTCTTCCCTGGACCCCGTCTCGGAAGGGTATGTACAAAATACCATGAAGCAATTGAGAGAGGAGGGCAAGACGATCATTGTCATCGCCCATCGCCTCAGCACCATTATGCAGGCAGACTCTATCAATGTGCTGCAGGAAGGCAGGCTTGCAGGGGAGGGCACCCACCCGCAATTGCTGGAGAAAAATGCCCTATACGCAAAACTATGGAGTCATCACCAGGGCGTGATGATCAACTAAAATCCATTGCCATGAATACTGATCATCTCTTCTTTTCCCGGGTCATTGCAGAACGAATAAGACAGCTGAGAAGGAATAAAGATTATTCCCAGCAGTTTATGGCCGATGAGCTGGGCATTTCTCAAAATGCTTATAGCAAACTGGAATCGGGGAAGACCCCCATTCATCTTGACCGCCTTTATGAGGTTTGCATCCTCCTCGACAGCAATATCTATGAGCTGTTGGAAGACACCGTTACCCAACTATCCCGCTGTTGATCCTTCACAAAAGTTTCCTACTAAGTGTTGCAATTTTTTTGCAATGATTGGCCCGTCGTTGATAAAAATTGCCTACATTGGTGCAAATTAATTGCATATATCATGAAAACACAACGTAGAAGCGCTTTGAAAAAACTGCTGGCCGCTGTTGCCGGCGTGGTGGGAACCAGTTTTTTAGTCAAGGCGGAAACTCCCGCTACTATAACGGCTGCCAGGTCGGGCAACCCCGCGGGCGGCAGACTCTCCGACGCCGCTGTTGTTATTCCTGACCAGGAGGTACCGCTGTTCGCCGGCCATACCAAGTACAACGGTTTGATCTTTATTGCCGGGAAAGGCGCTCACTTTGAAGGGGACATCAAATCTCATACGGATCACGTGCTGAAGGAGCTGGAGAAGGAATTGCTGCTGGCCGGTTCTTCCATGGAGAAGGTATTGAAGGTGGGTGTATTCCTGAATGATATTGCCGACTACCAGGGTATGAATGAAGTGTATAAAGGAAGGTTTGGAAAGAATCCTCCCGTGCGGACCACGGTAGCGGTCGCCAAGGGCGGTGTACCCGGGAATTCTTTAGTGGAGATGGACTGCATCGCTTACGCGTAACTTACCCGGGGGCTACCCCTCTAAAATTGAGGCATGCGGAAATTTTATATTCTTTTCTCACTGTTATGCGCCGTGCAGGTTATACAGGCGCAGCAATATGCTATTGTCATCAAGGGAGGCCATGTCATCGATCCGAAGAATAACATCAATGAGGTGATGGATATCGCCATCAATGATGGCCGGGTCGTGGAGGTGGCCAAAGACATCGATGCCCATCGGGCGATACAGACAGTCGATGCCAGGGGGCTTTATGTTACCCCAGGGCTGATCGATATGCATGTCCATGTCTTTTATGGGGTCGAACCAGATCATGCCTATAGTAACGGCATGGGGTCCGTCGTCCCGGATGGATTTACCTTCCGGACAGGCGTCACGACGGTGGTGGACGCGGGATGTGCCGGCTGGCGCAGCTTTCCCACTTTTAAAAGACAGGTGATCGACAATTCCCAGACAAGGGTGCTGGCCCTGCTGAATATTGTGGGCGAAGGGATGCGGGGCGGCCCGTATGAACAGAATACAAAGGACATGGATGGGAAGTTGACGGGGCTTATGGCGAGACAATACCGGGATTATGTAGTGGGGGTAAAAGTGGCGCATTATGAGGGGCCCGAATGGACGCCTGTAGACGAAGCGGTGAAAGCGGGTACCGCCGCCAATATCCCCGTCATGATAGACTTTGGTGGCAATTTCCCGCCCTTGTCCATCGAAGAGCTTTTCACGAAACACCTGCGCCCGGGAGATATCTTTACCCATTGCTTTGGCCAGCTGACCACCCGGGAATCTGTCGTGGATACCCTTACAAAAACGGTGAAACCCTTTATCCGGACCGCTCAGAAAAAGGGGATCTACTTCGATGTAGGTTATGGAGAGATCAGCTTCGCTTTTTCCCAGGCGATACCGGCTTTGAAGGGCGGCTTCTATCCCAATTCGCTCAGCACGGATATGCATGCCCGAAGTGTCAACCTGTCCATGAAGGACCTGCTGAGTATCATGTCGAAGTTTATGGCCATGGGAATGGACCTGGATTCCGTAATACAATCCGTTACCTGGAACCCCGCCCGTGAGATCAAACGGGAAGAGTTGGGACATCTCTCCGTGGGGGCAGTGGCGGATGTAGCCATCCTGGGCATACGGGAAGGTAAATTTGGTTTTTATGATTATACCGGTTACAAGATACCCGCGTCCCGGAAGCTGGAATGCGAGATGACTATCCGGGCAGGGAAGATCGTGTATGACCTGGATGGCATCGCCAACCCAGTCCAGCTGCCCAGGCCGCAGAGAGTAAGAGAGCATTAAGACCTTCCCGTGTTAGTCCCCCCTGTTTTTGGTGTGGTTTGTGCAAAAGATAAAGAGTGCAAGGCTAACCAACTAAAAAACAAACACATGGAAAAGCGGATACTGGGTATTATTCTATCCATTTTGGGTATTACCGGCCTCATCCTGGCCGCCGTCAGCTTTATGAACGGTGGCGGTGGCAAACATATAAAGAGCCTCCTGGTCTATGCAGTCCTGGGGGCTATTTTCTTTTTTGCGGGCATTGGCCTGGTGCGTAATACGAATGATAAAGCGACATAGGCTGGCCGTCGCTGATTAGCTCCCCGCCGGGTGCCGTGTTTATACCGCGGAGTCGTACCTGGCTGAATTTTGTTTTGCTTTTTTGGGTTGAGAATTTTTATTGAAGTATATGAGTAATCATAATCTGAATCTTTTCAACAGCAATTTTGAATGAAGGCACTGAACCGTCAGGTCCATAGGACATTCCCATTACAAATCTCTCATACTCCTTTTCATATTCGCTTTCCCTGTTCAAGATGCCTAGCATAATATCAAATTTGGCGCTTAAAGATAGACCGGATATTTTGGAAGAACGTTGGTCATCACTATCTATGGTTTCAATAACCAGTTGTCTAAAAGCAGCGTGTTTTATCGCATAGTCACTCAATATGGAAAGGTCATGGATATGCCTTACTATATCCGGATTGTCATTTTCCTGGCCGCGTACCCTGTTTGGAATTCGCCAGGTCAGGGCGCTCAATTTATCCGAGGCATTTTCCACCGGGTTGGTACATCCAATACTTGCTACTTCTGGTCGCTGTCGTGTTAACTCACAGACAAAAGAAGATACAGGAAGGTGGATTGCTGGGATGGCTAGGTTGGTCACCGTAAATTCTACTAAAATATGCGGTCGCAAAGCATCGGCACGGGGATAAAGAGTGGGATAATCAATCTCAAGCGCTACAAACTGGTTCCCGTTTCTTGCAAATACCTTATTCTCATTTATTTGAAATGCTGTCTTAAGGTTAGCAATTACTGTCTCCTTGAAGTCTGAAAGGATCTTTTTCTGTTTGCTTTTGCTTTCATTTCTAAGACTTGGAGCTATTACTCTGAAATCAACATCTTCTGAAAATCGTAGAATTAAATTGTGTGCTTTTGAAAGTGCTGTTCCACCGGTAAAAATAATTTGAAAGCCCTCATAGGTAATTTCTGATACCTTTTTGATTACCTGTGTGACATACCAATCTTTTTCAACAAAGGGTTCACTAATTCCTTTAATCGAAGCTACCTCTTCAATAATGATTTTTTCAGGAGGCGCGCTCATAATAGATAGAGGCCCCTTTATAGCCTATTTTGCGGCTAATTCTATTTTTAACGCCAATTAGTCTGCCTGTTGGTACTTGTGTGGATCGTCCTGTTTGGTAGTCCAATTCTGCCTTGGTTGGCTTTACTTCTACCCCCAAACGATTAAGCGCCTCTTTAGCAAGAATAGGTAGATTTTGGACCGGTAGAATTTCGCCTGTTAAAGACGATATTTTGGCTTTGGCATAAAGTCCATAGCCGATTTTGAGAATCTTTCCTTTTAGGGTCAACTGCCGCAAAGCTCTGCCTACTTGATCGTATTCCCCTAGATCAGTAAAATCTTCACGCAAAACCACACTGGATTTCATTCGGGAAATCCGGGTGAGAATCCTGGCTTCAATTGTTTTGCTATTTTTCATTGATTAATAGTGAATTGCATCTACAAAAATACGACATTTAATTGGTGCAAAAATACGACATATTTTGACTATTTCACAATTAACCTTGTTGGCATTTCACGTGAAGGCAGCTCTTTTCCTTTACATGAAATGTAAGATGATCAAGTTATTTTTGCAATATATCATATGGGAAATTATATCTTTGCTTAAGCTTTTCACGAATAATATTGCAAAATGTCACAGGCATCGACAAATCTGCTTCTTAAACAAATAGCCCGCTCCTTCTCAGGACTTACTCTCCGTAATGGCCTGGAACTGAAAAAAGAAGGCTTTATTCCGGTTCTACAACCTAAAGACATCCTGAAAGGAGAAGAACCGGCCCAACCTCTCTATCTCGACCATTATCCACCATCAATCCAAAAACACTTCCTCTCGGATGGGGACATCCTTCTTGCTAATAAAGGCACAAAGTTCGCAACTTATCTTCACAAAGGCGACATTCCTTGTATTGCCTCTGCTTCTTTTTTTGTGATCAGAGTACAAAAAAATTGTTTGGCAGAATATCTTCATTGGTATTTGGAACAGCCAGTGGCAAAGGATTATTTTCTCAAAAATTCAGTCACTTCGACCATACCGTCCCTCAGCAAAAGCGTCTTGGATGATCTCCCTGTACCCCTTCCTCCTTTGTCTATCCAGGCATCCGTTGTTGAGAAACTGCGACTCCTGAACCAACAGGAAAAAATATTAGCGGAAATGCTCCGTAAGACCCGTGAATTTCGGGACGCCCATGTTTGGGATGTAATAACAAATGATCTGAATAAAATCTTATGAATAACTCCGCTTTTTCCCACTTATTACAGATCCATGCGCACCTGTTCAAGAAAAAGGGTTTTACGGACCAGGATTATCTGGATGCTGTAGTCACAATTGTTTTCTGGGCATGCCTCTCCAACAAGGGCCCAAAAAGAAACCTGCTCTGGATACATTTACCGCATGAGCTTTACCTGGATGCAGTAGTAAATGGTATGAGAGAGGAGGAAGTTAAGCAACAGGCAGAATCTTTCATACATTTTCTTGACTCTCAGTTTGAATTCAACACTTTTTTAGCCGGCAGTGCTTCCATCACCAATATCGATCCTGATGTATTGTTGTTATTAGCCCAATCATTACACTCTTACTTTTCAGAGGATTGGGAATGGTCAGATCCATTCATTGAGGAGCTCTTCCTTTCAATAGAAAGTTTCTTTGCCGAGAGGCTGGAGATACCTCATACCTATTTCACGCCTCATCAGGTGTGCAAACTCATATCAGGCTTTTTTCCGCCATCGGAGCAACGAAATGCCTATGACCCCTTTTGCCGCGATAATTCCTTATTGTTGTCTTGTTTTACGGGTTATAGCCAACGTGTCAGTATAATGGCGAACGCGGATAATAATTTTAACGGAAAGATTGCCCGGCTGAAAAGTATAATGGCAGGATTTGCTAACGATAAAATTATGGTAAGGAATATCTACGATCCTGATTTAACCGGTCGGAGCTTTGACCTTATCCTGACCAATCCCCCTTTCGGAGGAAAGACCGATCCGGATCTCCGTTACACGAATCCTGGTATATGGTCATATAAATTTTCCGGAATCAGCTCTGAGGTTGATTATCTGGCACATGTGATGGATCATATGGGCGCCGAAGGCAGAGCTGCCGTTATTGTTCCTGTTGGCCTCTTATCCAGTCATGGGAAAAAAGCATGGCTGCGGGAAATGTTAGTGAATTCTTGCATTCTGGAGGCCATTGTGTATTTACCCCGTTGGATATTTCATAAGAACGGCGTAATGACGGCCGTGCTTATTCTTGACAATCGCAGACTGGACAGGGAAATTTTAATGCTGAACGCCGCCGGCCTGGGTACACATGAACGGAATCGGCACACCCTTTCAGATAAGGACCTGGAAGTCTTGAGAAACATCTATAATTCCTTCAGGCAGGGACATAACCCCAACAACTTAGGGCATAATGATATACAGATCACAGTAACAAAGAGCACCATACAACAGCTCGGATTTGACCTCCAGTTTCAGACCTATCTTCCCACGCAGGTCGATTACGCGACTAATCGGCCAAAAGCGGCAGAGGTTTGGAAAGACTTAGCTGACCTTCAAAGCGAGCTATTTGAATGTAAGAAAAAGATAGACCATCTTATTTCAAAGAACCCAGCATAACAGCAAAATTTATGAACAGAGAAATTTGGAAAATCGACTTTTTTGGGGAAATGCAGCCAACCAATTGGTTATGCTCCAAATGTTTTATCGGCTCTTTATTTCCCAAGTCAAAACCTGTTCTCATTGGAGATGATCGATTTATTGCTCATCTTAAATGCTCTCATATCGATTGCCGTAAAGAATATGGCTGCCTCGGTGAAGTACGTTTTTTTTCTTCTTCCACAAGGACAGAGGTATCCAAGATATATTATGGCGCCAAATACAAACAATTTTACCCCCTACACTTCACTCCAATCCTACAATTGTTCCCGGTTAATTCCTCCGTTCCGCAATCCGTGGTCACCTCTCTCGAACAATCCTTTGATGCATTCTGGAAGGACACCTGGTCATCTGCCAATGCCCTGAGGCGCGCTTTGGAAAAGCTACTTGATGAACTGGGAGTGCCCATGGCAAAGGCATTACACCAGCGTATTGAAAGCTCTCAGGGCTACGGATTGGATCATACGCAACTTTTTTCTGCTATCAAATTAATTGGTAACACGGGAAGTCACGGAAATCCTCTCATCAAAGACGATCTGCTCGATGCTTATACGATCTTTGAGCACTGCCTGGGTGAACTTTATCGCTCTGGGGATAAAAATTCCGCCTTCCGCCTCGCGCAAGATATAATCACCCGCCAGGGGGGGCGCCTGAAAACTTGACCTTCCCCTGATATATCACCAGAAAATTTGAAACAAAAAAAATCCCGGGATAAACCCGGGAATCATTGCATGTGACTACAATGTTGACAGTGAAAAACGTAATTATTTTGGTTCCGGCATTACGTAAAATTGATTGAACAGGAATTTAAACGTTCCGTGCGTCTGGGCGCGAAAAGTAATTTCAGGACCGAAGGCGTATAATTTTCCCTGTCCCACCGATGCGACAAAAGCGGCTACTCCATCCTGTAAGTAAGCCTGTCCCCAGGCCCATCCGCTGCGCAAGGGTTTGTTATTGGCAAACCAGGCGATGGGTCTTACGATACCTTTCGAATAGGCATCCGGCGTAATGGTGAAAACGGGACTCTCATCAAAATAAACATCTGCATTCCCGCCCATTCCCCAGCCCGGCTGGCTGCTGGAATCTACGCTCACCCGCAACAGGCTGCCCGGGATATAAAACTTCTCTCCCGGCAATTTTTTCTCTTTTCCATTGTTGAGCTCCACCAATGCGTCACGGACGGGTAGTCCCAGATGAAAGGCCAGGCTGCAGCTGGAACCGATGGTAACAATGTGGCCACCCGCCTCCAGGAATTTCTTTAATTCGGGGATTGATTTTTCCACGGTGATACGTCCCAGTCTCGGGCGGTATTCTGCCGGGATCTCTTCCGGTTTGGGCTCTCCTCTTCCCCGGAAGCCTCCCCGGCCACCGGTCTCCGTAGTGGCGGCAGGAATGGCGCCGCTTACAAAAAGGATCACATCGTATTTCGACCGTAAATTACCCGCGTCGATATCCTTTGGATAAAGGATGGTGACGGGGAAATGATATTGTTCCATGATGTATCGTTCCCAGCCGGAGGGGATAGAGCCGCCATAGTTATCCCACAGCGCGATGCGGGCCGGTTTGAGGGGGCTGAGTGTGCCGGGACGCCGGGCAAGCGTGCCGACATTGATGCCCAGCTCGGCGGTCTCTTTTTCCAGAATCTTTTCTGCTTTGGATGAGGCCGGGATGTAGAATGCTCCGGGGGAAGGTGCTCCGCCGGCAGCCGGGTGTGCATCAGCCGGGGTCACCGCCGGTGTCATACCTGTCGCCGGGATCCTGAACACCTCTATTCCTTCTTTCATCAGGTCATTGGCGGCAGTGTACGATTGATTGGCGCGGGCATCCAGCCAATACCCTTTAGCAGGGGCGCCATTGTTGAACTGTCCTGCGACGGATAACAGCTCTCCATAGGGCACCCGCTCAAAAGGTCCGTCAAATCCATCCAGGACCCGGTCGAACCGTACGCCCATCTGAAAGGCCAGCGTCCAGCCGGCGGCGTCATAAGGTGCTACCGGGGGACCGCCGGGGTAGAGGAAGTCATTGGGATGATCCTGTGGTTCGAACATGTCCAGCACATGGGGGCGGAAAGCCTGGTTGGTCTTGACGACATACGAGCCTTTGGGATATGTTTTACCGGCTACGGTGAAATCGGCGGTGGCCTTCTGTACCAGGATGCCTGTTCGGATCAGCGCGTTCAGAAATCGGATGGCCGTGGGAAGATCGGGCTGATCGGCGGGGATGATATAACCCCTGGGGTCCCGCAGGGCGGGGTTCTTCATCACGCTGTCGAAATATTTAGCGGGAATGGCATTCGGATCGGGCCGTTCGCCCGAAGAGGAATCGGTATGGGCCTGTGAAGAGTCGGCGCCCGCAGCTCCTGCTTGTCCGGTGCCCGCAGCTCCCGCCTGTCCGGCGCCCGGACGTCCACCGGTTTTACCGGCCTGTGCAGAATCCGCCGCAGCCTGTCCTGCCCCTGCTTGTGCCGCCCCCGCCGCTCCTGCCTGCCCGGCAGCACCCCTTCCCCCCCGGCCTTGCCGGCCCGCAGCCACCGCGCCAGGTTTTGGTGCGTCCGCATAGAGCTGGCTGATCTCGGCAATACGTTTGGGAGAGAGGGTCCAGTTATCCCGCTCACCCCTTTCGATGGAATTGCGTCCCATCTTATAGATATTGTACAACAGCTCGTCCCGGTACCGGACTGCATAATCCAGCACAGCATAGTTGAGGGAGACGGAGTAATCGATGGACTGGCGGAAATACCATTTCCGGGGAGTGACCGGATTGGGGGTCGCTCCGTTAGGAATAAGACGTTGCGGTATCAGGGGTACATCGGAGGGATTGGGTCCGCCGATGATCTCGGTCAACAGGCCGATCATATTATGGAAATAGGTAGTCGTGCGCAACCCCCCGTTATACCAGGTGGAAAAGCTGGAGCCGCCGCGTTGGGTATAACCCGGTTTGCCTTCGATGTTAAGACGGTTGTTCATGGCGGCGCCTACGGCGTCGATGCTGGTGATGATCAGCGGGTCAAATACATAATTGAAGGGGTCCCGGTAGGGAGGTCCTGCGAGTATCGAGCCGGCAGGCCCTGCCTGGTGATGGTTGTACATGATCTGGGGCAGCCATTCGATGAATAGCTGGCGGCCGATATTCTGCGTTTCCTTCAGGTTCAGCATGAAGAAATCCCGGTTGTTATCATGCCCTGCGTATTTTTCATACAATACCGGCACTCCTTCCAGGCTGCGTCGCTCCGGGCGTGATTCGCGCATATACCAGTTGGATACCAGCTCCTGTCCGTCGGGGTTGACATGGGTCAGCAGGATGATGACGTTGTCCAGTATCCGCATGGTCTCGGGGTCTTTGCGGCTCAGCAGCTGGTAAGCGGTCTCGATCAACTGGTGAGTGGCCACGACTTCTGTGGCATGCAGGCCCCCGTCGATCCACACGACGGCTTTGCCTTCAGCAGCCATCGCATGGGCCTGTTCATCGGTCAGCCCTTCGGCATGGGCCAGTTGCCGGGATATATTTTTATAATGATCCAGCTTTTGCAGGTTTTCGGGAGAGGTGACGATCATCATAAACTGACCACGACCCTCTTCCGTTTTGCCGATCTCCAGGAGACGGGCCCGGTCGGAGGCGGCGGCCAGCTTTTTAAAGTAGGCCTCTGTCTGGGTGAACGTGGCTAACTGATAATTGTCTCCGATAGAGAAGCCAAAATGTTCTTTGGGACTGGGAATGTTTTGCGCCCGGGTAATACCCGTGATGAGAAAAAGGAAACCTATCCATAAAGAGTAGCACCTCCGCCTTTGGCGTTTTTTGAATAACATGTGTAGCAGTTTTGGTGATGCCGCAAGGCATGAATTAATGAAAATATTAATAATTAGATTTCTAGCGGAAAAAATACATAAACGGCTGTTTTTGCTGAGAGAGTGGGTGAAACGTATTATCACGGATGCTGCTGCAGATAGGCCAGCGCCTCTTCCGCGTGCCGGCTGCCTTTCAGGGATGAGCTATAGGTAAAGACTATCTTCCCCATCTTATCCACGACAAAGGTCTTACGCCCGGTCATAAAGAACTGCCGGGGCACCCCGAATGCATTCAGCACCTTATTACCGCTATCGCTCAGCAGGGGATAGGGAAGCCGGTCGTTGGTCTGGAACTTTTTATGGCTCTCCACGGAGCCGCCATTGATGCCGATCACCACAGCCCCGGCCTTGACCAGGTCGGCATACCGGTCGCGGAAGCTACAGGCTTCTTTTGTACAGACCATGCTTTCATCTTTGGGATAAAAGAAGATCACCAGGCTGTTCCTGCCGAGGTGGTCCCTGCTGTTGAACCAGTTCCCGTCCTGGTCGCGCAACGTGAATGCCGGGATCGTGTCGCCTGTCTTTAATTCCCTGTTTTTGCCATTGTCCTGGCAGGAGCCCAAAAAAGAAAGAGTCAGGAATACCTGCGTGATGAAAACAAACTTCTTCATGATGGGGCAAAGTTAGTTCTTACCTTTAAGGATGCAATGGAATCATGAATTTACGAAAAGAGTTGGGGTTAACTATCCTATTGTGCAAGCACCCATGTTGGGAGTGACAACCCCGGAAATGGTCGCCGCGGTGTCCAATGCCGGTGGCCTGGGTTCCCTGCCCGTGGGCGGCCTTTCTCCGGAGAAGACCCGTACGCTGATCCAACAGACAAAGGCGTTAACGGACAAGCCTTTTGCCGTTAATTTTTTTGCCAACTCCATTCCTCATTTCGATTGTGACGAGGCGGATGCCATGCAGGAGTTCCTGGAGAAATTATGCGCTGAATGGCAGATCCCTTTTCAGCGGCAGGACATCAGCGAGTTCCGGTTTTATTCTTATGAAGACCAGGTCCCTGTGCTGTTGGAGGAAGCGACAACGCTTGTCAGCTTCACCTTCGGGATCCCGGATGGGGCCAGTATCCGGACCCTGAAAGAAAAGGGGGCGCTGCTCATCGGGACGGCCACGTCGGTAAAAGAAGCCAGCTTGTTGAAAGAAAACAACATCGATATGATTGCGGCGCAGGGCATCGAGGCAGGGGGACACCGGGGGAGTTTCCTGGAGGAAGGTCCTTTACCGTTAGTCGGTACGATGACGCTGGTGCCGGAGATAGTGAGACATACCGGGCTGCCCGTCCTTGCCGCCGGGGGCATCCGGGATGGAAAAACGATCAGGGCCGCGTTTGCCCTGGGAGCCGTGGCCGTTCAGGTTGGCACCGCCTTCATCGCCAGTGAGGAGAGTGTCGCCATCCCTTCTTATAGGGCCGCGTTACAGGTTGCAGCGGATACAGACGCTGTTCTGACCAGGGCTTTTACAGGCCGCTGGGCGAGAGGGATCGGGAATAAATTAATGGAAGCCGTTGAACAGTCCGGCCTCCCCATCCCCCCTTATCCGATACAGAATAGCCTCACGATGCAGCTCCGGGAGGCGGCGCGTAAAAAAGATAACAAGGAGTTTGTCAATCTTTGGGCAGGACAATCCGCATTTGGAACGGAGACAGGGCCTTCCGCCGCTATTTTCCGTCGGTTGGTGCAGGAGGTGGAAGCGGAGGTATAGAAGGTCACTGGCCAGTATTCCCCGCTGGGCGCCAATATTTCAGCTTGCCGCTATCATGTCTGGATGCGCGCCGTCAACTGCCGAAAATAGTACTATCCAGGAAATGATTCCGGAACTTGCCATGGGGATCATACCGGGTAAGCAGCTGGATAAATGCCGGCAGTTGTGTATACAATTCTTTCAGCCGGGAAGGCGGCATGGTAAAAAGTTTCCCCCAGTGCGGCCGGGCGTTAAAAGGGGCCAGCTCTTTTTCGATGAGGGGCAGCAGCCGGCTAACAGCGGGCCAGTCCTGCTTCCAGGTAAAATGAATGGTTACACAGGGCTGCCGGTAACAGGGGCTCATCCAAAGATCATCGGCGGCGACCGTGCGTATTTCCGTGATCAGCAGGTGAGGACTTATTTCTTTTCCCATACGGGCGATGGCCAGCATGGCTTCTACGGCGTGCTGATGAGGAACGAAGTATTCGGATTGCAGCTCTTTGCCGCTGCTGGGGGTAAAGCCCATTTTGAAATGCGGCAGCCGGTCATACCAGGGACCGGGGACCCCCATTTGTTCGGTGCAATTCTCGGCGGAGAGATCGGCAATGGGGTGAAGGTTTTTGGTGGCGCGAGTAGCTCCGAAAAAGGAAGGGGCTCCCGCAATGGGCTGCGTTGTCCCCGCCGATCCGGTCGCTCCAACCGGTGCCGGCGCCCCCGCTGCATCCATGCGGCTTTTTATCCAGACCTCATTCAGATACTCACTGGCCCAGTCCGTGAACAGGCTGACACTATAACCGGCCGATACGATCTCCTCGAAATGATCTTTTAGCTGTTGCCAGGGAAGGTGTTCATATACATCCTGCCTTACTTTATAAGTCGGCTGGATGTCAAGCGTAACCTTGGTTAATACCCCGATGCCGCCGAGACCGATGACGGCAGCCCTGAAGTCTTCCCCATCTTTTGCCCTTGACAGGTGATGAACCTCTCCGTCCGCGGTGACCAACTCCAGGGCGGTGACGGCGGTAGACAGGCTGCCATTTCCCACCCCGGAGCCATGGGTGCCGGTGGTGACAGCGCCTGCTACGGAAATATGGGGCAGGGAGGCGAGGTTGTGAAGAGCAAAGCCTTTACTGTCCAGCCAGGGGCCCAACTGACCATACGTGACGCCCGCCCCTACGGTAACGGTATGCGTGGCGGGATCCAGTTCCATCAGCGGCGGAAGACCCCTGAGGGAGATAAACCGGTCCGTGCTGTCGGCTATGCGATTGAAGCAATGCCGCGTCCCCAGCACTTTTAGCTTATTGTATTTTTTCACGAATTCCCTGACTTGTTCTATGGACGCGGGAGCGTACAGGTTGCTGGTACTATATTCGATATTGCCCGCCCAATTTTGTAACTTTTCGCCTTGTTCCCAACTGGTCATAGGCGAAATTACGGTACCCGCTGCTAACGCAGCCGACAATTTGAGAAAGGTGCGTTTTTTCATTTTCAGATGGCTTTATGCTAAGCTACTGGAAAAAGGCGTCCTGATATAGAAAAAAAATGCCCTGCCCCTGTCCTAATTTCGGCTCGCCGATTGACAAGCTATCATTATTTACTAAAAAACATTGTTATGAACCAGTTTCTGATCATTGTAAGAGGTAGCGATCACGCCGCAACGTCCCCCGAAGAAATGCAACAGCGCATGGCCCTTTTCGGAGAGTGGGTTCAGAAAGTATTGGACGGCCGGTATGTTTCGGGGGCGCCCCTTGAGGAGACAGATGCCCGGCTGCTGAAGAGCAAGACCGAGGTATTCACCGACGGGCCTTTTATCGAGTCCAAGGAAATGATCTCCGGCTACATGGTTATCAACGCGAAAGATATTGATGAAGCCGTAGAGCTTACCAAGCTAAATCCCCTGCTGGGAAAATTCCAGCTGGAGGTGCGCAAGCTGAAACCCATGATGTAAAACCCTTGATGTTAAATTTTATGTAACCATTTTTATGTCATCCCAGGATCAACCATCCTATCAGGACCGGGACGCAAGGGGTTTGGTCGACCATCTTTTCCGCCATGAGGCGGGGAGGATGGTCGCCATTCTGACCCGTCTGTTCGGGATCCACAACCTCGAGCTGGCGGAAGACGTCCTGCAGGATACCCTCCACCAGGCGCTGAAGGATTGGAGCCTGGGCGGCATCCCGGATAATCCGGCCGGCTGGCTGATGGTGGTTGCCAAGCGGAAGGCCATCAATATCGTAAGGCGGGAAAGACATCTCCGTAATTTTGCCGCTGATATGGATGGGCTGCTAAAATCCGGATGGACGGACTGTTACACCATGGACCAGATCTTTCTGGAAGATGAAATAAAGGACAGCCAGCTCCGGATGATCTTTACGTGCTGTCATCCGGCCTTACCGGCAGAGGCACAGGTTGCCCTCACCCTGAAAACATTGTGCGGCTTCAGTATTTACGAAATTGCCTCCGCCCTGCTGACCAGCGAGTCCAATATTAATAAAAGGTTATACCGGGCCAAAGAGAAAATACGGACCGAGCAGATCGACTTTGCCGTTCCCTCCCGCAGGGACCTGTTTGCCCGGATGGATGCCGTCCTGCTGGTCATCTATCTCTTATTCAATGAAGGGTACAATGCTACCGGTGACAATCAGGCCATCCGTAAAGATATGTGCCTGGAGGCGCTGAGGCTGGCCATGTTGCTGACCGAGAACCCTGTCACTAATGGATACCCGCAGCTCTATGCCCTGCTGGCCCTGATGTGTTTCCACTCCGCCCGGTTTGACGCCCGCATCGACAACAACGACTGCCTGGTCATTCTGGAAGACCAGGACCGCAGCCTGTGGAATAAAGAGCTGATCACCCAGGGGGCGCAATTCCTCATCCGGTCGGCTTCCGGCACGGCCGCCACTGCCTATCACCTGGAAGCCGCTATCGCGGCAGAGCATTGCCTGGCGGAAAACTTCCGGGAGACCAACTGGACGAAGATCCATGCTTATTATACCGCTCTGGAAAGATTAAAACCCAGCTCGGTGATCAGGCTCAACCTGGCTATCATCACCGGAAAAAAAGATGGGGCCTCCGCTGCCATTGCCGCCTTGCATGAACTGGAAAAATGCAGGACCCTGGAGAGCTATTATCTTTTTTATGCATCCCTGGGAGAGTTCTATTCCCAGACCGGGCAGAAGGAGGAGGCGCTGGGGTATTTTAAACAGGCGAAGGCCCTGGCGAAATCGGCCGCCACCCGGGAAGTGCTGGACCGGAAGATGGGGGCCTGCCGATAAACTCCTCCCCGCTGATGGCCGCCTGCCGGTAGCCACCCCTGCCGACCAACCCTGTGCATGCCGACGGCCCGTTTCATTTATCTTTGCCTTCATGGCTAATCCCCTCCTTGCTTTTTTGCAACTTTACCGGCCTCTTTCGGAGAAGGACCAGGCGCTGATCGCCGCTGATTTTGAACCCAGGACTTATCGGGAAGGCGAGACTCTTTTCAAAGGAGGAAGGACCTGCCAGGAAATGTTCTTTGTCACCAACGGGGTACTGAGGATATTGGCCACCAATGAAAAAGGCATCGATGTGACCCACTTTTTTACCAAAGAGAATCAATTCTGTACGATCCTGCATAGTTTTAATAATCAGACGCCGGCAAACGAGAGTATCCAGGCGGCCTGTGACGCAGATGTATTGTCCATCACCAGAACACGGCTCCTCGCTTTATATGAGAAGATCCCCTATATGAAAGAGCTGATCGACCAGATCCTGCAACAGCGGCTGCTGGACAAGATACAAACCCGCAATGCCTACCTGGGAGAGGATTCGGTAAGCCGGTATAAATTATTTATCAGACAGCAGCCCGATATCGCCCTGAGAGTTGCTTTAAAAGACATTGCCTCTTATCTTGGAATCACACCACAGTCCCTCAGCCGCATCCGGAAGAATATAAAATAGGTGTTATTCCCGATCTTTGCCGGATGAATACAACAAGCATCGGCTGGATAGGCCTCGGAAAAATGGGAATCCCCATGTCCGTACATCTGATAAAAGCAGGATACCCGGTGGCGGTCTATAACCGCACCCGATCAAAGGATGCCTCCCTCATCGCACAGGGAGCGGCAACAGTGGATACTCCCTCCGCACTGCTACAAAAGACAGCAATTGTTTTTATTATGGTCTCCGATGACCGGGCGATCCGGGAATTGTTCACGGGCGAAACGGGACTGCTCCACGCAAAAGCCACCGGTAAGATCCTCATCAACATGAGTACGGTATCTCCGGCCATCAGCAAAGAAATGGCTGCCTTATGCGGGCAACAGGGGAACCACTACCTGGATGCACCGGTATCCGGTAGCGTCAAACAGGCGGAAGAAGGACAATTGGTGATCATGGCGGGAGGTGAAGAAAGTGTATTTGAACAGGTGAAGCCGGTACTACTGTGTCTGGGAAAGCTGGCGCTGCGGGTGGGCGATGTCGGCGCAGGCAATACGGCGAAACTGGCGATCAACACCCTGCTGGGGTTTCATGCTCAGGGGCTGGCGGAAGCCACCGTTTTTGCCCGTAAGAATGGGGTTGCGGAAAAGGACCTGTTTACCCTGATCAACAACAGTGCGCTGGGAAATGTGTTTGCCAAAATAAAAGGGGATGCCATTCTTCAGCAGAATTACCAGGCTGCCTTTGCCCTGAAACATATTGCCAAAGACCTGCGGCTGGCCAGGGAAGAGGGATTGGATACCCCCCTGGGGGAAGTGGTCTATGAGAGTTTTCAACGGGCAGAGCCCGCTCATGGGGAGGAAGATATTATCGCGATCCTGAAGTTTTTAGAAGCCTGACAAGGTTTTTTACCATATGATAAGTCCGGGCTGATCCGGCTTTGTGAACTTTGTATCCTCAAACATACAATTATGGCAAATCAGATCAGCACATTAACAGGCAGGAAAGTACTCATACTGGGAGGTAGTTCGGGACTGGGACTGGCCACCGCTAAGGCGGCTGCAGCGGAAGGGGCCAGGGTAACGATAGTCTCCGGCAATCGCCATCGGATCGATGCGGCTTTACAGGAGCTTCCGAAGGGCAGCGAAGGACATGCCGTCGATCTTAGCAAAGAAGATAACATCCGGGCATTTTTTTCAACGGCCGGCAATTTTGACCACCTCGTCTATACGGCCGCGGAGAACCTGAGCCTGTCCGCTATAGGGGATACGGAGCTGGACAAAGCCCGTGTCTTCTTTACCCTGCGTTATTGGGGAGCATTTGCGGCCGTGAAATACGGGGCGCCCCATATTAACCCGGGAGGCTCTATCAACCTCACCAGCGGTATTGCCAGCATGCGTCCCGGCAAAGGCTGGGCATTGGCTTCCAGCATCTGCGGGGCGATGGAGGGATTTGTCCGGGCCGCCGCGGTGGAGCTGGCCCCCATACGGGTGAACAGCGTGGTGCCCGGAGTGGTAAAGACCAATCTATGGAGCAGTATGACGGAAGGAGACCGCGAAAACCTTTATAGGACGGTGGGGGATTCCCTGTTGGTTAAAAGGGTGGGTGAGGGTGAAGACATTGCACAGGCCTTCCTCTATCTGATGAAACAATCCTTTGGTACGGGGCAGAACCTCGTTATCGATGGGGGGGCCGTACTGGTCTAAAAATCAGATTAAAAAGGATTAAAATTGGGGGCATTAACAAAGGCTTTACATGATGCCTACTCCCCAGGGTTTATTTTTAGGCTTTTTTGAAAAACCGCTAAAAATAAACCAACACATTTATGACGTTCACTACCTGGAAAAAAGTAAGCTTATTGATTTTGACGGCCGGTATATTCACCACGACAGTAAATGCACAGATCCAATTTGGTATAAAAGGAGGATTCAACATAGCCGAGTTATTGACCAGCAGCAATCAATCGGTGATAGTCAATAACGAGCGCATGGGGATTCGTAATTTCCCCAGGACGGATGTTCATGCGGGCTTTTTGTTATCGGTCCCCCTGTTTTCGAAATTCATCTTCCAGCCGGAAGTAGTCTATTCACAGCAGGGGGCTACCGGGAATCCCAGCGGCGGGGCCCTGGTCAGCGCGATCGAAAAATATAAACTTAATTATGTCAACATTCCGCTGCTGATCAAATACAATTTACCGGTAGGCTTTTATGCGGAGACGGGCCCCCAGGTAGGATACCTGCTCAGCGCAAAAGTGGACGAGCAACTGGTGGGAGGTGTCAATACGGGAAAGTACTTCCATGTTAAGGACCAGTTCAAGTCTACCGATATCGGCTGGGTCTTAGGGGTGGGTTATCTTTCTCCTATCGATCTTGGCTTTGACATACGTTATAATCTGAGTTTAAGTAGTATCAATAATGCTTCAGCCAGTGATATGCAAAACGCCCCCGTACAGAGCGGAAGCATTAAGAACAGCGTGGTGCAGATAGGGATCTTCTATTTGTTCGGGAAGTCTAAAAATAAAACGGCCTTTAAGGCGGCCGAAGGAAGCTAAGTTATTGCCATAAAAAAGCCCCGCACTGCGGGGCTTTTTTATGGCAATAACTATTTAGTTATAAAATCAGCTACATCTTTTTTAAAGGCGGCGAGGGAGGCGGAGTGGATATACATCATATGCCCTGCCTCATAATATTTCAGGCTGATATTGCCCTTCAGTTTCTTTTCCAGGCCCAGGTGGTCGAATGTCCATTCGGTGCCGAAGAAAGGAGTAGCCAGATCATAATAGCCGTTGAGCACCAATATCTTCAGGTTGGGGTTTTTGCTCATGGCGCTGGCCAGGTCGACGCCGGTATTGGGCGTTACCGGGAAGCCGGGCCCTCCGTTGGTGGCATGCGCCCAGTCCCATTTGAAGCCCTCCGCGCCATAGGCCGATACATGATAGTCAAGGGTCTTGCTTACTTTCAGCTCCGTATAGAAGTAGTTCATAAAAGACGCGATATAAGGAGGACTGATCTGTGTGCTCTGCGGATCGTCGTTGGAGAACTGGCTCAACGGATCCTGATTGATCCCTTTGAACCTTGAATCCAGGCGCCCTACCGTCTCATGACTTTCGCGTAATAATTCCTGCGTAAAAGCAGGTTCGGTGACCCGGAGATTGGCCTTTTTCCAATAGTCTTTGCTCAAACCCGTATAGGCCGAAAGTTTGGTGATGACCTGGTCTTTGTCTCCATCGCTGAGCTGATCCCCTTTCAGCAAGGCGCCGGCATACTCACCGGTGGCGAATACCCTCACTTCTTTCAGGAAGGATGCCAGGTCAGCGGGTTTGCCCGCCAGTTTGTTATGAAACCAGGCCGTAGCGGCATAGGTGGGCAGGTATTGTATATAGGAGATGTCGTCCTGAAAAGTGAGTGCATGAAGGTCCAGGACAGAGGATACCAGCACCACGCCATTGATCTGAATGCCCATATTATCCAGCAGGTAGCTGACAAGACCGGCGGAACGCATCGTGCCATAACTCTCTCCCAGTAAATATTTGGAAGAATTCCAGCGGTCGTTGTCCGTGATATATTGTTTGATGAACTGGGCGATGGATTTGATGTCCTGGTCGACTCCCCAGAAATCTTTGTTCGTAGCCTTTCCGATCGGGTGACTTAAGCCGGTGCCGATGGGGTCGATCATCACCAGGTCGGTGACGTCTATAATGGAATGCTCGTTGTCTTCTAATTTATAGGGTGGGGGAGGGGTAAGGGTAGGATCCGTAATGGGTATGCGCCGGGGGCCCAGGGCGCCTAAGTGCAACCACATAGAGGAAGAGCCCGGCCCGCCGTTATAGGCAAAGGTCAGCGGTCTTTTCGATGCGTCGGTCTCTCCGTCCTTTGTATAGGCGGTAAACCCAAATAAGGCAATGGATTCGTCTTTTTCATTTTTCAGAACGATGGTGCCTGCCGTAGCCGTGTAGTTGACTATTTTGCCTTCGATCCTGGCTGAATGCCGGGTTACGGAAGTGTAAGGTTTGGTAGAAGCGATAGAATCCGGTACAGGAGAAGGCTGGGCGGAAATGGATAGATAGGTGCCGGTCAACAGGGCCATGGTCGATAAGACGCCGGTGAATTTTCTCATATGTTTATTTTTAGTCTGTTTAGGATATACAAATTAATTTTTTCTCCGGGGACTAAAAATAAATTGGATCAGCGGTAGCCGTTATTTCAACGCGAAGGCGATATACCAGCCCCCCGGTTTCTTGCCCCTGGCTCCGCCGGCAGCTATCACGAGGTACTGCCTGCCATCCACTTCGTAGGTAATAGGAGTGGCGAAACCTCCGGCAGGGAGTTGATATTCCCAGACTACCCGGCCTGTTTTTTTGTCAAATGCGCGTATGCGTTCGTCCCGGGTGGCGGCAATGAAGACTAACCCTCCCGCTGTGACCAGGGGACCGCCATAACTCTCGGTGCCGGTTAGGGGGATCCCTTTTTTGGTCAGCTCAGGAAATTCTCCCAGGGGTACCCGCCAGCGATAGTCGCCCGTGTTGAGGTCGATGGCATTCAAGGTGCCCCAGGGCGGCTTGACGGCATTATAACCATCCTGGTCGCGGAAGGGTCTCCAGACCTTGCTGACATATTTCGGGGTATATGGGAAGCTGTCTTTCGTGGGGGCTACGGCGTTGGCTGTGGTAGCGTGTTCGCTGGACGTAGCGGTGGCCGTTGCCCGCGTGGCGCCCCCTATCCGGTTACCCCCGCCTGGTTTCTTTTCTTTATTCAATAAAAAGGCGGTGAGTACCATCCGGTCGGAGTCGGAGAGAGATTGGAATGAAGGCATCTTACCACTACCGGTCCGGATCAGGGTACTGATCTCAGCCGCGGATCGCCGGCTCCCGATGCCCGTCAGGTCAGGGAACTCATGGCCATTGCCTTTCCTGTCCATGCCATGGCAGAACGAGCAATTTTTTACATAGATGCCATTGCCATAAGAGAGGTTGGCCAGTTCTTTCGTACGCGTCTCCATGTCGACCATCTGCAGGTCCCAGGCGTCTTCATTGGCATTCTGGTAGAAGATGCCATCGGGGTCTGTTGCATTGCCGCCCCATTCGGCGCCGCCGCTGTAGCCAAAGAGAAAGGTGCTGTTGGTAGAGGGGGGGATGAATTTATCCGCGGCAATGTCGCCTGTGTCGGCCAGATTGCGCGCCATCTGCGCTTTCAAAAATCGTTCTTTGGCATAAGCATGCGCTTCCGGAGAAAGATCCGTGAGGTCCGCCCCGGTCAGTACTTGCCGGGAGAGGGGAAGAGGTTTGAGCGGGAATTTCTGCATAGGCCAGGGATGCTCGCCCGGCAGACCCACCACGGGAACGGGCCTCTCCTCTATCGGGAATAAAGAGTGCCCGCTGTCCCTGTCCAGCACATAGACCAGGCCGTCTTTAGTGGTCTGAACGAGGGCGTCTACCATCCTGCCATCGTGCCGGATGGTGACCAGGTTGGGAGGGCAGGGGATGTCGCGGTCCCATAGGTCATGATGGATGGTCTGGAAATACCATTCCATCTTGCCCGTCTCCGCATGGAGGGCCACGATACAATTGGCGAAGAGGTTGATGCCGGCCCGATCGCCGCCATAGAAATCGGAGGAGGGGGAGCCCGTGCCGAAATAGACCAGTCCTCTTTTTTCATCCAGGGCCATTCCGCCCCAGTTGTTGGCTGCTCCGATCTTTTTATACGCATCTTTCGGCCAGGTATCATAGCCGAACTCACCCGGTTGCGGTATGGTGTGAAAGGTCCACAGCAGCTTGCCGGTGAGGACGTCGAATGCCCGGATATGTCCGGGGGCTGCATCGCCGGATTCGCTGACGCTGGATCCGATGATAAGCGTATTTTTATAAACGACTCCCGGGGTGCTGGCCGTCACCGATAGTTTACTAACGTCATGGTCTAAGTGATCGCCAAGCCCTTCATGGAGATCGACCTTCCCCCCGGACCCGAAGCCCGGAACCGGTTCGCCGGTTTGGGCATTCAGGGCATATAGGGTGGAGCCGGACGTATAAAGGATCCGCTGGTCTTCTCCATTCTCCCAATAGATGAGTCCGCGGCTGGTATTGAATTTCTCATTTTCTTTTACCGGGCTGAACTGCCATAATCTTTTGCCCGTGCCTGCCTGCAGGGCGAATACATTGAGCCCGGG
>DATJJD010000285.1:0-6994 GCA_035492545.1 Puia sp.
TGAAGTGAAATAAGAACGGGCGGCTTTCCTATCTTTGAGCCCAACGCAAACAACAACGTTATAGGATGGATACTACCTTATTCGATCAATTGGTCACTATCCGGCGTCGGCTGCACCAAAATCCCGAGCTGGGCTTTAAAGAATTTGAGACATCGGCCCTGGTACAGGACAACCTCCGGGCCCTGGACATCCCATTTGAAAAAGTGGCGGAGACAGGTGTTATCGGCACGATGAAAAAAGGAGAGGGACCCGTGATCGTATTACGCGCGGATATGGACGCCCTGCCCATACTGGAAAACACAGCGCTGCCCTTCCATTCCACCAATAAAGGGGTCATGCATGCCTGCGGGCACGACCTGCATACCACCATGCTGCTGGGCGCAGCTCACCTGTTAAAGACAGCATCTTTTAACGGAACCATAAAACTGGTCTTTCAGCCCTCCGAAGAAGGTACGGCCCGCAGCCCGGAAAAAGGGAAATCCGGAGGACAACTCATCATGGAAAGTGGATTGCTCGATGGCGCCAGCGCGGCCCTGGGCCTGCACGTTCATCCTTTATTGCCGGTGGGCTGGCTGGGTTACCGCAACGGGGAGGCACTGACGAATGTCGGCAACTTCTCCATTACCATCACCGGCAAAGGTGGCCATCCCGGCGCCATGGAGTATGTGGTCGACCCCGTATTGATCAGCGCCCACCTGATGGTGGAAGCCCAATCCATTATTTCTCACACGGCTCCCCTTCAGCCCGCTGTCATCGCCTTTACCCACACCCAGTCCCTGGCCAACCCCAGTTTTAATGTCATCCCCGAAAAAGTGCTTTTGCAAGGATCCTTAAGGGCATTGAATATAGACACCTATGAGAAAATAGTAACAAAGCTCCGGGCTTTGCTGAAAGGATTGGAGATTACACATAGCTGCCAGATAGACCTGGACTTCAGCGCCTATTACCCCAGCCTGCTGAACGACCCGGCCGTTCACGACTTGCTGGCGCCCGTTCGGGAAAGGATATTCGGAAAGACCAATATGCAGGAAGTGCCCGGGCAATTGATCGGGGAAGATTTTGCCTTCTTTTCCCGGGCCATGCCCTCCCAATTTTATTTCCTGGGAGCACAAGGGGAAGGAAATACCTTTTATCTCCATCATCCACAGGTCCTCTTCAACGAAGAGTGCATCAAACCAGGCTCGGCCTTTTTAGCCCAGGGAGCGATAGCCCTGATCGATAGTTATAGGGAATGATGCCCGTAATTTTTCTCCCCGGCGGTGATGGCAACGGGTAAGACATTCTGCCTGGGCGGTAATGGGCAGGTGGCATAGTCGGTAAAAGCACAGGGAGGATTGTACGCTTTGTTGAAATCTATAATGGTTGACCCATCTGCGGCCGGTTTTTTCACAGATAAGAACCTCCCCGAAGGATAGGTCGTTTTGCCACTGGTTTCGTCTGCAAAAATGATAAATAGCTCATCGCCTTCCTCCAGTGCATCCAGGGTATATTGCTTGTTATGTATGGAAAAGACCAATTTTCCGGGTGTCTTCTGTTGATTGGTTTGCCCAAGGATGTTCTTGATGGCAATGGTCCTGGGAGCCTCTTCCGCCTGCAAAGTTGCCGGTATTTTCCAGGTCGTATCGACAGCATAGCGGTCGATATCCTTAAAATCGGTTGCCTGGGGGCTCTCTAAATCTCTCAGACGGATCCCGATCTTATCATCCCGCCGGATGATCGTCCAACGCAGGCTGCCATACGATACCACCGGCGCGCGAATGCTATCCTTATCGAAGATCACCGCTTCCGTCACAGGCTTGTCGTTTACTTTTATAGCAGCATTGTTCAGCACGATCAGCTTTACCGTGGTGCCGCTGCGTACAAAGATACCCGCCTCCTCTGGAATATTGCCTTGCGGAAATACCAGCTTATTGTTCAGGCCGCTCCCAAAACTGTTTTCGCCTTCATCCAGCCAATAAAGACCAACAAGGTTCAACCAGCCATTGGCTGCTTTCAGGTTTTGTATTCTTTTAGTATGCCAGCTTTCTATTTCCTGCTGATACGCCACAGTAGTTTGCGCCTGGATGCGGGTATTTAAGGAGCTGCAGGCCAGTATCACCAACAGGAGAAAGGAATGATGCTTCTGGGAACAATATTTCATAGCACGAAATTGATACATTTTATTTTAGTCCACTAAATTAGTAGACTAAAATGGTTCGTGCAAATTTTTCTCTTTTTTTACCGTAAAATTATTAGGGAAGTAAGCAGGGCCGTTTTCCGGCTCTCTTCAACGCCCGCTGCGAAGGCGATATAATACATTCACCAGGGCATGTACATCGGCACAGGTATTATAAAAAGCCAGCGATGGCCTCACGGTGCTTTCCAGCCCGAACCTACGGAGGATGGGTTGCGCGCAATGATGGCCCGTGCGAACGGCTATGCCCTCTTTATTCAGGGCCTGGCCCACTTGGTCATTGGTAAAACCATCTAACACAAAAGAAAGTACGCTTGCCTTTTGAGGAGCCGTGCCGATCAGGCGAAGACCGGGCACCTCCTTCAGCAGCTTGGTAGCATAGGCCAATAAATAGTGTTCGTACTGGTCGATCAGGTCCATGCCGATCTTACTGACATAATCGAGGGCAGCCCCCAGTCCGACGGCATCGGCGATGTTGCCCGTGCCCGCTTCATAGCGTCCGGGAGCATCCTGGTACTGTGTATGTTCGAAGGTGACGTCTTTGATCATATTACCCCCTCCCTGCCAGGGCTGTGTCGCATTTAACAGGCCTTCTTTGCCATAAAGGACACCGATGCCTGTCGGGGCAAAAACCTTGTGACCGGAGAAGACGAACCAATCGGCGTCCAGGTCCTGTACATCCACGCGCATATGAGAGACCGATTGTGCGCCATCCACCAGCGCCTTGGCCCCTGCATGATGCGCCATGGCCACCATCTGTTTTGCCGGGGTGATGGTGCCCAGCGCATTCGACACCTGGGTAAAGGCAACAAGCCGGGTCCTGGAATTCAACAGCTTGCCATATTCTTCCAAGATCACTTGCCCGTCATCATCCACGGGGATGACTTTTATCGTAAAGCCTTTTTTGGCAGCCAGCTGCTGCCAGGGGACGATGTTGGCATGGTGTTCAAGATGACTGAGTATCACTTCGTCTCCCGCCCCGATATGTTGTTCCCCCCAGGACTTGGCCACCAGGTTAATGGCTTCAGTCGCCCCCCGCACGAAAACGATCTCTTTCGCAGACCCCGCATGTAGAAAAAGTTTAACCTTCTCCCGGGCGCTTTCATAAGCATCGGTTGCCCGGGCAGCCAGCTCATGAGCAGCCCGATGAATGTTGGAGTTTTCATGCTGGTAGAAATAACTGATGCGGTCGATGACCTGTTGCGGCTTCTGCGTGGTGGCGGCGTTGTCCAGCCAGACCAGGGGCCTTCCGTTCACATATTCTCTCAGGATGGGAAAATCTTTTTTGATCAGCTCTACATCAAAGGGCGGCTGGACAAGCGCGCTATGCCCGCTTACATTTACTACATTACCTGGCCCTGCCCAGGGGAATGTAGTTGGTATATGGAAGGGATGAGTTTCATTCAAAAAATAATAAGGGCTTTCATTGGCCGCCGGAAAGGGGATCTGTGGCAGGTGAAAAAAAGTGGTGATGCCCATCAGCGCCTCTTTCAGTCCGAAATCAGAAGGTTTTGCTGATGAATTCCCCGATGCGTAAGATTCCGTTTGCGAAGGCGTTTGGGTAGAAGGCGATCGCCCGCTGCCGGCAACAGAGGAAGGTACTCTGCCATCAGAAAAATGAGGGTCCGGGTGACTGGTCTGCGGATCCTTTACATCGAAAGTTTTATTGTTCTCAAGGGCCGAAGGAGACCTGCCGCTCCCCGCAACGGATACGGGTATCTTCGTGGCAACTACCCCAGGCCCCGCCATAGCGCCTCCGGTGGCTCCAGGTACGTCTCCCCCCGGCGTAGCTGTCGCACCCCCTCCGGGTGCTGCCGTTACAACGTTTCCCGGCATCACTGTCCCGCCATTTTCTGGCACTGTAGTCCACACGTTTCCCGGCATCGCCGTTCCGCCATTTTCTGGCGCTGCGGTCCATAGGCCTCCCGGCATGGCCGCCGCATTCCCTCCGGGTGCCGCCTTGAAAAACTGGTTGGCCAGTTGGGCCAGCAGTTCTGTATCGGGCACGTTGCCCGTATCAATATTTGTACTCATGGTAATTACCGGTTTCTACGTTCTCCAATACGGCAATGGCGTCGTCCACCAATACCGCTAATGAACAGTACAGGGAGATCAGGTACGAGGCGATGGCTTTATCATTAATGCCCATGAACCGTACGGATAATCCCGGCGATTGTTCACCGGGAAGCCCCGGCTGATAGAGACCGACCACACCTTGACGGCTCTCTCCCGTCCTCAGTAAAAGAATGCTGGACTTGCCATTCTCAATGGGCACTTTATCCGAAGGGATCAGCGGAATACCCCTCCATGTTAAGAAGGGTGAGCCAAAGAGGGAAATAGTGGGCGGCGGCACCCCCCGGCGGGTACACTCCCGGCCAAAAGCGGCAATAGAAAGAGGATGTAATAAAAAGAACCCCGGCTCTTTCCAAACCTTCGTGATCAACTCATCCAGGTCGTCCGGTGTAGGAGACCCTTTTCGGGTTTTGATGCGTTGGCTGGGGGCAATGCTATGCAGCAGACCATATTCCTTATTATTGATCAGCTCGCTTTCCTGTCGCTCTTTGATGATCTCGATCGTAAGCCGGAGCTGCTCGCTGATCTGATTATAAGGCTTGCTATAGAGATCGGAGACCCGTGTATGCACGTCCAGCACCGTGTTGACGGCGCTTAGATTATATTCCCGTGGATTCTCCACATAATCTACAAAGGTTTGAGGTAATGCCTTTTCATCCCTCGAAGAACAATCTACCGTCACATTGGCGGCATCTTTCACCTTATTCAACCGGTATACACCCGACTCTACCGGGATCCAGTTCAACAGATGAGTCAGCCACCGCGGCGTTATCGTTGATAACTGGGGTACCGTCCTGGTTGCAATCGCTAATTGTCTCGCCGCAACATCGCCCAACGCGGTCTGTTTTTTAATTTCTTCAGGCATGGTAAAATGGTTTTTTTAACGTAAGACTCCCAAATTAACCAAATATTGAATACAAATAAAATAAAACTAGTCTACTTAATTGGTAGGATGTTCTTCTTTCCACATCTGCGAGAAATAGATGCCCGAGTCCTTGATATACTTATAAAACTCATAATCGTTTTCGCAGTTTTGGATAAACTCATAGCTGGGCCGGTAGGTTCGCATAAAGACATCCAGGGCGGCCCCCTGCAAACCTGTTATCTTCTTAACAAGGAGCTTGTTAAACCGGTGGTCGACATATTTGTCCCTTTCTTCCTCCAGCAACCGCCGCTGCAGGGCCAGCATCTGGCGATTCTTCCGGGCGCTGAACAACATATCCAGGTTGATGCCTACTCCGCCATTGCCGCTGGCCAGGTAATCGGGCTGATAATCGAATATTCTGCGGTATTCTTCCCGGTTTTCCGCGGAATCATACCGGTAAAGCTTGGGCCTCACCACTACGAGCGGCAGGCTGTCGACATTTACCGCCAGGCTCATATTCAGAGGAACCCCGGGCGCCAGCCTCTTTACGGCGAATTTCGCAGTGAATTTGCCCAGATAGGAGAAGTAAATGGAGTCTTCCGGACGTAGCCGGATACTATAATGCCCCACAGAGTCCGTCATCGTGCCCGCTCCCGACGTTCCCAGGACACTGACCCCCGGCATGGCAAAGTACTGCGACCGGTCATACACCGTTCCCTTGACCTCAACCTGCCCAAGTCCTCGATGGCTGACTAATAGCAAGACTAAAAAGAGTATATATATGTAATGTTTTCTCAATATTTATTCCGGTTCTTTGTAAAGATAGTTGTCTATCTTTATCGGCAGAAGACTACAACTTCAATTATATGAATTTTATGAAAGCCTCACTCCTCGCATTGTTATCGCTCATAATTTTAAGTAACACAAAAGCCCAGCTCACCCCTTCCGATGCCGTATCCACCGGCAAGGGCCCGCTGACCATCCAGCCTATCGTACACGCCAGCCTGGTCCTGTCCGTGGGAGGAACCACCATCTATGTCGATCCTACCGGGGAAAAGGCTGCCTTTCCCGGGATCAAGTCACCGGATATGATCCTGATCACCGACATCCATGGAGACCATTTCGATCCTAAGACTATTGCCTCCGTCCGCACGGCCTCGACGGTGATCATCGTGCCAAAGGCCGTAGCCGACCTCATGCCTGACTCCCTGAAAGGGGCAAAGACCCATATCCTCAACAACGGAGAAAATGCCGTATTATCCGGGATTAACATAGCCGCCATCCCCATGTACAATCTTCCCGAAAGCCCCACTGCCAAACATACCAAAGGCCGGGGCAACGGTTATGTACTTACCATCGGTGGGAAAAATATCTATATCTCCGGCGATACCCAGGGCATCCCCGAGATGCGGGCGCTCAAAAATATCGACATCGCCTTCGTCTGTATGAACCTGCCTTATACCATGGATATAAAAGAGGCAGCAGACGCTGTGCTGGCCTTCAGGCCCAAAATTGTCTATCCCTATCATTACCGCGGACAAGGCGGTCTCAGCGACGTCAACGGCTTCAAACAACTCGTCGAAGCGGGTAACAAAGGCATCGAAGTGCGGTTGCGCAACTGGTACCCGGCAAAGTCTTAATTAAATAGCACGACTCGCGGTGGCCGTCTTGCACCGCGAGTCGATTCTTCTCGTCCGAATTGGCCGCCGGCCCGCCAGCGTGCAATACTTGCACCATGCCCGCCCGCCCCGGTTAGCACCTGCCGGCCCGCTTCGGCTGCTCACATCGCCACCAGTTTGTACACCTTCCCACTGCTGCCGCTCGGCCCCTGCTGACCGGAGGTGAGGAAGTATAGTTCGCCGCTCTGATCCTGCCCTACACTT
>DATJJD010000286.1:0-34040 GCA_035492545.1 Puia sp.
TTACCTGCGTAGCGGAAAGGCCATCCATTTTACCGCCGCCCCGGGTTATAACTGGTTTACGGTCATTACCAGCGCCACTACTATGAAGGGTACCAATCATGCTCCCGGTGATCCGACGGTATATGGCTTTCAGGTGACGAAACAATAAATAAATTAAAGTTCTTTGACCTTTATATTTCTAAAGCTAACCTTATCCCCATGCGCTTGCAACAATATGGCGGATGAAGTTGCCTCAGCAAATCCGGCAGTCGTTTTGAATTTGCTTTGTGTTAGGGCTTGTTTAAATGCATCGCTTCCCCGTTCGTATTCCAATATTCTTACGCCATTCAGCCAATGCTCGACATGATTGCCTTTTACAACGATGCGTGCGGTATTCCATACGCCTGCACCTTTATAGGGTTTGTCGACGCTGGCAGGAAGAATATCATACAAGGCGCCGGTCTTTCGGTCCCCGTTTATTCCCAGTACGGCATCGGGATGTTTACTATCATCTATTAGCTGGTATTCGCATCCTAAAGAAGTGTTCGGGATCAAAAAATATTTGATGCCACTGTTACCGCCCTCGGAGACGGAAAAATCCAGCGAAAGCTCAAAATTACTAAAGGACCGGGTGGTGATGATGTCGGTCCCATGAGCTTTGGCAGGATCGAAAGATAATTCCCCGTGGGAGGCACTCCAGCCCGCATCCGGGAGCGTATCTTTTTGGGCTTGCCGCCAGCCACTGAGCGTCTTTCCGTCGAATAAGGACTGCCACCCGCCTTTCGTATTCGATTGTGCATTAACAGAGCAGGTAACCAACAGAAAAACCAATATGAAATTAGAAAAAGCTTTCATGAAATGGGATGTTTTTGGATGACTAAAGTACTCATATTATGGCATGTAGCAACAGGCATCCTCCTTCTTTGATATTTATCTTCCCCTAAAAGATAACTCTTAGTTGACGCCGAAAACTCATTAATATTTTATATTACGGCATCTAGCATCATCAACATGAAGAAACCGCAGCTTTACCTATTACATTTTGCAGGAGGCAGTATCTATTCTTTTGAGTTCCTGAAACCTTACCTGCCGGAATTTGAATTCATCCCCTTAGAGCTACCCGGGAGGGGAAAAAGGATCAGGGAAAACTTTATCCGGGATTTGGACCTGGCGGCTATGGACATCTATCGTCAGGTAGAAAAAAATTTAAAAGGCCAGCGTTTCCTGCTCTACGGGCACAGTATGGGATCTACACTGGCCTTGAAGGTCGCCGGGCTACTGGAAAAAAGGAAGGCATCACCGTTAAGCATTATTGTCAGCGGAAATGCCGGGCCAGGGGTATATGATCCCAAAAAAAGATATTTAATGGACAATACTGCGTTCAAAGCCGAGTTAAGACTGATAGGCGGCATGCCGGAAGAGGTGTTGCAAAACGAGGAATTGCTTGATTTCTTCGAGCCTCTCCTAAAAGCAGACTTTGAAATTGTGGAAAAAGAGGCGTTCCCCATCATCCCTCCCATAACGGCTCCTATCTACGCGATAATGGGGACGGAGGAGGAGCATACCAGCCAGATTGAAAACTGGTCAAACTATACCTCCTCCGATTTTGAATATGAATTGCTGGAAGGCAATCATTTCTTTATTTACAAGTATCCTGCACAACTGGCAGACATCATCAAAAGCCGGTATGAAAAATATATTGCTCTTACCCCTCCGGCCCAATAATCCGCCTCATCTTATGATTGATAGCAAGACGCCTGGCATACACCAGCCGGTAGTTGCCGGCATTGATGGAATAGTGATAGTCAAAGGCCTTACTAGGCAGTTTAAGACCGGTGGAAAGCCAGGCCAGGCTAAGTCCCCACGTATTCGTGTTGTACCCGGCCCCCAGTCGCAGCAGGTAATTGGGCGAGAACCCGACTTTATTCGCCCCGATCCCATGGCCCGTCTCGTGGGAGTACCTGAAATTGTAATTAAAGTTCAGCGAGCCCAGTAGATAATAACGTTTTTGAATGACAAGGGTATAGGCATAACCGATTCCAAGACCCATTTCAAAAATGTTTAGTTTGTGGATATTCCCCTTCGCATAATTCGAATCCACGTTGTACGGCACAAAGGAACTGTCGCCGCCCATAAATGCATAAAAGGCTTCGGCGCCCACTAAAAAAGAACCTGCCGACTTCTGCTGCCAGGCATTTTGCGATAAACCGGCGCCATAACAGAAGCGTTGGTCGTTTAGTACCCGGTAAACAGAAGTCCCGAAAAGTTTTATATTCAGATCGGGCCTGACATAATATTTGCTACCGTCGTTGACGCCCACTCCCTTAGAGTCCAGATAATACCCCTTGTAAAAGGAAGCCAGCGCGTCGATGGTCCACTTCCTTTTATAGAGATGCAGTTGCAGATCCGTGCTCTTGGTGGGTACTTTATCCTTATTGGAATGAATAAAATTCAAACCTTTCGAATAGCTAAAGGACAACGATTTGTACGTAAGCCCCAGCCCCAGGCTAAGGGGTTTGTTGACGTGATAGTTCACCTCATGGATACCCGGAGGTGGATCTGCATTGAAATGAAGATAGCTCCTGGATAGATATACACGGGCGATAATGGTTCCTTTAAACGACCGGTAATAGCTCGTGTCATGATCTGGTTTTTCGTAGGTTTGAGCACGGGCTCCCCCTACGGCCAATATACACAGCATCAGCAATGCAGCTAGTCTATCCATATACCGAAATTTACGAATATTTCGGTAAACTATTGCACCACCACCCACCGGTTGAGCCAGTTGTCAGGCATCTCAATCGCGACCTTATAAAAGGACGATTGCTTACCGGCCAGATCGATCACCGCCGTTTGACTACCGACGGGGACCGTGGCCATTAAAGTATATTCGTCCTTGCCGCCTTCCTTGAAATGATTGGTAGTGGACACCCAGATTTTTGCATCCCCCCGGCCAGCAAGGGCCTTCCAGCTGACCATTAACTTTCCGTTATCCACCCGGGCGCCAGGCACAACACCAGATAGCTTACCGGTTAAGGGTATACCGTCTATTTCCATGCGTTGTTCCCGGGGAATTTTAAGTTCCAGGATTCGCGCCATCGTTGGCATAATATCTACAATGCCGGGCAGCCCTGTCTTGAAATAGTCATTAAGGTCTTTGGCATTGGTGACGATCCAGGTACTTCTCTCCCTGTCCGACTGCCCGCCATGGCCTTTTCCCGTGGCGGCATCCCTGCCATGATCGGTGGTGATAAAGATGGTCCAGTCCTCGTGGAACTTTTCCCGGCGAACCTGCATGGCCTTCCAGATGCGCGCCATTTGCCCATCCATATACGCTACCGCTTTATAATAGTCGGGGCCATCGCCATGCATATGTCCCATATCATCGGTGTATTCGAGATAGACCCAGGAAAGATCCGGTGCATAGTTCTCGATATAGGCCGCGGCGCTGTCGGTGACGGCCTCGTCGATCCGGTGCATGAAATCCCTTTTTTTGTCATGCGGGTAGGCAACGGTATCCAGCTCCAGGCCGTCGACATGATGGTCGAGCCGGAGATCGCCCGTGGCGGTAAGGTGCTCACCTACCAATTTAGTCCGGTTATCCTGCCAGCTGGAAAAGATGGCGGCTTTTTTCTGCGGGTATTGCTCCTTGAAAAACCGGAATATCGTGCCGTAGCTGTAATTGGGGGAATCAATGCTGTTGTCCCAGACATTGTGTTTGTTGACCCAGGTCCCGGTAAGCAGACTATTATACCCCACGGCGGAAATAGTTGGCGTTTGGGAATATCCTCCTTTTTCTCCGCCAACATGCGCCCTTGTAAAACCTCCCTGTTTGGCAATGGCATCCAGGGTGGGGAGATGTAGCTTCTCGATGACGTCCGCCGCGATACCGTCCGCAATGACGAATACCACTTTCTTATTGGATTGGGCAAAACCGCTGAGTACGATGCTCAGGTACAGAAAAACTCCGACTATCTTCTTCATATACTTTTATATATTTTATTTATTGGACCACCCACATAACTCCATTGATATCGTCTCCGCCCGGGTACTGGCTTTTGATGGCATTTTGCACATTGATGGCATTGTTGTTAAATTCGTCGGAAGGATACATCCATCTTTTCGGGATCCTTCCATCGTTCAATATACCTGCCCCTGCCGTTTCGAATGCCGGGAAGCCGGTGCGGCGCTGCTCAAAAAAGGGCAGCCACCCCGTATTCATAAACTGGCTGATATATTTCTGCGTAATAATTTGAGCGATCTCAGTACCGGGTTGCAAACTTAGGAGGGGTTGCGCCAAATAAGCCTGGATATCGGCATCGGAATAAGTGGAGCCAAAATTGGAGAAATCCAGGGAAGCCGCAATCCCTTTCTTATACAGCGCGTCGGCATCGCCGCTGATCCATCCCCGCACAACGGCTTCGGCCAATATGAATTGCAGTTCGGCATATCCCATTAACACACTGGGTTCGTTGATGGGATCATAGGCATATCGTTTGTTGATCTGGGAGGCATTACCCTGTCCTCTTTTGGCGGTGTTATAGTCAAGGGGGGCGCTGCCCACCAGACCATCGTAGGCCTGAACGTTATTGGCAGGGAGGCCCGAGTTCGGCGTCGGTTGGCCAAAGACAAAAAGACGGGGATCCTTTAACCCTTGCAGAATATCCACGAACGAGCTGTCCAGGTAGAAATCCGTTTTCATAGAATTGCTGTTATAGGACGGATATTGGTTGCCCGTTACATTGTAATAGGGCAGGCTTCCATTGTCGTCATTGGAAGAGAAGAGGGGATACTTTCCGGGGTCGGAAACTATATCATTAAATCGTTGCTTGATGTTCAGCTTCGTATCACCCTCTTTTTTAGAAAGGCTTATCAAAACTCTTAAGGTAAAAGAATTGATGAGCTTTTTCCAGTTATCGATATTGCCATTATAGATGAGGTCTCCACCGATGGAAGTCTGCGAAGCCGAGAGGGAGTCGCTGGCAATTTTCAGATCATTCAGTACCCCCAGGTAAATATCTTCCTGTTTGTCATAGATGGGGCGGGTAGCCGAAGAATCGGAAAAATTATTGGAAGTAATGGACTGCATCATTTGGGAATAGGGGATATCGCCAAACCGTTGCGTCATATCGATAATATAATAGTCCCGGAGGAATTTGGCCAGATAACGATAGTTCAGTTTACCGGTACGGGCTGCTTCCTGTTCCATTTTTACCGTTTGAGTGATACCTCCATAATTGAAGCTGCCTCTTTGCCATCCATAATATTGGGCATTGCTGGAGGATTGGGTGTACACCAGTTGGCGGCTGGCCAGGGCCGCATCGGTGGATATGGTAGCAAACGCGGAAAGCTCGATGTTGGGCAACAACAGCGAAGGATCGGCGACCGTGGGATTGTTCGGGTTGACCTGGAAATCCTCCATTTTCTTACACGAAGACATCGCCGCAAGTAAGAGGATCAGGTAGAATAGTGTTAACTTATTCATGGCAATTGTTTTAGAACTTAAGGTTGAAGTTGATACCGACACTCCTCATGGAGGGCGTTTGTAAATTGTCTGCCTCTGCATCCGGGTCTACATTGGGTAGTTTTGAAAGGATAAACAGGTTGTTGGCAATAAGAGACACGGAGGCGGAGCTAAAGACGCCTTTCAACTGCCGGGCTGGAAGGGTATAGGTCAACACCAGCTCGCGCATTTTCAAATAAGTCCCTTTATAATAGAAATAGTTATTCAACATGCCGCCACTGGTTGTCTGCATAAAACTGATATAGTTGACTGCTGTTGTATTGGGAGTATATTTCCGGGTGTCGGAAGTGATATTCCCATGGGAATCATAGGTCGCCTCGCCGGATGCCACGACTACGCCCGGACCGACATAGGTACTGTTTCCCGCATTGGCATCGTCGCGATATTTTGTAACCGTACCCGGAGCGGTGCCGCCCCACCACATTTTCTGGTTGGTGGTGGAATAGATCAGCCCGCCCAGCCTGCCGTCGAAGGAGAAACTGAGGGAGATATTTTTATAGGTAAAGGTATTTTGCCATCCGTATATCCAGTCAGGGGCGCCGTATCCGAAGAACCGCGCGTAGGGATCTGTCGCCTGCATGCCGTTGGAATAATAGATGGCTTTTCCATCAGGAGTACGGGAATCCCAGGTAAAAATAGCATCCGTCCGATCGCCCTCTTTTGCCAGGTGACTGCCGCTGTATTTGTTCGAAACGGTTTGATAACCATCCGGACTATGGGTGGCTTTCTTTAACCATTGATGGGAATTGCTGAAATTAACCGTCATATCCCATTTGAAATTACGATCTTTTATAGGGGTGCCGCTGATCACAAATTCCCAGCCCTTCCTCAGATAGACGTCCTCATTCGTATAGATGCTGGAATAACCGCTGGCCTGGGATTGAGGGGCATAACCGTAGTTGTTGTAATCCCTGTTCCTGAACCAGGTAGCGTCGATATTGATCCGGTTCCTCAACAGGCCCAGCACTACTCCATACTCACCGGAATTGGTCGTCTCCGGGATGAGGTTCGGAGAAATAAAGGTGGTGGGCCAAACCAATGAAGGGATATTATTCCATTTATTGCCAATCCCATACACGCCGAGATGGGCATAGGGGTCGTCGGCACTTACAAACCCGGTATTCACTTTGGCCCATGAACCCCGAAGTTTTAAGAAAGAGATGGGCTCCGGCAGCCGCAATACATCGGACAAGACCGCAGATATCCCTGCGGATGGATAGAAATAGGCATTGTTCTTTACCGGTAGGGTAGAGGTCTTGTCATATCTCCCCGTAAAAGAGAAGTACAAAAAACGGAGGGCTTCAACGTCTACCATTCCGTAGGCGCTGCTGGTCCGGCGTTCCTGGAGGGTACTGGTGCCCTTCAGGGGGTTGATCGTGTTGGTCAGACTATAAAAGCCGGGTATGGTGAGCCCATCCGTGGTGACATAGACCGATTTAAAGTTTCGATAGGCATTGGCTCCTCCGGCGGTGACATTGAGCGTAAGATTGTCGCTGAAACGGTGGTTGTAAGTCAATATAACATCGCTGTTGATATCGATATAGTTGGAGTTGGTGACATTGTAATTTCCTTTGGATATATAATCATAGGCGATATAGCTATTGGGCTCTTTAAGGTCCTGGTTGATGGAGTATTGATTGAACCCATTGCGGAACTTTATTTTCAGATCTTTGATCAACTGGTAATCAAAAGTCACTTGCCCAAAGCTGTTGTTCTTTCGGTATCCGTTCAGCAGTTCGTTGGCGACAAAATAGGGGTTGTTGTACCAGGAGAGGTTGTAGTTTCTTTGTTGCAACCCTTCCTGCCCTTTTACCCAATAATTTTTCAGGTCCCTGATATCGATATCCGGCCCGATCCATAACAGGAGATTATAAAGGATATTGGGAGGACCATAACCTACCGTGGGATAATTATTGGAATATTCCCTGTTAAACGTCAACTTGGTCTCTACGCTCAACTTCCGTGACAGGGCGTAATTACCGCCAACGGTAAAGGAGGTGTTGTTGACGCCGGTATTGGGAACCACCCCTTTTTGATAGATATGGGAGGCGGAGACCCGGAAGGATCCCTTGTCGCTGCCTATGGACGCGGAGACGCTATTGGTGGAAAGCAACCCTGTCCGGAAGAAGTTCTTGATATTGTCCTTCCCCCTTGAAACCCAGGGTAGGGGTTTAAGGTCGCCGGTAACGGGATCAACCGGGCTGTTGTATTGGGTGGTCTCATAAAAACCACTGGGCGTAGTGGGATCCCTTTGATCCAGTTTGGGCCCCCAGATCCATCCACCTCCTTCAGTTCCATTACCGGAGCCGTCGACATAGGCATATTTACCCTGATCTCCATCACCATATAGGGTCTGGACTTTTGGCACTACGGTATATCCTGTCTGCAACATAGTGGAGGAATTGACTTCCACGACCAATTTCCCTTTTCTTCCTTTTTTGGTGGTATATAGAATAGCGCCATTGACGCCCAGGGCGCCATACAGCGCTCCGGCGGCTGTGCCTTTCAGAACGGAAACGCTCTCTACATCGTCAGCATTCAGCTTGTAAGGGTCCGCATCCGGGTCAGGTATACCATCGATAACGATCAGGGGAGTTTTGCCGCGCAACGTAATGGCCGGGTTTTGAAAAAGGTCGGTGGTATTGGATACGTTGAGACCGGCGACCTTCCCGGTGAGGGCGCCCAGCGCGGTCGGGGTTTTGGTTTTCGCCATGGTTTCACCGCTGACTTCCTGGATGCTGTAACCCAGGGTTTTCTGTTGTTTTTTAATACCCAGCGCGGTAGTAACCACCACTTCATTCAACTGATTTTTCTCTCCCGGCTGGAGGAAAATAGTCAGGCGTGCCCTGCCAGCCAGGGGCATCTCCTGCGGGGAATAGCCGGCAGCAGAGAAGATGAGGATCGCATTATGAGGGGCGGAGATCGAAAAGTCGCCGTCCAGATTCGTGGCGGTCCCGCCCGGAGACCCTTTTACCACAACGGACGCTCCCGCCAGGGCGCTGCTGTCAATGGCAGAACGGACAGAACCCGTGATCTTGGTTGTTTGTGGAAATGCGACAAAATGCAGCAGCCCGGAAAGTAGGATGAATACAGCAGTCTTTTTCATGTTTGAAAATGTTTTGGAATAAGAAAATGGCAAGTAATGTTGGCCAATCTAAAGTTTAAAACCCTCCGAAACGAAATAGTCAATTTGAACCTTAGCCAGGACAAATATGGGGATAATCAGTAGAATCAAAAAATTAAATTGAATGAATGTTCAATTAATTTAAATTAACGTTAACTTCATAATTAATTAATATTGGGGACAGGTTTGAGCAGATAGATTTGCTTTATTATATTTGCCGGTCTCAATTAAATACAATCGCTAACTTATGGGAAGGAAAAGTTTGGCAGCCCCTCGGCAGAAGGAGATCATCAAGGCCTTCTATAAGGTCGCGAAAAAAGAAGGCCTGGAAAATGCTTCTATAGCAAAGACTGCGGAATCCATCGGCATCAACCCCAGTCTCGTAATGCACTATTTTAAAACGAAAGAGCACCTGGTATATGGATTGATAGAATATATCCTGGACAAATACCTGCTTATCTATAAGACGCCCCCGGAGATTTCGGCCCATCCGAAGCAGGTGCTGCTAAAAGTGATAGACAATATATTCTCCAGTAAATGGAACACGCTATTTGACGACAGCGTTTCCTACAGCTGTTATGCGCTTGCCTTTCGCAACAATGTCATAAAGGAAAAGTACAAGAACCTCCTGGATGCCCTGCGAGAAAAGCTGGCGCGATTGATCCAGGATTGTCAGAATATGGGCGTACTGGAGGTGGAAGATCCTTCCCTTACCGCGGACATCATTTTCGTGCTGGTCGACGGGGCATACTATTACTTAAGCCTGGTAAAAGACAAAGAAGAGTATCAGCAAAAACTGACTCGCTATCGAAAGCAGGCCATGGCCCACCTCAATTTCGTTTCCGCAGCACAATTAACAAAATAGCCCCCAGGGCGATGGCGGCCCACACCACATTTACGATCACATTTGGATAATCATTGAGAGAAAGGGCATTGCAGGTAAGCCCGACACCGCCGACCACATTCAGGAGGTGGTAAAATTTCTTTTCTGCCTTTAGCTTGTTGATGCTTAATAAAAAATAGGCTATCAGGTACGCAAATGTCCCTATCCAGCCCATTATCGACGCAAGACTCTTGGAAAAGAATAACAATACGATGCTCATAGTGCGGGTGTAAATAGCTCCTTCGTGATGCCGTTTATTTTCTTAATGTTTCCGCGATCCAATCCTTAGTGGCATTGGTAAGTACCGGTATTATATTTTGCTTGCCGGCCTTAAACATATGGTTCGCTCCTTCTATTTTCACCAACCTGGCTGTTGGAAGGGACGAAGTTACCGACTCTATTAAGTTCCATGTCGCCAGTTCATCTTTGGTGCCTTGTAAAAAAAGCATTTTTACTTTTACATCCTTTAAATGCTCGGCCCGCTCGGTAGAAGGTTTCCCGGAAGGATGCAAGGGGAATCCATAAAATATGAGCCCCCTTACTTCAGAGATGGGATGGATGGACAAATACTGCGAGGTCATCCTTCCCCCAAAAGATTTGCCCGCGGCGAAAAGAGGCAGGGAAGGAAACAATTCGTGAGCCTTTGCGATAGCTGCTGCAATGGTTTGATGAGCTACAGAAGGGCTATCCGGTCTCCCTTTTTTATTCTCGGTGAATGGAAAATTGAAACGCAGCGTCGTTATGCCAACCTCCGAAAGAGCTTCTGCCAACGTTACCATAAATGAATGATTCATTCCTGCCCCTGCTCCATGGGCCAGCGTCATTATACATTTACTGGTTTCAGGAATGATATACTCTGCTGAAACCGTACCAATGGAAGGAGAAACCTGTAACTTTAAAGATCGTCTATCCATGATGTGGGGAAATATAAAACCAAATTTATGGTTTATCCACCTTTTAAACAATCTTATAATTTCATGCAGCTGAGGTCTGGAGTTCAATCCTGAAAGTAGTCCCCTGGTTTTCCTCACTTTGTACACTGATAGTCCCGCCATGCGCCTTTATGATCTGGCTGACGATGGCCAACCCCAGGCCGAAAGACGCTTCACCAGCAGTGCCGCTACGCTTTACCCCGGCGTCGAGGGAGAAGAGTTTTCCTTCGATGCCTTTGGGAATGCCAATACCCTGATCACTGACGGCGATGACGGCCTTTTCGTCCTGCCGGTGCAGCTTAATGTTGATGTCGGCGCCTGCAGGACTAAACTTGATGGCATTGTCCAGCAGGTTGATGATGACACGCCATAGCTTGTCGTGGTCGGCTAGCAGTGTTATGGGCTCGGCATCGAGGTGAATGGTTTGTTTCTTTTCTCCCGCCTTGAATTGAAGGGTCGCCACACAGCTCTCCAACAGTTTTGCCAGGTCGATGGGCTCCATTTTCAGGTTCCCCATGGGCAGGTCCAGGTTCATAATTCCGCCAACCAGTTGTAAGGATTGGTCTGCCGACTGTCGGACCAGGTTCAGGATGGTCTTCGTTTGTTCTGTAAGACCAGCCTGCTGCAGCAGGAGGGGGACAGCAGAAGATATCGCCCCAACAGGATTGCGAAGGTCGTGTGCAATGGTCTTGAGCGATCGCAGGTACATGGCCTGATCTTCGTTCAAGGCATTTATCGCCGTCTGCGTCTGCCGGTTTTCGGCGCGGAGGGCCTTGTTGAGGCGGTTCAGCTGACGGATATGATCAGTTGACTTCCTGGCGCCCCGGCGGATCAAAAAGGCGATGGCTGCCAGCATGAAAACGACCAGCAGGGCCAGCAGCAGATAAACCGTCTTGACATGGTCGCGCTGCTGCAATAGCTGGATAGTATACTTATCCTCCAGGTGGACCAGCTCGCCGGGCACATCTACCGTCGATATAGGAGTTTTGGTAGCATGAAGGGAATCATTCAGGTTCGTCCAGGCATTTAAGGAGGCCCAGGCTCCGGACAAGTCCCTGGATTTCGCAAGCCATTCGGAGTTCAGCTTTCGCCAGCCCAGGTCCATGTTGGGGTCGGGTCTGCGATCCAGCATGGTGCGAATCACCTGCAGCGCTCTGTGGGTTTCAGGGAGGTGGCCCTGGGACAGGTGCAGGCGGGCTGCTTTGACGAGGACGATAAGGGCATTCCCGGAGTCATGGAGGGGGCGCAGGTTGACGGCGATGCTGTTCTGGTAGAGCTGCCAGGCTTTAGCAGTATCTCGCCGGTAAAGAAAATAGTCACCCTGGTTGCCATAGACGACGGCCTTGGCTGTTTCGATATACGTGCGATGGGAGGAGTCGCTGACAAATGGCTGCCCTTTCCTGGCGATGAAGGAAAGGGTGCTGTCGTAATAGAAAGCCGCGCTGTCCCATTTTCGCAGGGCGGCATAGCACTCCCCGATATTGTCCAGGTTGCATTGTTCGAAGGCAAAGGACCTGAATTCGGGTCGGCAGGCGGCGAACTGGTGAAGGGCCAGCCCGAAAAGATTGCGTGCATCGGCAAAACGTCCTGCCCGGTAGCTGGCCATGGCGATCCGCTGGGTATATTCGGCCATTGTACAGCTATCTCCCAGATCCCGGATGGCCCCAAGACCCTTGCGATAGTAGAACAGCGCACTTTCATCGTTGTTTTCCAACTGGTAGGTCTCGGCTTTGTCGATAAGGCACTTGGCATATTGACGGGGATAATGGCGTTGCTCGTCGGGACCGGACAATAGCAGCAGGGAGCTGTCAATATACCGCATGGCATTCACCAGGTCATGCGCCTGATAAAAATAATAGCTGCCTTTGTAGTCGTAACGGCGGAGGCGGTCCAGGACGCCAGGGGCTGGAAATTGGCTATATACCGAGTCGACGACTTGAAAAGACCGGTCGATGGGAAGATTCATACTGTCCACCAGGCGAAAGACCTTGTCGAAATAGGCCGGATTATCGGCAGGAAGGGGAGACGGCCTGTGGCAGCTTATAAGCAGCACAGTGGTAATGACAACGAGGGTGCATCTTACAGCAAGAGTATCAGAGCTTTGACCGGGCATAAAAAAAACAAACGAAAGAGGCGGGCTGTTCAGTATGACAAAGTGGGAATAATTTCCCTTTTGTGGAAAAATAGGTGGGAATCCCGGACCCGTTATTGACAATTATCAGGATAAAGGGAAATGCAAGTCATAATGCCGGCAATCCATTGTAGTTAGCTTTGACCAGAACTAAATGTTCATCTCAAATATTATCATTATGGAAGCCGATAAAATATTACACAGCAGCACCCTGGACATCGTGTTCGATGGCCGGAATAAGGACTACGGCGCCTACGAGCTGCGCAAGCATTATAACCAGCGCCTCCTGCTCGCCCTGGCGGGTATGGCCTTCGTCACAATGAGCCTCTTCGCCACTTTTTTCCTGACCAGGAACGGCAGCCCGGCAAAACAGGTCATGATGGTCAAGGACATTCAATTGGACCAGGTGGTGGAAGAGAAGAAGAATGAACCTGCTCCCCCTCCTCCGCCACCCAAAGAGCTGCCCCAGAAAGTGGAGATCACTAAGTTCACACCGCCACGTATTGTAAAGGATAATGAAGTGAAAGAAGAGGATAAGCCTCCTATCCAGGATAAACTGGAAGACACTCGTATAGGGACGATCAACCAGGAAGGTGTCAAAGACGAAGGGGTCACGGCCCCCCCTGTATCGGACGCCGGTAAAGGTGTGGTGGAAGCGCCAAAGGCAACGGTTGTGGAAGATTATGAAAAAACGTTCGTTAAGGTAGAGATCGAATCAGAATATCCCGGCGGCATAGCCGCCTGGCAGCGCTATCTTAATAAGAATTTCCGTTATCCGGACGAAGGCCTGAATAACGAGATACAAGGGGTAGTGGTTGTGCAATTCATTGTGGACAAAGAAGGTATCGTCAGTGATGTCCAGGCCATCAGCGGCCCCGACCAGGGTGGTTTGCGGGAAGAGGCCATCCGCGTCATCCGGAAAAGCGGCAGCTGGATACCCGCCATCCAAAACGGACGCAAGGTAAAATCCTATAAACGGCAGCCGGTCGTCTTTAAGATCGCTATATCTTGATCAATAGACCAGAGGCCCGGTTACGCCATGACCAACCCGGCAGCACCGCTGCAGTGCCCTACTTCCCCATACTGTAGTAGAACACCACCACCAGGTCCTCCACATCTCCCGCCGTAACCACAGCCCCCCCGGGCGAAGTCTTCACCTTCCACACCCCGGGCACATCCCGACAACTCATCATACTATACAACATCGTCCCAAACCTCGCATCCGTCCCAAAATCTATTAATTGATCTTTCACTTTCGGCCCTGTCAGATACAAAGGCGCCAGGCCCCCCGCCGCACCCGCCGGGATATCCGCCAACACGGCGACTCCGGAGATCCTCACCGTATGATCCTGGGTGATAAATGGCAGTCGCCGGCTTATATCCAGATCCAACTCCTGCGGATCCACGGCATTCAGGGGATTGAGGAATTTATACCACTGCGTAGGGAAGTCCCGCTTCGCACTGAAACTCCGCATCAGCACCAGGTCAGGAGCCGACAACACTCCCGCCAGCTTTTTCTGCAGGCTTTCGGAAGCCACAGACTGTAAGGCCGGACCCCCATCCCGGGCAGTATAGCTGAATTGGAGGATCAGATCCGTTATACTCTCCAGGTCGAATTGGGAATAGACACTGGGTAACTCCAACTGCCAGGTACTGATGGCGCCGGCCCGTTCAAAAGGCAGATAGCGCTCGTCATGCAGGTTCACCTCAAACAGCCCATTGTCATTCACCCCCGTACTGGTGGCGATATACTGTATGGCGGCTACGTTATCAAGGAAACGTTTGTCATTCGTCGGTGCCCCCGAGGCATTCCGGTTCCGGGGATAGTTGTTGGCAGTTCCCGGGCTTGGGTCTATCCGGACCGAATTATTCAGCAACGTCATCTTCAGACAGACAGGGGTATACGGTCCCACGACACCAGGAAGGGTAATGCTGACATGTTTGATCCGCCGGAAATAATGTCCGGGGTAGTCGAGGTCGAACAGCTCCTCCGGAATATTGATATAACAGCTCTTCCGGGTTTTCAGCTGTAACAGCGCAACAGGATCCAGCTGCGCCAGCGAGATGGGACGCGTCAACTCATATTCCCGTACATCCAGGTTCAGGTAATCCGATTCCATCTGTTTGAGGCTGGCCATCAGACCTTCGCCGCTTAAAAGGCCCTTATGCAGACTGTCCCAATAGCCATAGTTGATATAGGTAGAGCCCGTTATACCCAGCTCATACCCAAAACAGACCTCCGCCTGTTTGGCCATGTTGTACGCCAGTTGATAGCTTTGGAAATAGATGCCGGAGAGTTGGCTCACCATCCAGGAATACAATTGCCGGTTGGTATATTTATTACGGAGGAAACTGTCCACATTTTCGGCATTCTCTATGATCAGTTGCTGATTTTGCTCCTCCTGGTTGGCGATGGCGATCTTATTCTGGGCGGCCTGTATCTGGGTATTTACCTGCGTCAGTTCATCATTGGCCAGTGTCAGTTGAAAATTCCACTCGGCCAGCCGTCGGGTATAGGTGGCATTGGTCTTGGCCAGCTCGCCCGACTTCCCGGCAAACAACGATAAGAATGACAGGAAAGATACCGCGGAATCGGCAGCCGCACCTGCCGTGACGCCGCCGACAGTGATGGTACAGGATGGAGATCCAAAAGTGCCGTTGATCCCGATGTTGGTATTCGGTATCTGCTTCAAACCAGCGGCGATCTGGGTGCCGGCCTGTATGGGGCCCTGTAAGGACAGAGACACCTGAGCTAAGGACAGCTCCTGCCGTTCGAGGGCGATCAACCCGCCGTTCTGGACCAGCCCACTATAGTAGGCTACCTTGTCATTGAGAATGGTTTGGTAATTCTGCAGGTTTTGCAGGCTTAGCTCAGCGTCATTGATCTGCAATTGTTTGACTTTGTCGACGGCCTTTTGTAGGGCGATATCCTGCGTGGAATGCAGCAGGGCAAGGTTTTCGGCATCCTGTTTCTCCAGGGCCGCCAATAACGAGGTCCCCAGGCCTTTGACCTCGTTGCAAAGTTCGGTGGCCTTTTGCACCAGGACGACAAATCGACGGCTGGGCAATATACCTCCAAAATCACCAACGCCGGAACCGTCCGCACCATACATCCCCGGAATGTTGGGGAAGGGGGATAAAGGCTGGAACTGGCCTTTGATATTCATACAATTCCTGATCTTGTTCAATTGTGTTTCCACCTTGTCCCAATAGGATAGCAGCACTTCATTGGGCGGGATACAGAAATACAGCCCCGGCACCATCTGTAATTTTTTACCGGAACCGGGTGAAGAACCAGGACCCGACGGGGCCGGGGGGAGGAGGTTCTCCGCCATGACGATGGGGTCGGACAGGTAACCGTTCGGCCCTTCGGCATTCATGAGGATTTCCAGGTTCAGCTCCACCTGGTAATAGTTGCAGACCGGAACTTCGGCGACGGGAGGAATGGCCTGGGGCTTGGGACCTAAGGCCTCCAATACGCTCATGTAGAGTTGAATGGCAATGTTAACGCTCTCCATCGTATACTGGGTATAGTTATAGTCCGCCCAGGCCAGCCGGTTGTCCATCCACTTCATAAAGGTGGTGTACATATAGGGCGTGATCCGCATCTGCGCCAGCAGGTGCGGGTCATACGGATCGTTCCTCCATAGTTTTACCGACTCCCAGAATTTTTTCTGGCTGGAAGGATCCAACTCATAGAGCAGGACCTGCTCATCCAAAGAAAGCCCGGTGTCCGTATTTTCAAAGAAAGGTTTGGTCACCCAGAATTTTTGGGGAGCCTTGTAACGGGAGCCATCCGTCAGGTTGAGGATGGATTTGATGAAGTTGTCAGCATCCTCGAATTGCTGGTTCTGGGTGAGCTGCATGGACGACAATAATACTCCATGGAAAAAGAATTCCCAGTTGTATAACCCATAGCTCGAAGTGAGGTCAAAGTCCAGTTGCTCCAGGGGATAGCCATTATCGATGCCGGACTGGTCGATATCTTTTACTTTCGAGGTAGGAGAATAATGATCTTTAAAAGAGAAATTCTTATACCCCGCAGCATGGATCAGGTTTTGCTTTACCTCGGTCTTATTCTTGTATTGGTCATCGCCCGTCAGCTGGATGGGACGGGACAGGATGGAGACCAGGTCTTCCTGCACAAGGATCTTGAAGAAATAGTGGGCGAACGGATGATAGAAATTGATGAACTGGTATTCCGGACCATTGTCCATGGTCAGCCCGGAAGAGGCATTCAGAAATTGATTCAGCTGGGTCTGATTACCGTTGATAGCCAGGAATTTCCTGGCCGCGGCAGGATAATCCAGTTTCTTTCCGGACAACGTCATGGCCTGATTGACAAAGAAGGTACGGCCCTTGTCCTGGTAAAAGAATGGCATCAGGTTCCCCAGGTATTTCAGGTTAAGCTGATTTCCCTTCAGGTATCGGTATTTGGCCCAGAGCCCCATCTGCAGGCAAAGCACATTCCCATATTTTAAAGACAAGGGTGATGACAGGATATTGTGGCCCTTGTTATCTTCCAAAGGAATGTTTCCTTCCAGCAACATACTATCGAATTCGCTGCCGGCAAACCAAAGTCGGTTGATCTGCGAATCATAATGTACGATGTTGCTTAGGTTAATGGCCGTCGGATAGCCCCGGGCGGGGTCTAATAAATAAGCGTTGTCCGTGCCCTCTTTCAGGGTAGTGAGGGAATTGGAATCGGCAGATGAAAAACTGATCGCACCGACTTCTGCACGCCAATAAATAGACTCCAGACCCTTATTCAGGTTATCCTCTATCGTAGTGGAGAGATCCCTGGAAAGCAGGTCCAGGGTGATATAATCATGCAGATCCACCGTTACGTCGTCTTCGGCAAATGCCGTATTTACTTTCTTCAGCAGCTCTTTATTCGAAAACTGAAGGTTCTGCAGCTCTACCGTCAGGGAAAAGGCTCTTTTGAAAGCGGACACAAAAGGAAAATCCGGATAAAAAGTGATAGTGATCAGAACTGTCACTTCCGCCTTCAGAAAACAGGCGATCGCCATCGTATTGTTGGTCTCCATGGCGGCAACCGTGCCTTCATAGGCATTGGAATCCGCTGAGGGAATATCCAACCCAAAGAATACAAAATCCTTCGTATCAGGGAAAGGTGGATGATGCGACCCGGATGTCGACAACATCTGACAGGAGAGAGTATCCGTGGACAGCTTTTTCCCTGACCATTTCCCATTTCGATATTCACTGAAAGCCATCTGTATCTGCCAGTATTTGGCAGGAGGCGGCGAGCTGGCGGAGATATCCCCCTTGGAATTACCCTGCGCCTTCTGGGTCTGTGTTTTTTTATCCTCGTCGGTAGCCGAGGTAAAGATGGGCCAGTAGAGGTAAAGACGACCGTTCTGCACCAGGGGGATGATCGTATCGCCCGAGATATCGGCGGCAACCTCCTCCCAGGCGCTCCACCGGCCGCCCGCCTTCAGGGTCCTGAAGTAATAAGTAGCAGTCGTACCTCCATAGGTACGGGCAAAAACGTACAACGTGACGCTCGGCTCATCGTACCAGGTTCCCTTAACCTGCAGCCGGGCCACTTCGTCCAGGCTTTCCAGGTAGTTGCTGTAGGCCGTCGTCACGATATCCATCGTTACCGGCCCCTGCGTAAGGTCATTTTGCATGTCCTGGAAAAAAGAAGATTGACCGGGTAAGGTCTGCGGTAAGATGAGATTTTCGGGGAAGAGGAAGGTATACCGCGCCTCATACCAGCTCTCGGCCGTTCCCATCCAATCCCATTGCAGCCAGTCAGGGTCGCCGGTGACGGCATCAGTATTGACCTCAATCAGCGGAGCTTCGCTATTCATCAGGCAGCGCTGTACGAACAGCTGGATCGAACAATATCCCTGGATGATCCTCGTAGTAGGCTGACAGGCGGCCATCTCCGTATCGATGAGGAAATTTCCGTACACGGCGAACTCATCCGGGAAGACGCTGAATTTATTGCCTGGATTACCGAAAGAGAAGGGATTTTTGACGGAATTTGACAGCAGGTAGGAGAGGACCGCATCCCGGCGATGCTGCCTCAGCGTATTCATCAAGGGCACGACGGCGCTGGTCCAGCTCGTTTCGTCCGGGTAGAGGGATTTCAAAGCCTGTTTGATATCGATGGCTACCGTGTCTGTTATGGGGTCCGTCACCCAAACCACACAACGGGAGGGAACGACCTTCAACTGACTGGCAATAGTGTAGCAATCCGAAAGACGCTGCAGAATGGAAATATGAGACAGATCGGTGATACAGCCCAGGGCAGCAACACCAGAATCTTTAAGTTGTAGCGGGTTTTCCAGTAGACCGGGTTGACTGACCTGATCGATATGCAGCAGGTATAGCAACTCCACCCGGTCCCAGCCAGTCAGCCGGATCAGTTTATCCAGGAGGTCGCCGGGATTCGGAGGGATAGGAGGAAGACTGCTGATATCCGTTGCGATGGCCTTTGCATCGGTGATGATGGAATAGACCGATATAGAAATATCCTGTCCCGGATTGGCGGCATCGTCCATCTTCACCGGGGCATAATGCTGCTGAAAAATCCGCAGCCAGTTAAAAACCTGCCAGTCGGTAAAAGGCAGGGGACTCGATAACGATGGATAGGCGTCAAGAGCAAGAACTTTGAATTCAATGGCATGCTGCAGCAACCATTCCGTGTCGGCAGCGGAAATATTGTACAACCCGGTCAGGAAACCCATCCTTGCCAGCTTCATATACCAGAGCGCCTGACCTGATTGCAAAGGATCCGGATTGATGGCCTTGGAATTGGCAGCGAAGACAGGGTCGGTCATCGAAGCAAATAAATCCGGTAGCCCCCCAACAAGAACCGCTGCGACGGCGGCGCTGACCCCAAAATTACCAGAGATCTTCGTAGCTAAGGCTTCCGCCTCTTTTACCGGTCGGTAGACCAAACTGATCGACTGCAGAAAATATCCATAAAGATCGGTAGCTGCAGGTACGGTCAACGCACCGCTCTGCAAAGGCAGCATCGTCTCATACAGACCGGGGAAAGAATGGCCCCCGCCCATACCACCCAACTGGACGGCCGAATACAAAGCACCAATGGCCTCCTGATAGGTATAACTTTTCCCCAGCGCCATCAAAGCAGCCTGATCGGCAGCGCTGATAAAACCATTGAGGGTTAGCTCGCTCTTTGCCGGCGACCAGGAGAGCTGAGAGGAATACAACGCAGGAAAAGTTATCGATGGCAGGCTTATCTGACTGGATGATAATACAGGATTCGGCGAAGACGGCGACAGGGCGCTAATATATACTTCCATGACCGCGCGCTGATAAGCAGGATCCGCACTAAGGGATAAGAGGCCCAGGCAATCCTCGAAGGACATGGGGGTGGTACAACCCAGTCTCCCCCCTTGATATTGTACACTACCAGAGGCCAGCGTGACGCTGCTGAATAATGCCTGGGGCGCCGGCGCATAGATCATGAATGGACCGGGATTGACCGTGGCTGCGGACAACGTATCCAGGGCAGCCTGGTAATCGATGGCGGAACTCAGAGCACGCAGGGTCGTAATGGTAGCTGCCGGAATGGGTAGGCTGCCCTGGTAATACAAGACACTGGTTGTTGGATCAAAGAAAAAGTCAAGCCCGGAAGGGATATCGATGGACGGCAACGCGGCCAGTGAAACCGAACATACCGTGTCCGGCCGGGAGTTGGTGAACAGTTCATTCAACGCTGCCTGGTAAGCAGCATCCTGGCTGAGCCCTTGCAAAGTATGGAGTTCACTTGCCGGCATCTGCCCGGTATAAAGCAGCTGCCCGCCAGTCCGGGAGATGTTGATCCCCGCAGGGAAACTGATCGGAGGCAGCGAGGACAAGGTTATCCCCGTACAACCCGAAGGACTGACCCCGCTATAAATAAAAGCGATGGCATTGCTATATTCTTCATCAGTGCCCAACTGCTGCAGATTGAATTCATCCATACATTCCGCGTTGGGAGACCCGGTAAAGACAATAGCCCCCGCCTCATAAGTGACCGTAGAGAGATTGGTATCTGGCAAAGGCAGCACAATAGAAGGTAATGATCCGGCCACCGAAGAGACGAGGGCCGACTGAGAATTTATATATAAAGTATTGATGGCGGTTGCCCATTGGCCATCGAAACTCAGATTAAGGAGTGCACTTTGAACGGCCGGGTTCATCTGGCCATTGAAAGTCAGTGTGCCGCTGGCAGCTGTCAGGCCTGGCAGCGTGGAAATATCCGGCAGTTGGGACCAGCCAGCCGGAAGAGAGGCCAGGGGCGTAGAAGCCGTTTGAGAACCCTGACTCTGCGCATATAGCTTGCCGATAGCCGACTGAAAATCCGTATCCGTTGACAACCCCAGCAAGCAACGGAGGTCAGCGGCGCTCATAGTCCCTCCAAAAGAAAGGGTATGGGTGGTGCCGTCATAAGCAAGGCTGGCGGCATTTTTATCAGGTAATGCAATGGGCGGCAGGGAAGACAACAGCACGTAAGTAGTGGTGGCGGCAGTAGTGAATTGGCTGGCCAGGAACAATTGGCCCAGGGCGGCGCCATAACCGGGATCCGTACTTTGCCCGAGGAGGGACCCATAAACGGCGGGGGACATGACCCCCACAAACCCGAGGGCGCCGGTGCCACCCGAAAAAGCGGGGATGTTCTGCTGCCCCTGGCTCACCCAGGCAGGCGGCGCGGAGGGAGAGGCTCCGGGGAGTTGTACGGCAGAAATGGGACAGGTCTGCGACTGGGTATAGAGGCTTTGAACGGCTGCTTGCGACGCGGCATCGGGAGCGATGCCGATGAGGAATTGTCGTAGGCCATCACTCATCGTGCCGTAGTAGAAGAGAAAATAATGGCTGTTATCGAATTGGATCCCCGCGATAGTGCTATCCGGGAAACTAATTGCGGGCAGCCTGTCCAGGTAAGTGCTTGCCGAAGCGACCGGGTATTGGGTCTGCAGCAATTGCAGGAAGCGGAGATTCTCCTGCACCTGCGCGATATAATTCCCGCCAGCGATCGAACTAAGAATGGATAACAACTTCGTCGAAATATTTTTATTCCAGCCGAGAGAAGGATCGGCAAGCCATTTTTGCAGCAGGGTTCCTTTAGGATCGGGCGCCGGAGTCGTAGCGGCAACGGCATCCTGCACACCGGAACGAAGATCTTCCAGACCAGCAATGATGGTAGTGGTATCCGGGATAAGAGAGGGTAGGGCATTGGACTGATTGGTCAGCAGATAATTCAGGTCGTCCACCGTAAGCCCGGCATTTTGCAGGTCCTGATATTTGGTGATAAAATGGAAAGTGGATTCAGGTCTGGCTGCCGGCTTGGCGGAAAGGATGAGCCGCAGCGGGTTGAAGCCGAGCAGCCCGGTCAGCGTGAACACATCGTTCGTAGAGCAGGAAAGGGCATTGCACAGCAGGCCGCAGGCATAGATAAAAGAGAGGTTGGTGATAGACAGCTCACTGTAGGCGCCATTGTCAAGGTTCATGATAACGGTCAGGTCTTCCTGGGTAAGGCCACAGGCCGTGAGAATAACCGGGATGGCTCCGGGATTGGCCTGGGTATCCGTGATCTTCGTGACCTGGGACCCTGTCGGCAAAGGCAGATGAAAAGCGGCAACCAGGGGATTGCTGATCTGCCGGTTTTGGAACAGCTGATGGTAGAGGCTGTTATTTCCCTGCGATGCCATGTCCTGGTAAAGGACAAGGGCCTGAGTGGCATTCAGGCTTAACAGTTCCATCACCCGCAGAAAATAATAGAGGCTTACGGAAAAGGTATGATCCAGCACATTATTGCCCAATGCAGCGCTAAGGATACAGTTGTCCAGTTCCCTCATGGAGAAAGAAGTCACCACTTGTACCTTATTCCACAGTCGAAGGAAACGGTTGATGCGATCAAGCTTCTCTTTCGTCATAGCGGTGATGACCATGGCCGCAGTATTGCAGGTATCATACACGTCCACCCGATTGCCTCTTAGGACGGGCTGACTGCCGTTGACCAGGTCAGCGATATAGCTGTCGCCCGTGGGATTGATGAATTTTAGCGTCAACAGGGTTTGCAGTTGCTGGAAGCTCAGGCCACTGGCCACCAGGAACAGGTCCACTTCGGGCTGGCCGGTGGAGGCGATGACATTTCCCCAGAATTTTTCCTGTTGGCCTGGCATAGCGGTAAAGATGATGGCCTCGTCTCCCATGGATATTCCTAAGTAGGCATTAGCGATAGATTCGATAGACCGGGAATTCCCTTCCAGCACAGGACCGGCAGAGGCTGGATAGACAGTCTGCTTGCGGTAAGTGTTGAACAGGTCCCACCGTTTCTTCCCCATTTTCTCCAGGTAAGTATTCGCCTCGGTAAAATAAAGGTCAAAAGGTAAGTTAAGGGCGATCCTGTCCGGGTATAGCTGCCATTTATTATGGCCGGAAGTGTTGAACGGATCGCTGAGAGAATTGTATACATTGGTATTCGTATATTCCGGGTTGGTTGTTATCTCCGCATTGCTCAGATGCGTCTCATGGATCTCCTGGACGATCAGCGCGAAACTGGCCGCCTCCACTCTTCCGTCTCCTGTCGTACCGACAAACGTATCGTTATTATAAATGTTTCCCAGGATCCCAGGTCCATCAGCCGGCATCGTAAGACCGTCCTCGATATCCAGGATGATCAGGTCTTTTCCGAAGATCGACGGCAACAGGTCGATGGTCCTGGGTTTTACCGCCAGGGCGACTTTGAGGGTGATATACCGGTCCCGGATGATCCATTGCGGAATCCATTGCTCATAGATCCAGGACGGGAAATTCTCGTTGTCGCTAAAGAACACTTTGGAAACAATGGCTTCCGGGGTCAGCAAGGATATATTACAGATAGGCGTCCTTGGGTCCTGCCCGATCTTCATCAGCAGGTTATACAGCCGCTGTTGGATCCTGCCGGGCTTCAGCAGGACCAGGACCCAGATGATGAATTTGTTATACAACCCTTTGGGGTCGGTATCGTTCAGCCTTAGCTGGATGGCGGCTATGGGTGGAATGATATAGTCTTCCAGCAGCTCGTTGACGACATCGATATAAGGCAGCTCCGTATTGGTATTGTAACAGGTGAGATCGATATCGCCCAGGTCGGGACGCCGGCGCCAGTGGTTGCCGTGCGAAGTATAGCTATTGGCCAGCAATACGGCCCTGGCATTGTTCGGGGAGCCGCCTCCGGGGATTTTCCGCTCATAAAGGAAGTCCAGCAGGTCTGTGAGATAAGCCGGCAAACCCAGGAAGGAATGACAATCCTTGCATTCACAATAAGAGGCGCCGATCCCGAATAATTTGGCCAGGTTGGGGTGATCGGAAGCCAGCTTGCTGCCCTTTATCTGATCCGTATAATTAGGAAGGAGATTGGTCGCCGGGTTGTTCAGTGTCGAGACCAGCTTCCCGGTCAGATATGCCGCTCCTGCATGAACGGTGGCGGCCTGCTCGAAGATGGCCGACGCATTATCGCTACCTCCCAGGGACTGCTGGTATTGATTCACGAAGCTGGTCTTGCCCATGGCATAGATCTGCCTGGCCGATTGGATATTCGCTGAAAGGAGGGCAAGGGAAGTGTCGGCGCTTTTTACAGTCTTATAGACCCTTTGAAGCCCCATCATTTTATAGGCGATCGTCTGTTGGTCAGCACCTTCCGGCAATGGATTCTTTTGCACATGGGTGTTCAGATAGGAAGGAATGCTGGTTTTTTGGATGTCAAAATCTTCCGCCTGAAGGACAGTGGTCATGTAGTCCTGGTTGGTAATGGGCAGATTGGTCGCTTTCGCAAACCGGGCCGCGAAGACAGGCGTAGGATACATCGCTTCGATCCCGGCAGCAAGGGTAAAGGCAATGGTCTCAACGTCGGTAGCTTCCCCATTGGGACCGGCTGTGGGTAGAGTTCCCGAGGTATTGATAATATTCACCCAGTCGCTGGTGTCATAGGACACCAATTGACGAAAATCATTCGGTCCGGCGATCTTGTGCTGCTCCAGGATATAAGCCGCCAGACCGGTATTATCCGCTGTCCAGTCCGATAATTGCAGGACCGCCTGCAGTTTATTCAACGTGGCCGTACCCGCCGTTCCCTGGAAGCTGGGGTCCTGGGAAAGCCCCGCCCAGAAATCATCATCCACAACACCTGCCTGATAGTTTTCCAGCACAGCCAAACCCTGGTCTGCATTCAGCCCCGCCAGATTGATCTTCTTATAGATCACCGGCAGCTCCACCGTCCCGCCGGGCAGGGCCGGGGGAGCCTGCTTCAGTCTTTGCAGGTTAGCCTGCACTTCTGCCTGGTGGGCCCATAGCTTATAAGGGATTTTATTATCGTCGACAGCTTGCTGGAATGCCGCCATCATCGTAGCAACGGGATTACTCCAAAAATTGACATACACCTGCTGCAGACTGGCATCGAGGTTGTCAGGCAGTTCAGCTCCCTGTCCATCGATATCGTCGAGACTTCCCAGTTCACGCAGCAAACCATAGAAGACAGGGGCCTTTACACCAGCCCAATTGGCAAAGCGGTAGGCTGCGACCAGTGTCAGCAGGACATCGACGGCGATACCGGTCTTGCTGATGAGATAACTGAGGTCGTGTACGTCGGCAGTCTCGTTGAGTTCGTCGATGGTTAGCTTCCCGAGATAGGGGCTTATCTTCTTCACTGCCGCCGTGAACTCCGGGTCACCCCGATAGGCAAAGGGGCCCAGATCGATGTCGGCTTGTAATTGAGGAGGGGCATCGTAATAAACAGGGCTGGTATAGAGCAGGCACCCGTCATTGCCGTAAAGGCGAAGGATGAGGTCGGCCGCATCGGTACCACCAACGGTCGTCGCACCAGGTCCAACCGCTTTTCCGGGAGTGTATTGAATAGTATACTTACCCTGCCGGTCCGTTACCGCCTCTCCCAGCATCTGTTCACTCCGGATGTCCTGTACAAATGCTTTCACGGTCGCATTGGGCAACGGTTCGATCCATTTGTCGAATACCCTGCCCTGGATGGTATTGATAACAACAGGCGCCGGGGGTGGGGGAATCAACCCATACTTCTCCAACAGACCGTTCATGACATTGGCCGTGTCCTCATCCACCATTCCCGATGGGGCCACCTTCATATAGATCACCTGGAAGGCGCTGATCAGCTGCCGGGTAGCCTGGCCGAAGACCTCCTCCTTTCGCTCCTGCACGATGGTAGACATGAATTCCGGAGTGTTGAACAGGTCCAGGAAACCCGGGATATTCATCTTGGGGCCTAGGGCAAGGATGGCCTCGTGGAGATTTTTGATCTCGGCGCCCTTGTCATTGAATTGGAGAGGGAAAATTATTTTTTGCATGAAGGTTAAAATTGAAAAGTATGCTTGAAGTACCTTAGATTATACTGATCGACCTGTGCTTGTGCCCCAGTTGTTTTGACGACATCCAGCGCCTCTTCCGCGCCTTCCATGATCAGGATTCGGTTGGCGCTGGGCCATTTCAGACCCAATACACTGTGTTTTGCACCCGCGACATACCGGCCTTCTTGGTATGCCCGTATATCTTTCATCGAGAACTGGGCTATTCGGGACTGGGGATGGGTATGTAGGGTAGATTTGATGTTCGGCCCGGCTTCGATATAAACTTTATCAGCCTGGCCCTGGTGCTCGATCACCTGACCTGCAAACGTCTCAGATCTTGAGAATTCAGTATTTGTTGCGATGCTTTTCAAATACAATTCGGTTTCTTCTTTGGTCGCATCCACGGTAGTAGATTTCAAGATTGCCACTGCGTGATAGGTTGTCTCTCCGGCTTCCACGGTGCGTGCCCCCGCCCCGATAAGCTTTAGGGTTAATTTTGTGCCGCCCTGTAACAAGGATTTTACTAAAAAAACATCCGAAATAGCCAGCGCGCCGTAGCCGACCCCTCTGACATAATTACCCTCGGAGAAATGTATAATGCTGCTTTTCCCGGAACCCCAAACAGGAATCAGCGATTCGCCCATTCCCGGCAATTTCTTGTCCAGTTCCGCCTCTTTTTTCAGCTCTGCCTGATATTCTGCCTGTCGTTGGTTTTCGGCTTGGGTTAATTGTTTTTCGAGTCTGTTTTGAGGACTATCCGCTTGCTTCAATTTTTTGACCATGTCTTTGGCGAATTGATCGGGATCGATTTTCGGAACCTCAGCCTTGCCGCTTCTCAAGGCTTCCAGGGCTGTTTGATTTCCTTCGCGCATCTGGTCAATTTCGAAGTCTACTTCGCTCGATCGCTGGTTCACCAGTTGCGAATCGGTTGACGCAAGCGACTCTTCACAAGTGGTGGTGCTGGAATCACATTCTGTCCCCCGAGGGTCGGAAAAGACGACAGGATTGTTGTTTACATAGCTATAGAGATTTAGCCCATCTCCGATCCCGATTGGATCTGCTGCCGTCCATCGGCATAGCCAGGGGGCGTAATAGCGCGCCCCATGATAATACAACCCACTCTCCTCGTCGCGTTCCTTACCGGTATACCGGTATCGTTTAACCGGCACATCTAGCGCCGCATCCGCTGCCTGGTAAGAACTCGTCCCAAAGGGATGATATTCTTCGTAGGAAATAATGACTCCGTTTCCGTCGAGCTCATAAATGGCGCTGTTCAGATGATTTCCATATTGATAACGGGGATAGTAAGTATTCAGCTTTGTGGAGTCTGTATTTTCCGTATCTAGGGTCTTGTTATCGATCAGGACGATCCTGCTTTCATCATCCATGAGATGCAGGCTCTCCCGTTGCAGGCTGATTTTACCCGTATTGTCATAGGTACGGTAGATTTCATAGTTGCCGAGGTACAGCCGTTCCGACAGCAGCGCCGGTTTTCCACCACCGGGAGCCGCGCCAACACTTACCTTTCTCGTCCGGTTGCCGCTGCTATCATAGTTGTAATACGTGGTCTGACCGGTTCCCCCACCCACTATCTGTTGTACGTACGATACAAATTCATCTTTGAAGTCCCAGGACAGGGCGGGATGTTGGAATAGATTGGTTAAGTTGCCATGACCGTCGTAGGAATATTTCACCGCCGGGCTGCCGCCGAGGATTGTGGCTAGCAGTTGATTATTCATGACTGCTGTGGATGGGACGCCGAAGGTAATCCTATCAGCGGTATTGTTGTTATACGCAAAGACGCGGGTATAGCTACCCGTTCCCGCTACATGTTGCAGTTTTGTCATATTGCCTGCCGGATCATAGCTGTATAGTTGTGTATAAGGGCGCATGGCCACACCGTCCGTAGGGGCCGGTAGTGGATTGACCGCATCAAATGGATAGTTTCGGTAGTCACTATTGGTCGGGGTTTCATCGACTGTGTTCTGGGCGATTTGTTCGCGTCCAGTGGCGCGGATCAGCCGGTATAGGGCGTCATAGGTTAAATCCGCTTCACATAGGACTTGTTGATTGTTGTAAATTATGGTGGGCTGGCCATGATCGATCGTGTATGTAATATTGCCCACGGGATCATAATAATAATGGAGATCCTGTAGTGTACTGGAGCCTTTATTTGCCGTCGTCAGCAGACGGGTGAGCCGGAAAGTGTCGGGGTCATAGGTATACCGGGTAACAGTATTGTTCCCATATTGAATACATAACCTTTGCCCTTTTTCATTATGACAGATCCTGTTAACATACGGCGTAGGCGTCATGCCGCCACCATAATAGAGGGTTACGGTATTCAATGCACCGGATTCGCCATAACTGGGCACAATGATATCAGCGCCATTGACCGCGGCGGCATTGTAAGGCGGAGAAATGACCGTGCCAGAAACGACTGGGATAAAGGGGCGCGTTTGGAGTATGGGACGGTTCAGGGCGTCATAGGTAGTCAGACTAATAAATTCTTCGTTGGATAAAAGGCTGAGGTCGTTTGCGTCGCCTGTCCAGGAAATAACAGGCATCGCCGGATCAGCAGCGCTATACGCCTTGGCGAAGATGCGGCTGCTTTGGATGAGATTGCCGTTCAAATCATAAGAGTAATGTGTGACTAGCCCGGAGTTGTCAAATTGCCGGTACAATTTCCCGCGAAGGTTGTTTGTTGTGTCGACCGCACCATTGATCGTGATTCCCTCGCCATACACGTTATAGGCAAATAAATGGGCAACGCCATTGACCTGCACTTTTGATCGCAGAGGCCGATGCAACGGATCAAAATCATTGGTTATGATATAGGAATTCGCTTCATTGTTATCCCATTGCATGAAGGGAAAACCCATACAATCACCCAGCATCCAGCGTTCGCCGCTGTCCATGCTGATCTGGTGAACAGGTCGGTTGAGCAGATCATAATCCCATTGCATGACCACATTGCCCATAGCGTCGGTTACCGACAAAGGGTTATTCGCGAGATCGAGTACGGTTTGTGTCTTATAGAATACCGGGGTGCCACCGACGATATTATAAGCAACGGTATAAAAATTTCTACCCAGTGGATCCAGATGGGCTGCACCCGGCGTATTATAATCACCGGCGGTCTTTATTGCGGCATCAATCATTTCCGGATCGGAAGAAATGGAATATTTTTGATACCAATTGCTATCGAGAACGGTATCGTTTTGATCGTACAGGATTTGAACCCAGGCATCGAAACTGGAGCGTGAAAAGCTGCCGTCGGGGAAGTCCGTCCTGATCGACCGGCCAACGGGATCATAATGAATAAGGGCAGTGACGCCATTAAGCGGAGCTTCTTCAAAAGCCGGCGTCGTGCTGAAAAAGGGCTCGTATTGCATGACCGGATTGCCTTTATTGTTGAACACGGTTTTGCCATTGCCGATCCAGCGATGGACAGGAGTACTGCCTCCGTCACAGCTCGAACCGGAAGACATGCCGGTATCCACATCAGCCTGGATCTTCTTCATAGCGGTCCGCCCCAATCCATCCGTGTATTCAAAACCATATTGAAAGGGGGCCGAAGTGTGATCTACCCGGGGATCGGGAATTTGGCCGGCATATACGTGCCGCGTAACGGTGCCCGCGCTAAAAGGGCCGCCGGCAACAAAATTATAAATGTAGCGGGCCGTCGCTCCCTGCAACAGTACCGGCCCATTGTTATACGGGTCGCTGAAGAACCCGGCAATAACAGCTGACGATAGGTCAGCAGTAAAGGAGGGATCGAATGTATCCCCTTCCCCCTTACCTTTTAGGGCCGTAGCTACAACAAACCCCAGTCGGTCATACCGGATATCGGTTACATTGTTATTGGGGTCTAGCACCGTCCGCGGCGCCAACACCCGGTAATCGAAACCGGCGATGGTAGTGGTATTGCCCAGGGCATCGGCCACCGACTGCAATAGCAGGAAGTACGGATCATACCCCAGGCTGGTGGCAAACCCATACGCATCCAGATACTGATAAGGCAGCAGGAACGGCAACGCCACTCCTGCTTTCAAATACTGAATGGTACCCGAAGGGACCCACCATTCCCCCGATGCATCACTGGCCGGGAAATAATGCGCACTTTTATAAGCATCCGATTCGATGTAGTGGGCGTCTCCCAGCATGGAAGACGTTGCTTTGCCGGAAAGAGCGGTCACGCTGGCGTCAAAAGCCAAATGATACTCCTGGTAGTGTATTCCCAGGGTGTCCATGGTATACAGGGGTAGGGGTGTAACCAGGTCATTGGCCAGGAACAAACTACGTTGATGTTTCAGCCTCGTCAGCACGGCGCCCGCGGGAGCAACAAGATCGGCAATGCTGAAGTAAGAAGCTGAAGGAACTACTCCCTCCACCTGGAAGACTATCGTCTCGCAAGGTACAGGCAACCGATAGACACCGGTATCAGTGATCAACTCCCCGCTATAGGCTTTCTTAGTATAAACTACATAGGTCTTTTGCTGCTCCACCAGCACGGCATCAGGCAAAGGCTGACCGCCGGGTAAGGTCATACCACCCGGATGCGCCGGATCGACGGCTTGCCTGGGATAGGCTACCGCATAGGACTCAAGGACATTCCCATACTTGTCGAAAGACGTATTCAGCGTATGCGAAATGCGGGGATCTGCAGGATTGCGCTCATAGTAATAGGTGATCTGCTCGCTTTCCACGACGAGGAAGGAAGCATATAAATTATTCCCCCGCGGCTGCAGAAGGGTAATGCTGTTATTGTGCTCAGCCACCGAATAAGGGTAGGGGACCAGCGTCGGATGGTCGGCAGTATCCAGCGCATATACTTCCTGGTGCAACACCATTCCCTTGCAGGCCCGTAGGGCTTCCCGCATCTCATCGGCGGTCATGCCCGCCGGCAACACTGGTTGCGGTAATACATACTCGGTAAAGGATGGGTTTTGAAAATATTCATGTTCCATCTGGTTCAACACCCGGTCGATCCCAAACCAGGCGCCCGTATGAAACCAGGTCTTGGTTAGTATGGGAGCTTGGTCCGCCGCCGCATTGGTATCGAAAAGTTCCGTATCGGTCTGTTCCACCCGGCCAAATCCACGAAACTCTTTTTCAGCATGATCATAATACCCGTGATGATAGGTATAGCTACAGGCATAGTTGCTCCCGGATACTGTATCCTTAACCGTGGTCCCGATCACACATTGCACCGGGAAACAAAGTTTCGTGATCCAGGGCGTCCCGGTAAATTTATCGTGCAGATAGAACCAGGTGGAAGACCGATAGGAAAGTTCAACCTGCTTGCCCATGCCATTGCTGTATCCATTCAGCAGGTAAGGCTTTTTTCCTCCCATCAGATCAATGTACCGCATCGGTGCGTCGGTATTATCCGGCAGTGGAGAGGACCAGACAATACAGGCCGTTCCGTTGCCTAGCAGGTCTGTCACACTCAATTGATTCGGGATGGCCGTACCCGGGAATGCATCCATTTCAAAAGGCTGGCCCCATGCATTGCCGCTCAGGTTGAGCCAGGCGCGAAACCGATCCTGCCCAAGGTAAATGATATCCGTAGCGCCCGTGCCGTTAATATCCGCAAGACGCAGGTAGGTAGGATTGAACTGGCTCAGGTCATCAAAAACAGGGGCATTGCTCATGTTCACCTTCGCGCCGAACTTTCCATAACCCATATTGGGCCAATAGGAGATCTCTCCGTTCCGGATTCGGACGATGTCGGTAAGTCCATCACCGGTCATATCGGCCAGGAAAATACTCTGCACAGGATCAGAGAAGACAATGGCAGGCCCTTTTTCCTCGTCGAATGGTTTGGGAGCCAGTTCGGGCGAATCGTAGCCGGTTATCCCCAGGGCAGGATACCAGGTAAAGATCTCATCCTCGGACAGCACGATCTCCGGCATGCCGTCCCCATTCAGGTCGATGAATTTTATGTTCGGGTTATTGATATCGACAGAGGGATACCAATCGAATGCCTTAAAGGGAAGCCAATCCTCGCCATCTGTCAATTGAAAAAATCCCTGATGGGGCGACCCGGTGCTTACAATGAATTTACGCCCGTCTCCTGTCAGGCTTTGCAATTGCAGTTTTCCTTTATCCAGGCCGGTGAAAGAGGGTTTGGGGCTCACCTGGCTGGCGGGAGTGAAAACGCCATTGCCACAATTGCTGTTATAATACCAGCCTCCGGCCTGTTCGCTCAGGATGCCTGAAATTCCTTCATTCCACAGGTCGGTGAACTGGTAGTTGCTGGACAGCCCTTCCGGCACATTAGGGATATTTTCCAGGGGTATATCCTCCACGCCTGAATTCCATACCGGCAGCTGATAAGCAAAAGACAGAGGCGGATAAGGGGTCGATTCATATCCGGAACCCGCGTTGACGCTCCATCCCGTTACCGTCGCCGATACGAGAAGATCGGCTTCCACAAAAGTCAGTTGGTACGGGTCGGGAGCCGGCTGAAAATCATAATACCGGAATGCCAGGTCCAACGACCGCACCAGCACGGGATCCGGGTCTAGCTCCGGGAAATCATGAAATAAAAGGAAACGTCGGCACAGCCGGTAGGTTCTCCAGTCGAACCCGGGTTTGTAATTGGAGAACGGGTCCAGCCGGCAGCTCCACGACGAAGAGGGCTTCACGGTTGGGGTGACCCAATCATGATCGCCGTAGTCCAGCACAAGGGTGAATAGATATCCCGAGCCATCGGGTAGGAGGGGCAGATAAGGGTCTCCCGGACTCCCTGGCAGCGCCGGACTATACGGCTTCTTATTGCCATAGACAACCCGTTTAAGATAAATATTAGACGGTTGTCCATTCCCGTTCAGACGATTGCCTTCATGAAGGATGTTGGGAACATTCACCAGGTCCTCCGGTACATAAAAGTATTGGTAGCTATTGCCCTTATCGTCATAAGAGATCTCGGGCCACCATTCGAATATGTGGCTGGGATCCCCGGGATCTGCCACCCTGCCGCCCTTGGTAAGCCCATAAAAGGTAACCATATTGTCCTTCGTCGTCGCCTTCCAATACATTCCCCCCGGTGAGGTGATCTGCTCGATGAGGGTAAAGGCCCCCTCTATACGGGGACGATAGCGTTTGATCCCATATACTCCAATTTGTAGCTGATCGGGTTGCCAGTTCCCGGAACTGTCCTGAACAAGTTTTAACACCAGGTCTTCCGCACCCGCCAGTTGAAAAATATCACTGTCCGTAGCATCTTCATACCGGGGCAACCGTTTGTCGGTTCGACGGCGGATAGAAGATAGGCTAATATTCCAGCCCAGGCCAAAGGGGCTGTTGCCGCTGCCGGAGTTATAGTTGAGTGAAAGAGCGGGCACAAACTCATTCCTGGACTTGGCCGCAGGAATAGGAATATTCAGCGTAGCCGTTCCATTGGCAGCATTAACCTGGAACTTTTCATCGATTGACTTTAAGGCGCCACCACCTTTGGGGAGATTGATCGATGGGATCTGGAGCAGGTTGCTCTTCCCGTAGTCATCACCCTTGTGGCTGCTGAATGCAGCCGGCAATTGAGGGGACGGTTGAGGTGACGCGCCTTTGTCCTTTTGGTTGCCGGGATTGCCCTTCTCCATGGGAACAGGTTTATGGTTGACTGATGCCAGCCAAGGTAGGACAAATACCAGGGGAAGACAATACCCGGTTCATGGCATTTTTTCATTACCCCCCCGCGCCCTGCCGGTTCTTATACCCCTCCTTTGCCTTATTCTTCATCTCCTCCATCATCTCCTCATACTTCGAAAACTGGTCTTTATCCAGCACCGCCTTCATCTCCCTGCTCTTACCTTTTTGAGAGGCTTTTAACGCCTTGAACTTGGCAAACTTGCCTTCAGACCCTTTAAAGATCTCCTCATTCTTTTGGGCATATTTCAGGTTGATGGCCTGCACCTGCGGGTATTGTGTGGCGGTAAGCGACAATTCCGTCTTCATTTTTTCTGTCAGCGCCGATGCCCTCCCTTCGGCGGTCCGGGTACTATCAGCAGTCTGGGCCTTGGCGATGACAGAAGAGAGGAGGGTAGTCCCCGCTATTAATAATACTGTAAAAAGAAATTTTAAATTAAAGGTGTTGACTTTCATGATTTTTACTATTAACAA
>DATJJD010000287.1:0-8064 GCA_035492545.1 Puia sp.
AAGACGTTGGTGAACTGTTCACAGGCGTTCTCTCCAATATCTAATCCCATCCATCCGTCGGGAATATTGTTGCTGGGCGCGCTGGAGTCATTGGCATTGGCGTCGAATTTATCGGCGATGATGGAGTCCGAGGGGAGGTGGATACAGACGCCTTTGGCATCCGCTTTTTTTATCAACTCCCTGGCGGTGTCCAACCGGTCATCCTCGCAAAGTGAATTTCCGATCTTGCCGCCCTGGGCCTTCATGAAAGTGTAGGCCATCCCGCCACCGATGATGATATCGGTAGCCCGCTCCAGCAGGTTTTCTATGATGAGGATCTTATCGGAAACTTTGGCGCCGCCGATGATAGCCGTGAAGGGCTTCTCCGTCTGATGTAATACTTTTTCCGCGCTGTTGACTTCGGCTTCCATCAGCAGGCCGAACATCCTTTTTTCCTTGGGGAAATATTCAGCGATGACGGCCGTAGAAGCATGAGCCCGGTGGGCTGTTCCGAAGGCGTCGTTGACATAGACATCTCCCAGTTTGGCCAGTTTCTGTGCGAAGGCCTTGTCTCCTTTTTCTTCTTCTTTGTAGAAACGAAGGTTTTCCAATAATAAGACCTCTCCGGGGCGGAGCATGCCGGCGGTGGTATAAGCCTGTTCGCCGATGCAGTCATTGGCAAAGAGGACGGGGGCGGTGGCGCCGGCGCCTTTCAGCAACTCCTGCAGATGAGGAACCAGGTGTTTGAGGGAGTATTTTTCGGTAGGTCCGTCTTTGGGCCGGCCCAGGTGGCTCATCAGGATGACGCTGCCTCCGTCGGCCAGGATCTTTTTGATGGTGGGGATCGATGCCCGCATACGGTTGTCGTCGGTGATCTCATATTTATCGTTCAGGGGAACGTTGAAATCCACCCGGATCAGGGCTTTTTCATTTGCAAAGCTGTGCTGGCTGAATTGGCTCATAAAAGTCGTTAGTAAGACAGGTCAGTACGCACGCTTTTGGCGGCGAACTGACCTGTTAATGAAGGAATTTTATTTAGAGATCAGTTTCGCAAAATAGTGCAAACTGCGTACCAGTTGGCTTACATAGCTCATTTCATTATCATACCAGCTGACGGTCTTTACCAGTTGGGTGTCGCCATTGGTGATGACGCGGGTCTGGGTGCCGTCGAAGAGGGATCCGTAGCGAATGCCGATGATGTCGCTGCTGACGATCTCGTCTTCGGTATAACCGAAACTTTCGTTGGCGGCGGCTTTCATGGCGGCGTTAACTTCTTCGAGGGTTACTTTTTTCTTCAGGACGGTAACCAGTTCCGTGAGTGACCCCGTGAGAGTGGGTACGCGTTGGGCACCTCCATCGAGTTTGCCTTTCAGGCTGGGCAGAACCAGGCCGATAGCTTTGGCGGCGCCGGTGCTGTTGGGGACGATGTTGACAGCGGCGGCTCTGGCGCGGCGCAGGTCACCTTTGGGATGGGGGGCATCCTGTGTATTCTGGTCATTGGTATAGGCGTGGATGGTGGTCATCAGGCCGGTGACGATGCCATATTTGTCTTCCAGTACTTTTGCCATGGGGGCCAGGCAGTTGGTGGTACAGGAGGCGCAGCTGATGATGGTTTCGCTACCGTCGAGGATATCATGGTTAACATTGAAAACGATGGTTTTCAGTTCACCGGTAGCGGGAGCGGAGATAACCACTCTTTTGGCCCCGGCGGTGAGGTGAGCGGCGGCCTTGTCCTTATCGGTAAAAAAGCCGGTACATTCCAGGACTACGTCTACGTCATGCTGTTTCCAGGGAATTTCGGCCGGGCTTTTTTGGGCATATATTTTAACTTCCTTACCATTGACGATAATCGAGTTCTCGGTAGCTTTTACATCTTCTTCGAAACGACCCTGTGCGCTGTCATATTTCAAGAGGTGAGCCAATACCTTGGGGCTGGTCAGATCATTAATCGCCACTACATCTATTCCTTCCAGACCGTGAATCTGGCGATAGGCCAAACGACCGATCCGGCCAAAACCATTGATAGCTACTTTAACTGTGCTCATAACTAAACGATTTGATTTTAAATTTAAGGCAGCTAAGTTACACTTTTGGGAGGTTACGGTATTGTAAAATTTTGGCTATCAATTTTAAAGAACGTCTAATTTTCTTAGGGACAGGGGCTTGGCGGAGTAGAAATTGGGTTGGAGATGATAGGAATGGGGGAAATGAAGATTTGAGTGGGAGAAGGAATATTGGGAGGCCACCGGAAGGCACGAGCCGGCGTACGAGTGACGGTTGTGTTGAGGTAAGGGTAGCCGATCGATGGGCAAAGACATGTGTGTCGGTTAAGAGGATAACTGGTCGACGGGCAGGCCGGGCGCGGCGGGTGAAGAGGTAGCGAATCGACTGCCATGGCGGGGAGCTAGCGACGTTCAGCATGGCATCCCCGAAAACCAATCGTCAGGGGGAATTATTGAGGAGTGAGTGGGCTTGATCACGGGTTGATCGAGGAGATAAAATGCTGGCCGGCTGGCATTTGGGAAGAAATTATAAAACTTAGTTTGTAAAAATTTGGCAGAGTTTCCCGTTGCCTATATCTTTGCACTCCTTTAACGAAAAACCCTCGTTAGGGCAACCGAGAAAAACGCCGCGTTGGTCAATCGGTTAAGACGCCTCCCTTTCACGGAGGAATGAGGGGTTCGACTCCCCTACGCGGTACAACTATAGGAATTTGTAAAGAAGGCATCGGGCTGGTCTACTAAGATCAGCCCTTTCTCTTTTATTCTCAAATAGTTATCAACGAGAGCCGGATTTATCATGGGTGTTCGAAGTATGGTCCCATCATACATGATTCCGACTTCTACGATACCATAAAGCTGAAGCATCCTTCCTCTGAAATATTGATCCGTGAAGTGGACCCGGAAATTTCTTATATTGACTATCTGGCCATTGTATGCAAAGGGAAAGATGGTTCCATAAAAGAGTACCCATCTAACAACCTGCAAACACGTAGAAAGGATAAACAATATCTTGTTTTACACCAGGGAAATTCGATCAAGATCAGCTTTGGTTCGGGCATTTGGTATGAAGAGAAGTACATGGACGTCTATCTTATCTCCCATGGATATTATATTCCCACCCGCTCTAAAAAATAAAGAGTACCTCTGTAAAAGCAACGATTTCGTTAATTACCCCTTTTCGGTACAAGAGGGAATTTTTAAGCAAGACTCGAGAATTGTTTTTGTTATCCTAGAGGCGTCTACTTACCTTTTATGATCACCATTGGAAGGTTATTCTTCTAAAAAAATCTTCGCTAAAAGGATAAAGCCATGCGAAATGTAATGGAATTTCCGGATAGGTTTCTATGAACTTCTTGTATTTAGAGGATTTGATAGCAGCTTCATCATATTTGGCCTCAACAGCAAAAGGAGTCTCAATTTCAGGTAATATAAAATCTACCTCATTGCCATCCGCTGTACGCCAATAATATATGTCGTCCCATCCGTATTTATCCGACAATGCCCTAAAGAGGGCAGTTTCCCAAAGTTCTCCTTTGTCCAATCTGTCAGGGATCAATTGAAAATTATTCAACAGGCTGTTACGCAAGCCGGAATCCAATAGAAACCCTTTGGGCATTTTTGTCAACTCTTTCCGAAGGTTGCGAAAAAAGGGTTTTATCAGCGTCAAATGATAGCATTTCTGTAGGATATACAGATAATTATTTACGGTGTCGCTTTTTATTCGAAGTGTAATGGACAGTTCATGAACGTTGACAAGGCAACCGCTTTGCCCTGCGAGTAAGCGGAATAGGTTAAAAAACGCTGTTTCATTTTGTACTCCTGATTCCAGGATATCTCTTTTTACAAAGGAGTCTCTGATCTCCTTGAGCTTCTCTATCTTCTCCTTCCTATCTGGTTCTGTAATGACGGCGGGGTATCCTCCATATAGTAGAAAAGATTGCCACTCCTGCCGTAAATATTCGAGTTGAGCAGTCCTTGCTTCTTTATTGGATAATACTCGATGATATTCCACCAAAAGGTCATCCTTTTTGTTTAACTGCAAGTATTCATCAAATGAACAAGTCAAAAGTTGGAATACTCGCTTTCTCCCAGCGAGAGAATCTCTGAAATGATCGTCTATATAAAAAGCACTGCTTCCTGTTGCTATGATCTTCACTCGCTCGACATGATCGTCATAGAGCAGCTTCAACAAATTGGAGGGGTCTTTCAAATATTGAATTTCATCGAGAAAAACAATTACCCTATCCTTCACATCTGGCAGGTACCCTAATAGATTTAGCGGATTTTCATCCAGGACTGAAAGAATATCCCTATTTTCCAGGTTCAGGAATACACAGGATCTTTGCAACTCCTTACAGTATGCTTCTAGCTGCTTGAGCAGAGTCGATTTGCCGGTCTGCCGGGCCCCCGTCAGGATAGTAAACTCCTTCTTGTCCAAATGAGCCACTAAAGGCTCAAACAGGTTCCTTCGCATCTTTTTATGCAAATATCGGATATTTTATACGTTTGATAGGTAAAATTATCGGATATTTAAACCTAATGAATGGAATTCTTGTCTTTTATCGAAATAGCCCGTCCTTGCAAATCATACATACAATGTTACAATTGCAAGGATGATAGATTCTAAAAGCATGCTCTTTCCTCCTTAATTCGGGACTTTTTCATTTATGCAATTTCGCTCATTCCTCCGTCATCCACTTCCAGGCAGCTTTCGCCACCACATGAATCCCTTCGATGTCCATCTCATCTTCTTCGTCGGCAGTGATTATCCAGCCTTCCTTCACCTGGTAATATTGACAAGCCTTTATCAATCCCTTCAATTCTCTTTCCCGGGTTTGTGAATCTGCAATCGACCAGCAAACCTGAACTGGTAATGGGGTCTCTCCTTCAGCATATACCACAAAATCACACTCCCACGAAGTACCTGAGGAATAGTAGATGTTCTGATTATAAATATTCCCATACCGCCGGTATAGTTCCCGGAAAACCGCATTCTCCAAGAGTAGTCCTTTATTACCGGCGTATTGAGCCGTATTTGCATTCAGCAAGCCATTATCCACCCAATATATTTTCTTATCCGATTTCTCCCGTTTGCTATCTGAATAGTCAAATTTGCTCACCCGCTTGAACAAATAGGCGTTCTCCGCCATATCCATCGCCTCATAGACTGTATTTATACCAACACTGTATCCATGTGCTTTCAAGTGATTATGCAAACGGCGAACACTGATCGTCTTCCCGATAGTGGCGGCAGCCTGTCGGTAAAGATTGCGCAGGTACGCATAGTTTGATAACTGATTGTATTCAATGATATCCCTCAAAAGCATGGAATTATAATACTCTTGGAGGTATGCCGTATGAATCGTGTCTGAGGATAGGTTGACTGTTTCCGGATACCCACCCCAGAGAAGATACCGCTGGAAGGCTGCGATAGTTTTGCTCTTTCCTGCCCCATACGCGGACGGCTTCACGTCTATAAAGTCGCAATATTCCCGGAAGACCAACGGCAATAATTCCACTGCTATGCTGCGCCCCCTCATGACAGACTTAATCTGTGTATGTAATATGGAACTATTGCTGCCAGTAAAGAATATTTTCTTAGATAACGTCTCATTGATTCGGTTTAGAAAACGTTCCCACCCAGGAGCCGCCTGTACTTCATCAAAGAAAAACCAAGCCTGTTCTAAATCTCGATCTGGATGGAGTTCCCTCCATGCCTGCAGCAACAGATCCAACTGCTGAGGCTCAAATTGCACCCGTTCGTCTTCAAAATTGAAATAAAGGATCTCAGAAGTCGCGTCCCGCTTTTTTAAGTCTTCCATCGCCAATAACATGGCAGAAGTCTTCCCTACCCGCCTGGGACCAATAATCGCTTGTATCTTATTCAGTTCCATGGATATTCCAGTCTTCCTAGGTCTTAGGTTTGCGGGAAGCCTCCTTTCCTGGTTACTTATAAGAATATCCTTTATTATTTCTTTCATAGAGCGACAAATATACCATTTTTGTCACTATAATAAAGACATTTATTACAATATCGTCGTCTAAAAAACGACAATATCCAGCCTCTTCCTTGCAAATCCAATACTCTATATTACAATAAAGTATGACATTATATATGAGTACAAGGTAAATGGCGAAGTGTATAGCGGTAATGTTGACGCAAGACTATGCCGATAAATATAAATTTCAAATGCCAGATTCGGTACGATTCTATGACTACCATATCAGGGATATCGAACACCTTTCAACGGTCCAATGTGGCACGTCTTTTCGGCGTGGCCAGCTCATTATTTTTCCATTACAGTAAACCTGCTAGTTTAAACCGCCTTACATATAGAAAAATTTCTACAAGTTTAGCCAGGTGTTCGAACCAGTTCCCCGACACAGTACAAGGCCCCGATTTTACGATTGGGGCTTTTTTTTATGTTCACTTGTCTTCAACTCCGTTGAAAAGCTATTGTCCAATTAAGATATTACAAAGGCCTGCAATAAAGAATAGTCATGCCTGTCCGCTGCTTTCAAGGCGGTGATATATTGCTTTCTTGTCACTCCTGCTTCGACAAGATTACCGCTTCCCCATGAAAAGGCTTTGAGGTCAAAAACCTTGGTAAGAAGAATATCGGCAATCATCCGCGAATGCCTGCCATTCCCATTCGGGAATAAATGTATCCAGACAAGTTTATGATGAAAACGGTAGGTGATTTCCTCAGGCGGATAAGTTTTGTTATCAATCCAGAAGTTAACGTCATCCAAGAGCATCTTTAGTTCGACGGAAATATAGGGCCATTCAACGCCGATATTTTTATTAGTATGGCGAAACGTTCCGGCCCATTTCCAGACCTTGCCGAACATTTTTTCGTGTAACTGGCAAAGAAATGTTTCACTTATAATGCTGATTGTTTTTCGACGCCGTGCTACCCATTCGAACGCCTCTTGAATGTTCGCTTGCTCCCAACGATCTAACTCGCTACGCATTGTAATATGCCGTAATTTGAGGCCTTCCATTTCTTCCGGCTCAAGAGGGGTAGCTCCGTCCGGATATTCAATTATTTGCATTAGTCCCAGAAGTCTTTAGGTTCGTCGATCAGAATTCTCTGTGTCAAATCCTCCAAAGCTTTGGCTTTTTCTTTTTCGGAAAGCTCCTGATCTTCCAGGCGCATGGTCTGGTTGACGTTGTTCATGCGTTTTTGAGCGATGGCTTTGGCCTGATTCTCCATCATTTCTTCAAGACTCTCCTCAGGTACAAAGCAATAGACCAAACGCATATTTAGGCCTTCTGCTATCTTTTTGAGAGAGGATAGCTTTAGGTCGCCTTCAATTTCGGCGTTTTCGAGCCGTGAAATTCGGGATTGGTCAATGCCTACTTTCTTACCAAGCTGTTTTGTCGACATGCTCAGCGCTTCCCGGATGACTTTTATCCAGCCACTTTCCATACTTAGAAAGGCTAAAGGCCTTATTTTATCTAACTTATCGTCTAACTGTTCCCTGATAAGTTTTTTATCCCAATAAGTCATTTTATGCCATTTATATCATTAAAGTCGCCATTTGAATGTTAAATATAGCATTAATACATGATTTTTCAATGCCAAATATAGCATTTTAAAGCTATTTTTTTGCTTTTCGAGTAAACCCCGCCTCATCAGGGTAGAAATTACAATGAAACAAACCGCGACCTCAATTACAAGGACACTTCATATCCCCAAGTTTAAAATTGGGCGCATCTCCAACAACGCTAATATTACCCCCCAATGAGTTGTGAATTATTCCAGGTGTTTCAGGTTTTGTTTTACCTTCTCCCTCATTTAGCACCCGCGAGCCCGGTTTACGTATGCCAAAAGGTACCAATAAATGCAAGATTTGATACCTTTAAGATATGGAACTGCGACATCTCTTGTACTTCAAAACCGTTGCCGAGCAATTGCATTTCAGAAAAGCTGCGGATATCCTGTTTATCTCCCAGCCCCCACTGAGCCGTCAGATAAAGGAATTGGAACAGGAATGGGGGAGCGCTTCTCTTCTCCAGGAAAGATAGACGAGTGAGTCTTACCGATGCCGGAAAATTTTTCAAAGCCGAAGTCGACGT
>DATJJD010000288.1:0-8997 GCA_035492545.1 Puia sp.
TCAGTGTAAAACCAAAGAGTCCAGAGAATCAAAACCGCAGCCCCCGGGCGCCAGGAACAATGGCGGCCTCATCCTTCCCGATGGCTTTGCCGCAGCCGTTGTCATAGACAGTATAGGAAGAGCCCGGCATATAGCCGTCAATGACAATGGCGACATCTATGTCAAGCTGGAATATAACGAGCTTATGCATGGAAGAGGGGGCACTGTCGGACTGCGGGATGCCGACAATGATGGCAAGGCGGATATCGTCACTTATTTCGGAGATTATGTAGACGAAGGCGGCCTGCCCGCAGGCATGAGTATCTACAATGGCTATCTCTATACTTCCACCGTAAAATATGTGCTGAGGAATCGGCTGACCCCGGGCCAGCTGATCCCAGAAGGAAAGACGGAGGTCATCCTTACGGACGACGAGCCCGACCTGATGAAACACTGGCACTCGGCAAAACCGCTGGCATTTGACAACGACGGTCATATGTATGTTCCTTTCGGAGCACCGGATGATGCGGGACAGGATATGGCAACGGTCGGCTCTGCGGGTATACCCGGCGGTAAGGGCGTAGATCCTTCTCCGGATCTGAAGATCCATGGTGGCGTCTGGCGTTTTGACGCGAATAAAACAGGGCAGACGCAAAAGGATGGCTATAAATATGCGACGGGCATCCGCAGTGCGCTGGGCATCGCCTGGAACCAGGATGATAATAGCCTGTATGTCGCCATGAATGGGATGGATAATTTCCATACCCGCTATCCCAATCTTTATACTTCCTGGCAAGCTGCCGTCCTTCCGTCCGAACCGCTGTTGAAAGTGCGGGAACATGCCGACTTCGGCTGGCCCTATGCGTATTATGATCAGATCCAGGGCAAGAATATCCTCCAACCTGCATATGGAGGAGATGGCAAAACTGTGGGCAGGGCCGCGGCCTTTGACAAGCCGCTGATGGGTTTTCCCGGACACTGGGCTCCGATGGATCTGCTGTTCTACCGGGGGAACCAGTTCCCCGAACGGTATAAAAAAGGAGCTTTTGTCGCCTTCCATGGTTCTACGGATCGTTCGCCCTATCCACAGGCGGGGTATATCGTCTGTTTTGTGCCTTTTGAGAACGGAACGCCGACCGGGAAATACGAAGTCTTCGCCGACGGTTTTACGGGCGTGGATACCGTCGTCAATACGCATGATGCTGTCTACCGGCCGATGGGTCTTGCCGAAGGACCGGATGGTTCCTTATATATCTCCGAATCGAACAAAGGCAAGATCTGGCGCGTGATGTACAAGGGCGACAGGACAAAATTCGGGGATGCGCAGCTGGCGGGCATGGAATCCCGCAAGTCCCGCACCTATATCAAGACCCCGGATGAGAAACTGGATAACCTGGGCAAGGGCGGGGAAATGGAAGGACATATCCTCTACAACTCTTATTGCGCGAGCTGTCATCAGCGGGATGGTAAAGGAGACAATAGCCGCTATCCGCCATTGGCCGGCTCCGAATGGGTTACCGGCGACAAGCACAAGGTAATTGACATCGTGATGCATGGCTTGCAGGGAGAGATAAAAGTTGCCGGGAAGACGTTCAACGGGGTAATGCCGGCACACGGGGTGTTCCTGGATGATCATGCCATCGCCTCCATTGTAACCTTTATAAAATATAGATTTAATAAGGTGAATGACCCTGTTTCGATCGAAGAGGTGACAAAGGTCAGGAAGGAGAGATAAAGGAGTAGAAAACGAGATTATGATGATGAGAGAAGGATATGGGTAAATTGGTAGGAGAGGAGTTTTTTACCAATACAGGATAACCGGCATCGGCCCTTTCTATCTGCAGACGGTCGTTGGGGAAAAAAGACCGCAGCCGCTCCAGCAGTGCCCGCCGCACCTGCTGAGATTGTGATTCAGGATCGGTCTGTCCGATCTGTTGAATATCCCAGCAGATATTCCCGAACCCTGTACCATTCGTCGCCAGGGTAGATATGAATTTTTCATTCACCCGCGACTGCGCATAAAAGGGAATAGAATTAATATATACAAGACTCCGGTAAGTATCCGATGACCAATCGATCTGTTTGACAATAATTTTCCTGGGAGAAAAACGGAGCTCAGGCTGTACTCTCCTGATACATTTATAAACCGATTCTTTGATCGACCACAATAGCCAGACATACCGTTCAAAGGGTAGGGGCGACAACCCGGGAAAGAAGCCGGTTTCGGATGGGTCCAGGATCCTGGAATAAAAAACGGGCTGTATGGTACGGCCCGCGTCAATCAGATCCAGTGCAATTATATCGTTCCCGATGCTGATCATTTTTGCTGACCCAGCTTCTCCATAATGACGTCGATACAGCTGCCTACATCATGGATCTTTTCGGCTGAATCCATATCTATCTCAATATCATATTTTGCTTCCGCGTCGATAAAAATATCTACCAGGTTGGCCGAATTGATCTTCAGGTCTTTTATAAGGTCGGTTTGTTCGTTCAGAGAATTTAGCGCTTCTTTATTAGCCGTGTAAGGGGTCAATACTTTTTTAAGCTCATCCAAAATTTCTTGTCTATCCATTTTTATTTGTGTTTTGCAAAAATTAAACAGGCATTTACATCTCCAAAGCCAAAATTCGCTTTGGCTGCGACATTTATCTCTTTATCGACGCGTTCTACCGGCATCGCTTCCAACCCGATCATATCGACGATCTCCGGATGCGGATCCTCCAGGTTGATGTTCGGGTGGACGAATTGATGCCATAACTGCAAAACAACAGCCACGATCTCGATCGACCCCGCCGCGCTGAGACAATGACCGATCATCGACTTCAGCGAGTTGATCCGGGGAAAATCACCCCTGGTCCTATCGAGCGCTGTGGCCCAGCAGGCAACCTCCATTTTATCCGCTACGGTAGCTGTCAGATGACCCGAGACCAGGTCTACATCCGAACCGCTCACACCCGCGTTTTCCATCGCCCCGCGGATACAGTTGACAATTCCATCCGGATTGGGCGCCGTCATCGACCCGCCACCTCTTTGCCCTCCTGAATTGGTGACACCACCCAGGATCTCCGCATAGATAGTGGCGCCCCTCGCAAGCGCCGACTCCCGTTCTTCCAGCACCAGCGCAGCCGCTCCGGAACCCGGTACAAAACCATTGGCCGAAGCGCTCATAGGCCGGGACGACCGATCAGGCGTCTGGTTGAATTTCCGGGAAAGGATACGCATGGAATCAAAAGCTCCAAATATATAGGAATCTATATATTCATTGCTCCCGACAACCATTCTTTTTTCCAAACCATGCTTTATATATTCATAACCCAGCAGAACGGCTTGTGATCCTGTCGCACAGGCGGCGGAATTGGTAATGATCCTGCCCCCCAGGCCCAGAAGTCCCGAAACATAGGCCGTAGCTCCGCTGTTCATCGACTGCTCTATCACCCGGGAGCCCAATTTACGGGCCTGTTTGGAATCCACAAAGGAAATGACCCTTTTCATGGCCTCCGTATCCGCGACGCTGTTCCCAAAGACACAGCCCGTATCCCAATGTGTTTCCTCCCCGCCAAGCGAATAACCTGCATCCAGCCAGGCGTCTGCCGCGGCCTTTATCGCATATCCGATCGTACTGCCTTTCAAACCATGAAAGGTGACTTCCGGCAGATAGTTGCGCAGCTGCTCCCAGTCAAATTCCGGTTTACCCGCTACATGACAGAAGAAGTTCAGTTCCTCGTGACGGGGTACGAATCGTAATCCGGAAATGCCCTGTTGAATAGCCTTTAGAAAATCCGGGATGCCTACTCCATTCGGGGAGACTACACCCATACCAGTAATAACAACACGGCGATCCATTATTAATTGTCCTTTTTGTCGGTTTTTTTAATTACTCCTGCAAACGTCCCCCTGGCAACCAGTTCGTTGTCTTCTCCAAGGGCTTCAATATAACATTTCAGCTTGCCAAATCTGAAATACTGCTGCTGCGAAACGACCCTCAGCTTTTCACCCGGCAGCACCATCCGGTAAAAAGATACTTCCGTCGAGGTCAGCAGGGGGAAAAGCCCCTCCTCCTTCCCTTTATATTCCGGCGAATTTAGGATATAATAGATACCTAACACCACAACCCCGATCTGAGCCATTATTTCCGTCACTATCACGCCCGGAGTGACCGGGTTGCCGACAAAATGATCTTCATAAAAAAAAGCATCCGGACGCAGGGTATATTCCCCCGTCACCCCTTTCCCGTCCAGCGAAAGGATAGTGTCAACAAAACGAAAAGAAGATTTATAAGGTAGTATATCTAATATATGCTCGTACATTTCTGGATTCATTTGGGAGGTAAGGGGTCTACCGGCAATGTTCTCCGCCATCAACATGGATGAGGGCGCCATTGATCCAGGATGCCTCGTCCGTGCACAGCAGGTAAATGACATTGGCCACGTCTGCCGGACCGGTCATCCTGCCAAAAGGATTGCGGGTGATCGTATGACCGAGCAGTTCCTCGCTTCCCGGGATCTTCTTCATTGAAGGCGTATCCGTAACGCCGGCCTGTATCACATTGGTCCGGATGCCATAAGGGGCCAGGTCGACGGCCATATAGGAAGCCAGGCTCTCCAGGGCCGCTTTGGCAACAGAAACAGCCGCATAGCCTTCCCAGTATTTATGCGTCCCCTCGCTGGTAAGCCCTATGATCCTGGCATCAGGCTGGAAGAGATCTTCCTTTAATAACAATTTTGCCCAATCCAGCATGCTGGTGCCCATGGCCTGGGTGGTATCCCGCATATCCTGGGCAGAAAGCTCCTGCAGCGGCCGCAGGTTCCCCCTGGCTATGGAGTGCATCAGGAGGCGAACGCATTTCTGAACCCCCACCAGCCTTTTGAACTCCGTTAGGAACGTCTGCTGCCCTTCTTCGCTCAGCGCATTGAGATTAAAAGAAAGGATATTCGCATCAAATTCATTTTCGATCTGACCTAATTCCTGTTTGACGGCTTTTTCCGTTGACGCCATTTCCCGGTATAACAAGGCGATATTCATGCCATGTGCCGCCAGTTTCCTTACGGCGGCAAGGCCAAAACCGCTGGAACCTCCCAAAATAACTGCCCAGGACCCGGAAAATTGTTTGCTATTAAGTTCCAACTTGATGTTTTTCAGGTAATTGTCGAATATATTTGAATCGCAAAAGTAATTTATCTTTGTATTTACTTCACTGGATTATGAAAATAAGGCTATTTCTATTCCTTTTCCTATCGGGAGCAGTAAAAATTGGGAATTCCCTTCCCGTTATTCCCCGAGTAGCTCAAAATTTTGACCTGGCCGCCTATTATGCTACTCTCAAGACCGGGGGACTGGAAGAGATCGAGAGAGCGCTGGCCGGAATCGAAGATCTTCCCTCACCCGGAAAAGAAGCTTACAGCGGGGCTCTGCTGATGAAAAAGGCTGGCTTTCTCAAAAAGCCAAAAGACAAGCTGGAGGAATTCAAAAGAGGGCGGATCCAGCTGGAGACCGTGATCCATTTCCACAGCAGCAATGCAGAATATCGTTTCCTCCGGCTGATCATCCAGGAACATGCTCCAAAGATCACAAAATATCACGATCAGCTAAATGAGGATAGCGAGTTTGTGCGTTTGCATTATAAGGAATTGCCGGCAGCCTTGCGGCGGATTATTAAAGATTATAGCCAAACATCCTCCACCCTGCGTACAACGGATCCTGACCTTTAACTTAACCTACCCATGGGGAAAAAAGTCTTAGCTATTTATTATTCGCAGTCCGGTCAGTTGAGGGATATTATCGATAATCTCTGCCGGCCTCTTGAGGAAAAAGGTCACACCATAGAGAGATTGCAGGTTCGTCTGCAAAATGATTATCCGTTTCCCTGGACCTCGAAAAGTTTCTTTAGCGTAATGCCCGATTGCGTTCTGGGCGTGACGAAAGAACTGGCTCCATTTACGGTGAAAGAGACCCGGTATGACCTCGTTATCCTGGGTTACCAGGCCTGGTTCCTGTCGCCGAGCATTCCGTTCAATTCCCTCATGCATCAGCCGGAGATAAAAGCCATCCTGAAGGATACGCCTGTCATTACCGTCACAGGTGCGAGGAATATGTGGGTCAACGCCTTCGGGAAAGTAAAGAAGTTAGTCAGCGATACTGGCGCCCGTCATGTTGGAACCGTCGCGATGATGGACCGGCATCTCAATCTGGTCAGCATCTTCACCATTTTTCACTGGATGCTGGGCGGGAAGAAAGATCGCTATCTGGGTTTTTTCCCCCGGCCCGGCGTGTCGGACGAGGATATCAATGGCGCATCGGCGCTGGGCGTCACGGTGCTCCAACACCTGGACAGTGGGGAATGGGAAGGGTTGAAGACCGCCCTGGTCCAACAAAATGCGGTCAATTGGAAATATCATTTGGCGTTCATGGAAACAAAGGCGGCTATCCTATTCGGACTCTGGGCAAGGTGGATCAGCAGCCGGAAAAAAAGGCAAGCGTGGCTTGTTGTATTCAAATATTATCTATTACTTGCACTGTTCCTGTTTGCACCGATCGTCTTTGTGATCGATCTGTTGTTTTTCAAGCCTTTTCTGTCAAATCATGTAAAGGCCAAAAAAGAATCCTGTTTGAGATTGAATTAATACAACTATAATTATGTCCGTACAAGAGGTCTATATAACAAACACATCCCTTTTTCTTCCCAACGAGCCGGTCGTCAGCGATGATATGGAAGAGTATCTTGGTTATATCAATGGCAAGCCTTCGAAATCGAAAAAAATCGTCTTACGCAATAATGGCATCCAGACCCGTTATTATGCCCTGTCGAAGGGAGGGAAGCCCACTCATACGAATGCCCAGATGACGGCTGCTGCGGTGCGCGATCTGTTTGATAACGATCCTGAACAGCTTCGGACGGTAGAGCTTCTATCCTGCGGCACTTCTTCTCCCGACCAGATGATGCCTTCGCACGGGGTCATGACGCATGGCTGGCTGCCGGAGATGGGGCCGATCGAGGTAGTGTCGCCGTCTGGCGTCTGTTGCGCGGGGATGCATGCCTTCAAGTATGCGTATCTGGCCATCAGGGCCGGGGATGTCCGAAAGGCGGTAGCGACCGGGTCCGAGCGATTCTCGGCTTCCCTGGTAGCCAATGTCTTCGAAGAAGAGGCCCAAAAGCTAAAGGAGCTGAATGAGAATCCATTCATCAGCTTTGACAAGGAATTTCTCCGCTGGATGTTGTCCGACGGCGCCAGTGCCTTTGCCCTTAGCAATACCCCGAATGCGAGTGGCCTGAGCCTGCGGGTCGACTGGATCGAAGGCGTTTCCTATGCCAATGAGATGGAGACCTGTATGTATATGGCCAGTGAAAAGCAGCCGGACGGTACGCTGAAAAGCTACCTTGACTTTACCCCGGAGGAGGTCATGGAAAAGTCGCTGCTGAGCATCAAGCAGGATATTTCGGTCCTGAGCAATAATATCGTGCCGCTTGGGGGAAGAAAAATAAAAGAAATCGCCGACCGCAGGGGCTTAAGCGTGGACGACATCACTTATTTTTTGCCGCATATGTCCAGCGAATTCTTTAAAAGCAAGATCTTCGAGGTGATGTCGGTCCTGGGAAGCCATGTGCCGTACGAACGCTGGTTTGTAAATCTGACCCGTCTGGGTAATGTTGGAGCAGCTTCGGCATACTTTATGGTCCATGAATTATTTCATAGCGGCCGGTTAAAAAAAGGGGAGAAGATGCTGCTGTTGGTTCCGGAAAGCGCCAGGTTCTCCTATATGTACGCGATGTTGACGGTTGTTTAACTGAATTGTGAATTATGAAGAAAGAAGACGTTCCACAGGATCTCAGTTCACTCGGAAAGATCACCACCGAGATCTGTTATGCAACAGATGAGTCGGGAAAATATACTACGCAGCAAAGTCGCGGCTGGGATGTAAAGATAAGCGCATTGGATGTTACCTGGGAGAATGTCGGGAAGCGAATGAAGGAGGCAACCGAAAAAATGGAAAAAGGGGAAGTAAGCCCGTTGCTTTATTTTATGGAAAAAAGTGTGATGGACCTCTCCATTCTCTCCTCCTATACCGGGTTCTGGAAATGGCAGATCAGACGTCATCTTAAACCCGGCGTTTTCAGCAAGCTCTCCGATAAGGCCCTCCGGAAGTATGCGGAAGTGTTCAACTGCACTGTAGAGGAGCTAAAAACGATGAATATACATGCATAGCGCCTTCAAACATATCCAGGCTGCACATTGTGAAAGCGGCGTTACCAATAGTTTACTCAGGAATGCAGGTGTCGATAAGATGACGGAGCCGCTGGCTTTTGGCATTGGCTCGGGTCTGTTCTTTGTCTACGTACCCCTTCTTAAGATCAATGGCGGACCAGCTATTGCTTTCCGGTCCTTTCCCGGCATTATTTTTAAACAAACCTGCCAGTCCCTGGGTATCCCGGTGACCCGAAAGAAATTCAGCTCCCGTGAGGCAGCGCAGACCTTCCTGGATCATTGTCTGGCGGAAGACCGGGCAGTGGGTTGCCAGGTCGGCGTATATTACCTGCCTTATTTTCCCAAAGAATATCGTTTCCATTTCAACGCGCATAACCTCATCGTTTACGAAAAAGAAAAGGATCATTACTTTGTAAGCGATCCTATCATGGAAACGGTGGCGTCACTGTCCGAGTATGAGCTGGAAAGAGTCCGGTTCGCCAGGGGGGCGCTGGCCCCGCGGGGACAGATCTATTATCCCAGCATGCAGGGATTGACGGTTGACGACGCGATGATGAAACAGGCCATCCGTCATGGGATCAAAAAGAACGTCTTCAACATGCTGCATATACCCGGTCCGGTAGTGGGAGTAAAAGGCATCGCCTTCACCGGCAGGAAGATCAAAAAATGGAGAGACGGCCTGGGTCTTACAAAGGCCGGTCTCTATCTCGCTCAATTGGTCAGAATGCAGGAAGAGATCGGCACCGGCGGCGGCGGTTTTCGCTATATCTATGCCGCATTTTTACAGGAAGCCTACGGCTTTCACCGGATCGAC
>DATJJD010000289.1:0-11212 GCA_035492545.1 Puia sp.
CGCCCTGGTGAGGAATCGACGCTTTGTCGTCCACTACAAGCAAAGTCTTTATGTGGAAACTCTACTCATGCCGTCAGCAAGGTCCATCCGGGACTACGCGATACTCACCGCGACAACAGGGCAAAACCGAAAAGCAGTAGTCGCCGAAGGCCAGGGTAACCGGGTCGGATCCTTTCTCAAGATCGCACTCAACAAGAGTTCGGTGGAAAATATAGCCAGCGAGTACAAATCCCTTTGCCTGCTGGGCGGTATTCCCTTTAAGAGCACGGTGATCCCAAAGGCCTGGAAAATTAATGAACAAGTGATCCGGGTCAGCAATTCGAAACTGGTCACAGCTCGAAAACAGCCGGAATTCGGACAAGCCCATTGCCGATTCCTGTGGGACATGTATGACGCTTCTTTCGAAAGAAAATATTACCGGCAATTGGAGATCAGCAGGGAGACGAGGGAACGTTTGCTCCGGCTTGCCTCAAATCCAAAGCTGCGCGAAAAGGGTGAAGCGCGCGAGTTGTTCTATAAACTGAAGTTTTGGGAAGATCAGTTGCAAACAACAAATCCAATGGTCGCAACTGCCGTTTGTCATGGTAACTTCACGCCGCAGACGGTCCGCTCTGGTGGCAGCAGTCTCTTTGTATTTGACTGGGAATTATCCAGGCCGACGATGCCGGTTCTTTTTGATCTCTTCCATTATGTGATCCAGGAGTCTGGGCTTACGGGAAATGGAGCAGTCAAGGGTCTGCAGGCAAGATTGGACCTCCTGCTGAATTCCCCGATTCCGGCCTGGTTTCTACGGGAAAGAGGTCTGGACCCCACATTATATCTGCGATTATACCTGTTGTATCACTCCAGCTATTGCCTGGAAACCTATTTGAAACAGGAAATGCGATACGAGAAAGGTTGTCAATTGCTCTCCATCTGGAGCAATCTGCTGGGGAAGGTAGATAGTAAGCAAAACGAACTGCCCAATCCTATTCCTGATTGCAAATCGGATTTCCCCGAAGCAAAAATAATCCGGATCGAAGACTTCGGGCTGTCTTCTACATTCCCCTATCTTATCAACTCCAGAATATAAATATTCGGGCCATGAGTATCGACAAATTATTGGAAGGTCATCTGTCTACGGAAGAGAATTACTACCAGGACGAGCTGAAACGGCTGTCGCTCGTCGCCAGCGCCAATGAAAATGGCGTTGCTTTCTGTCATCCCGATGGCACGATATTCTGGACAAACGAAGGATTTTCAAAGCTGACGGGGTATTCGACAGCGGAGATGAAAAACAGGACACCCGTGGAACTGTGCAAGGGATCGCTTAGCAACCGCACCGTGCTGAGAGGAATGGTGGATGATTTTCTGAATGGACGGAATTTCGACGTGGAAGTGATCCATTACAGGAAAGACGGAAGCTGGTTCTGGGGCAGGGCCAAGGGACAGGCAATATTCAATGACCAGGGGAATAAAGTGATTCAATATTTTGCCATCATCGAAGATATAACAGATCGGAAGAATGTAGAGGCCGCGCTGATCGAAGCCAGGGAATCAGCAGAAGAATCGTCCCAGGCAAAGGAGACCTTTCTTGCCAACATGAGCCACGAGATCCGGACGCCCATGAATGCTATATTAGGAATGAGTCGGCAATTACAAAAGACCGAACTCGTAGCCAGGCAGAGGCGATACCTGGATACGATACATTCTGCTGCCGAAAATTTATTGGTGATCATCAATGACATTCTTGACATTTCTAAAATAGAGGCCGGCAAATTGACGCTGGAAAAGATCGGTTTCCGGATCAGAGACGTGCTGACACGGGTAGAAAGGGTTATGCTCCACAAGGCCGAAGAAAAAGGTCTTCGGCTGTCACTTTCTATCGAAGACTCCGTCTGTGCCTTCTTGCTGGGTGACCCTTACCGGCTGAACCAGGTCTTGTTAAATTTGGTAAGCAATGCCATAAAATTCACAGAACATGGGTCCGTTAGCATTGCCTGCCGTTCAATGGAAAACAAGCAGGGCCGGCAAACAGTCTGCCTGGCAGTCAGCGATACCGGAATAGGAATGGAAAGCACCTTCACGCAAAATCTGTTTCAAAAGTTCCTCCAGGAGGATAAGACGGTGGCCAGAAAATTTGGGGGTACCGGACTGGGTATGAGCATTAGCAAGCAACTGGTCGAATTGATGGAGGGAACCATCGACGTGTGTAGCGAAAAGGGGAAAGGGACTGTTATTCACCTTTCTATTCCGTTCGAGATCGGACAGGAAAGTGATTTGCCGGTAAAAAAGGCGCCTGTCGACGCTGCAATATTAAAAGGCAGCAACATATTACTGGTTGAAGACAATGAAATGAACAGATTATTAGCCAATACCGTGCTGAACAACTATGGCGCCGTGGTTTCCGAAGCAACTAACGGCCAGGAAGCAGTGGAAGCGGTAAGGAAAAACTCCTATGACCTTATACTGATGGATGTTCAGATGCCGGTAATGGACGGACGGAAAGCCACCACCGTCATCCGTAAGGATCTGGATCAACAAATACCTATAATTGCCCTGACGGCGAATGCCATCAAAGGAGAAATGGAAATCTGCATCGGTGCCGGTATGAATGACTATGTATCGAAACCTTTTGAAGAAGATGATCTCATAAAGGTAATTTGTCATTGGCTCCGCAAAGACCCCGCCGTTGTTATGGAAAATACCCGGATCAATACCCAAAAACCAATGTATAGTTTAGAACAATTAAAAAAGGCAGGTCGGGGCGACGATAATTTTATGCATAAAATGTTGCAATTAGTTATTAATCAATTGCCATTAAGTGTAAAAGAAATAAAAGATGCCTACGGGGCTCAGCATTTTGACGCCCTGGGAGCGGCCGCCCATCGCATAAAGCCCGTACTGGACAATCTCTGCATCTATGAATTGATGGATGAGATCAGGGAAATCGAACGCCTTGCAAAGAAAAACAAACCATCAGGCCGGCTCGAAGACCTGATCCAGCATCTGGATGAAATCGCCACCAAAGTCACCGATGATATTAAAACTACCCTTAAAAATGCATAAATAAATGATTGTTAGCAAAATACAGCGTAGAGCATATTCTACAGATTCCTCATATCCGGCTCTACCCAAGGTGGATACGAACTACTATTTTTTGGGTGGCTTTATCGACGCATCTTTGTACTGTCATCAAGCAATCCAATATCCAGGCCGATAAAAATCCAAACCCTTACGCTTGCCTAAACCCTATCGATACCCTTACTTACACCCTTAACCCTACCCTTTGATCCAACCCTACGAAAACCAATCCATCCGGGCCCGTTTATCCGTCCCTATGAAAACATAAACGAAACCCGCCCGCGCAAGCTAACCATTTCTATAAATGGTTAGTTTTTTTGTCCCCGTTCGGGCGATGTCCTATTTTATACTACAAACAAAAGAGACTTGCTCCTACAAGTCACAGATTTCCTTCCGCCTAAGTTTGGGAATGATTATGTGTCAGCAACTTAAAGTCTTACTCATTGATGATTCCGAATTGATCGGAGCTAAAGTGCTTACGCTTCTCTCGGCCATCCCCTCCCTGGAGTTGCTTGGCCAGGCCAAAACAATAAAAGAAGGCCTCCGGGCATGTAAGGAAGAAAAGCCCGACATTGTATTCCTCGACATCAACCTTCCTGACGGTTCGGGGATAGGACTGCTTAAAGAATTAAAGATCCGTCTTCCACATATCCGGGTCATTATGCTGACAAATTCAGCCGAAAGCTTTTATAGACATAGATGCGCCGAATTAAACGCTGAGGACTTCCTTGATAAAACAAAGGACTTTTGCCGCATCCCGCAATTGCTGTCCGGCTGCCTTTAATATGAATGAGATAATTTAAAGAGCATGAAAGATATCGCTGACTTCTTCAGACAACTGATAGACAGCTCGGACTGGCCGCCCCGATGGCATTGCGGAAAATGGACTGAATTCCATGGATGGCTGTACATCATCAGCGACCTCCTGATCTGGTCCTCTTACTTCGCCATACCAGTGGTGATCATCAAATACATTTCAAGAAAACAGGATGCACGCTTTATCCGGTTGTACTTCCTGTTCGCAGCGTTTATATTAGCCTGCGGTGCGACCCATTTTCTGGATGCAGTCGCCTTCTGGGTCCCCCTATACCGCCTCAGTGCCTTTGTTCGCCTGATCACAGGACTGATCAGTTGGATAACCGTTTTCTATATTGTCAAATATCTCCCGATGGCCGTTTCCCTAAGACCGGTAAAAGAGCTGGAGCAGGAGATAGAGCATCGCCAAAAGGCAGAAGAAAAGTTCACTAGCCTCAATGCGGAACTGGACAGCATTGTCATCAAAAGAACTGCGGAGATTTCCGATTATAAGTATGCCCTCGATCAGTCGTCCATTGTCGCCATAACAGACCAGAAGGGAACCATCAGACATGTGAATGACAACTTCTGCCGCATTTCCAGGTACAGCAGGGAGGAGCTGATCGGCCAGGACCATCGTATCATCAACTCCGGATTTCATTCCAAAGCGTTCATCCGGGACCTCTGGGTTACGATTGCCAACGGGAAGATCTGGAAAGGAGAAATAAAGAACAGAGCCAAGGACGGCTCGACTTATTGGGTAGATACAACCATTGTACCCTTCCTGACGGCGGAAGGCAAACCTCACCAGTATATAGCCATCAGGGCAGACATTACAGAACGTAAAAAAGCCGAAGAGAAACAGGAATTGCTGGCATCCATCATCAATTCCTCGGATGAAGCTATTTTCAGCATCAGCCTGAATGGCCTGATTACCAGTTGGAACCGAGGCGCCTCGAATCTGTTCGGATATTCACCCGCAGAGGCCCTGGGCAAAAATATTTCGATGATAATTGCGCCTAACCTGCTATGGGAGGAAGATCAGATCATAAAGAAGATAGTAAAGGGCGAATATGTTGAGCAATATATAACTGAAAAGGTGCGAAAGGACGGCAGCATGGTACATGTGTCGCTCAATGTGGCGCCGATTAGGGACGACGATGGCAAGATCATAGGCGCCGCCAGGATTGCCCGTAATATTACCGCGCAGCTGAACGCAGAAAAAAAAGTCAGGCAAAGCGAAAAAATTTATAAAACGATTGCCTCCAGCATTCCTGGCAGTGTCATTTGTATATTCGACCCGGAATACCGGTACCTGTTGATCGAGGGTGACATCCTGGGGAAATTAGGTTATAAAAAAGAGGAACTCCTTGGGCAAAAGGCTGAATCGGCTTTGTCCCCGGAAAGTTACAGTTTTGGAAAACCCCTCTTTGAGCGGGTATTTCGTGGAGAAGCCTTCTCGGTTGAAAGACGAGTACTGGAATGCGACACCCTGACAAGGTATGTTCCCCTGAAAGATGAGAACAATGTGGTATGCAATGCTATGATCGTTGTCATCGACATTACCGAACTGAAGAAAGCCCAAAACGGTATCGAGGAATTGAATGTCAATCTCGAAAACAAGGTAGTCGAACGCACAGAGCAACTGGCTATCGCCAATAAGGAGCTTGAGGCGTTTACCTATTCTGTATCGCATGATCTGCGGGCTCCCTTGCGTATCATCGACGGCTTCGCAGAGATATTGCTAAATGATCAGGCAGACAGGCTCGATGAGGAAGGGAAACGAATCCTTGGGATCATCACCAATAATGCCAGGAAAATGGGCCAGTTGATCGACGACCTCCTCAATCTGTCTCACCTTGGCAGACAGGAAATTATCACTACCAGGGTGGACATGAATAAGCTGCTAAAATTGGCTGTCGACGAGCAACTTCTTTTCTATAAAGGCACAGAGCCGCAAATCATAGCCGACCATTTGCTGCCGGCAAGCTGTGACCATAATCTTATGCTGCAGGTTTGGGCAAACTTCATCTCCAATGCGTTGAAATATTCCAGCAAAGGAACAAAACCCGTAATTCATATCAGCTCCCGTCACAGCGGGAACAACGTCGTATACTCGGTCAGCGATAATGGAGTGGGGTTTGACATGAAATATGCGGACAAATTATTCGGCGTCTTTCAACGGCTGCACAAAGCAGCCGAATTCGAAGGTACCGGAGTAGGCCTTGCCCTTGTCCAGCGGATTATCGTAAAGCATGGCGGCAAGGTATGGGCCGAATCAGAAAAGGGTAAAGGGTCCCAATTCTACTTCAGTCTCCCTTTTAATAAACAATTGAGCCTTACATAAACCTAAATGTCATGGAACAACGAGAAATCGAAATATTACTCATTGAAGATAACCCGGATGAAGCGGAACTGACGATCCGAAGTCTTAAGAAACATAATCTAGCCAACAGTCTGATGCATTTGGATGATGGAGCCGACGCCCTGGATTTTCTTTTCCCTCAAAAACCGTCAGCCCAAAGCAACTTCCACTTCAATCCCAAATTGATCCTCCTGGATCTGAAACTACCAAAAGTGACAGGCCTCGAAATACTCCGCAGACTCAAGGAGGACGATCGCACAAAAATGATCCCGGTCGTCGTCCTTACTTCATCCAGGGAAGAACAGGATATTCTTGAGAGCTATAAGCTTGGAGTAAATGCGTATATAGTCAAGCCAGTCAATTTCGAGTCGTTCACCCGGGCGGTCAGCGATCTGGGTCTGTTCTGGCTTCTTCGGAATCAACCACCTCCCCTTATTGCTTAAAATGGAAAACAAAAGGGTATTTAACGAATAAATCTATCCATATGGACACGGTCTTAAAATTGTTACAGCTTGAGGATGACAGCTGTGATGCAGAATTGATAGAAAAGTTCCTCCGCCGGTCAGGGTTGGAGTTCACTACTACTGTCGTATCGGATAAGTTGGAATATTTAGCGGCCATTCGTAATAATGTGTTCGATGCCATTCTTGCAGACAACTCCCTTCCGGAGTTCAATTCCAGTGACGCTCTGAATCACCTTCAAAAGGAAGGGGTCAACTCGGCTTTTATTCTGGTCACGGGAACCGTCTCCGAAGAGTTTGCCGTTGATATCATTCACAAAGGAGCGGATGACTACATTTTAAAGCGTAATCTTACCCGTCTTCCTTCAGCAATAATGCAGGCAATAGAAAAGAAAAGAATGCTAAGGGACAAGCTTGATGCTGAAGCAGGACTTGTCAGGAGCGAACGACGCTACAGGACGCTCTTTCAGCGAAACCTGGCCGGTATTTATCAATCCACCGCGGATGGCAGGATCATTGATTGCAACAACGCCTTCTGCAGAATGCTGGGCTACGGGAATCCGGGAGAGATGAGGAGAATAAATTCCAGGGATCTTTACTTCTCGGAGATCGAAATGAGACAATTCATAGCACGGATCCACTATGAGAAATTCCTTTCAAATTTCGAGGTCACCCTTCGAAAGAGAGACGGTTCTCCTGTATATGTTATTGGAAATATTTCCTTAGTTGAAAATAATGAGATCGATATACCTATCATTGAAGGAATAATGATCAACATTACGGACCGGAAAACGGCAGAAGAAGACCTCAAGAAGATCAACCTCGAATTGCACGACTTATCGTCCCATCTTCAAAACATCCGGGAGGAAGAACGGATAGAGATTGCCCGTGATATCCATGATGAATTGGGGCAGCAGCTCACAGGGCTAAAGATGGATGTGTATTCACTTGATCAACAGATCAGATCGGACGATCCGGCCATCAAAAAGAAATTTTCGGATATCCTGGGATTGATCGAAGTATCCGTAAACTCGGTGAGAAAAATAACCGCCCATTTAAGACCGGCTATATTGGATGATCTCGGACTTGTGGCTGCCCTGGAATGGCACAGCCAGGAGATTCAAACAAGATTTGACCTGACTGTCACATTTATCCCCGATCGATCTGAAATAGAGGCGCCTCCGGCGGTCACCACCGGCTTGTTCCGAATTTACCAGGAAGCTCTGACCAACGCGGTGCGTCACTCCGAGGCACGGGCCATTGACAGCAGCATTAAAATAGTGGACGACACGATCATACTCGAAATAAAGGACGACGGAAAAGGTACTGACATCAATGCAATTGGAAAAGTAAAAAGCTACGGACTGCTGGGTATAAAAGAACGGGTCCATGTAATGAAAGGTCAATATAAATTTAAAAGCGAACCCGGGAAGGGAACATCATTGTACATCTCTGTTCCCCTCTGATCACATTATCAGTCGGTAATATTTCTGTTTCTCTTATTATTCGAGTGTTTTTACGCATAGTAAATCCATTCCAAACTATTAAATTTGTATCCGATCAAATCTCTGTATTCAGAGAGCTTCTTCAATAGACTTCCTTCCTTCCTGATCCCGGTACCCACAATCAGTTTTGCCCGGTAACCATCGCATTCTATAACATTTAAATCTTTAGTCATGAACCCTCTTGACAGGAGTAAATTCTCCCGGGACCAGGTGATGATGACGCTATCCGCCATTGCCTACACACCCTTTCGCTCGATCGTCGCGCTTCAGGACTGTTTGAACGGTGCAGAAGCACTGGAACAGGCCTATACCGCCATCTGGTGGGGGAAAACAGGCTCAATCGCCCTCTTCGCTGTTAAAAACAAATTGACGGAAGAATATGTCGTGATCATAAGGGGGCCTGTCTTCAGACCAGGACTCGCCTTCTTACTCAACTTGTATGAAAGTTTTAATATGGGGCGTCAGATATCTTTACCATATAGCCGCCTGGGAAGCGCGAAAGTTGCTGCTGGCATCCTGCAAGCCATTCTGGAAATCAATGATATGATCTATAGCGGAAGGACCATAAAACAGGTGTTGAACAATTTCCCGGTACGAACAAAAGTCTTTATAACCGGTCATAGCCTCGGCGGATCGCTTGCTGCGGCCTACGCCGCAAAAGTAGTCTGCAGCAATTCCCGCGAACTGGATATCATTCCCTACACCTTCGGAGCGCCTGCCATGGGTAATGATTTGTTTGCCAATCTGTTCGATCCGGGAAATCCAAATTCTCTGTTTAATCATTCCTCACGATGCGCCAACGTGCGGGACATCATACCAGACCTCTGGAACGACCTGCCCGCCATGACAACAGTTGACTATGGAGATTCCAAATGCCCCGTTGATTTCAGCCTGTGTATCGAATACATGGAAAGATTACTCATCGTTTCAAAGGTATTTTATGTACAGCCTCCTCTGCAGCTGGAACTAAAAGGGGACCTTGGACTCAATGAGAGCTTCTTCCAAGAGGCCCTGTTTCAGCACCAGCCCAATACATATCTGTCACTTCTTGGTCTTGGCCCGATCGATAATGCAAACTTCTCTTACAATGACCAAAAAGTATCTACGCTTGTCAATTCCTTGTGAATGACCCGCGGAGGGCACGGTCATACCCTTGCCCCTTTTGTCCGAAACCGTTAATTCTACTACAATACTTCCGAAAGGGTGCCTACACCCGGTTCATAGGATAATCTATAGTCTGCCTCTGCAGAAAATAGTCAATTTGTTACAGCATATGAACAAGTCATTATCATCCAAAATCAACATTTTCATCTCGGTAGACCAGGAAAGTGTCAATGACTTCTTTAATGCGCATGACCCGGCCCGATATACAAAAGGCAACTAAGCCATGCTATATTAACGTATAAAAGATCTATTATGAAAATGTCTTATTTTGTTTGTTTGGGCTTGGGAGCTTCCTTCTTTTTCCTGCTGATCTATTCCGGCCGGCTGGCATTGGCGGCTGTAGGCGGTGCTATGCTCTTCAGTGCATATCACTTTTATATGACTCGCCTTCAGGGAGCGGAATTGCGGAATGTTGCCTTGCAGCAGGAAGTACAGGAACTACAGGTCCGGCTCGATACTTCTATCGTAAAGGAGCAAAAAGCCTGCAAGGAAGCCGAGACCGCAAACCACATCAAACGACATTTACTGGCTACAGTGAATCACGAGATCCGTACGCCGATGAACGGCATGCCTGGCATGACAACTTTGTTTACGAATAGTCCTTTGAACAAGAACCAGCGTGAATATATCGATACGATCAGATATTGTGGCGAAAGCCTGCTGACCAGCGTCAACGGCATTCTGGTCGATGATCTTCTGAATTTTTCGAAGTCTGATCAGGCCGGAGATGAGCTTGAAAAGCGTGACTTTGATTTGCTTAATTGCGTGAAAGAGTCTCTCATGCTCTTTGCCGGCAGAATTAAAGACGGTGGTCCTGAACTGGCCTATTGTATTGATGCAAAAGTGCCTGTTCAGATCAATGGAGACCGGAAAAGACTTAGCCAGGTGTTGATGAACCTATTGGAAAATGCAGTCAGGCACACGACTCAGGGTGAGATTCTCCTGGCTATTCGCTTCCGGGGATCCCAAAAGGATAACAGGATCGAACTGGTTTTTGAAATAAGGGACACCGGCTCCGGGATTCCTGCAAATAAAATAGATCAATTGTTTAAAAGGATCACTTCGCAGACAGCGAATGGAGATGCCGATAAGAAACCTGCAGGCCGGGGCCTTGTCGTCTGTAAAAAGCTGGTAGAATTGATGGGGGGAGAAATTGGCGTGCTAAGCCAGCCAGGTCGCGGTGCGACGTTTACCTTCAATATCTTTTGCGCTCCGGCACTCAGGCCAAAACATTCGCCGGTTCATCCCGGCTTTTCCAAGGGCGGCAAAAGAATAGTCATAAGCATTGTCAAAGGAAAAAAGGAGAATGGAAAAAGGGAATTATCGGAAAATTTCGGGGCCGAATTCCCGCTGCGGATCCTTGTTGCCGAAGACAATACGATCAACCAGAAGCTGATCATCACCGTATTGGCAAAATTAGGATACCAGGCGACACTGGCCTGCAATGGCAAGGAAGTGTTGGAAATGGTCGACCATGAGCATTATGATTTAATCCTGATGGACGTGCAGATGCCCGGGAGCGAACAGTCGTCTTCAAATATCTTGTAGACCCTTATAAATACACCCAACAGCGTCCAGGCAACATCAACAATGCCTGGCACAACTTTTTATGTATTCTATTTCAGAAGCTTCCCAAAAGGGGTGGTCTGACAAAAAAGATCTGAGAACATACCCTTGTACCTGATCTGGACAATGCCAGCGTAGGAAAGAAAGAAGCAACGAGGACTCCGGGCAACGCCGGAGTCTTTTTATTAGAATAATAAAACCCGGGTTGCTTTTACCGCTTTTCATCCAACCGGAAGGACACTTTGCAGATCAGCCCATACGTACTGATCTTCCCTTCCTTTACATGTACTTTA
>DATJJD010000290.1:0-5568 GCA_035492545.1 Puia sp.
AAACTGAATATCTATACCCCCGTCGGCCTCGTCAACTTCGCCAAACAGCATGGACTGGCCTAAGTCTCCAAAATAGTTAGAACTAAGTATTTTATTAGCCCTCTAACTTGCTCAAATTTGTTCTCTTCTACTGATCATTAAAATTTTATTTTATGCACACCATGACAAGGATGCGTTCCAAAACCTTATTGCTGATACTATTCCCTGCCCTGTTCCTGGCCCTAAGCTGTAAAAAGAGCTCAGGCGGTGGCGATGACACCACCAATACCTCCGGCTATTATCTCACGGCCAACATAGGAGGGAAAGACTGGAGCGCGAATGTAAAGTCCAGCCTTCAGAATTCGCCATCCATAGCGGCGATTACCACCGCCAACGGGTCTAAGATCGTACTGTTAATCGGCGTTAAGGCAGTCAACAAGGACACGACGGCCATTGCGCTGATCTTCCCGCAAAACATCCAGCCGAATAAGGCCTTCACGTTCGATGCCACGAAATACCTGGAAGGGGCTTATATCGCCGAGATGTCTACTGGTTCGGGTACCTATTATGGCTATAATACCACGCCGGCGACCGGCGGCTCCGGTACTATCACCGTCACCACCTTCGACCAGGCGACCAACGTCATCGAAGGTACGTTCAGCGGGACCTTCGGTAGTCAGACAGGCAGAGCTGCCATACCCGTGACCAACGGAAAATTCCGCTGTATATATACCACGGACAATACCAAGCTGCCGGTCCCGGGATCTAAATTTTAGACGTTAACCCCTAAACCCATAACCCCTAAATCAGCAATATGAAGACGTCCTTTTTACTTGTAACTGCAGTATTTCTCCTGGTTATGTCATCCTACAGCCAGCAGACCTCCACCGCCAGCCAAAAGCCGGCTTCCGACTCCCGCCGGATCCAGTTTGGCGGATCAGCCGGCCTTAGCCTTTCCGGGGCCATCGTCAAATATCCTGCCTATGAAGTGTCCGGCGCCCGTCCCGGGTTAGGATTCGAGATCGGTGGGTTTGCCGACATACCGCTGGCAAATAAACTCTATTCCTTCCGCCCTGGCCTGAGCTATTCCCTGGAGCGGGCCTCTGCCGTGGTAGAAGGGGACCGGTCCAGCATTCATGTCAGCTTCATCAAAGTTCCCCTGGATTTTATTTATCATTCAAAGTACATGGACGATCGCCTTTCCTTTGGCGCCGGACCTTTTTTGGCGTATAACCTCGGAGGAAAATATAACTGGGCGAATACACGCACGCAGTCGCTCAGCTTTGGCAGCGACCAGGGCGACTATGGACGTACTTATAAGAGAGTGGACATGGGCATCAACCTGCTGGGAAGTTATCAATTGAATGAACAGATCCTCCTGGGAGCTCATTTTGATTTCGGGCTGTTGAATATGATACATACGACGGAAGATCCTGACGAAGCCAAAAAGGCCAGCATCCACACACTCAACTTCGGTATCACGGCGGGGTATATATTTGGCAGTAAATAGGATGGCTACGCCGGAAATGAGTATGGGTAAGAGGCGAATATTTCCTAACTTACTTTATGCTAATTCCCAGAATTTTATTCCCCGTATTCAGCATTTCCGTTTTATTTTCCCTGGCCCAGGAGCCCGAAAAGACGGCCATTGACCTCCGGTGGACAAAACATGTTATCACATCCGATTTTATTTCTGAAGGAGTAGCGGTGGGGGATGTCAACAAGGACGGTAAACTGGATATCCTGGCGGGCGCCTATTGGTTCGAGGCTCCCGGTTGGACCCGGCATGAGATTGCAGCAGGGCAACATTTTTCCGTAACGGACGGGTTCAGCAACTCCTTTTTGGATTTTACCCTGGATGTAAACCTGGACGGATGGGTGGACCTGATCCGTATCGGTCTGCCCGGCGAAGAAGCGGTATGGTATGAGAACCCTAAAAACAAACCCGGCCATTGGCCCATGCATGCGCTTCTTACTAATTGCGGCAATGAGTCCCCTGCGCTGGTCGACGTTGACGGGGACGGCAGACCGGACCTCCTCTGTAATGACCCCGTAGCCAAAGAGATGATCTGGATGAAACCGCCATCCGTCAAAGGAGATACCGCCTGGCAGCGAACGGTTATCGGAAAGGGGGATATACCCGGGATAGGCCGGTATACTCATGGCCTTGGCCTCTATGATATGAATGGGGACGGCAGACCCGATGTCATCATCACTAAAGGATGGTGGGAATGCCCCGTGAACCCCAAACAGGCCAACTGGGTATTCCATCCGGCAGACCTGGGCGAGGATTGTTCGCAGATCTATGCCCTGGATGCAAAAGGGAACGGAGGCCTGGACCTCGTCTCCGCCTCCGCCCATAATTACGGGATCTGGTGGCATGAAAAAACAAAGGACGCCGCTGTCTGGACACATCATGTCATTTATAATAAATTCTCCGAGTCCCATGGTCTGGCCATGACCGATATCAACGGGGACGGGCATCCGGACCTCATCACCGGTAAACGGTATTTCGCTCACAATGAAAAAGACCCGGGGGCCCTGGAACCAGCCGTTCTCTATTGGTTTGAATTCAAGCCCGGCGCAAATCCTGAATGGATCCCCCATTTGATCGACAGCAATTCGGGAGTGGGATTGCAGGCAGTAGTAACGGACCTTAACCGGGATGGACTGCCGGATATTATAGTGGCCAATAAAAAAGGCGTTTACTTTTTTGAGCAAAAACGGGCCAAATGAAAAAAAGCCTGTTATTGATAAGTTTTACCCTCTGCCTTGGTAAAGAGATCCTTCGGGCCCAGGATAGCCTGCAGCCGGCAGCCGTTCTGCAGGTGATGGAGAAGGTGGCAGACTGGCAACTGCTGACCTGGCAGCAGCAGGGCATGCGATGGCCTGCCTGGGACTGGACAAATGGAGCTTGCTACACCGGCTTCGTAGCATTGGATAAGGTAGCCGGTGACAGGAAATATAGCCTGGCTATGCGCAGGATCGGGGATTCCATCGGATGGAATACAGGGCCGCGAAGAATGCTGGCCGATGATTATTGTGTGGGGCAGCTATTCGCCGAATTGTATGGCCTGTATAAGGACGAGCGGATGATCCGTCCCTTCAGGGCGCTGGCGGACAGCATCGTAACGTTGCCGCATAATGAATCGCTGGAATGGAAAAATGATATCTACCTGAGGGAATGGGCCTGGTGTGACGCCCTGTTCATGGGACCGCCGGCGCTTGCCTGTCTGACTACTGCCACCGGCGATAGAAAATACCTGGATATGGCGGATAAGCTATGGTGGAAAACAACGGATTATTTATACGACCCCCATGAACATTTGTTCACGCGGGACAGCCGTTATTTTACACAAAGGGAAGCCAACGGGAAAAAGATGTTCTGGGCTCGCGGTAACGGGTGGGTGATGGCAGGCCTGGTGCGAATGCTGGAAAATATGCCTTCAGATGATCCCCGGCGGACCCGGTATATTGGATTATTTAAGGAGATGGCCGCTAAGGTAGCTTCCCTTCAGCAGCCAGATGGCAGCTGGCACACGGCTTTGCTCGATCCTGACAGTTACCCGGCAAAGGAGACCAGCGGAACAGGCTTCTATTGTTATGCGCTGACGTACGGACTTCGTAAAGGCTATTTGAAAGACCCACACTATTATCTGGTGGCGAAAAAAGCCTGGCAGTCCCTAGTCAGCGCCGTGCATCCGGATGGCATGCTGGGTTATGTACAGCCCATCGGAGAGAAACCCGGTGCCGTTGATTACAATTCCACAGAGGTATATGGAGTAGGGGCCCTCCTGCTGGCCGGCGCCGAATGGATGCAATTTTTGTTGCAGCAGCGACCGTACTAATTCTTTTTTTAGTTACGCATAAGTAATTTCTTAGTCGTGTCTCAGGATTTGATTGTAGTTACTTTTATCCGGTTATCTTAATTAGTAACTACAAACATTTCAAAAATGATACAGGCAAAGGGATACGCAGCCCAAAATAAGGATACGGAACTAGCCCCCTGGAGTTTCGAAAGAAGAGAGCTAAAGTCGCACGATGTTCAGTTCGATATACTCTATTGCGGAGTATGTCACTCCGATCTTCACCAGATCAGGGATGAGTGGGGAGGATCCATCTTTCCTATGGTGCCGGGCCATGAGATCGTAGGCCGTGTGGTAAAGGTCGGGGACCAGGTAAAGAAGTTCAAGGTAGGCGATCTGGCCGGAACCGGCTGCCTGGTGGATTCCTGCCGGGTATGCGCTAACTGCAGGGAGGGATTGGAACAATATTGCACCAACGGACATACTCAAACCTATAATAGCCTCGAGCAGGATAAGAAAACACCGACCTATGGCGGTTACTCCAATACCATCGTGGTAAATGAGGACTTTGTATTGCACATCTCTGAAAAGCTGGACCTGGCTGCCGTGGCGCCCCTGCTCTGCGCAGGCATCACCACCTGGTCCCCTTTGAAGTACTGGAAGGTAGGTAAGGGACATAAGGTTGGGGTATTGGGATTGGGCGGCCTGGGACATATGGCGGTAAAGTTCGCAGTGGCATTCGGCGCCGAGGTGACGGTGTTAAGCACTTCTCCCAAAAAAGAAGCCGACGCTAAAAAATTAGGTGCGCATAAATTCGTGGTAACTTCCGATGCAGAACAGTTGAAGCCGGTGACCGGTTATTTCGACTTTATCCTGGACACGGTATCCGCGGAACATGACCTGAACCTTTATTTATCCCTCCTGAAAGCAAGCGGCACGCATATCTGCGTGGGGGCGCCCCCTACGCCCGCTGCGGTAGAATACTTCAGCTTCATCGTGGGACGTAAGAGTCTGGCCGGTTCTATGATCGGGGGTTTGCCCGAGACACAGGAAATGCTGGATTACTGCGCGGAACATAATATCGTATCCGATATCGAACTGATCGACATGAAGGATATTTATAAGGCCTATGACCGGATGCTGAAAGGAGATGTTCGTTACCGATTCGTTATCGATATGGCTACTTTGTAAGGGGTAGCCATCCGGTGCTGCGATTTCAGTAGGGATGACTTTTTAAGAACCGGGCGATCTGATTAAAGAGGAGGGTAACGATCAAGGCTACCAGGCAGCCGGCAACTACGCAGAGGACTCTCTCAAGGGGGAGATACCATTGTTTCAGCTGTTCTTCATGGATCAGGACGATGACCAGGGCCGCCATGGCGCTGCGCAGGGTCGTGGTGAGCTGTAAGGTGATGCCCACACAAATGGTGAGGACGATGCCCAGGCAGAGCAGTAACAAATTGGGCACGTGTACGGGGTACAGGCAGAGGCCTACGGCGCAGCCCAGAATATTGGCCTTCATGCGGTCAACTGCCTGCCGGTTGCTGTTATCGGGCGAGAGGGCTATCACTACGGAGACAATGGCCCAGTAAAATGGGTAACGGGGAAATTCTTTATATAAGATATAGCAGATGATAACACCTGCTACGCATTTTATCAGATAGGGGAGATTGGATAAAAATACCGATTTGTTAAGCTGTATACCTTTCATCGCTTTCCGGCTGGTTTTTCCTAAATTACTGTATCAAATTCAGGCGACAAAAAACTATTCACCATGAAGATC
>DATJJD010000291.1:0-72673 GCA_035492545.1 Puia sp.
GTCGGCTCCCTTCCAGTGGTAGGAAAGGGAATCAGCTCCTTTGACAGGCTTTGATTCTTTAAAAAAGGCTACCGGGTCATAACCTTTGATCGCTTTGCCCCCGGGCGCAAAAATTTCCGATGTCTGGGCTTTTACAGAAAGAGCGCTAAAAAGGACCACTACGGCAATAATAAAGTTTCGTTTCATACTAATGTTTACGCATTAGACGCAGCCTAAAGACAAACCTTACAAATTTTTCCGGCGATCCCGCCCGGATTTTTCTCCAATCGGTTCAGCTTCCTTCTAAAATTAACCACTTAACAGACTAAATTTACCCATACAATAGTCAAATTTTACCCATTAAAAACCATACCCCGGTAATTCTTATCAACGGTGCGCGACAAACAGGCAAAAGTACGCTATGTCGCCAACTCTTGGAGAAAGGAAGCTTTGACGGACAGATCATGACAATGGATGACGGCTTATTCTTACCGGCTCTGCGGATGTCATGACATTGCCACAGGTTGCCGATTCTCTGGCCGGCCGAATCGAAATTCATCATCTCTGGCCTCTTTCACAAACTGAAATCCAGGGCAAGAGATCGAAGTTCCTCAATACCCTAATTGCGGAGAATGGTCGCTTCCAATCCCGTAAGAATAACTGGAAGAATATAATGGAGGCTATCCGGGCCGGAGGATATCCTGAAGCATTGCAACGTGAAAACGAGGGGCGAAAAGCAAAATGGTTTGAATCCTATATTAGCGCCGTTTTGCAAAAAGATATCAGAAATCTAGCCAATATCGAAGGGTTAACGCAGATACCCAATATTCTCCAACTAATTGGAACAAGAGTGGGAAGCACGGTAAACCTCTCAGATATTGCCCGGCTTTCCGGCGTAAAGAACACGACCTTGCAACGATATATGGCGCTTTTGGAGCACGTCTTCCTGATCCTGAAAATCCCAGCCTGGACGCCAAATATAGAAGGGCAGTTCGTGAAATCACCCAAGATTTTTCTCAACGACACAGGACTGCTCTGTCATTTACGAGGTGAGGGTGTTGATAGTCTGATGGCAAACAGAACGACAGCAGGCTCTTTCCTGGAAAACTTCATCATTATGGAAATTATTAAACAACTAAGCTGGTCGGACCTTTTCTTGAAGCCCTATCATTTTAGCGTTCATAGCGGCGCAGAGGTTGATCTAATTTTAGAAGATAGAAAAAAACAGCTCTACGGCATTGAGATAAAATCAACCGCATCTGTGGGCCAAAATGATTTCAAAGGGCTAAGGCGCCTTGCAGAGATCGCGGGGAAAAAATTTCAAAGGGGTATAGTACTCTATGGAGGTGAACATATGGTGGGAGGCTTTGGAGAAAATCTGCAAGCGGTACCTCTTTCTTCTGTATGGTTAGAGTAGCCCCTTATAAGCTTAGCCCTATTCGGTCTCCGACCTATCGAGCATAGAAAACTAACTACCAGAGCGGGCTTCAAAAAATAATTCTTTAAAAAGTGACCCCCGCCCGCCCCCCGTCCCCTCTTTATTTCGTATTATCGACGATCCTGTCGAATCCCAACCCACTACTGCCCTCCCCACGACCCGTCGTCTTCCGGGCGCCATACCAGACAAAAACCTTCCCATTCGCCCACCGGGTCCGCTTAAACGACTGCGAGACGAGAATACCCGACCGGGGCACCTCCTCCTCAGGAATAAAATAAGGCAGTTTGTCCGCCAACCCTTCCTGTAACAACGAAGTCCGGGGCCGCACTTTGTCGGGCGTGGGGTCCGGATCGTTCTCCAAAATCCGCGGCATGGCCGCCCGCTGCAGCTGCACCTCCCGGTTACTCCCCGTCACATGCGCGGGAATAAACGGTATCCAATTCTCCGGCACAGCATTCATGATCTCATACCGGATCTTCGCCACCTCATCCCCATCAGCCGCAGGCATTGGAGGAGGAACCGCCACCACCGTATCATTGATCTGTTTCTGCAAAAGACTAAAAAATTCCGCCGCCGCTTCAAAACCCGACTTGCCCCAGCCGGAAGGCAGGGGAATGATGGTCTCTACCCCCCAGACCATATTGGCGACCTCATCCCGGATAAACAGCACCTGCTCCGAGGCAGGGCTCTCCTGGATCTTCGCGACCGTGGGCAATAACAAAAGATCGGTGTCCGCAGCAACAGACCGGTCGCTATCCGTTTTTAGATGGAAGAGATCCCACCGGCTATTGTCCACATCCCGGCCCTTCCCCGCAGCTTCGATCCAAAAGTTCTCGCCAAAGGAATTGGTGAGCGACAATCCCTTGATCGTCGTCAGACTGCCCACCGGCAATTTGAAAGGGAAGAGGAACCAGTCATTGGCATAGACCAACCCGAATTCGATCAGCAATAACTTGGGTAGCTCCGTCGTATCCGGCCGGACCGTGCTGAAATTCGTTTTCCCATCCTCAAAGGCCCACCACCGGGTATTCGGCATACCTTCAAAAATCACGGGAGCAGGAATCAAAGACTGCACCCGCTTCACCGGCGGAGGCGCCGGGGGAGCGCCCTCCGGCAACGACCCCAGGGGATTGTCCTGTAAGTCTACATTCAGGTTATACCAGTCGAGATGCCCCTGGTAATATGCTGAGGCATGCATCAACTTCTCCGTGTCACCCTCCGCCGCCGTAATAGCAAACTGGTATTCCAACTGCCCGGGCTCCCAGGCATTATTCTGCGGCTCGGTGGGCTGATACCACTGGTCCTTATACCAGGCGGTAAATTGTTCCTCCGCGTTTTTAAACGCATCGACATCCGAGCCCGGCGGGAAATCGGGGTCATCATAATAATGCACACCACTCCCCAGGCTCTCAAAAAGGGCCGCGCCATCCACCATCCGCCCCGCCACCGCCGCAAATTGTTGCCACGCCTCAGGATGAGCGCAGATACCGGCATCTTCTTTTTTCGTGGGGTCCGGTTTTGTAAATCGATACTGTTTCAAAAAAAATTTCCGGATAGCATCCGTCAGCAGCCCACCGTCTTTAAGTAATTGCAGCCACCTCCTTCCCATCACCAGGCGCAGGTCCAGCGAAAGGTGCTGCTCCAGGGTGGAGAAAGGCAGAGGACGCTGTTCCACCTTGGCCTCAAAAGGTACTTCCTCATCAAAGGCCTGCACAGCCTGATCATCCGCCTTGTATTTATAAAGGCTGGCCGTGGACGTACCAAGCTTCGCCGTCACCGGGGAGCCGGCATCCTCCCCCTCGAATTCGCCCATCTGCCATTGCTTGCACAACATCCACAACGCATCCCGGATCTCGGCTTTCAGCGCCCGGTCAAAATTGGCAGTGCGGGGCCGCCCTTCCAGCCTGCTCCAGGCAAAGGTCATAGGAAAAACTCTCTTGGCAGTGATGTCCTTCAGCGCCACCTCGGCAGGTATCAGTATGTTCTCTTGCATACGGGATAGTTATGGGTTGGTAGTAATTTTTTTAATAGCATCCACCGTCATATAATGCGCTTTATTGTCCAGGACGATGGAATAGGGGAAGAGACTTTCCGCCGCCACGATCGCCGGCAGCAGCCCGGCAAAGGCCGTCGTATCCACCTGGCCGGGCTCCACACCCCGGGCCTTGGCCGCATCCAACGTAGTTCCCAGGGCATCCACCAGGTCATTCCAATCCCAGTTGCCGGTCAGCCGGGTAGGAGTGACCAGTAACAGGGCCTGGGGCGCCTCCGAATTGGGACGGTCATAATGAAAGCTGACACCCGTCGTCTCCTCCCGGGCAGGGATCAGCTCATTCCATTCATCCGCCAGCACCCCACAGACATCCGTCGGAGCAGCAGCAGCACTAGCCGTGAAAGCGGTATACAACAGCACATTCGAAACTTCCAGGTCCACCTCCGCTTCGGGATACGGCAGGGCCATCCAATGATAGGCGCTGTCCTGGAAAGGCAGCTGCACAGGGTGCATCCCCAGACTGTCTTCCGGCAGCTCGAAAGCCTGGCGCAACAGCAGACAGTTTTCCAGGTGTTTCATCTTATCATGTACCCTGGCGATGCCATGCAGCCAGTCTTCCGTGGGATGGGGATGCCCGTTAGCCAGCAAATAGCCGAGCAGGGCGTCCGTGGCATTCCAGGAATTACCCACCTCCGTTTGCTGCGGCACGGGCAAGACATAACGGGGGATCATGGTAAAAGCATCCCCCAGCAGTTGTTTCACCGCCACCTGCAACTGAGCGGCCTGGTCGGCGGGACTCAGCGTAGGCAGGGTCGTCAACACCTGGCTGACAGCAGGGAATCTTTTCTTCGTCAGGTCATCCACCAGGGCGGCCGCCCGGGCCTGCAGGTCATAGGCGGCAGCGACGATCTGGGATGGGATCTGGCTGATGTCCAGGGGCGTTACGTCAAAAGGCCGGGTATCCACCGCCTGGATAGCCTGGATCAGGGCGAACAAAGTCGGCTGGTTGCCGGCGACGGCCAGGTTCAACGCCTGCAGGGCGCCGTCAAAAGCCAGCTTATGGCCCTGTACGATAGGTAGGGTAATGGTATCCGCCGGCTCCGGCGTCGCCCGGATCAGCCGGTCCAGTTGCTGAAGAACGGTTGCATCAGGGAGGGGGTTGGCGGTCAGCAGGGCGGTATAGTCACCCGAATTTTTCTGCCAGCGTTGAATAAAGGCTTTCACCAGATCCAGCAGGCTGGTAAACCATTGCTGCCGCTGCGCATACAGGGACCCGATACCCGTCTGCGGGATGCCGTAACCGCCCAGCAATAAAAGAAAACCGGCAAACTGGTCCAGCGTGTCGTCCACCTTCGCCACGATGCCATCCCGCATGGCCTGGGTGGCCGTTGCCGGATCGGGTAGCCCTGACAGATAGAGCAGGATACCCGTGCCCGAGGAGGCCGTGGTGACGGCAGCTTGCAGCGAATTCAACAAATTCTGAACTCGCTGGGCGGGAAGCTCCGGAACAGGCGTGTCCTTGGAGTCCGCCTCATTCGCAAGGGCCAGGTCCGCAGGGACCAGGGCCCGCGAAGCCACCAGCAGCGTGCGAAGACTGCTCAGCAGGGGCATCACCTGGAACAACGACAGATCAGTGGCCGCAGCAGGCTCGTCCGTATAATTCAACAGGATCACACTGTCCAGCCGGGTGTCCGTATGGGCATGGATATACCGGATCAGCCGGTCATCCAGCTCGTCAAGGGCGCTGGCATCCCGGGTGTTGGCCATGTACAACAGATCGATAGGTTCCAGCCCCAGGTCCTGTAAAGAGACCTCCAGCGGCTGATCGGGCCCGCTGGTCCTGCTGGTATAGAAACAGGAACAAACGATGTTGTCAAGGGGAGGCAGGATCGCCCGCAGCCAGGCATTCATAGAGGGTTCGCCCTGCGCCCTTGGGTTGCCGCCGGCGGCCAGCGCCACATAGGTGAAAGGAATGGCAACCCGGTGGGTGAGCGTGATGCCGCTGCGGGGTGTCCGGATCACATCCGGCTCTTGCGGATAGTTGCCCTTGCTATAAGAGTCCAGGACCCCGGCCGCCCGGTCCATATTCCCCATAAGGGCATGATGGACGCTCTCGGCCATACCCAGATCGGCCACGGCATCCGCCATATCGATGATATGTTGCACCGCCTCCCCGATAGCCTGACCAACAGCGGGACTGGCCGCCGGCAGCGGCAGGGCGAACGGATAGTTCCGGTTACTGCCTGTCTGGGCCTTGACATACGCCGCCAGCCGCTGACCGTGTACGACATTACGGGCTTCTATAGCCGTAATGGGCACAGTCTGGGGATCGACCGAAGGATCGGTATTGTTCTTGACCTGGGTGTCTTTCAGCTGATCGGAACTCAAAGGGAATAACTTTCGCAGCGCATAGACAAAGCTGTCGATCTTCTGCGCAGTGAGGTCACTGCGGTCATGCAGCTCCCGCTCAAACTGGTAACCCAGCAGGGCCGCCAGGCTTTGCCCGCCCTGGATGCCTTCGATGATGGATAGGGCCAGCCGGACCCGCTCGGAAGTAAGGTTGATGGCCAGCACACTGTTATTGTCCGGCTGACCATGTGAGAGATACCCATTGCGCAAGATGGCTGCCGTCACCGCCTGGTTCAGCGAAGGGGCATGGATATAACCCTCGTTGGTAGGGTCGCTGAGGAAGACCTTAGTACCGTCCGGGTTGAAGTCAGCGGCTACCTCCTGGGGAAGTTCCTTAACCCGGATAGCCTTATTTCGTTCCGGCGCCACATTCTCCAGCCAGCCATAGGCGCCAAGGTAAATGCCTTTCTTTCGTGGATCCTTGTCCGTATTGCTCCCATTCCCCCGCATCATCGTCAACTGACTCGTCAGGAGGCCGGTCTTCCAGGCATCCAGCCGGTAGCTGCAACAGTCGGTATGTTCTACCAGCGCGCGTTCGAGGCGGGCAGTGGGGGCATCTTTTAAGGCTTCCAGGGCCGTCAGCTGCAAAGCCAGGTACCGGGAAGGCTCAGGCACCACGGGGCTCAGCAACGAGTCACGGACAAATTCCGATACGGTCTTCGTGGGCGAGATAGCAGGCACCGTTTCATACAACAACGCATACCGGCTTTCCGGAACAGCCCCTTCCCAGGTCTGGTGAATAAAAGGTTTTTCCAACCGCATCGTAGCCAGCTGCGTGGTGGAAAACGCGCCCGCCGCCTCCGCCGCATTCACCCCGCTGTTATGATAACCCAGCTCCAGCGCATACTTCAGCAGCCGGTATAACTCCGCCTCGGGCCGCTCCGTCAGCCCATCCCCCGTGCGAAGGGCATTCTCTGACTGGCGGGCCTGCGCGATCAGGGCGGCGATATAATTGCGCTGGTCGGCCGTATAGCTCCGGATCAATTTATCTTCCGCAAGGGGCTGGTCGTCGATCAGATAGGCAATGGGGCTGGGACCCGGCAAGGCCAGCAGATCCACCAGCTGGGGGATATTGTCCGCCGGATAACCCAGGCTCCGTAACAGGTTGAGGACATTCGCCCGCAAGGCAGGGTTTGACTTGATTCCCGGCCGGAAGAAGCTCATGGAATTGGTCACCTCCTCCAGGCTCTCCAGGTAGCGGCGATAGAATTCGACCGAACAGGCATTCAGCCCCACAATGTCCAGCAGGGTTTGATACACGTCGGTGTCAGTGCTGCCGATATGTTTCACGCTGCCCCGCAACACCGTCCACTCATCGTCTATCTTCAGCAGCAACCGGTAAAGGCCGGAGAGAAACGTTAACCCGCCGGAGAAGACCAGCCCGGGGTGTTGGTTATCCGTATTCATCCAGGTGAGACGCCGGAAGGCAGCCGTGGGAAGAATGCCATAGGGCTGTTTCCCGATGCGCACCGCCGGCACAGGTCCCCGGCCGCTGACATAGGCGGAAAAGAAATCCCTCGTCTGTGCAATAACCGCCGTGGGAATTCCTCCCTTCATCATGGACTCCAACACATAACCCATCGTGGCAGGCCATAACGCTGTATTCATATTACGGACATCCTGCTGGTCCTTCCCATCGCTGTACATGAGTTTATCTGCAACGGCATCATCCAATCCCAGCCATTCGGCAAACCACTGCCCGTCTGCCCGTTGGTTCGGATCTCCCGTATACGTATATCCTTTTTTTTGTAAAAAATATTTTTCATAGCTGCCATCGGCATTGTCCAGCGAAGTATACCCGGAATCGGAAGATCCGGTATTGTTGGTAGGAGTGCCCTGCGGTAGCAGGGAGAATCCTTTTTTACTGAAATAATGGTGGTCGAATAGTTCTCCCAACTGCCCGCCACCCGTTTCGGCATCGGCGCTGAGCCGCACACCCAACACCGCCAGCCGCTGAAAACCGTTGACTTCATCCGGGGCCAGGTCTACCCGGAAGCCCATTCCCAACGCGACAGCCCGATCGAAGTCGGAGACCCACCGGACCGAATCGGCGAAGACCAGGTCCCCCTGGGGAGTCTGCTGGAATTGAGCATTGGGATCTCCACCCTCCGAAGAAGCGGACGGATCAGGACTGGTAGGCAGGGGAGAAGGGATGGGTTGGCCAAAGATGGGCTCCATCGCCACATCGTTCTTATAACGGATAAGGGCAAGTCTTTCAGGCAACAGGTTCACCCGGGTAGGCTGCGACCATCCATGCTCTTTGCCGATCTTACTGTCCAGGTCGGGAAAGACGACGACGGCCATCACCAGATCCGTATCGGCCCTGGAAACCCCGGCTGGCGGTTTGTCCGAAAAATTAACAGGCTGGTAGGTCGCGATGATATTGTCCGCGTCCAGCCCCGGATTAGCGGTATTGAAATCCGCTTTTATCTGCTGCACTTGCCGGCTGTCGCCCCCCGCCACCCATAATTGCAGGAACAGATCAAAAATGGGGGCCTGCTGACTGACGTCCCAGCTGCTGGTGGAAATGGTAAGGATCACCCGCTTATCGGCACTGAGAGGCAACACGCTATGGGCGACATCCGGTTGCAGCTGCCGGGTGATCCAGGACGACCGCCCTTCTCCGTGTATCCCTACCAGTAAGCTCCAGGCCGCTTTTTGCAGGGCGAGAGTGGCTGCATCCGGATTGGCAGGGTCCGCCGGTTGCCCGGCGCCATAAAAGGCGGCCCAGAACCGGGCAGCATTGTTCACCTCCTGCCGGGACAGCAGGGGCTCGAAGCTGTCGACCAGGCACTCATCCGGATAAACCCGCACCCATAACTGCGCCTTCCCATTGACGGTCTTGAACCTCGTCTCCATCCGCAGCGGGAATAACAAAAAGGGCGTTTCGTTGGAGAAAAAAGCAGCCAGCTGCCGCCGGGGATCGGCAAATTCGGCAAACTGGCCTTCGGTCTCCCGCAGATTGCCGGCAAGCCCCTGCTGCGCCTGTTGCAGGGCCGTTTTAGTCCGGGTAGCCGCCGCGATCTGTTGGTCCAGCTCCCTGCTACGCTGCAGATAAGAAGGGTTATTATCCCCTTTCTGCCTTTCCAGGGCAGCCCGCTGCTGCTGCAGGGCGCGAAGCCGCTGGTCCGCGGCCAGCAAGTCGAGCCGGCCCTGTTCGGTAGCCTGTCTCTTGGAAAGAAGGTCGCTGCGTATGTCAGTAAATTCAGCCATAACAATTAATTAAACAGGGTTTTTTTGCAATAACATCTTCGAGGCATGGGTACAGACCATCATGGGCTCCTGGTACAAAATATAGGCGAGGTTGGCGGCATCTGTATTGCCATCCCAGGTAATCTGGATGTCATCCGCATGCTGCTCATTCTCCCCAACCTCCTCCGTATCCGTGGCGCCGGGATGGGGAGTGCCGGGGGGTAAATGCAGGGCGGCAGGCAGGTGGAGCACGTCGATGGAGCCGTCACCGGGTTGGACGTCCGACCAGTCCAGGTCGTTCCAGGTGACCAGCTCCTGGTTGCTCCCATCCGTGGCAGGCAGGTCCATGCCAAACCGCAGCTCGCCCGGTCTTTCTTTCAGGACAAAGAACCAACCGGAATTATCCAGGGTAGGGTTTGCCGGTTCATCCTCCCCCTTTGCCTCGGCTACCGTGAGGTCAAAGCCAAAGAAATAGATATCCGGATCAATCTTCGCCTGGTACAAAGGCGTACGGATGGCATTGGGATCGGGCTTTTCCTTATCCCCCTCTTCCGGCTCATAAAGACTGCGGATCAGGTGTACGTTAGGCTGCCCGGTATTCTCGTCTATCGTCCAGGCGGCCCGGTGCGCATACACCACCGTGGTAGGATACTTTTTCAGCAACTCCCCCCGGATGACCAGCACCACCTCATTTTTGGCCGGACTGCCCGGCGGCTGCCGGTTGTCATGATCCCCCAGCTTGCTAAGCCTTCTCCATTCATGCAGCTTGAAAATATCGTAATAGGGCTCCCGTTGCTCGTCCTCCGCTTTCCCCTTGAGAGCAGGGTCTTTCAGCATGGGACTGATGTCCCAGAACTGCCGGAAATAGCTGCCCCGCTGGTCGGTAGGGTATCCCCGCCACAACAGCTCCCGGGCAAACTCATGGTTCAACCCCACCATATAGGATTCGATAAAAGGTTGATTGGTCTCCAACAACGTGAGACTATTGGGCTCGATCAGCTCCACGTTGGGAAGGAAAAGTTCGTCCGAGATGATCTTCAACGGACTATACATGGGGGTATTGATCTTGGGATAAGCCATGGCCTCCACCAGGCCCTCATCCGGCAACTGATCCTTTATCCAGGCAGGTAAGATGACCTTCTGCCGGAACCAGGCAGGGATGGTCTTTTCCGGCCTTACCTGGTCCAGCAGGGACCGGGACAAAGCCGGCAGCTCCAGGCGTATAGGCGCCGGCGTTACCGGAATGGCATCTTTCACCACCTTCAGCAACCCATACATATCTTTTACGGAAGTCTTAAAGGCGATGGCCCCCGCACTGTCTGTACTACCAGCCGTAGGCACAAAAGTCTCCTCGGCGGTGGTCAACCGGAAGTCGACGCTCTTGGGCCATGTATCCACCGAGGCGGGTTCCTGGTTGGCAGACAGCAGCGTATCGGCCGCCTGAAGGTCCTTGGCCGCTTTGGAAAGAAAATACCAAAGGCCAACCAGCCCCGCGGTGATCGCCAGTCCTACCGCCAGCAAAGCCCCGGCAGCGCCCGTCAAAAGGATGATCAGCAGCAGCAACACGGCCAGGGCCAGGGGCACATAAGGCAGCCAGGGATAACGGCGCAGCCAGTCCTTGAGGAAATCCGGGATGTTAGGGGCGACGGCGCCCACCACCTGGTCAACGGTCGGCAGGGCCGGCGGCGTTATCTTGGGAGGGGCTGGCAACAACACCCCGGTGCTGATCCGGGTAACGATGGACTCCAGCTTCAGCGTCTCGCCCGCCGGCAGCTGCCTCTGCAGTCGCCGGACCAACAGCCCCCGGGGCCGGGTGATACGACGCATCGGGGCGGACAAAATAGTATTGGGTAAGACGCTTTGCCGGATGTTGTGAAAAACGGTAGAGCCACTCACCAATACCCTTTTTTGCAGGGGAGCTGTCAGGAGCAGCAGCTTCGACGGATCAGTGGCGGCGGCCTGGATAAAATGTTTGTCATAAAGGGCCGACGCCGCGGCCATGGCGAATTGTCCATAACGGATCTGCTGATTACCCGCCAATACATCCCCTATCTGCTCCCAGGCGGCAGCCATAAAGTCTTCCTGGTTCTCCTGCACGACCCGGGTGCCGAAATGGGCGGGTACCCGGTACCGTGGGTCCAGGTTCAGTTCGTTGACCCAGTTGTAATCGTTGTCGATCCTATTGCCATCCTTGTCCTTATAGACTCTTTCTATCATGGCATGCCAGCGCCCATAGATGGGCGGCACGATCAGCGGGTCGCTGTCCTGGTTGGGGTCCGGTACCGGTCGGTCATTATAGCCGGCATTGGCCTGGTCGGCGGGTAAAAGGTTATAGTCATCGGCCAGGTTCAGCAGCCGGGCGATCTTTTGCTGGAAAGGATGAATCTCCGGCGGATTGTTTTTGGCCCAGTTATCGAATTTATTCATCCGGTCGATCTCTTCCGGCGTCAACGCCTCCTTGGGAACCTTTAAGGCGCCCCCCAGCCGGAGGATGCCGCCCAGGGGATGGGCCGGATCCTCTATCCACGGCAGGTTGGCGCCGGGATGGGTCATATCCATCACCCGTCGACCCACCCGGCTGTCAGCCACCTTCGGCGTCAACAGCCTCACCAGGTATTCAAAATCCCCCAGGGTGCCCGTATTGAACTTCCAACGATAATAATAGGGATATTCCAGACTGGCCACGGCGTCGTCCCAGGCAATGGTCAGGTTGGCGGCCGCAATGGTGGCGGCATCGGCTCCCGTACCAGCCAGCCGCCCGCTTTCATAGGCGGGGATAAGAAAGGCGTGATAGGAAGTGCTGGGGGCCAGCTTGCGGGGACAGAGCAGCCGGGAATAGGCCAGATCGGGATTGGTGTCGAGGGCCTGCTGCAATTTGTCCAGCGCCGCATTCACCCCCGGACCATCCGCCGTCAGAATGGTGGAGTCGCTGGCGGTGAGGTCCCCGTTATAATGGACATGCGCCCAGGCCCATAACTGGTCGGGCTTGGGGAACATACTGCGGGTAGCCTTCTGCTTTAGTTTAAAAAAAGGCAGGGGCCGGCCGACCCCGCTGGAGCCTTCGTCGAATTCACCCTCCGCCAGCACCACGAGGGCAATCCAGGGATTCAGCCGTTGACCCGCGGCAGGGACCGGGGTATAACGCCAGGGGAAGTCCTCGTCATAGAAATCGATATACGGAAGGTAATTCGATTCGAAATTGGTGATCCAGTTGTGCGGATCGGTCTTTACAACGATGCGGGGATCGATGCCGATGATATCCCCCGGTCCATAGATCTCGATTACCTTGTCATCGACAGGCGCCGACTGTGCATCTCCATGCACGCTCAGCTTCACCGTAAAGGTGCCCCTTGCTCCGCCGGCGGATACCAGGCTGTTGGAAAGGCCCTGGCGGAGATAAGGAAGAAATGAATAGGTTGCTAGGCTCATACTAAGGCGGCTTCGAATGTCGGGATGACATGAATCTCTTCTGCCATACCGGGGTTATTGGAAATATGTGTATTCAGATAATCCCTTGCATGCGCTTCGGAAGGGAAGATGGGCGTGCTGGATAAGGGACGGTTGTTGTCGACACCCGCGACGACAAAACCCGGTTGCGCCATCTTCACCCGCTGATCAACGGTGGTGGGCACTTTGTTCTTCTTAACGGCAAAAGAGAGGGAGTTCCGGGTAATGGCCGCCCCATCCAGCCAGTGAAAGAATAAAGTCCCGATATTCTTGAACCAGCGGAAGGAATGGTATTTGTCATCCCCATCCATGATCTTTACCTCATACCGCACCACCCGTTTGACGATCTTGCCCGAACCTAGCTGCCTTCCGGCCACCGCCAGCTCCACCCCGCCCGGCAGGTCCTGGAAAGAAGGACGGGACAGCTTGTCGGCATCGCTGAGGTTCTGGAATTGCGCAATGGCGAATTTCTCCTGGGGAGCCGGACTGCTGGAGACCAATTCCGCCGACTCCACACTCACACTGAAAAGATGTGCGTCGGAGACGGGACTATTGCCCACCTTATCAACGTTGATGCCCAGGGGCAGCGTCCGCTGGCTGATCCGCAACATCCCGACAGGATGCAGCACCAGCTTGGCCGCATCGTCATCCAGCTTGCGCAACGTGACGAGGAGATTGACATTCGCGGGTAATTCGGCCCGCCAGTTATCCCCTTTATTCATTTCCCCGACGAGGATGGGGATAGCCGGTATGGCCGGCAAGGTCGGATTGTCGGCTTCACCCCAGGTGATATCAAAGTCGACGGAGATATCGATGGAGAAGAGCCAAAGGTCAATGGACAACGTCGCCGTACCGCTGGCCCGCCAGGGCGCGGGACCGGAAAGCCTGAACTGCAGGTTGACGCTGAACACACCCGCCCCAAAGACATCCATGCCCACCGAGAAAGAAATGTCGATGACAAAATGGAAAGGCGAGAACTGGAACAGCGCATCAAAGCTGAAGCTGCCATGGATATTGAAATCATCGACCCCATAGAACAACTCCGACCGGGCGCCGAATTGCACCGTATTGGAAGTGACGGCAAAATAATTCTCCACCGTGATCCTGGCCAGGGGATTACGCAACACATCGATATGGATCCGTTGCGGGCTGGGGAAGGGGAGGGGCGGCGGATTGAATTGTGGATGAAAGCCCCCGACACTCAATACGAAATTCGGGTTGTCGCTATAGTCCATCAACAACCCCATCTGCCCCTCCAGGGTCATGAACAAAATATGGGAATCAAAGAGGGCGGCAAAGAACCATATCCGGCTCTTGTCGAATTCCAGGGCCCCGATAAAAGCCACATTGATCACGATGATCGGCGCGTCCTCCGTAGGCAACGCCACCTTGATAAGCCCGACGATGGCTACATTGCCGGGAATTTCTATGATGATGCCAAAGGCAATGCTGATCAGGGTAGGAGTGCCCCAGCCAATTTTCACCATGGGTCCGATAAGGAATTTCCCTTCATACGGGGGGAAATAGGTGCGCAGGTCGCTGATGATCCGGGCGGCATTGGCCACGGGGTCCGGCGGGAACATGATGCTGTTGATGGCGCCCGTTCGTATACCCGAAGCGAGGGGCTCCAGCAACATGGTCCGGTTCAAGCCCAATAAACCACCCACACCCAGCAGGGTGAATCCAAAGCCCAGTTGGATGCCCGTTCCGAATTCCGCCGTCAGGATGATCAGCAACGAAAAACCCGGGCTGCCATCGGGCATCCTGGTGGTGATCAGCGCGATGGCCTTCACCGTTACGATCTCGGCGATGGATAGCTCCATCACCCCGGCATATTCCTGTTTGTCAAAATCAAAATACAGGTACCCTCCGCCTTTTATGATAGCCGCATCGATGGAGAGACCGACGCCATTCGGGGGTTTGAAGCCCACCGACAGGTCGGCGGGGCCGAGATTGCCCTGGTGAAAAGCCAGCGTCGTCTGGATGCCGATATTCTCCACGATGGCCTGGAGAGGGCCCAGCGACAGGCTCATAGTAGCCCCTGCCTGCAATCCGAAATGATCCCCGGCAGGCTCCAGCACGATCCGCAACCCCTGTATGCTCAGCGGACCCAGATCGATATGCAACGGGAAGTCCAGCGCCAGCTGGGCGCCACCCCGGAAATAAAACCCGCCCAGCAGCGAAAACCCGAAGGCCATCGCGGCCTGTGCATCTACGTTGAGCCCGGACAAAATCTTAGCAAGAAAACCATCTCCCTCACCCCCCTTGATCACCAGCCGCAACGCCTGTAATTCTCCCTCCCATCCCACATCCAGCTTGCCGCCGGTGTTCTGGATAAAAGTGCTCATGCCCAGCCCCTGCACGGAAAGACGGCTGCCCCCGGGTGACCCGATGAGAATGGTCTCCTGCGTCTGGTCCGGCTTTTCATGGATGGCGATGGTAGCCTTAAAGGCAGGTGTCAGGTTTAGCAGGGCCTCCGCATTGAAGGGGGGCCGCATCACCAGCCCGATCCCGTTGATATCTCCCGTGGAGCTGAAGACCAGTTCCCCCCGGTCACAAACTCCAAAAGTGAAACTGGCCGTGCCCATCAGATAGGGCAGCATGGCAATGCCGGACAGCTTGGGGCCTTGCGCTTCGGCGGGAGAAAAGGTGATGCCAAACTGCGCATAGGTCTCCGGCGTTAGCCCGGACTGGAAGAGAGGGAATCGCAGCTCCTGCAGATTGGAGCTCGTATTCCCCAGCAAGGCCCTGGTGGCATCGGACTGGGGATAAAGTCCCCCCGGCCCTCCGGCCGCACGCATCAACCCTTCGAACCGGGAAAGGAACCGTGTGCTGTCAAAATTGCTGTTCCATTGATATTCGTCATTAAAGATCTGACCGGGCCTGGAAAAAAGCTGCCCGAACCGCGACCAGTTGACCGTGCGCATAGGTTGACCGGGAGCCGGAGCCGGATCGTGTTCGATCAGCCCCAGCAGCAACAATCCCTCATGCACCGCCGGTTTGAGACGGGCGAAATAATCCAGCAGGAGGAAGTCGGTAAGCCGCAGCGGCAGATCGGCTATATTAGGCAGCCCGCCGCCACCCCCCGCCTGGATCTGCGTATGCAGGTCCCTGATAGCCCCGATAGTCGCCAGCAGCCGGCCGAAGGTATTGGCCAGCGCCGAAGCTACCGCCGTCTCATCTCCCGCATTGGCCACCTGCTGGATAGCATTGACCAGCTCCGTGCCCTGGTTCGCCAGCCCGGATAAGGCGGTGCCAAACGCTCCCGGAGGAATCTCATACCCTAGCTGCCGGAAAAAGGTGACGGCCTGCGCCGGCGTCCTGATCGCCCGGAGGGGGGCAATAGCCAGCCCCGTTTGTGTAAGAATCGATTGGAGTGCATCAGGCATACGATCGGTGCTTTTATAAGTTGTTATAGTTAGCTGCTATGTCAACAGGTCCTCCCACCAGGTCCCTGCTTCTACCGTCAGGTCCTGACCACAGGCCCCTGCTGGTATTGCGTAATGATCCATTGCGCCCGGGCGCCGGACATACCCGTCAGGACATCGTTGAAATTGGTGCCGCTGAAATACCGGTCCCGCAAGGTCTCCAGGATCCGCCCGCAATAGACGATATTGGATTTGGGGAAACGGATGATGTTGAAAAGGTCGATGCGTTTGCTCTCATCCAGCTGGGCCAGGGTCTGACGCAGCTGCTCATCCACCACCTGGCGCTGGCTGGCATCGGCGGGTAAAAGGGTAAAGGGCAGCATCCCGGGAATGGTCATGGCCAGCAGCAACAACCGGATACCGCTGACACCATTGCGCTGACCGCTGAGGGTGGCAAAATCCGTCTCCCCCGTATTCAGGGACAAAGCCAGCATATCTAAAAAATTCTTTCGGTCAATGGCAGGCCGTTGGAGGGCCCCGTCATAGACCATATTAAAGACCATTCGCTTATAACCATCCCCCGCTTCGGCCGTTTGGGGCGCCACCGCCTGGTAATAAAGATTGTGCTCGTTGATCAGCTCCCGGAGTACGTCCGGGCTGGCCGTACCGGGACCGGGATGATTGACGGCATCCTTGATGAGGTTCTCCAGCTCCGGATTCGCAGCGACGATGTCCTGGGTAATGGACAAAGTCGCCTGCTCGGCACTGGCGCCATCGAGGATGCGCACCGCGATCACTACGTGACCAACGGCCTGTGCGGTATATTTAAACTCCCCCAAAGGAATGGTTTGTGTCACCGGCGTACCCCCGTTTTCCGTGACGGTCCATTCATAGGAGGCCGCCGCCGCAGCCAACCCGGCATCGGTGACAAACACCACATACACATTACTCCGGTGGTTAGCCAGGGGAGAGGTGACAAAAGAGATAAGGGTGCAACGCCCGTCAGGGGCGGCAACAGCCTGACCCAGGTCCGCAGCCGGCAGACCATCAGGGAACCTACTCTCTGTTTTGCGGATGGCCATAACGATAACGGTGATTTTTTAGTTGTGACAAAAACGAACCCATCAGCACCAGCCCCAGACCCGCATAGCTGGCCGGACGGATCTTTAACCAGTACCCCAGCAACACGATACAGGCGATGCCCGACAGGCTGAGGAAAAAAGGCAGGTACCCATTCCGCACCCGGCCCATTTTATACAGGGACCAAAGATGAATGATCAGCAACCCGACAAAGAGGGGCAGCAGCCAATAGGTCCACTTTAATACATACATATTCGTGATACCCAAAAAACTTAAGTAGGTAGCCCAGCAGACGGGACATTTGGGGAAGATCACCACTAACCAGGACAGCAGCGGCGAAAAGAAATTCCCCATCCAGTTCGCCGTCTTCCGCCGGCCTTCCACCATCCCCCTCAGTTCGGCAATGACCGCCGGGATCTCCCACTGGAGATGGACCAGGCTCTTCCGGATAGCGCCTTTTTCATCCAGCACAAACAGCTCCGTGGCATGCTGGTTGACGACGGACGCGATATAGTTCACCTCCGAGCCAAAATATTCCAACAACACCGGGGTGCCGGAAGGGGCGCGGAAAACCCGGTTGTCTTCATCGGTTGTCACTCCCCGGGCGGTGGCATAACTCCTCAACCGGAAGGGCCGGTCGAAGATTGGGTCATAAGTAATGGCCGCCGTTTTCACCGCTCCTTTCAGCCCGGCTTCCTCCAACGCCTTCTGCAACCGCCCCAGCCGGGTCATTGTCAGCGAACACTTGTTGAAATTGTCACAGCGGGTATAAAAAAAGACCACCACCGAAGGTTTCCCGGAGAAAAAAGAATGATACGTCACCGTTTGCCCATCCTGGTCTTCCAACCCGATAGCCGGTAATTCCCGTTTGATCTCCCTTCCCGGTCGGCGCCGTTTTAGATAGGACACGGGGAACAGCTCCCTGCAGCAGCTTTCGTCAGGATACTCCCTCTCCTTTTCGATTTCCTCGATGGCCTGGCGGAGACATCTCCTGGGCCGGTCGCCCAGCGGAGTATCCTGCAGCAAAGCCTTAAGGGCCGGAAGGGCTGATTTCGCGGACTCTCCCATCCAGGCCAGGGTCTTTAGCAGCTCCGCCAGGGCCGTGGTATATTCCTTCAGGGGCCACTCGGGCCGATAGCTGGCAAAACTGATGGCATCGTCAATGGATTTGATGTTTTCAATCCCTTTCAACAGGTAAGAAGTGAGGGCGGGACGGGGGGCGGGAAGCCCACGCAGGGCGATGGCGGCGGCGGCAACCAGGTAGGCATTCCGCCCGCTCTCCAGCTCCTCCAGCACAAACGGCAGGGCCTTTTCGGGCAGCCCGGTTTGGGAAAAGGACTGAAGGAGGAAACCCCTTATCCGCACCACCTCATTGGCGCTCCTGCCCCGGTACAGGACATGCTGCCGGGGCAACCATCCGGTGAGCTGCCGGCGACGGGCAGCCGAAGACCCGCCGGCAGAAATATACGCGGCGATACTTTCTTCGGGAGTATGCCCGTCGAACCGGTGTATGCCTTTATGGTTTAAAATATTCATGGTCATCGCCTGGACGGGTAAGGTTCTATCAATTAGATCGGGATGTTTTTTTATAGTGCTCCGCGGCATTGTCAAGATACCGGCTGGACAACTTTTTCAACTCCGGGCTCCGCGTGGAAGCCTTCAGCGCCGAGACCTTTTGCAGGAAATCCTGGTCGTTATAGACGGCCGCAGCATCCTGGTGATGGACCAGCGCATTGAGCCAGACCAGCCGGATGGACTCGTCTTCCTTATCATCCAGGATCATCGGCCGGGCCATTTTTAGAAAGTCCTCGGAGTGGGAGAGGCTGAGGGCTACCGCACTGCTCATACGTACTTCGGGTTCCTGTTTTTTGTCCAGCGCCAGACGGGTCAGCAGCTCTTTGGCAGCCGGATCGCTGGCCAGGACATGCACGGCCTCCACCTTGGTGGTCTCGTCCGTGGCCGGGTCTTCCAGGATCGATCGCACGATAGGGAGGTGCTCGGCATGGATGTCATAACCGAGTAATTGAATCGCCTTGGCGGCGGGTAGGATGGCGACGGACGGATCCATGAGACCGGCGATCAGCTTTCGCTGGATGAACTCATCCTTGTTCTGGGCCAGCGTTTCAGCCGCGATGGTGCGCAGATTGGTATCAGGGTCGTCCGTCAGCGATCGCAGGACGGCCGCAAAGTCAGGACGGAAGGCAAGAAATGCCCCTGAACTGAAATTCAATGTCTGCAACACATTCAGGGCCACATCACGCAATTTGCCGTCTTCGGCCGGATCAGCTACGATGGAGAGACAGAGACGGATATAATCTGCATTGCCGCCCATGGCGATCAAAATCTTTTGCAGCGCCATCACCCGGAGACCAACGTCTTCTGTCTTGCTGCCTGCCAGGTCCATAGCCTTTTTGACGGCATCTGCATCTTCCAGGAATGGAATAACCTCCAACGCCGCTTTATTGTCGGCGGCACGCACGGCCGCTTTGAAACGGTCGGTCTGCCGGGCTCTCTCATCCGAATTGTTATCCATAAATTGCTTTTATAAAAACGAGACATCGTCGTAATCAAAAAAATTACTATTCCCCTGGGTGATGCCGATATAATCTATCGTTTCGCCCACGGTTGGTGCCGCCGAAGGTTTGGCTGGAAACGATAGCTGCGGCAACGGCCCGGAGGGACTGGTGGGAGGCCGGTTGACACCGCCTGTCCCGGTAATCTCATTCCAGGGCCACATCGTATCGCCGATCTGATCGCCTACGGCCCGGGGAGATTGATCGATGGGATTTCCATAGGCCGGCGAATACGTGTTGGCATTACCCGCGTTCCACAAAGTCAGCCTCTTCTGCCAGTTAGCCCACAGCCGGTCTACATTACAATGCAGGAGAAAAAATATCGGGTCCTTGGTCGAAGTAAGGGGACTGAATAAAGGACCACCCGTAAAACTGGTATGGGCACTGCCATGAGGATTGCTTTCCATTCGCCGGAACGGCAAAAAAGTCGCACCAAGGCTAAAAGTATCATCCTGGGACATCAACCCCACATCGGTGGGAGACCCGGAGGAGGTATTAAAACGGGGAAGCCGCACAAGGCCCGTAACCCCATCTACCAGCCACAATCGCAACGGATTCGTAGCAGAGAAGGTCAGCCTTCCGGCCCCGTTGGGGTGCCCACCCATAAAGTCATCGGTAAATACATTGGGAGCAGACTGGTCAAAACGCCAGTAGGGAATGGTGATGCTGGGATCCAGTGCCTGCAATCGCCTTTCCAGGTCCAGCACAAAAACCCGGTGCCAGGGAAGAAAGGCGGGCCGCTGATGGATTTCCAGGTTGGCCGCATCGTTATGACTGTTTAGGAATCTATTGTAATCCGCCGAATTATTGATCTGTACAAACCTGGACAGGAACCGGTCCCTTTCCGCAGGCGTTAACGTATTGGCATTTTTGCGGATCCGCACCATGATATTCCGCTGGTGCAGGACGGCATGGGTCGTCGCATCCGTCACCGCAATGGCCGCATCACCATCCTCCACACTGGGAGAACCGAACTTCCCACTGACAAAAAAGGATACCGGACTGCCGTCTCCCGGTAGAGATAAGGCCAGCGTATCCGTTGGCGCGGACGTATAGGTCGATCGGAAGACCAGCTGCCCTCCGATAGTGGTATTCCTGTTTTGAAGGACGACATTGACAGCACCGGGCTGTGGGGCATTGGTAATATGAATACTGGCGGCGGCAGGACTCCACCCGATATAGGCCGAGCCGGTCGTCGCATCATTATTGATGGTGATGGCAAATGGACCCGTGATCACCGGTGCATTCGGTTGGATCGCACGCGCTCTTTCGAGCACACTGCTCCCGGTCTTGTTCTTCTTCGTAAGGGTGCCCATAGTTGGTTAGCTATATTAATGAGCGTATGAGTTCCTCCGACATCGATAGGGAAAGAATTGAAATTCAGGTGTGTACTCAAATCTAAAAAGAATACACGGGATAAAAAATACCCTTAACTGGGTATATTTTCAAGAAAAATTTTGGAAAAAGCTTGCAGGATCCAAAAAGCGGTTATATGTTTGTATCACCATCACGCAGTATTCAATCTCCTCCGGGAAAACCCCACAACACCGTACCCAATCTCCACGAACAACCTCCATTAAGTTTTCCATTTTTATTGCATTTACTAACCCCCTGGATTCCTCCTTTTATCCTCTGTAATCGCCGCCGATTCCAATGACTATGAGCTAATTCCTATAGCTTATTTCTTATTCAATCATAGTCTTTAACACCTTAATGTAACCCGCAAAATGAAAACTTTAATCTCGTTGCTCACCCTGATCGCCATTGTATCCGCTTATTTCTTTAGCGCCTCTCTCTATCTGCAGGGAGAATTGATCACCGCTTATCTGCTCGTTCTTTCGTCCATTACTTCCCTTACTTTCTGGATTAAGTCGCATGACCTCCTCCGGTTGCATGTAAACAACAAAGCTTAATTCATCACCCAACACCCACGCAAGCATCACCTCATCAATTCACCCGCAAACTCAACAACATGAAAACGATCTTTACTTTTTTAATGCTGCCCCTCATAGTCCTTATTTGTTTCTTCAGCGCTAAGCTGTATATCAGTGGCCAATACGCCGCCGCATACACCCTCGTTGCTGCCTGGTTCTCTTCCATCATTTTCTGGATCCACCAGGTTGGCATGCCCTTACAGAAGGAGAGGGCCTAAGCATAAAAAAAACTCGCCCGGTACCTTGGCACCGGGCGAGCTCCATTGTTTTATTCTCCTCTTAAATTATTCTCCCCTTAAATATCTTTTTTTCAGGATTTCATATAAACTGTCCGGATGATAGACCGCATTCTTATCCAGGCAGCCTCTTCTCCACACTTCATTCCACAGGTGAATGGCGAGGGTCTCCGGACCTGGCCGGTAGTCATTCGGGCAGATGAGGGCGGAAAGGTTAAACCAATCCAAGGGGCAAAAGACAGGGGGAGGCTGGATATAACGGCGGAAATCAGGGTGTTCAGGAAGGAGACGTCTTAATAAGTATACGCCAATGCCACCCCAGGCGACCGGTTGTCCGTCCTGCAGTTTTTCTTCTACCAGTTGCAGGAGTTTGCCGATATGAGGTTCACAGGCGGGAGCCTTGATATAGGTATTGTTTATCTCATCCTGCTGCAGCGCATAATGCCGCTCCGAAGAAAAACATAGCGGCTCCTGTATATCGAATGGCCTTATACATACGGTATCCATGTCTACCCACCATCCTCCTTTCAGGAACAGCAGCCTGAGGCGAAACCAATCGGCAAAGGATGCATAACTGCGGGCGCTGTCCTTGAATAACCTGGAGAAAGGGATGATCTCATTGGCATCGCACAGGGTTATCCCCCGGGGTACTCCTTTTATCTCGTCATAGGTATACAAATGGAAGCTATGTCCGTGATGAAGGTAAGAGCTGAGACACATCTGCTCATTGTTGCTGAATGTTTCTCCAATCCAGAGGCTCTGTATGATCGAGTTATCCATAAGCATAATTGTTACACGGCGACGGCTTCCCGCAACTCACCGGTCTGCTGACGCCACATGGCATTGTACAATCCTTCGCATGCCAGCAGTTCCTCATGTGTTCCTGTTTCGATGATCTTGCCCTTCGACAACACATAGATCCGGTCGGCGAACATAATGGTCGACAGCCGGTGGGCGATCATGATGGTAATATAACTTTGCTTGTTGGCTATCTGTCGTACGGTATCGACGATCTCTTTTTCCGTCAGGGAGTCCAATGAGGAGGTCGCTTCGTCGAATATCAGGATCCCCGAGGTCCGGAGCAGCGAACGGGCAATGGACAGACGTTGCCGTTCTCCGCCGGACAACTTCAGTCCCCCTTCCCCGATGAGTGTATGGATGCCTTCCGGCGCCCGGAGCAGCAGGTTTTGACAGGCTGCCTGTTCCAGCGCCTGCTGCATGCTTTCTTCAGAGGCTCCCGGACAGACAAATAGTAGATTGTCCCGGATACTGCCTGAAAATAGCTGCGCATCCTGGGTGACGAGCCCGATCTGATGACGCAGCTCGTTAAAGTCTATCGATGTATGAGGAAGATGGTTACAATAGATGGTACCTTCCCCGACCGGATAAAGACCCGTCAATAATTTTATGAGAGTGGTCTTGCCAGACCCGGAGGGTCCGACGATAGCGATGGATTCTCCTTTCTTTACTTCAAAAGATACGTTGTCCAGGGCAGGATGCGAAGAGGACCGGTAGCCGAATACGATATGCTCGAACCGCAGTTGCTTCACCGGCCCCAGTTTCTCGGGATGCTCCGGCCTGAATTCCACCGGCCTGTTCAACAGTTCCTGCAAATGGTTCAGCGACACCTTGGCTTCATAATAAGAGATGATAGCGATGTTGGCCTCGCTTAGCCCTCCGAAAACAAAATAAAAATAGATCTGCATCATGAACAACTGTCCTACCGTCAGTTTATCGTGATACAGGAACAACAGCAACAGGAACATGATCACCTGGTGATGGGTTTGTACGAATGAACCATAGAGGAACCCAATCGACCGGATCTTTTTGATCTTCCGGATCTCGCTGCGTAATATCCTGGCGTTGGTATCCTGGAACCGCCTGGTCTCCTGCTCTACGAGCCCAAGGCTTTTTACCAGTTCCATGTTGCGCAGCGATTCGGTCATCGATCCGGCCATGGCATGCGATTCCTCCAGGATATCCTGCTGCATTTTTTTTATCTTTTTCCCCAGGGATACGGATACCAACACCAATACGATGGCGCCCAGGATATATACGATGGGCAGCCAGAGGCTTAGCCGGTAGGAGACAAATGTGACGACGCATAGCCCTATCACGCTTACAAACAGTACGTTGACGAACTTGGTCAGGAATGTCTCGGTGTCCAGCTTTGCCCTTTGCAGCCCGGACAGGACCTCACCGCTGCGCGCATCTTCAAAATCCTGGTAGGGTAGCCGGAGGGTGTGGCTTTGCACGTCATTGTACATCCTGACCCCGACCTTACGGGTAAGGACATTGAGCAGATAATTCTGGAATCCTTTCGATACCCAGGCGACGGTACTTACGAAGATGACCAGCAGGATGCCGGTAATAATCCCCTGCATGAAGTCTTTTTCGAGCCCGTGTGTCTTGAAATAATGGACCTTGCTGGCAAAGGGATCCACGATCAGTACCCCGAAGATATAGGGAATAAAGTTGATAAATACCTGGTCGACGGCAGCCAGAAGCAGCGCCAGGAATATCAAACCCTTACATTGCGATAAATAGCCTAATAGCAATTTCATGGGAAAAGATTAGATGATCATACTGCTTCTTTCACTTCCAGCTCAAGCTCTTTTTCAAGATCGGCCAGTAAATGGTTGATGGCGTCCGTATCCGCTGCACTGAGTAGAATATCCATCGCCTTGGCATCATAGGCTACTTGTTCAGGGCTGCTGGCGCCCAATAACCCGACGGCGACACCGGGCCGGTTGATCAGCCAGCGTATGACCAGTTGTGTCACCGTCGCTCCGTTGTCCATAGCGATAGGTGTTAATTTTTCGAGGAAAGCCCGGATCCGGCGGATATTCCCCGGATCGTATAAAGCTACTTCGAAAGGTCTGTCGTCCTTTGCCCAAAGAAACTTGGGAAGATCCCGCCCCGTAAGAATGCCCCTCTGCAATACATGATAAGCGATGATACTTTTATTGTTTTGCAGGCAATAGGGTATCAGCTCCTTTTCGGGAACTCTGTTCAGCATGCTATAACGTACTTTAAGGAAGGCGACATCCGTTACTTCGTCCGCTTTTTTGATCTCTTCGGCCGAATACCGGTTGCAAAGCCCTGCCGCCCTTATCTTGCCCTGCTCCTTTAGCCTGCTGAAGGCTTCCATGGGTTCTTCGATGGGAGTCGTTGCATCCGGCCAATGAACTGAATAAAGGTCAATGTAGTCGGTGCCCAGCCGCCGCAGGCTGTCTTCGCATTCCTTCATGATACTTTCCTTCCCGGAATATCTGTAGATATTGAACTTCCGGTCATCTATTATTTTGTCCGGATACCACAACTGCCCTTTGTCTCCTTCCCACACCACTCCGCATTTCGTGCTGATCTGTACTTTGTCGCGGGGCAGGGTGCGAATCGCCTCTCCCACGACGGCTTCGCTGTAACCAAGCCCATACATCCGACCGGTATCGATGGAGGTGAAGCCCATGCCATGGGCGGCATGTAAGGCGGCAATGGCGTCTTTGGCGGTGACGCCGCCTTCATAGTCCCCTATGCCCCATGCTCCGAAGGTCAGCGCCGATAGTTGAACGCCCGAAGTGCCGATATCTCTGTATTGCATATTATGTAGTGTTGGTTATAAATATAGTTTCACCCTCGCTGCCAATGGTAGTGCATGGTCGCCCCTCACCATGCTTTCATGGTCTCCCGGTGAATGGACAGCCTGTACCTTTTCCAGGTAGGGGCGCCAACCTAAAAAGCGGTCATTGTCATGGGGTGTGGCTGCGGCAGACACTATGAGGGCCTTCGCCTGCAGCTTCCCGCCAGGATGGAAGCACATCATGGCTTGCATCATCACGGCATGCAACATCCGCAGGAGCCATTCCGTCCTTTCTCCGGGAAGCAGGCTGGCACGAAGGGTATCCAGGATGATAAGTGATTGCTTGTCGATGGGTAGCTTTTCGGTCCCTTCCTGCCACGTCTCTGGCAAATGAAGAGAGACACCGGATCTTTCAAGGAAATGCCGGGTCAGTCCGGTCAGGGCGGAAAGACGCTGTTCATCCGGCAACTCCAACAGGCTTGGTTTAAAGGCCGGGGCATCCAGCAGGGCAAGCAGGGCAATGGTCTCTCCCTCCGCCTCCCATTGACGGGCGATCTCGAAGGCTAGGTATGCGCCCAGGCTATGGCCGATGAGACGATAAGGCCCCCGGGGCTGGATCTCCCTGATCCATGCGCTTAGTTCGCCGGCCATTCCATCCAGGGCGTCTGCTCCGGACCAGGTTCCGGCTGCAGTCGCTTTACCGCGCAGACCTGGCAATTCAATCCCATACACCCGGCAGCTTTTGCCAAAGGCGCCGGCAAACGCTTCATAGGCGTCGCAGAGTCCCGGCGATCCGGGTAGCAGAAAGACAGGCAGGCCGGGATCGCCTTCATTCAGCAGGTAAATATGCTGATCCTCCGCCATTCTTTCCGCCCTGTCGGCATCACCGTCGTTTGAAGGCGTCAGGAAGGCTGACAGTGCCGCAATGGTTGGATAGGCAAACAGGTCTTTGAAACGAATCTGGTAGTTCAGCCTGCGCAATCGATGGATCACCTGGCTGACCAGCAGGGAATGCCCGCCGAGAGTAAAAAAATTGTCCCGGATATCGATCCGGGGTATTCCAAGCACCTCCTGCCAGATATTGGCGACAACAGCTTCCGTTTCATTGCCCGGACCGGCATGTATTCGAGGGTCTGTTACCGCGTCACCAGGATAGGGCAGGGCTTTTTTATCTACTTTGCCATTGACGGTTAGCGGCAGCGTGTCAATGTGCATCCAGGCGCCGGGGATCATATGTTCCGGCAAACGGTCCCGCAGAAAGGACAATAGCGCTGTATGATTATCTTTGTCCATGACCAGGTAACAGGCAAGTTTTCGCTGACCGCCCTTATCCTCGAATGGAACGACTGCCGTTTGTCTGACCATTCCGCTTTCCCGGATCACCTGTTCGATCTCTCCCGGCTCGATGCGATAGCCTCGTATCTTAACCTGTTCATCCAGTCTGCCAAGATAGGCGACCGTTCCGTCCGGCAGCCATTTGCCCAGGTCTCCCGTCCGGTAAAGACGGTTCGCCGGCTGGCTGCCAATCGTGATCCTGACAAACTTTTCTGCCGTCAGTTCAGGTCGCTCCCAATACCCGCGGGCCAGTCCCGCACCCCCTACATAGATTTCTCCCTGCACGCCGATCGGCACGGGCCGTTGAGCTTTGTCCAATATATAGACAGTCCGCCCTTTCAGCGGTCTGCCTATCGGAAGATCGTCTCCCGCATAATTGGCAGGGACATGATAGGTAAGGGAAAAGACAGTGTTTTCAGTGGGACCATATCCATTGATGATCTCCATTGCGGGGTTTCTTTTTCGCAGGATGGCGATGTGTCCTTCGGATAATTTTTCTCCGCCTGCGATCAGGGTCGTCAAACCATCGAAAAGGCCCGGTTCTATGTCGGTCAGGTGATTGAGCCAACCGGCGGTAAACCACGCCCGGCTTATCTTTTTTTGAGAGAAGATAGATTGCAGGGACGGGATGTCAAGTAGCCTTTCCTGGCTGCATAGTACCAGTTTTCCGCCATGCAGCAGGGTGCCCCAGTATTCGAATGTGGATACATCGAAAGACGGTGAGCAGGTAGCCAGCAGTACGTCTGCTGCCGTCCACCTGATAAATGCGCCTTCGAAGAAGCTGCTGATATGGCGATGTTCTATCATCACCCCCTTAGGCCGGCCTGTCGAACCGGAAGTGTACATCACATACGCGAGCTGTTCCGGCAGGGGACGGCCATCAGGGCAACAGACGGCTTCTCTCGCTATGGCTGCTTTTTCGGTTGAAGGGATTATGATCCTGACGGCAGCGGATGAAGGTATCCTGTCTTTGTTCTTTTCATCGCACAGCACCCACTGCACCGCCGTATCCTCCAGCATATAGCCGATGCGGGAGGATGGATAGGCCGGATCCAGGGGAATATACGCCCCGCCCGCCTTCCAGATTCCCAATATGCCTGCTATCAGTTCCGCGGACCTGTCCATGCAAATGCCCACCAATGCTTCTTTTCCCACGCCACAGCGTTGCAGGTAATGCGCCAACTGACTCGACCGGCAGTCCAGCTCCCGGTAAGTTACCTGTAAGGTCTCCTCTTCCAGGGCTATGGCCAGCGGCGTACGTTGCACTTGTTCTACCAGCAGGTCCACCGGTGTCTGGCCGATGGGATGGGGGAATGGCTTGCCCGCAAATCCTTCCAGCAATGTCTGTTCTTCCGCTGGATCCAGGATGGACAACTGGTCGATGGGCTGATCGGGGTCTCTGACAATGGAAGCCAGTAAGGTCATATAATGCCCCAGCATCTGCCGGATAGTGTTTTCTTCGTAGCGGGCGGCATTGTACAATAAGTGGCATCCTATCTGCTCCGGCCGGTCGATAATGGCCAGCGAAATATCGAAAGGGGCCCGGTATCCCCCCGACGCTTCCGGAAGGAATTCGATATCCCCCCAGTCGGGATCGGGCGCCGTCTCGCTTTGCTGCCATGCGAATAAGATTTGAAAAAGTGGATGTTTTCCCGCAGTGCGTGTGGTCATTACCGCTTCCACCACTTTCTCAAAAGGGACTTCCTGGTGTTCGTAAGCCGACAGCGTGGTATTTTTTACGGCCGCCAGCAGTTGACGGAACCCGGGATTCCCACTGAGGTCGCTGCGCAATACCAGCGTGTTGACGAAAAAGCCGATCAGCCCTTCGGTTTCTTTATATTTCCGGCCTGCTACCGGTGTGCCGATACAGATATCGGTGCAACCGGTGTACCGGTAAATCAGTATCTTGAATGCCGCCAGCAGCAGCATGAAGGCCGTAACCCCCGATTGACGGGAAAGCTGCCGCAGCGCTGTCGACAGCTCCGGGGTCGATGTTATATAAATGCTTCCGCCCTCTACCGGCGGCCCGTCCCGGATACAATGGTCTGAAGGCATTTCGATGTCCTTCACTCCCGATAAGTGACGCCGCCAGTACTCCAACATGCCGTCCAGCCGCTGCCCGCTCAAATGGTTGCGCTGCCGGAGAGCATAATCCGCATATTGTATGGGCAAGGCTGGCAGACGGGCCTCACGGCCTGCCGCATAGGCCGTATATAGTTCGCGCAATTCGCGGAGAATGATGCCGTGAGACCAGCCGTCCGCGGCGATATGATGAAGGGTCAGTATCAACAGGTGCTCCTGCTCCGACAATACGGCCAACTGGACACGTATCGGCATATCGGCTGCAAGATGAAAAGGCTGGCTTGTCAGCGCCGTTACCTGGTCTTGCCAGGATTCCGGCGCACCCGTAAAGGGTTGCCCGTCTATTATCGTCATATTCCACTCCCGGGCTTCTTGTATCTCCTGTCGCGGCAATCCTTGCTCTTCTTTAATAACGGTACGTAATATTTCATGGCGGTCGATCAGTTGCCGGAAGGCAAGCAGCAGCGCCCGGAAGCTTAACCTTCCTTTTAGCCGGAACACCAACGGGATATGATAGTGCAGGCTTCCTTCCAGGCTATCGATGAGCCATAGGCTTTCCTGGTTGAAGGAAAGAGGGATCTGCTGCAGCTCCGCCCGCTGCCGGACGACGAGAGACCAATCGACCGTTTCCATGGGACGGCTGGCATTTAGCAAGCTGCTGATCTCCTCCTTGTATTCCCTTATTTCACCGATGAAATGATGGTCGATCGGCTGTTCCGGAGGAACCTTTAACCGCAATTTCCCTTCTTCCAGGGATAAGACGATCGCCCGCCTGTTCGCCTCCTGGATAATATCCAGGGCCTTGTTCAGTTGCTTATCCATCGTGATCAATTTATCAGCATTCGATATCCAGTTGGGTATATCCCTGGTATTGATGTACCCGTACGATGGTATATTCACAGGAACTCAGTCCATTGGAGAAATCCCTTGGGTTTAGCTGGAAATGATCCCAGTTCCTGTTAAAAAGGTCCATCAATGCCGGGTCTTTGTCTACATAGCGTTCATGCGGCAGACATTCATACCTTCCATACCTGCGCTCTACAGGAAGTTCTTTCAGCAGGAATGACCGGTAAAAGCTGTCGTCTTCACATCCATAACCGGAATAGTCGTTGTAGAACCCATTCACCGAACGCATGTGCGATGCCGTTAGAAGTACATGCCCCGAAAAATACGCAGGATAGGGCATTTTATAATCGAACTGGGAAGTTGCGGAAGCGAGATGGGTTACCGCCGTCGGGAAACTATAGTCGACATGTTCCTCTACCGCCAGCATATCTATATCGCAGAGGTCAAAGGCGTCCGCTTTATCTTCAGCATATAGGAATCCTATATTTAGCAGTTTGCCTCTGTTGAAAGGCGCATCGCCAAGCTGATGGGCAACATAAATGTCGGCATCGGGGAACAGGTTTTTGTAATGCATTACAAACTGCGCCAGGTGTTCTTCCCTGTTGCGATAAGACACCACGAATGCCAGCTTATAATCCAGGTATATCATCAACGTTGGTGTTATACGTCTATAATGGCATACTCTACGTCCCGCCGTGTTTGGATGACATTCCCACGCAGGGTATCGATATAGGCGGCCAGATCTTCAAGGACGGGAAAGTTAAAAAGGACCTTGACGGTAACGGTAAGCCCAAACTCTTTTTCTACCTGCATGACGTGCTGCATGGCCAGCAGTGAATGCCCGCCGAGAGAAAAGAAATCATCATGTATGCCGATGGTAGTCTTTTTCAGCAACTGTGCCCATAGCTGCGTCAATACCGATTCCGTCTTTGTACGGGGTGCCGCGAACCCGATGCTGTCCATCTCGGCCTTACCGGGAGGGGGGAGGCTGCGTTTGTCTATCTTTCCGCTGCTGTTCACCGGCAGGGCGTCCAGGAATACCCATACGGAGGGGACCATATAGGAGGGAAGATGCTGCAGGAGGTATGCTTTCAGCGCCCGTGGGTCCGGCTGCGCTTCCGGCACGACATAGCCGGCCAGCAAACGCTCGTCGTCGTCTTTCGGATATGGCACGACGACAACTTGTTTTACAAGTCCGCTTTGACGCAGGATGCCTTCTATTTCTCCCGGCTCGATGCGGTGGCCTCTGATCTTTACCTGCTCGTCAATCCGGCCGACGTATGTTATAACACCGTCAGGCATCCATTTTCCAAGGTCTCCTGTAGCATATAGACGGGATGACGGATCGGAAGAGAAAAGGTCCGGCAGGAATTTATCTGCCGTAAGACCGGGTAGGTTCAGGTATCCTCTTCCCACACCGGCCCCGGTTATATATATTTCCCCGGGCAGGCCGATAGGAACGGGACGACGATGGGAGTCCAGCAGGTATATCCTGTAGCCGGGAGCAGGTTTCCCGATTGGCGTATAGAGCGGTGAAGGCCGCATGCCCTCGAAAAGGAAGAAGGTGGCGCACACCGTCGTTTCAGTTGGGCCATACCCGTTGATAATACGCAACCCCGGCACGAGGTCCCTCCATCGCTGCAGGATGGATTGCCGTATCGGCATAACCCCTACCAGCAGCCGTTTGAGCGTTAGCTTGCTTCCGGTAGCGGCAAGGTGAGCTGCTATCTCATCCAGCAGGGTGGGTGGGATGTAAGCTGTTGTGATCTGGTTTGAGGCCAGGTAATGGGCTGGCAAAGCGGGGTCATAGATGTCTTGTTCTCCAAGCAGGTGCAGGGTGTTCCCCCAACAGAGGTTAATAAAGAATTCCCAAACAGATACGTCGAAAACGGCCGGGCAAATCGACAGCCCGGCCTGATCCTGTTCTTCACCGGCAACGGCCTGGAAAGCGTATAACAGGGATGTTATCTGCTTGTGCTCGATCATCACTCCTTTCGGCCGGCCTGTCGAACCGGAAGTATAAAGGATATAGGCCAGGTCCGAAGGACCGGGCATGGTCGGGGGAAGGAATGTCGGCTCTCCGTCTATGGCTGCCAGGATATCTTCTATAGCAACCCGTTGCGCCGCTATTCCGGGCGGCAGGACGCCAACATATTTCCTGCTGGTCAGGACAATAGAGACGCCGGCGTCCGACAGGATATAGCCGATCCGTTCCGGAGGATAGGCAGGGTCGATAGGTACATAGGCGCCGCCGGCCTTGAGGATGGCGATGATCCCGATGATAAGATGGATCGACCGGTCCATGCAGATGGCTACGGGCTGATCTTTTCTGACACCCTGCCTGCGCAGGAAATCACCCAGCCGGGCCGATTGCACGGATAACGCCGCAAAGGAGATCTGGTCTTTCTGGCAGACTACGGCGGTTCGTTGAGGAACGCGTATACATTGCTGTTCCAGCAACTGTACCAGCGTCTCTTCACGCGTCCCTGCCAAAGCGACCTCGTTGAAATCTTTCAGTACCTGGTTTTCCTCTTCGGCGGTCAGCAGCGGCAGTTCCCCGACAGAGAGCTCTTTTCCGGCGATGCCGCGCAATACCTCTCTGAAATGACCCGCTATCCGGCTGATCGTATCCCTGTCCAGCAGCCGCGCGTTATAATTAAACCCGATGTGCAGGTCGGTCGTGCCGGAGACGGCTATCGTCAACGGATAATTCGTTTGTTCCTGCATCCGGACTTGTTGCGGCTGCAGTGCCCGGGAAGGATCCGACCCGGCGGCCGGATAGTTTTCAAATACCAGGATGCTGTCGAAGAGATCCCCTGTCATGCCTGCATATTGTTGGATATCGCTTAACCGGGCGTACTGATACTGGAGCAACGAAGCTTGCGTTTCCTGGACATGCCGCAACCAGTCGCCGACAGTCTCATCCTCCCGGATATCGATCTTCAACGGAAGCGTATTGATATACAACCCGATTCGCTGCTCGATGTCCGTCAGTTCCGGTGGACGGCCGGAAACGGTAATGCCGAAGACGATACTTTTCTCGCCTGTATACCGGTATAACAGGTATGCCCATACTCCCTGCATCAGGGTGCTGGCTGTCAGTTGGTGGGACTGTATAAAGCCGGATAAGGCAGTTGTCAGTTCCTGGCCAAGACGCAGCGTTTCCCAGGAATAGCTGCCCAATCCTTTGTTCCTGGCTGCGTCATTGGCGATGAAAGGTAGTAAAGATGGCCGTTCCAGGTCCGACAGGAGGTTGCGATAGTAGTTTGCCTCTTCCTCTTTGTTCCGGCGGGATATGAAGTGGATATAGTCTTCATACGGCAGCTCCTTCATCCGAAATGGAGTTCCCGCAGATGCCAGGTGCTGATAAACCGATTGTAATTCCTGGCGCAGGATAGCGAGGGACCAGCCGTCGATGAGGATATGATGCGCCGTCCACGTCATCTGGTACACATTTTCTTCCAGCCGGATGATGATGAGGCGCATGAGTGGAGGACAAGAGAGATCGAAACCCTTCTCCCGGTCCTCATCCTCGTAACGGCGCAGCATGTCGGCTTGCCGCTCTTTTCCCATCCCCGTACAATCCAGCATCCGTACAGGGAGTGCCATCGATGCATGGGTGCAGCGTACCGGGATGGCAAAAGGCCGGTGATGGAAGGAACTGCGCAGGATGCTGTGCCGCTCGACCAGGTATTGCCAGCTTTTGATCAGCAGCTCCGGCCGGATGCCGTTGAATTGACAGGACAGTTGGATCACGTATGCTTTTGTGTCCTGGTCATAGAGGCTGTGGAACAGCATTCCCTCCTGGGCGGGACTTAGCCGGCCAATGGAGAGGGGGCGTTGCTTGCCTCGCACCTCCCATGATTGCCAAAATTCGTCCAACTCATGGTAATGGATATGAGGAGACAGGTCATAATCCGAAGGAGTGAAGGTGCTTCCGCTGGCAGCATGCTGTATGCAATGTTGCGTCAGTTCCTCCAGACAGTTTATATATGCCGCTGCCAGTTTTGTTACCGTGCCGGAATGATAGTGCTTCCGGCTATATCCCCAATGTATTTCCAGCGTGTCCCCGGACACCCAGCAGTTGACAGCCAGTTTTTCAGTCAGGACATGCCTGTCGCTCGCCCTGCTGCCGGCGCTTTCCACGGCCGGCCGGAACAACCTGCTGTGTGTAAGGGTATTGTCCGGTTGTCCCATGTAGTTGAATACCGTTTCCCAGGGCTGTTCGCCTGCTAGTCCTTCCGCCCCGCATAGATACCTGAGGATGCCGTACCCCAATCCTTTATCGGGCACCCTGCGCAGCATTTCTTTCGTGTTCCGGATGAGATCACCTGCCACCTCTCCGGAAGCCCATTCCAACAATACGGGAAACAGGCTGGTGAACCAGCCTACCGTCCTGCTGACGTCCATTCCCTGTACAATGCCTTCTTCCCTGCCATGACCTTCGAGACCTATCAATATATTTGGCCGGTTTGTCCAACTGCACAGGGTTTTTGCCAGTGCTGCCAGCAGTATATCGTTGATCCCGGTGTGGTAAGCTGCTGGCGCCGCCTGGAGAAGCGCACGGGTCCCGGCTATCGTCCATACCGACTTTATGGTATCCCAATCGGCGCCCGTTGCCGTTTCTTCCGCTATCTTATCCCGGGGTAAAGATTGCCTGTTTCCCATCAACTCTTTCCAATAAGTAAGCTGGGATGTGAGGCTGCCGGACCGGCTGTATGTTTCCAGCGCACGGCGCCATTCGCGGTAAGAACTGGTTTTGGCTACCGGCACAGGAACTGTATCCGGAGAGACGCCGGTTAATGCCGCTTCCAGGAAATCCTCCAGTATCCGCCAGGAGACACCGTCCACGGCCAGGTGATGGATGATAAGCAGCAGCCGGTTGTTGGCATCTTCAGCCGGTGTCAGCAACAATACGGCTTTTACCAGGCGTCCTTGTTGAATGTCGAGGTCCCGCTGGGCTCCCTCTGCCAATTGTGTAATGGCCCCGGACAGGTTATCTATGCTTTCGGCCCGGAGGTCGGCTATGGTAAGATCGGGAAGCATCTCTCCGTATGACTGCTGCCATCCGTTCGTTGTAGGCCTGTAAAGGAACCGAAGGGCATCGTGATGACGCGCTAATTCTTTCAATGCAGCCGACAAGGCCTCGGGGCCGATGCTTTTATCGATGCCGGTCAGGCGGCTTTGATTGAAATGCGAGAGGGCGGGGGATGGGGTTTTCCTTTCGAGATACGCCATTTGAATGGGCAACAGACCACAGTCTCCCGTCAGGATGCCCTGCTCGGCCCCCGAACGCCTGCCGGACGATGTATAACCGGCTGCCGCATCCGATAGTCCTTCGATCGTCTGATAACGGAAAATATCTGACGGGCGAAGGTCATACCCTAAGCGACGGATCCTGCTGACCACCTGTATGGCGATGATGGAATCTCCCCCCAGCTCAAAGAAATTGTCACGGATGCCTATTTCCTCCAGCCCCAGCAATTCCTGCCAGCATGTTACCAATGCAGCTTCCATGTCGTCGCGGGGAGCTGCGAATGCCTTTTTCCGTTCGGCCGGGAAAGCCGGTTCAGGAAGCGCAGCTATGTCGATCTTCCCGTGCACTGTCATAGGCAGGGAATCCAGGAATAGCCAAAGGGCGGGGATCATGAAGGCGGGAAGACGTTCTTGCAGATAACGCTGCAGACCCGGAAGCTGCTGCGCGTCCTGTCCCACGACGTAAGCTGCCAGCCGTTTATTTCCTTGTGCATCGGTTTTCGCAAGGACGATGGCGTCTTTGGTTCCCGGGTACTGTCGCAGCAGGTTTTCAATCTCTCCTGGTTCGATGCGATAGCCGCGTATCTTGACCTGGTTGTCCAGCCGGCCGATATAGTCGAGATTGCCGTCGGGCAGCCAACGGCAGATGTCACCGCTTCGATAGATCCGGGCGCCGGGGACATCTTCAGAATGACCGGTCATGAATCTTTCTGCTGTCAGTCCGGGTTGGTTCAAATATCCCAGCGCCAACCCCTCCCCCCCGATAAACAGTTCACCTGCTACGCCGATAGGCACTGGCTTGAGCCGGCTGTTCAATACATACAGCCGGTGATTATCGATGGGAGTGCCGATGGGGGGAAAGCCCGTAGGCTCATCGTCGGGAATAGAATAGCAGGTGGTCTGGATGGTATCTTCCGTAGGGCCGTAATTATTTACGATCCGGAAACCAGCGGACGGGAGTCGCTTCCAGTACAGCCGGTCTCCGCCCGTCGTTATAAATTGTAAATCTGTTGAACCATCCAGGCAACAAACCGCAAAGGCCGATACCAGGGCCGTAGGGATAGTACAGTGGGTGATCCGGTGGTATACACAGAACCGATGCAGCTCAAATGGATCCTTACGCTGCTCTTCCTCTATCAACCAGATGGAAGCGCCGTTGGTAAGATAGGGCCATATTTCCCAGGCGAAGGCATCAAAGCCGATACTGGCTGCCGAGAGCGACCGGCTTTGATCGGTTATTTCGAATGTTCGTTGATGCCAGCTCACCATGTTGACGATCCCGGAATGCCCGATGACGACGCCTTTGGGACGACCTGTCGAGCCACTGGTATAGACCACATAGGCCGGGTCTCCCGGTTGCGGCAGAACCTCAGGAGGAGCAATGGGTTCACCCTGCCATTCATCGCTGAGGAGGATAAGCCCGGACAGATGGGAGGGAATAAGGGCGCTGCTGCCGTGGCTGCAAAGGATGACCAACGGACATGCATCGGCCAGCATGTAAGCGACGCGCTCCGAAGGATAGGAAGGATCGATGGGAACGTAAGCGCCACCTGCTTTCAATATGCCCAGCATTCCCGTCAGCAGGTCGACGCCCCGCTCCATACAGACAACTGCCAGGCTGCCTTTACCAATGCCTTTTTCCGACAGGAGAAAGGCTAACCGGTCGGATTCATGGTCCAGCTCGCTATAGCTGATTTGGCGCTGCTTCGTCCATACGGCTGGATGATCAGGGGTTCGGGCTGCCTGTTCGCGCCATAACTGTGTCAATGTCTTCTCCCTGGGAAACTCCCGGATGCGGCAGCTGAACCGGGATAACAAGGTTTGTTCTTCTGGCGGCAGATCGGACAATTCCCCGATCCGCCGTTCCGGTTGATAAATGCAGGCCTCCAGGAGGGCCATATAACGCTGCCATATAAGGCCGACCATCGGCTCAAAGGGGGTATCGCACCTGATCTCGATCCGCATTCGAAACCCCGTTCCCCAATCTTCCAGGGATAGACCGATATCATGTTGCGGTGTACCAGCCTGCCCTTCTTCATATTCCGGTAGGTTGAGGTCTTCGAATCCATCCTTTTTAAGGACCGTCTTCCGCTCTTTTATCAGGTTAAAAATAGCAGGGGTCAAAGGCTTTTGCGCCGTCTGGTCCCTCTTATTGAGATCCCTTTCGATCAGCTCATAAGGGACATCGCTGTACTGAAAGCTGTTGACCATGTCTTCATGTACTGCTGTCAGCAGGTCACGCAGGGTATCGTTTTCATGGATGGACAGGATAACCGGAAGCCTTTTGGCGAAAAGGCCGATCACATCCTTGTAATTGTTCTTTCCGAATCCCCGGCCATGCACTACATTACTGATCGCGATTATCGAAACATTGGAATATTTATGTAGCAGGATGAAATAAGCCAGTTGGAATACAGAGGCGAGCAGCACTCTCCGGCGCAGGGAGTAGTCGCGGATGTCTTCGATCAGACGGGGGGGCAGCGTTTCCTGCTTGTAAAATAAGTGGGACGAGGCATCAGACTTGCACCATGACAGGGTCAAAGGCTGCCAGCCTCCGGTCAACCGGTTTTGCCAGTATTGCCGTTGTTCCTGGTAGGCCGGGGTAGTGAAAAACAATTTTTGGGCTTCTGCATACCCCGTGTATTGCAGCGAAGGCATGGAAGGAGATACGCCGCTCCCCGATCGGAAGAGATGATAGAATTGATACAGCTCTTCCCAGAATAGCTGCATGGAGAGCGAGTCGGTAATAATATGGTTGATGACCAGGATGACACAGGTAATGCCGGGGAATATCAATACTTTGCATCTCAGCAAGGGGCCTTTCTCCAAATCGAAGCCATATTTTTCTTCCATGGCCATTTCCCGGCCGGCCTGCTCGCCGACATAGGTAGGGGCGCCATCCTCATATTCCACAACGTGAAAGACCTGGTCCAGCCGGCAGTCTTTATTTACTGCCTGCAACAACCGGTCCTCCGACCATACAAAATGCGTTCTCAGCGAAGAATGCCGTTGCAGCACCCGCTCCAGGGCAGCACGCAGCGAGGGCACATCCGGTTCTCCCTGGTAACACTTGGAGCCGGTAAAATTCCAATAGGCGGCGCCATGAGTGGCTGCGTGAAGCCAGATGCCTTCCTGCTGGGCAGAGGCGGGGAATAGTTCAAAAGGTTCCATGCAATGTCATTTAACGGCTCAATATGTAAACCCTATGGCATCTTTTGCCAGGGCATCCTTAACGGAAGCCGCCAGCATCTTCCCCACATAATCTCCAAACAAGACGCCCTGCGCCGTTAGTTCCAGCTCTTCACTGTTTTCCCGGATATATCCCTTGAGTACCAGTTCTTCCAGGACATCGGGAATAAGCTGGAAATAGTCGAACCCGAACTTGGCTATGAACTCGGTTTTCCTGTAGGACAGGAGACGGACGCCGCAAAGCAGCAGCTCTTTGACGATCATATCCTTAACCGTCATATAATAGGTCCTGTAGAGCGGAATGGCATTTTGCCTGATCTTTTGATAATAGAGATGGATATTGTTGAGGTTTTGGTAGTTGAAGTTGCCGATCTTGCCAAATGAGGAAGCACCGTATGCAACGAGGTCCTGGCCACGCCAGGTGTTTTCGGCATACCGGCTTCTGGAACCGTTAGGGGTAAAAGCGAAGGTGGTCCACAAGTTATACCCGGCTGCAAAAAGCTTTTCCAGGGCCCTTTCCATAAAGGCGATCTCCTTTATGTCGGAAGGCAGCTCGATCTCCTTTGTATGCACGGCTTTCTTGAAAAAAGTAGTATTGGCATAGGTCTTCATTTTGTAGATGGTCAGCATATCCAGGTGCTGTTCCAGGGCTGTGTCCAGGCTGCGTTGCCACGTGGACATCGTCTCCCCCGCCAGCCCGCTCAGCAGGTCGACATTGATCTCGAAGCCGCCGGTCTCCTGCAAAGTGGCAATGGATTGAATGGCCTGTGCGGATGTATGCTTCCGGCTGCTTAGCCGGATCACCTCGTCGTCAAAAGACTGAACCCCTATACTGATCCTGTTGACCCCGCTTTCTTTCAGCCATTGCAGTTTGTTCTTGCTGAAGGTGCCCGGCTCGGCCTCGAAGGCAAACTCGGGTTCATCGATCCGATGATGGCGATGAAGGGTTTCCATCAATTTTTTAAATTGCGTTTCCGTCAAAACGGAGGGAGTCCCTCCCCCGATATAGATGGCATTGACAGTGCGGTTACGAAGGTTGAACCGCTCGCTCACCATTTCAATCTCTTTGCACAGGTGATCGACATATTCATTTACCTGGTCTTTTGACTGGATCAGCTCTTTCATATAAAAGCAATAGTCGCATATCTGTATACAGAAAGGTATATGGATATAGATATTGATAGGCTCCGGCGACAGGAATCTGTCATTGTTGGCCGTATTCCAATATTTGAAGAAAGGATAATTCGTATAGAATTCTTCACGCGTAGGTAACTGGGGCGCTCCATTCCTGTAGAGGGCCAATTGTTGAAGCTCGGAAAGAGAACCCGGGACGTACCCGGAATGGTCAAAGACTGGCATAGAATAAGGTTTTAACTGAATGGATTATTTTTCTGCTATTACCACCATGGATTTAGCCTCATTGTTATAAGGAGATCCGGCGAAGTCCCCGTAAATACGAATGTTCCGGAACCCGGTATTCTTCATGTGCTCCTTTAGCTCGGTGGCGGAATAAAGTCGGAAATAGGAGGAAATATCATCCCATACCTCTCCATCTTTGGAGATCTTCCGGACGCATTCCAGCCGGTTCCAGTCATCCAGGATACGGCTGTGGGCGATAACCTTATAACCTTCGTATTCCAGCGCCTCCTCTTTTTGAAAGGTCGATGCAATCACTTCCTTGCCAAGAACTTCCATGGTAAAAACTCCGTTTTTCTTCAACATGCTGTAGATGTTGTCCAGGACCTTGAGATCGTCGGCTATATCTTCGAAATAGCCGAAGGAGGTGGATAGGCTGACGATAAGGTCGAAACTATCCGGCCGGCAGAAATGGCGCATGTCATCATGCACAAATTCGATGGAAAGGCCCTGCTTCCTGGCAGACTCAGCAGCGGTATCCAGGTAGGGCCTGGTAATATCTACTCCGGTGACCTGGAACCCTTTCCGGGCAAGCTCCAGGGAATGCCTTCCAATACCACAGCACAGATCGAGGACCGTGCCGCCCGCCGGAATATCACCTAACAGCCGGAAAAGCCGGTTGACCTCTATAAAGGTCATGCGGACCATGTTTTTATTGAATATGACCGGGCGTTTGGCAACCCAATCTTCTTCTTTTTCGAACCAGGATGCTTTTTCCATAACATTGATATTATTTGAGTGATGAATGATTGGGTCAGTGAGGTCTATACCAGCACGGATGCCACTTTTTCACTGGTGACCCTGTCTTTTACGATATGTCGCAGTATGGCAAAATACTGTTCAGTCCACTGATGCACTAGGGGAAGGGCCGTGGGTTCGGCCGCCGAGGACATTCTTAAATAGAAGTTAGTGCCGGTATCGAAAATGGCGGAAGAAAGAGACAGGTTTTCTTTGTTCCTGAGGGGAAAATAAGGTTTCAGGGATGCTGAGCCATGCCTGTATTCGGGCCTGTGTACATGAAAGCCGAGAAAGGACTGCATGAGGCTTTTGCGGTCATGCCCCAGCGACGCCCAGAGCTGTTGTGTTTTTTCGAAGGGATATCGCTGGTGGGCAATTGCGGACAGCAGCATGGCACGGCTTTCATCCAGCCATTCCTTCAGCGGCTGCTCCGGATCTATTGTCATGATCACGGGTAGTACATTCGATAATAACCCGATGATACGCTCTGTTCCATTTTCATTTCGGTTGTGGACGGGAATGAGGATGGCCAGCCGGTTGCACTTGCTGACCTTGTATAGCAACAGGGAATGGGCAGCCAGCAGCCAACGGAAAGGGGTGCTGGTCGTTCTGCGGCTATGCGCCCTGATGTCGGCTGCCAGTCCCTCAGGAAATGGAGTGACCTTGCAGATGCCATTGTAAGAAGCGGGCTGTTGCCGGGCAGGAAGACCGAAAGATAGCCGTGGCAGAGGAGACTTCAGCTGCTTGCGCCAGAACAACTCGTCCTCCCGGAAACTTTCACTATCGAGGTATGCCCGAAGGCTTTGTAAAAAATCGCTGAACCGCTGTCGTGGCTTGTCATCCTGTTGACCGTTATAGCGATCTTCCAACTCGTCCATAAAGACCTTCAGCGACTCCCCATCCGAACTGATATGGGGCATGCAGATATGAAAATACCGGCGCCCGTCCGGAAGCTCCAGGATATATGCCCTCAACAAAGGGGGCTGATGAAGATCGAAAGGCCTGTTGATGGCAAGGACCTCGCCGTCTATATCGTTGGAACGGCACCGGATGTGACCCAGATTGAAATGGATGTCCGCCGGTAGATGTTTTCTTACAGCACCTTTTTCCAGCAGGAAACCGGCTCTGAGGTCTTCATGAAACCCGATCATCTTTCCCAGGCATTCTTCCAGGCGGCCTGTATCTATCGACCCTTCTATGGTAAAGGTTAGCGAAGCGCCACCCAGGGTCCTTGACGGATCGAGCTTATGTTGCAGGTACATGTTCCGTTGCGCATCCGAGGTGGTGTGTTCATCGGGAATTATTGCGGCGCGAGCTTCTTTACTGATTGGTTGCAGAGTGCTGCAATAGGCCGCCTGCCGGCGGATGGTAGTATACTCGAATAAAATAGCCGGTTGTATGGCAAGAGAGAGCCGGTCATAGATCGCATATACTAACTGAAGCAGTTGCAGCGAGTCTCCACCCAGCTCGAAAAAGTCTTTTTCAACGCCCGGCTTTTTTGTATCGAACACCTGTTCCCAGCAGGTGGTCAACGCGGCTTCCATGTCGGTCATGCTGCCACTCTCCATCTCTTCTTCTTCCAGCGGATCGGGTAGCGCACGCCGGTCTGTTTTATTGTTCACCATCATGGGCCACTCCTGCAATTCCACCCATCTGGACGGGATCATATATACCGGAAGTTTTTTTCTGAGAATACCGATGAGGGTGGCCCGCTCGAAGCCTTGTCCCGGTTGGATATAACCGGCCAGATAGGGAGTTCCCTTTTTATCTTTTTTGGCCAGGACGAGACTGCGTTTCACCATACCGCTGGCGTCAAGGGCCTGCCCGATCTCCCCCAGTTCGATGCGATAGCCACGGATCTTTACCTGGTCATCCGTCCTGCCGATGCATTCAATATTCCCATCCGGTAACTGTCTGACGAGATCCCCCGTTTTGTACAAGCGTATTTTTTCACCCGATATCAGATGGGTGCCGAACTTTTCATTCGTGAGGACCGGGTCGTTAAGATATCCCCGGGCGATCAGGGGCCCCTCGATATACAGCTCCCCGGCTTCGCCATTGGGGACGGGTTCATCATTGTCCAGTAAGATATGTATCCCTGCAGATGGCAGCGGAAGGCCCAAAGGCACCAGTTCCTGCAATTCTTCCACAGTTTCCGGGAACCTGTACGTGATGACGCCGATCGTTGTTTCGGTGGGGCCATAATGATTATACATGACGCAGTGTCCCGGCAGTAAAGTGCGGAGATAGACCGCCAGTGACGGTGGCAATGCCTCTCCACCCAGCAGCAGCCTGCGACGGGGAAGGATCATTGACAGATCACCTTGTTTTCGCAGCCATTCCATGAGAGAGGGGGTGATCTTATAGCAATCTACCGGGTGCCTGGTGAAATGAGCGACGATATGGTCAAAATGGCTGAATTGGCGTATGTCGGCTATATCGAGGGTTTTCCCATAACAGAGGGCGCAGAAAATTGCCGTCAGGCCGGCATCGGCGGCGAATGTCCCCAGGATGGCGTAGCTGTTGCAGACGGCCAGTTCCATCCTTTCATAGACGTCCAGGATGTATTGATGGAGCTGGGCATGTTCGACAATGACCCCTTTGGGTTTACCGGTAGAGCCGGAAGTATATATGATGTATGCCGGTTGCGAGGGCGAAACCGACTGCCTGGGTAAAGGGGGCAAATCCTGTGTTGCAAGAGGCGCCTGGGCTCCTGCAAATGGGGCCGGGTCCACCAGTATATACCGGCTTTCGATACTTTTCCTGTAAGGAAGCTGCTCATCGCAAAGGACGACAACGGCACGGGTGTCATTCAGTATAAGGGCGATGCGATCTTCAGGATAGTGCGGGTCGACGGGCACATAGGCGGCTCCCGCCTTCATAATGCCCAAAATGGCTACCAGGATAGGTATGCCAGGCGCCATCACGATCGGGACAGCGGTTTCCGGCTGTACTCCGGCCCGTATGAGGTAACGGGCCAGCATGGCAGACCCCATATCCAGTTGATGATAGGTCAGTGTTGCCTCCCCGCATCGTAGCGCTATGACATCAGGATGGAGGGTTGCCTGCCGCACGAAACAGTCGACGACGGTCTTGACGGGACCGCCCGGATCCTTTAATAGAAAATCGCGTAAAAGCCCGGCAGTTTTTCGGGTGGGAGGAATAACGGGCGCCATGCCGCACAAAGCTTTTAAGCGCCGGATGTATAGCTCTCTTCCCTGCAACACGGTATGAATGGCCGTCGATAACGACCGGTTGGTAACTTTTTCAGGCGCCAGCGTCAGGCCGATACCCAACTGCTGTACTCTCTCGGCGGTGATGCGTTGCTCCGGAATAACCGGGACGACGATCATAGGGGTCAACGTATAGATCGCCTCGTGGACACTGGCCATCCCTCCTCTTGAAATGAAAAGCATTGCTTCCCGTAGCACCTCCCGCTGATCCGTATAAACCTCGATGCGTATAGAAGGCGGCACCGGCCCCAATTGTGCTGCGTCTATCTTCGAACCGATGGAGACGACGCAGGGTAGACCCAGTTCCCGTATCACTTCCATGCATAACCGGTAAAACCCGATGTCATTGTTGACGATAGTTCCCAATGACACATAGATGAGCCTCTTTTCCTGCGCATTTCGGACTGGCTCAAGGGGATAACCCGGGAAATGGTATTCTTGTCCAAAAAGATGCCGCCTGGGTTGGAATACATCGAGGATGAAGGAAAAATTAAGGTCCCCTTTGTTGACGTACACATCCCATGGATCGGGATGCGTTTTCAGTCCCAGCCGCTCATATAAGGCATGACTTTTCCTGCCGAAACCTACCATATCCTGTACGTTGCGTTGATCTGGTGACTTACCCATATTGATCTTGCGAAAAAAAGGCAGCATGATCTTTTTGTCCAGGATAAAAGTCGTATTGAAGGTGATGGCCGGCAGACCGTAATGCATGGCCACCAGTTTACCCCAGAAGGCCAGGTGGGAATAGATGATGAAATCGGGCCTTTCTTTTTCTACCTCCTCCATGAGGAAGTCCATGACGCTGATAGCGGTATCTGCCAGGATGTCCCCGAACTGGAAATAGGAGGTGGTCTCATCGACGGTACCGGGATATTTTCCGCTGAAACATGGAGGGTAAGCCCGGAACCTGGCACCATGACCGTCCCCTGGCCTGAAAGCAGGGGTATTGTAGCAGATGATGTCAAATCCATCTTTGGCTATCTGCGCTACGACAGGCATCAGGGACTTATCGACACTGACGGAAGGAAGGCTAAGAAAAAAACCTTTCGGCATATCTAATTTTTATAGCGGTCTGCTTCGGCAAGCGACGTTTTTTCATGGATGAATGCAGCCAGTGCATTGAGGCTGGTGAACATCATGGAAGAGATCTCGCTTTCCTCGAAATTGATAGCGAACTTCTTTTCGATGAATACGATTAAGTTGATGATAGCGATGGAATCCAGGCCCAGTCCATCGTCGTACAAGGACGACTCGTCACAGATATCCGCTCTTTCAATATTGGCATCCAGTTCATCAACGATGATATCTTTCAATTGCTCTTTTACCGCGTCGATGGATTTTTGTTGCATAAAAGGGATTTTTGGTTTAATGATTAGTGTAATATTTGATTATGGAAGCCCCGATTCATACTCTTCGTAAAGATTCATCATTAAAATATTCAGAGACATACCCTATGTCCCGACGCCCTACCCAATAGTGATAGCCTTTTTTATAGACCAGCGGAGAACGTACATTGAGCAATGCGGCGAAATAGGGGCTGATCTCGCTGGTCACGGTTATATTCGTCTTCTTGATCAAAAACGAATCGTTATACCTGAGGAAGATGACGCCGATAGGCAACACCCCTTCTGCCAGGGATTCGTATTCTTCCCTGGTCAGGTTATGCTTGCTCAGACAGCTTTTGCAATAAAGTACCGGTAGATCGGGTGATTCAAAGTACAACCTGACTATCCTTGTCAGTAGACCATTCTTCTCCTCCTGTGATTCCAGTTGCAATTGAAGCTGCTCGCTTCGCATGGACTCCAGGAACAGGGTGGTGGAGGCATCCCTGAGATCGGCTAACTGTTTAACCAGATTAGCGGCATCGGAAGGCAACATGATAGTACATGCTTAATTTGTAAAAAGAAAAAAAATTGGAGAAAAGAGAGAGCGATGAAGGTGTATAGCTATCGCTACTGTCAACGGCCAGGCGGGCGTCGGCAACAACTAATAGATAAGAGAATTCACTCACAATGGAGTAGACCTTCATAACGAATATAGGAGAAATAAATTAATTTTAGAAAAAATCTTCCCTGTGTTGAGACACTACCTTAAAATATCCTGGCGCAATCTTTTGCGTAATAAAGTTCATTCCTTCATCAATATCAGCGGCTTGTCTGCAGGGCTGGCAGTTAGCATTTCGATCGGACTCTGGATACACGACGAATTTTCCTTCAATACATGCCACAGGAACTATGCACATATAGCAAAAGTGTTATTTAATTGTAACTACAACAATGAACGGATCTACGTAAGCTATAACCCGTATGTCATGGCGGATGAGCTCCGCCTGAATTATAAAGATAACTTCAGGGATGTCGTGCTGTCGACGTTCACCGTTCCGCATATCCTTTCATACGGAGACAAAAAATTTAAGAAGACGGGTAATTTCATGGAGCCGGGAGCCCCGGTAATGCTGGACCTGCGAATGCTTCGGGGAGATATGCAGGCCCTGTATGATCCTTCCTCCATCCTGTTGTCGGAATCCGTGGCAGAAGCTATTTTCGGCAGCTCGGATCCGTTAGGGAAGACGCTCGTGATGGATAATATGCATGAAGTGACCGTGAAGGGTATATATGAGGATATTCCTTATAATTCCGATTTCAGAGAAACCTTCTTTATTGCGCCGTGGAAACTTAACCTGATCATGAACCCGGGCATCCAGGCCGTCGCCGACCCTTGGAACTACAACAAGTTCCAGGTCTTCGTATGGTTGAACGACCAGGTGGACGCTGCATCGGTAAGCCGGAGGATAAAGGATATCCGTCGCAGAAAGATGGACCCGAAACTGGTTGCCCAGATACAACCGGATGTTTTTTTATATCCGATGAAGCGCTGGCATTTGTATCCCCCATCCCCCGAAAGCGCCCACGGGGCGCAGCGCATCGACTTTGTCTGGCTTTTCGGTGTGATAGGCCTGTTTGTCCTTTTACTGGCCTGCATTAATTTCATGAATCTCAGTACGGCAAGGTCTGAGCACAGAGCCAGGGAGGTAGGCATCCTCAAGACCATTGGTGCGGGGCGCCGGCGCATCGTTTTCCAGTTCTTCAGCGAATCCACCTTGTCCGTCTTGATTGCTTTCATGCTTAGCATTGTCTGGGTATTGCTTACATTGCCCGTCTTCAACCGGATTTCCGGGAAAGAAATGTCTATCCCCTGGACCCAGCCTCTATTTTGGATATTGAGCATACTGTTCAGTTTGATCACAGGCTTTATTGCAGGATTATATCCGGCTTTTTACCTGTCTTCATTCAATCCCGTCAAGGTATTGAAGGGGACCTTCAGATTAGGGAGGCTGGCCGCTTTGCCAAGAAAAGCGCTTGTCGTTCTGCAATTCGTGGTCTCCGTTATTCTGATCATTGGGACCATCGTCATTTACCGGCAGATACAGCATGGCCGCAACCGTCCGGTAGGGTATGATATGCAAGGCCTGATAATGATAGATATGAACCCGGATATCGAACGTCATTTCAATGAGATAAGACAGCGCCTGAGATCGGACGGCGCTATTGTCGAAATGGGCGAGTCGGTTAATACAACGACCAGTTTCAATATCGGCGATGTCAATATCAACTGGAAAGGAAAAGACCCCGGCCGCAGCGCAGGATTTGCCATCAGCAACATAAGCTACGAATACGGCAGGACGATTGGCTGGCAATTATTACAGGGACGGGATTTCTCAAGGGAATTCCCTACGGATTCCCTGGCTTTTATCCTCAATGAAGCAGCCGCAAAAGCAGTTGGGTTTACCCAGCCGCTGGGCGGGCTAATGGAGTGGAATGGGAAGACCTATCATATCATCGGAGTGATCAAAGATATCCTTTTCGAAAATCCCTATCAACCGGTAACACCGTCCATCTTTCACATGTCAGGAGGGAAAAACCTTGCCGTGACGATGCGGCTGAATCCCTCCCTTAGCCCTTCAGCCGCGCTAAACCGCATTGCCGCCGTATTCAACAGGGCTGTCCCCGCTTACCCTTTCGATTATAAGTTTGTCGATCTCGAACATGACTACAAATTCAAAGACGAGGAACGGGTAGGCCTGCTTTCGGGCTATTTCGCCATGCTGGCCATTTTTATCAGTTGTCTGGGATTATACGGAATGGCTTCATTTATGGCCGAACAGCGCCAAAAGGAGATAGGCGTACGCAAGGTATTGGGGGCCTCGGTGTTTGATCTTTGCTGCATGCTCGTTATAGACTTCGTCAAACTGGTCGTCATTGCCTTGTTGGTCGCCGTACCCATTGCCTATATGGTGGTGCAAAAATGGCTTGTCAATTATGAATACCGGACTGCCATCTCGTGGTGGATATTTGTATTGGCAGGAGCAGGCGCACTGACCATTACCGTGCTAACCGTTGGCCGGCTGGCGATAAAAGCGGCTTTGCAAAACCCGGTCAAGAGTATTCGGGCGCAATGAACCGGCCAACACCCACGACAGCATCACCTCATCAATTCACCCGCAAACTCAACAACATGAAAACGATCTTTACTTTTTTAATGCTGCCCCTCATCGTCCTTATTTGCTTCTTCAACACTAAGCTGTATATCAGTGGCCAATACGCCGCCGCTTACACCCTCGTTGCTGCCTGATTCTCTTCCATCATTTTCTGGATCCGGCGGGTTTTTTTATTTTCACTGCCTTTTATATTGCAGTTTAGCGTTTATACATGCCATGTGGTTGACCTTTTTCGTAGTATCCGCAATAAAAAACAGTAATATTACTAGAGCACAGGCTTTCCGTTTCCAGTAATTTAGTATAGAGAGATTTCTCTACATTGTTCGCTTATCCTTCAGAGTTAGAAACACACCTGATGACTACAGGCGCTGTTACTTGCCTTAGCGATAGCTGTATATTCATCAAGGCCTTCCCAAAACAATCAATTATATGAAAAAAAACACAGGCTCCTCTTCGTGGAGTTATAACAAGATGTTATTGAAGCTGGCCTCCATCGGATGGCAGAGACTATTTGACCTGGAGAAATCATTGAAGAGGAAAATTTTTATTCATGAATTTGACCCCCGTAAGGATGATATATGTGTAGCGACCTACATGAGATCCGGCACCACTTTGCTGCAAATGGTATTGTACCAGTTGTTGACGGATGGAGACATGAATTTCAAACACATGTCCGACATCTCTCCCTTATTGGAAGATGCTATCCAATCCGGCAACATCCTGCGTGACCTGTCCTCTCCCAGGTTTTTTAAGACCCATGGGGATTATAAATATTTCCCGGAAAAGATAAATGGGAAAATAATCTATGGCGTCAGAAATGGAATGGATGTAGCCGCTTCGATGTTTCATTACTATAAGGATTATAATATGCCCGACCTGCAATGGGATAGGTTCTTAAATAAGGTTTTTATGGAACGTATTTCGTGGTTTAAACATGTCGCAGAATGGATGGAAAACCGGCATCGTTTCAATATCTTTTATGTACGGTACGAAGACCTGACACAGGATACGCGAAAGACCGTTGAAAAACTGGCTGCCTTTCTGAACGTCAAACCCTCCGAAGAAGTGCTGCGGCGCGTGGAAGATCGCTGCAGTTTTGAATATATGAAGCAATACCAGGAGAAATTCGGCAGGGCCAGGCTCAGTCCGAATAAGACCGATGACCAATTCCTTCGAAAAGGAGAATCGAATAAAGGCCAGCTCGAATTCACCGGGGAGCAAAGGGCAAAATTCGAAGAATTATATAATAAATATTTAAGCAGGTACAACCTGGGGTACGACTTTTCTGCAAAAGAACCACAGGTGAGGAAAATGTTTGCCTAATGCGTAAGGTGGAAGAGAGTATATTGGACCGGCTGGCAGAACATACGCTTGTCACAGGAGACGCCACGGTATTTATCATACTGGGAAATGACGGAGAACCGGTGACAACGGTCTCTTACCGGCAACTGAATTCAAGAGTTACCTCCCTTGCTGCTCAGCTGGGTCCCAAAAGGCTCGACGGTAAAAGGGTCGTATTGATCTACCAGGATATTCTGGAGTTCATCGTCTCATTCCTGGCTTGTCAGGCCGCAGGCATTATACCCGTGCCGGTGGCCTATGCTAAAGGGAACAAACAGCTGGTTAGAGTACTCCCGATCCTGGAAGACGCACAGGCGGCCGCTATTTTTTGCACCCATTCCTCCATTGAGCACCTGCAAAAAGGATTGACAGACACGGTAGACACCAGCCTCATCCCGTTCATGGCTACCGATGCGCAGGAACCCGCAGACCCGGTATCTGCAACCGGACCTGGACCGGCAATAGACCGGCCGGCCGAAAATGAGATTGCCTTTATCCAATATACCTCGGGGTCTACAGGTAAGCCAAAAGGAGTGGTTATCACCGCCAGGAACCTGCTTCACAATCAGCAACTGATAAAAGATACCTTTGGATGCGACCGGGATTCGGTCATTTTCTCCTGGCTGCCTTTTCATCATGACATGGGCTTGATCGGCAATATCCTGCATACGATCTATGTGGGCTGCCGCTGCATTTTAATGTCTCCCCTTCAGTTCATACAGACACCCCAGAAATGGATGCGCATCATTTCTGAATACAAGGTCACCCATAGCGGAGGACCCAATTTCGCCTACGACCTCTGCATTGAACGATCCCTTCCGGAAGACCTTTCCGGATTGGATCTTAGTTCCTGGAAAGTGGCTTTTAACGGCTCGGAGCCCGTAAAGGCAGAGACGATCCAACGATTTTCGGATTTTTTTAAAGGCGCGGGCTTCGACCCGGATGCTTTTTATCCCTGTTATGGCCTTGCGGAAGCTACCCTCCTGGTTGCCGGCAATAAGAAGACAAATGATAAGAAGTCAAAACCGGCAGCGGTTATCTTTATAGACCGGCTCCAGGAGGCCGGCGGACAGATCCTGTTGACAGATCAGACAGCCGCAGAGTCCCGGCCCGTCGTCAGCGCAGGGGCGCCGGTTGCGGGAGTAACCGTGAAGATCATCTCCCCGGGTCAGGGGAAAGAATGTGCAGAGCTGGAAGAAGGAGAGATCTGTATTTCCGGGGACAGCATTACAGGCGGGTATTGGAATAAAGACAACACCCCATTTTTTTATGATCTTGGCTCCCGGCGGTTTCTCCGGACAGGAGACCTCGGTTTTATACACCAGGGGGCGCTTTTTGTCCACGGAAGGCTTACGGAAATGCTCATCGTCCGGGGCAGGAATATCTATCCCTACGACATCGAACAGCTGATAGCGGGCTGCACCGACGCCATTGAGACCAATGGAGTAGCCGTGTTCAGCACCCGTTCTTCTCCGGAAAAGACGATAGCCATCGCCGAGATAAAAAGGACCTTTATAAAAGACCTCGATGCCGTTAACATCATTCGCGCCATCGATAACATCGTGACAGGCTCCTTTGGCCTTGAGCTGTTTGATATTTTGTTGTCCACCCCGCTTGGCATCCCCAGGACGACCAGCGGAAAGCTGCAAAGGACAAAATGTAAAGAGGCTTACGAGCAGGACACTTTTACCATCATAACATCCAAACGGTCATTACAGGACAGAGGAGGAAAAACAGGAAACAACACCGCCCTGCTGTTTGACCTGCTCCGCCATACCACCCCCGCAACGGTCCGCGCCTACCTGCTGAATGTTATTGCCTCCAAGGTAGACCAGCTTCGTTTGGACCCCTTGCAGGAAAAGGTAGAGCTGACAGAGATCGGTATTGACTCCCTCCGGGCGATGGAACTGGTGAATCTCATCAACAACGACCTGGGCATCAACCTCGATCTAACGACGATCCTGCAGGATAACACGCTTGCAGGACTTATCACGGCTATTGAAAATAGCTTGTGGCTAAAAACCGCGCAAACCTCCGGAAAGGAAATTACCATATGAACGCTTTAGAGATTATCTCGATTTTAAAAACCCATAAAGTCGTTCCCCGTTTGGTAGGCAGCCAGCTCAAATTAGTAGGAGAGACGGGCAGCCTGCCGGACGAGCTGATTGAACGGATAAGAGAGGGTAAAGAGGAACTTAGCGCCTTCCTGAAAGCAGCGATGGATCAAACGGCCTTTACACCGATACCTGTGGTGGACCGGCAGGCAAGCTATCCTGCCTCCAACGCCCAGCGAAGGATCTGGCTGCTGAGCCAACTGGAGGGCGGCAGCGCCGCTTATATTATCGTAAGGAGCTTTTATTTAAAGGGGGCCATTAGTAAGACAGACCTGGAAAAGGCATTTCAAAGATGCATTCAACGACATGAAAGCCTGAGGACCCTGTTCAAAGAAATAAACGGCGAACTGAGACAGATCGTGCCCGAACATCTGCCATTCCGGCTGGACTTTATCGATATAAGCAGCATCGATGACGGAAGGGATTACCTGCGTTCGCGGGTCGACCAATTGTCCACCCTGCCATTTGATCTGGAGCACGGACCGCTGATCCGGGTCCGGTTATTTCAAATGGCGGCGGAAGAATACGCTATGATCTTCAGCGTACATCATATCATCAGTGACGGATGGTCGATCAATATATTGGTACAGGAAGTAATGCATAGCTATGAGGCCTTTTGCAAAAACGAAGAATGGCAATTGCCGCCTTTGAAGATTCAATACAAGGATTATAGCCAATGGCATACCGGCAGAATAGAAGGGGAGAGGGGGCAGCAGGCCCGGCATTTCTGGGAAAGCCAGTTTACCCCCGCGCCGGAACCACTGAATTTACCGGCCGACTTCCCCAGAGAGGCCATGAGGTCCTTCCGGGGAGAAGTGATCCGATGTTACCCGGGCGTTGCGCTTTTTGCACAAATGCTTTCCTTTTGCAAAGACAACCAGGTCACTACGTTTAATTTCTTCCGGGCTACCTTGTCCCTCTTATTGAGCAAGCTATCCGGTCAGCAGGATATAACCATCGGCACACCCGTATCCGGAAGAAGCCACCTGGACCTGGAGGGGCAGATAGGGTTGTACGTTAATACCTTGCCCTTGCGGATCATCATTGACCCGGCTTCAACCTTCCATGACTTTTTGAAACAGGTGAGCGTACATTCCTTTAAAACCTTTGAATTCCAGGATTATCCATTCGATAAGATGGTGGAAGACCTGGAAATAAGAAGGGATCTGAGCAGAAACCCCCTGTTCGACGTGATGATGGCGCTCCAAAATCCGGCTATAGGAGAAGGCAGCGTAAACAAACAGCAGCAATATGGTTTTGAATTGAACCTGCTGGAGAAATATCTGTATCCCTCCGGAAGACACGACGTGGAAAAGATCGCCGCCAAGTTTGACTGGACCATCAACCTTGACTACGAACCGGATAATACCTTCTACATCGAGATCGAATATGATAGCAGGCTGTTCAGGAAAGCTAGCATCCAACGACATTTCCAGTCCTACCTGCATATCATCAGACAGGTAATAGAGGGGCCGGATAGATACATCAGCGCCATCGGCCTCGTTACGCCGGCGGAAGAACAGCAGATCCTCCATGAATTTAACGCACCGGTGGAACCAATTGAAGAATACAGCATCCTTCAATTGCTGGCGCCCTCTTTTCTTCAAAGACAGGAGGAAACGGCCATTGTCGTAAAAGACAAAAGATTTTCCTACCGGCAACTGGATGCCGCATCCGATAACATCGCAAATTTCCTGACCGGCTTGCCGGCGAGGGGGGACTCTCCGTTTGTAGGGTTGTTAATGCTCCGCTCGGAGAAGATACTTCCTTGCATTTTAGGGGTCCTGAAGGCGGGGTTGGCTTATGTGCCGATCGATTCTCATTATCCCCCCTCCAGGATAAAATATATTATAGAGGACGCCGGGCTAACCTGTATCCTGGCGGACGACCAGGGACTCACCCTCATTCCCCCCGATTATAAAGGCCGGGTTATTCCTGTCAAAGACATTGACCTGTCCGGGAGTCATAGTCCCCTGACCGGCCGGATTTGGGAGAACAAAGATCTCCGGGAACATACGGCCTATCTCATCTATACCTCCGGTTCTACCGGTAAGCCAAAAGGGGTAGAGATCTGTCACAGGAATGTTATCGCATTCCTGAAATGGGCGCACCTGGAATACGCCGGCACTTCATTCGACATCCTTTATGCAGCTACTTCCTATTGTTTTGACCTTTCGGTTTTTGAATTCCTGTTCCCGTTAATGGAAGGCAAAGCCATCCGGATACTCGATTCGGCAACAGATATAACCAGGACTACGGAATGGATAGGAGGGGCTGACAAAAATATAATGCTCAATACAGTACCATCGGTGATCAGGAGCTTGCTGGAGGAAGGAATGGACTGGAGGTCGGTTTCTGCAATCAACATTGCCGGCGAACCCGTCCCGGAAAGTTTTAAAAGATCCCTTGATTTTTCTGCCATCGAGATCCGAAACCTATATGGCCCTTCGGAAGATACCACTTATAGTACCGTATACCGGTTCGCTGCGGACGACTATCCAACTATTCCCATCGGTAGCCCCGTTGGCTACAGCCAGCTCTATATTATGGATGCAGACAGGAACCTGCTCCCGGTGGGCGCCGAAGGAGAAATATATTTGTCAGGGCAGTCGGTAGCAAAGGGATATCTCAACCAGCCCCTATTGACAGCCGAAAGATTTCTGGTCAACCCTTTTCTCCCCGGCTTGACAATGTATAAGACCGGTGATCTCGGCAGATGGACGGAAGACGGAAAAGTGCTGTTTACCGGGCGTATCGATGACCAGGTCAAGATAAGAGGTTATCGTATCGAACCCGGGGAGATCCAATTCCAACTGGAACAGCACGAAGGAGTGGACCAGGCTGTTGTCCTCGTACAGGAGATCAATGGGGACCAGGGCATTGTCGCTTATATAAAGGGAGACCCTGCCGCTTCACCCTCTTTATTAAAAACCTGGCTTTCGGATAGGTTGCCGGCCTATATGATACCAGGTTGGTGGATCCAGCTGGAGGACATCCCGCTGAATAGCAACGGGAAAGTCGACCGGAAGCAACTGCCATTACCCTTGATGTCCCCGGGCCTGCCAACTGAATGTATACCACCGGAGACCGAATTGCAACACCGTCTGCTCTCCTTGTGGAAGAGGGTGCTCGGCGTGGAAGAATTGGGTATCACCGACAATTTTTTTGACAAGGGAGGCCACAGCCTGAAAGCCACCAAATTGAGGTTCCTCATCGTAAGCGAGCTGGGCAAAGACGTCACCCTCAACGAACTTTTTTCGTTTGCTACGATCGAAAGACAGGCGCAACTGCTGGAGAGCAGGTCCTCCACCCCCGTGATAAAGATCCCGGAAGGTACCGGGTTGCAGGAGGTTCCTATCTCCCTGGCCCAGGAGAGGCTTTGGGTGCTGACAAAATTTAAGGATGCTTCGGTAGCCTATAACATGCCGGCGGTATTCACCATAAAAGGACCGCTGGATGCCGGCAGACTGCAAGCCGCCTTTAACCAGGTGATCCGGCGATACGAAATACTTAGAACCGTATTTACAGAGAAGGAAGGCAGACCGGTTCAATCCATCCTGGCGCCGGAAGACCTCGGTTTTGTCCTGGGACGCCCGGCTGGCGGGGAACGACTATCAACCCGGGAAACATTGGAAGGGCTCAAAAAGGAATGGCGGAAACCCTTCGACCTGGAGAAAGGGCCTTTGTTACAGGCTGGTATAATCGAAACGGAGCAGGCGCCGCTTCTTTATTTTAATATGCATCACCTGATCAGTGATGGATGGTCGCTGGGAATTCTGTACGAGCAGGTCGCGGCAGCTTACCGGTCTTTAACGGAAGACGACGGTGTCCAGCTACAGGATCCGGAGATTCAGTATAAAGACTATGCCATCTGGCAGAGAAGACAATTGACGGGGGATCGGCTGGAAGTACATCGCCTTTTCTGGCAGGACGTCTTTAAAGACGGCGTACCGGTCCTGGAGCTGCCGACAGACTTCCATCGGCCGCCGGTAAAGACATATAACGGCGCAACGGCTGATTTCCGGTTCCCCCCCTCCGTTAGCCGGAAGTTGTATCAGCTCGCCAGACTGGCGGATGTTAGCCTTTTCATGACGCTGATGGCTGCCGTAAAGGTCCTGTTGAAAAAATATACCGGCCAGAATAATATCGTGATCGGAACACCGGTATCCGGCAGAGATCACCCCCAACTACAGAACCAGATCGGCTTTTATGTCAATTCCCTGCCCATACATACGGAAATAGATCCCAATGACCCCTTCCTGTCCTTGCTGACTTTGGAGAAGAATAACATCCTCCGGGCATTTGAACACCAGGCCTTCCCCTTTGAGATGCTGGTGGAAGTACTATCCCTGAAAAGAGAGTTATCCAGGTCTCCACTTTTCGATGTGATGTTGGTGCTGCAGAACGGTGAGGAATGGGCTGGTGATAACGATAACTACCGGGATCTTCAACTGGAGCGTTTGCCGGCGGAAACGGGCGTCGCTAAATATGATCTCCTCTTTTCTTTCCTGGAACGGAACGAGGTTTTGGAGCTTAGCCTGGAATATAATACAGATCTGTTCAGGGAGGAGACGATCCTCCGTATGATCCGTCATTTGCATCGATTGTTCGGCCAGGTGACCGCATCTCCCGAAAAGAAGATAAAAGATATTATGTTGGTGGATGAGACAGAGGTTGCGACCCTGATCTCCAAAGCGGATCAGAGCCGCGTAAGCTATGACAAGACGGCTACCATCCTAAGCCTTTTCCGGCAGACGGTTGCCCGGTACGGGGATAAGACGGCCTTGGTGACAGGCCAGACCTGTTTGACCTATCGGGAACTGGACACCAGAAGCGGCCAGCTGGCAAAAATATTAATGGAGGATTATAAGATCTCCCCCGGAGAACTGGTCATTCTTTGTTTTGGACGAAATGAATGGATGTTGATAGCCATCTTCGCCACGCTGAAGGCCGGCGCCGCCTATGTCCCGGTTGACCCGGATTATCCGGCAGCCAGAACAGCGTATATACTGGAAGACACGGCCAGCCGTCTCATCCTGACCGATCATTCCCCGGGAGAATCGCTAAAGCGGTTACAGGTTGATAGGGACCCGAACCTGCACCGGGACCTGGTAGATATTACGGATCTCGTCTATACGGGGCCGGTGCTGGAAGCCGCTGTACAACCTTCCGACCTGGCTTATGTGATCTATACCTCCGGTACGACAGGTACTCCCAAGGGCGTATTGATCGAACATAGACAGGTCACCCGGCTGCTGTTTACAGAAGACAGTCTGTTCGACTTTGGACCCGATGACCGGTGGTCTTTATTCCATTCTTATTGATTTGACTTCTCCGTATGGGAGATGTACGGTGCGCTCCTCAACGGGGCAACCCTCGTTGTCGTTCCCAAAGAAACAGCGCAGAATGGGCATGTTTTTTATGATTTCCTCCAAAAGGAAAAGATTACTGTTCTCAACCAGACCCCTACCGCATTCAGAAGTATGCTGCAGGCCAGCGAAGCACGACTCTCCGCCTCTTCTCCGCTCAGCGTGCGCTACCTCATCTTCGGTGGCGAGGCGCTGATGCCCGGTATACTTGCCCCATGGAAAAAGGCCTTGCCCGCTTGCAGGATCATCAACATGTATGGCATTACGGAGACGACCGTACATGTTACCTATAAAGAAATTACAGAGGCTGAACTGGCGGGCAACCAAAGCAACATCGGTTTCCCCATTCCGACGATGAGCTGTTATGTCCTTGACGCCGATCTTCGGCAGGTTCCCATAGGAGTGAGGGGCGAACTTTGTGTCGGAGGGGCGGGCGTAGGACGCGGTTATCTCAATAAGCCCGCTTTGACGGCAGACCGGTTTATCGGCAATCCTTTTATAAAAGACCAGCGTATGTACCGGTCCGGCGATCACGCACGCATTCTGTCAAATGGCGATATGGAGTATCTTGGCCGCCGGGATGACCAGGTAAAGATCCGGGGACATCGCATCGAGCTGGCCGAAGTGGAAACAGCCCTCCTTCACCGGCAGGAAATAAAAGACGCGGTGGTTGTCCCGTTAAAAAATGCCGCGGGCGAATATGAACTGGCCGCCTGGTTTATCCCATCGGAGTCGTTTGAAGATCAAACCCGTTTACGCAGACAACTGACGGAGCTGCTGCCTGCTTATATGATCCCCACTTTTTTGATCCCTTTAGCTCAATTCCCCCTCAACAGCAATGGCAAGCTGGACAAAGACAGGCTGCCAGGACCGGATGAATCCGGCGCGGATCCCGTGGATCACGTTCCTTTCCGTCACGATACGGATAAAAAGATCCTGGAGATCTGGGAAGAGATCCTGGAAAAACAAGGCATCGGCATCCGGGATAATTTTTTCGATCTGGGCGGCCATAGCCTGAAGGCGACACGCGTGGTCTCCAGGATCCATGAGGTATTCGGGATCGGCATCGACCTGAAAACCCTTTTTATAGAGCCTACGGTCGAACACCTCTCCAATTACATCGAGACCATTCAGTGGATGGAGGATAAGCAGTTCACCATGGCGGAAGATGAGAATGAGATAATATTTTAAAATGAAGGAGCTGTTTGATATCCTGTCCATGTGCAGGGAGAAAGGGATCTATTTTATCTTCGACGATGCCAGCGGGAACCTGAGGATGAAAGGTGAAATAGGAATGCTGAATAAAGACGAACTGGCGGCGGTAAAGACGTATAAGGAAGAAATTGTTGAACTGCTTCGGCAATCAGGCAACCGGCAGCAGCATCCTGGAGACGGGCAGCAGCATCCTGGAAACCGGCACAACGCCCCGGGCAGCCGGCACAATACCCCGGACGATCGGAATAGCCCGATAAGACCCGTCAGCGCCCGGCCCTCTTATCCTTTGTCTTCCGCGCAACAGCGTGTATGGGTCATCAGCCGGTTCCAGGGCGGCGGCCCGGCCTATCATATTACCCTGGCCAATATCTTCGAAGGGTCTCTTCATACCGGGCATCTGCAGAGGGCGTTTGACAGCCTGATCGACCGCCATGAAATCTTACGGACGGTCTTCAGGCAAGATGAGGCCGGAGTCATCCAACAATATGTCCTTCCCGCCGCAACACGGAATTTCTCCATTGAAAAGTTCGATTGCAGGGACGATGCCAGCGGGGAAGCCGGGGTCCACAAAAGGATGCAGCGGACAAGAGGTCTCCCCTTCGATCTGGAAAGAGGACCCTTGCTGAAGGCCTGCCTGTACCGGCTGTCAGATAACAGATGGGTATTCGACCTGGTGATCCACCATATCATCGCAGACGGATGGTCCATGGATATTCTCATCAGGGACCTGATGCTTTTTTACAACATACACAACGGAGCGATAAAGGATCCGCCCGCACCCCTGCGGTTTCAATATAAAGACTTTTCATGCTGGCAGCAGCAACAGCTGGAAGAAGATACACACGCAAAACATCGGGCTTACTGGCTGCGGCAATTTGAAGGGGTCCTGCCCGTCTTGTCAATGCCGGGAGATAGGGCAAGACCGGCTATAAAAACATACAACGGAGGGACGATCGGCAAGGTGATCGACGCCGCATCGGCCACTGCCTTGCGAGCCCTGGTCCGCCGGCAGGGTAGCACCCCGTTCATGGGCTTGCTGTCATTAGTGAAGGCGTTATTATACCGCTATACCGGCCAAACAGATATTATTATCGGCAGCCCCGTCGCTGGCAGGGAAACCGCCGGACTGGACGAACAGATCGGGTTGTATATGAATACCCTGGCGCTGAGAACAAGGTTCCATGGTACGGATAGTTATGGTCAGTTATTGGAGAAGGTCAGCCGGGTATTGCTGGATGCACATGCCCACCAGGCCTATCCCTTCGATATCCTGGTAAACGAGCTGAAGGGACAAAGGGATATGAGCCGCAACGCCCTGTTCGATGTCCTGGTGACCTTGCAAAATAAAGAGGTTAGTTATGCGGGGCAGCAACAGGACCTGGCCGACCTTCGTATCCTGGAGTTTAAAGGCCCGGGGACCGGGCATGGTAAATTCGATCTCTCCTTTAATTTCCTGGAACAGGGCGAGAGTATAGCCGTCATGATCGGCTATAATTGCGATATCTTCCAGGCAACTACCATCTCCCGGCTGGGAGATCACCTCGAACAATTACTGACTGCCCTTTTAAAGGACCCGGATTGCCCGATCTCAGCACTGGATTATTTATCGGCTGCGGAAACCCATCAATTATTGGTGACCTTCAATGATACCGGAGCAGACTACCCGAAAGAGGAGACGGTAGTAGATATCTTCCGGCAACAGGTATTACTATCGCCCGAGGCCATTGCCCTGGTTTTTGAGACAACAAAGATCAGCTACCAGACGCTGGATAAAAAAACCAACCGGTTAGCCAATTACCTGCTGGCCAATTATACCATCGGCCCGGATATCCTGGTAGCCGTTATACTGGACCGCTCCGCAGATATGATAACAGCCATCCTGGGGATCCTGAAGTCGGGAGCAGCCTATGTACCGATCGACCCGGAGCTTCCCCCTGCGCGGATCGAATATATCCTGAAGGATTCGGCAGCACGGATCGTATTGACGTCGACCCGCTACCTGCCTGGTTTATCAGCCTATAAAGGAGAGGTCCTGGCCATCGACGGGGATCTGTTCGTCGGAAGGGGCCCGGCGATCGGCGAAGACCCGTTCATCGACAGGGACCTTGCCATTGACAGGGCCTCGTTCGTCGAAAGGCCGCCGGCCATCGACAGGGACCTTGCCATTGACAGGGCCTCGTTCGTCGAAAGGCCCCCGGCCATCGGCAGCGACCAGGCGACACCGGCACAGGATACCGCTTCGCCTTTCGTCAGCATCAGTCCCGCCGACCTGGCGTATGTGATCTATACTTCCGGATCGACAGGTCATCCCAAGGGAGTGATGATCAGCCATGGGGCCCTGGTAGACTATTTTTATGGCATCCTCGCCCGGACAAATATCCGCGATTGCCGCCATTTTGGAATGTTGTCGACGATCTCGGCGGACCTGGGGAATACGGTTCTTTACCCCTCCCTGCTGACAGGCGCCACCCTGCATATCTTTTCGGGAGCGGCCCTGTTGGACCCGGAAGGCATTGACATGGGAAAAATGGATTGTATAAAAATAGTTCCCTCTCATTGGAAATCGCTGAGTGCAGCAAATAAGGACTTCCTGCCTCGTAAATGCCTGATCTTCGGAGGGGAACAGTTGACCCCGGATATACTGGATAGGATCAGCCAGGCAAATGGACATTGTCAGGTGTATAATCATTACGGCCCATCGGAAACGACGATCGGGAAGCTGATCACACAACTTGACCCCGGACACCCACCTTCTCCGATTCCCCTGGGCTCGCCTTTCTGCGACTCCTCATTTTATATCCTGGACGATACACAAAGGCTTACCCCCATGGGCGTCATTGGAGAGATCGGCATTTCCGGGGCGGGGTTGGCCCGGGGCTACCTGAATAATCCGCTGCTGACCGCGGAGAAGTTCAGCCCTTTTAAAAAAGGACAACGGATCTATAGGACCGGAGACCTGGGCCGGTGGCTGCCGGATGGCAGGATAGAATTCATAGGCAGAAAGGATGACCAGGTCAAGATCAGGGGCTACCGGGTAGAGCTGGGAGAAATAGAAGCTGCTCTTCGGGATCACAAAGATGTCAAGGCTTCCATGGTACTGGCCAGAACCAATGCCAATGGGGAAAAGGAACTGGTGGCCTACCTGGTCGCCGGCGCCCCGCTGGAGGCATCCGGGCTCCGCGTTTACCTGGCCCGGATCCTGCCCTCTTATATGATCCCCGCTTATTTCATCCAACTGGCCGAATGGCCATTAACGCTTAACGGGAAAATAGACAGGTCTTTATTGCCCGACCCGGATGGCTCAGCGCTTGCGGCGGCGACACCCTATGTGGCGCCCCGAAATGAGACGGAAACCAGACTGGTCTCCATCTGGCAGGACGTACTGGGCAATAAGGAAATAGGGATAAAAGATAATTTCTTCGAGCTGGGAGGACATAGCCTGAAAATGATGCAGCTTATTACAAGGATCAACAGGAGCTTTTCCGTACGGTTAAATATCCTCAGCATCTTCAAAGAACCAATGATCGAGAGCATAAGCGAACAGATCTTTTTCTTCCATGACCAGGACCGCCTGAAGAAGAACGGAAGGAATCTAAAACAACTTGAGATATGAAGGAGCTACTCAAAGATTTAAGAGATAATAATATCCTTCTCCAGGTAGTAGACGGGAAGCTCAACGTCTTTACAAGCGATGCGGACGTCGACCCGGCCTTGATCGCCGCTATCCGGGAACGGAAAGCCGAGCTGCTGCAGTTCCTGTCGGACAGCACGCAGACAGACAGGTTGGAAGAGGACATTCCCCTTATCCCCCTCCGGGAAGATTATGCTCCTTCCTCCGCACAGCGCAGACTCTGGATGCTAAGCCAGTTGACACAAGGCAGTCTGGCCTATCATATGACAAAAACCTATGCGTTGGAGGGTGAGCTGCAACAAGACATCTTCGAATATGCGCTCAACACGCTGGTGTCTCGTCATGAAAGCCTGCGAACCATCTTTACGATAAATGATAAGGAAGAAATAAGACAGGTGATCCTGCCGCCGGAAGCCGCCGGGTTTGTATTGACGGATTATGACCTTCGCCGGGAGGCAGCACCGGAAGCCCGATTGAATGAGCTGGTAAGACAGCAATGGGATACCCCTTTCGATCTTTCGGCCGGCCCCCTGATGAGAGCCGCCCTGCTGCGCACGGGGGAGAATAAATGGGTTTTCTGCTGCGTGATGCATCATATCATCAGCGACGGCTGGTCGATGGGCGTCATGATCAGGGAGCTATTGCTTTTGTACGAAGCCCGTTGCTCCGGAAGACCCTTTCCCCTGCCTTCCCTGCGCATACAATATAAAGACTATAGTACCTGGCAGCAGTCGGCCTTAAAAGATACTTCTTTACAAACCCACAAAACCTATTGGCTGGAGCAGTTTGCCGGGGAGATCCCCGTGCTGGAACTACCGACCGATAAAACCCGGCCGGTTGTAAAAAGTTACAAGGGCGCCATGATCTCCGCCACCTTCGACAGGGAATTGGTAAAGGGATTAAAGACCCTGGCGGGCGAGGAAGGCGGGACCTTGTTTATGGCCTTGCTCTCGGCCCTCTATGCCTTGCTGTATCATTATACCGGACAGAAAGATATTATTGTCGGCAGCCCCATCGCGGGCCGCGAACATCTGGATCTGGAGGACCAGATCGGCTTTTATATAAATATGCTGGCGTTAAGAGGCCGGTTCAACGATTCGGATAATTTTAGGGAATTGCTGGGGCGCGTCACCCGGATGACCTTGGACGCTTATAAACACCAGGCTTATCCTTTCGACGAGCTGGTCGCCGAATTGGACCTCACAAGAGATAGGAGCCGCAACGCCCTGTTTGACGTCATGGTCGTCATGCAAAATGAAGAAGGACCTTTTAAATCGGGCGAAGCAGCAAAGAATATCAGGGTGAGTAAATACGAGGGCGTGGAACCCGTGACCAGTAAATATGATCTTAGTTTTATTTTCATCGAATCAGGCGGGGCCCTGCAGGCCTCCATCGAATACAATACCGATCTCTATGACAGGGATACCATCATCCGTTTTTCGGATCATTTTCAGGGGCTGCTGCAGGCGGTTATCCGGCAGCCGCTAACGCCTGTCCGGCAACTGGACTATTTGGGCAAAGAGGAAACACACCGGTTGCTGGAGACCTTCAATGACACGGCCAACGATTTTCCCCGGGATAAGACCATCATGGATCTTTTTGACCAACAGGTGAACAGAGATCCTGATAAGATAGCCCTCCAATCCGGGGAAAGAGAGATCAGCTTCCGGCAGTTGAACCTGCTTGTCAATCAATTGGGGCATTACCTGCAGATCAATTACCACATCGCCCCGGATGATATTATAGGCATACAACTGGATCGCAGCGAGCGGATGATCATCGCCATACTGGGGGTGTTGAGAGCAGGGGGCGCCTATTTGCCGATAGACCCGGAATACCCGGCGGAACGGATCGATTATATGATAACGAACAGCCGGTGTAAGGCAGTTATAGACGAAGAAGAGCTGGCTTATTTTGAGAATGTGCGATCTGCCTATGAAACGAATCCTGTAAAGGCATTTACAAAACCAACCGATCTGGCTTATGTGATCTATACATCGGGGTCCACGGGCCGCCCAAAAGGTTGTATGCTGCAGCACAGGGGGGTGATCAACCGGATAGAATGGATGTGGCGGCAGTTTGACTTTACCCCGGACGATGTTATTTTGCAAAAGACCTCCTATACTTTTGATGTCTCTGTTTGGGAGATCTTTCTGCCCTTGTGCTGGGGTGCAAAAATGATCTTGTGCCCCAAAGAAGATGCCAGGTCTCCTGAGAAGATCTTGTCATTGATCCGGCAATATCAGGTTACGGGTCTGCACTTTGTTCCCCCCATGCTGACTTCCTTTATCAGCGCTTTATTTGATCGAAAAGACCTGAAGGAGCAACTAAAGAGTCTGAGACGGGTGATAACCAGCGGAGAGGCCTTGCTCCCGGAAACGGTCAGGGCATGGTATGACCAACTCGACATCCCCATTCATAATTTATATGGTCCTACTGAGGCGTCCATCGATGTCACTTATTATACCACCCGGGCAGGAGACGCCAAAATACCTATCGGTCGTCCTATCTGGAATACACAACTGTATATCCTCAGCGAGGCAGGCCGTTTGGCGCCTGTCGGAGTGGCGGGAGAGCTCTGCATAGGAGGAGTGGGACTGGCGAGAGGGTATCTGAACAACCCGGCGCTGACGGAAGAGAAATTCTTCGCCAATCCTTTTAAAAAGGGCCATCGCCTCTATAAGACCGGAGACCTGGGAAGATGGCTTCCGGATGGGAATATTGAATTTATGGGAAGAAAGGATGACCAGGTTAAAATCCGGGGATACCGCATCGAGCTTGAAGAGATAACCTGCTGCCTGCAAAGCCATCCCGACATCGCCGCCGCGGTGGTCATCACCTCGGGTAGTGTTAAAGGAGAAAAGGAATTGGTGGCCTATGTGGTGGGCAAGACATCCTTGGACCTGGGAAGCCTGCGGTCGCATCTGTCCAAAACTTTGCCGGCCTATATGCTGCCCGCTTATTTTGTACCGCTCCATGAACTACCGTTGACGAGTAGTGGAAAGATAGACCGGAAAAAATTACCCGACCCCGCAGAGGCAGCCCTGTCCGGCGCTGTGGAATATATCGCTCCCAAAGACGAAATGGAATGTCAGCTGATCGCTATCGTGGAGGACATCACCCGGAGGAAAGGCATAGGCATGAAGCATGATTTTTTTGCGATGGGCGGCGATTCGATAAAGGTGATCACCTTCGTGGTTCGTGTCAAAAGATTGATGGGACTGGACATCAGCGTCGGGGAGTTATACGGGTCCGGCATCCTGGAAGACTGGGCCGCCAGCCTTCGTAACCGGGAACCTGGTACGGATCAGCAGGGGATCTACCAGCAGCTCACCGCCGGCTTGGAGGAGATCGGGGGAATAAAGGCGCTGATCGAAGAGGAAGATAAGGACAAACGGATCTTACCACCTCGCTACGAAGATATTTACCCCCTCGTCCGGATCGAACAGGGCATGATCTATTCTTCCCTGATGAATACCCGGGAGCCCGTTTATTATGATCAATACGCCTTTGTAGTACGGATAGATGGGCTCGACCGGTTCAGGGAAAGATTGAGCTGCATCGTCCGGCGGCATCCCATCTTAAGGACCAAATATTACATCAGCAGTTACAGCCGGCCCGTCAAAGTGGTGCTGCCGGAGATCCATCTTCCCTTTACCTTCGAGGATCTATCGCTTCAGTCAAAGGAGGAGAAGAAGACCCGCATCGATCAACGCATAGCGGACGACCTGGCTATCCGGCTCAGCTTTGATGACGAGCTGTTGTGGAGGATCCATCTTTTCAGACTGGAAGGGAATGAATATTATATCATATACAGCGTCCATCATGCCTTGCTGGACGGGTGGAGCGTTTCCGTGATAAAGACCGAGCTCTCCGATCCTGGAGACTTGGCCCCGTTGAAATACAGTTATAAAGATTATTGCGCTATTTCATTAGGAAGAAAAACAGAGGCCTCCGTCGAAACTTATTGGAAAAATTTATTACAGGGATATACAAGGAATAAATGGCCCTTTAACTACAAGGGGCTGAGGATTAACGAAACACCCGGCATGAGAAAGGTCAGCAGGAGGTTGGATCAAGGTTTACTGGAGGATCTCACCCGGTTGGCCGAGCGGCATCGACTGTCCTTTAAGGCCATCTGCCTGGCCGCTCATGTTTGTTTATTACATATTGTCTGCGCCGAACGGGATATCACCACCGGGGTAGTGACCCATGACCGGCCGGCCATAGAGGGCGGGGAGAATATCCTGGGCTGTTTCCTCACGACCATCCCCATTCGTGTGGAGTTTGATAAGCTGACGGATATCCTGTCGCTTTTAACACAGGTTAACGCGTTTATCGCCGGCGTAAAAGCGAATGAAGTACATCTCAGCGAGGTGGCAAGGATGATCGGCGACCGGACTTCCTTCGGGAACCCCATCTTCGACACCCTGCTGAATTATACGGATTTTCACACCTTTGAGAAGATTCAGGGAAACGACCTGATCAATATCCTGGAGGCAGGGCACAATACCTCGGAGCTGGAAGTCTCCAACGAGATGACCAACACCCTCTTTGACGTGGAAGTAAGCAAGACCCTGAACCGCTTCTCCGCGAGGATCAAATACGCCCCCTCCTGTTTTCATGAACAGGATGTACGATACGCCCTGGATCTCTACGTACGCATCCTGGAAGGTTTTGCAAAAGACGTTCATCAACCCCTTGCCGTTTTGAATGTGCTGCCGCCCGCCGAATTAAAAGAGGTCCTGGTTGATTTTAATGCCACCGGGGCCCCTTATGCAAAGGAAAAATCCATACATCAATTGTTCGAGGAGCAGGTGGCCAGGACCCCCGATGCCATTGCCTTACGCCAGGACAATATCGGGTTGAGCTATAGCAGCCTCAATGAACAGGCTAACAGGCTGGCCGGGTACCTCATCCGGCTGGGGGTAAATCAGGGAGATAATGTGGGGCTGCATGTTTCCCGGAGTTTCGGCATGATCATCGGCATGTATGGTATCTTAAAAGCCGGGGCCGCCTACGTGCCCATTGACCCGGAATATCCTTTCGAAAGACAGGAATATATTATCCGCAATTCGGGGGTCGAAAAAGTATTGTCGGATGTACGGCAGGCTTTGATCGACGAATTAGAAGGGATAAAGGTGATACCGCTGAATGGAGGGCAACGGCAGGAAAGGAATGGGCAGGACCTGGGAGTAATGCACGGACAAAATCCGGTAGAAATGCATGGGCCGGATTCGGGAGAAATGCATGGGCAGTACCTGGCCGGCGGCAGCGGACAAAACCCGCATATCCGTCACCGTAGCGATGCGCTGGCCTATACTATTTATACGTCGGGCTCTACCGGCCGCCCCAAGGGGGTTATGATCCAACATCATTCGGTAGTGAACCTGGTCGAATGGGTAAACAAAGAATATAACATCGGCCCGGAGGACCGGCTGTTGTTTATAACCTCCATGTGTTTCGACCTTTCCGTCTATGATATCTTCGGCATGCTGGCCGCCGGCGGGACCGTGGTGATCACACGCAATGAAGAAGTACAGGACATCAGCTCCTTAAAACGGCTGCTGACCGATGAACATATCACGTTCTGGGATTCGGTCCCTACGACCATGAACTATTTCGTTGGACAACTATCCGCCGGCCTGGATCAATCTTCTTCGTCCGCCGGCCTGGATCAGCTTCCATCCGCCAGTCCGGATCGACCTTCATCCGCCAGTCCGGATCGACTTTCTTTGCCAACCGGCCTGGACCCGCGTCCGGATCGGCTTCCATCCGCCGGTCCGGATCAATCTTCTTCGTCCACCGGCCTGGATCGGCTTCCATCCGCCAGTCCGGATCGACCTTCGCCCCCTGCCCCCGAAGCCTACCACCAGCAGGACCTGCGCCTGGTCTTCCTGAGCGGAGACTGGATACCGGTCCAGCTTCCGGACCGCATCCGCCAATTCTTTCCCCGAGCCCGGGTGATCAGCCTGGGCGGGGCAACCGAAGCGACCGTTTGGTCAAATTATTATCCCATCGGAAAAGTAGAGGAGGCCTGGAGCAGCATCCCCTATGGCAAACCGATAAAGAACAACTCTTTCTATATCCTCAACGATCAGCTTCAGCCTGTTCCCAAAGGCGTGGCGGGCGACCTGTATATCGGCGGGGTCGGGGTCGCAAAAGGATATGCCAATGACAAGGAAAAAACCACCGCCGCTTTTAAACCGGATCCGTTTAACGGGGCGCCAGGCGCAATGATGTACCGGACAGGGGACCTGGGCCGAATGCTGCCTGATGGCAATATGGAGTTCCTGGGCAGAAAGGATAACCAGGTAAAAATAAGAGGTTTCAGAGTAGAGCTGGGAGAAATAGAAAGCCTGCTGCAACGGCATGAAAACATAAAAGGGGCCATCGTAGATGTGTTTAAGGACGCCGGCGGTTTGAATCAGCTTTGCGCTTACCTGGTGACAGAGCCCGAACAGGATCTGCAGGAGATAAAAACATATCTGAAGGGCCTGTTGCCTTCCTATATGATCCCCGCTTATTTTATGGTTCTCGACTCTTTCCCCCTGAACAGCAATGGCAAGATAGACCGGAAATCTTTGCCGCAACCGGTGGCAAGCGGGAATGATCAGTCCCGGGAGTATGTTCCGCCCGCTACGGAACTACAGGTCCGGGTTGAAGAAATGTGGCGCTCTATTTTGCAGACGGAAAAAATAGGCATCCGGGACGACCTGTTCGGAATGGGCGCCAATTCATTGTCCGTCGGCGCATTTCTCAACCAGGTCAGAAGAGAAATGGGGCTGACCATCAATATCCGGAACGTGTTTATCGAACCCACCATCGAGGCTATCGCCGTCGAAATAGAAAAGATCAAATGGGCAAAGGGCGAACTGTTTGAAATGAATACTATCACAGATACTGAAAGTTTTTCAATATGATTGTTGATCTATATTCAAGGTTGATCGCATTGAAGGTCAATATCCGGGTTGTCGGGGACAAGCTGGATGTTCAGGCGCCAAAAGGGGCGCTGGACAAGGAGTTGCTACAGAAGCTCAGCGAACACAAACAGGACCTTATTCATTTTATAAAGGCGAATCAGGACACCGTCAATGGGTTTAGCCCCATCCCCCGGATAGCCGACCGGCCCTGGTATCCTATGTCTGCCGGTCAACGCCGGTTATGGGTATTGTCTCAGTCGCCATTAGCCAGCAGTGCCTATAATATGTCCGGCGTCTATCTGCTCGAAGGGGAATTGAACCGCGAGGCGCTGCAGGAAGCTTGCTCGGCAACAATAGCACGTCACGAGAGCCTGCGGACCATCTTTAAAGAAGATGAGCTGGGCGAGGTCCGCCAGTTTGTACTGCCTCCGGCACAGGCTACACAGACCATCGATTACAAAGACCTGAAAGAGGAAAAAGACCCGGAAGTTTTGCTGCGCACACAGTTGGCATCCCAGCTTGCCAAACCGTTTGCACTGGACGCTCCGCTGATAAGGTTAGCCCTTTATCGGCATGCAGAGGATAAGTGGGTGTTTGCTTATGTGGTGCATCACATTATCTGCGACGGATGGTCGATCAACTTACTGATCCGGGAGATTGTCTCGGTCTACAATGCCGCCGTAAAAGGAGAAAACACAACGCGGCAACCCCTGCCCCTGCAGTATAAAGATTATATAACCTGGCAACAGGATCAGCTTAACGATGCTTCCTCACAGGGACATCGGTCTTATTGGCTGCAACAATTGGCTGGAGAACTGCCGGTATTACTGTTGCCCGCGGGCAAGATACGACCGGCGGTGAAAACGTATGATGGCTCGTTCTTTAGCCACGAAATAGATGCAGCGGTTGTCGGAAATCTAAAGGAATATTGTTTCAGACAACGGGGCACCTTGTATATGGGCCTGCTGGCAGCCGTCTATGCTCTCTGCTATCGTTATACCGGTCAAACGGATGTTATTATCGGCAGCCCCGTTGCCGGCCGGCAACACGCCGACCTGGAAGAACAGATAGGGTTTTATGCCAATACCCTGGCCCTGCGGGTAAGGTTCGATGCCGCTGATAGCTTTGCGGCACTTCTTCAACGGGTGAAAGAAGTGGTTACAGGGGCCTTCGAACACCAGGTCTTCCCATTCGATGAACTGGTGGAAGAGCTCAGGCTTCATCGGGACATCAGTCGCAACCCCCTGTTCGACATCCAGGTGTTATTGCAGAATGCGGGCAATGACAACGAAGCTCAAAGCTTGCAGGGACTTACGATCAGCAAGTATGAAGGCGCCACCCGTTATATCGGGGCCTTCGATATGGTGCTGAATTTCGTGGAGACCAGGTTAGGCCTGGATCTGCGTATTATCTATAACCCCGATGTTTATGACCTCGGTAATATAACACAGCTGGCCGTTCATTTTGGTCAATTGCTGGAAGTTATCGTCAGACAGCCGGAGACGCCACTCCATCGATTGGAATACCTCACGGAAGAGGAAAGACACCGGCAGTTGACAATTTTTGATGGGCCAGCCATCGACTTTAAGGACCCCGGAAATGTAATAGCCTTATTTAAAGATCAGGTGCGGCAGATTCCCGATGCTCTCGCGGTTGTCTTCGAAAAAAAGAGCCTGACCTATAAGCAGCTGGATGAACAGTCTGACCGGCTGGCGGCCTACCTGATGGAGCATCATGCCATCATCAGAGAAGAAATGATCGGCGTGCTGCTGGACCGCTCCGAAAAGGTGCTCATCGCCGCTTTTGGCATCCTGAAAGCAGGAGGGGTATATGTACCCATCGACCCGGAGTACCCCCGGGCAAGAAAAGCGTTCATCATGGAGGATACCGGCATAAAAGTGTTATTGACACAGACCGATCATATCTTCGACCTGGAATATTATACGGGGGCGATCATAGCCCTGGATGTACAATCCTTCGATACCAATGACGGGAAAACTTTTTCCGGGGAGCCGATCGATCCGCGGCAACTGGCCTATGTGATCTACACCTCGGGGTCTACAGGGCTGCCAAAAGGAGTGATGATCGAACATGGTTCGCTGGCCAACTCCATGCAGGCCATGAATGCCATTTATGAAATCAAACAGAAAGAAAAATTTCTTCAATTCTACTCCTTGTCGTTTGACGTATCCGTCTTCGAGATATTTTCCTCCCCCGTCGCCGGCGCTGAAATGCATATCATCAAAGAGGAAGATAAAAAGAACCCGCAGCTGCTGGAAGCCTTTATCATAGACAGGGAGATTGAGATCGCAGGCCTGCCGACAGCCCTTTTGCATCAATTACAGATCGACCGTATCCATAATCTGGGTAAACTGATCGTAGGAGGAGAACCCTCCAACCCGGAAGACGTCGCCGCTTTTATCCGGAATGGAAGGTTGTACAACGCCTATGGCCCCACGGAAACGGCCATCTGCGCCTGCCTGTTCCGTATCGACAAAGGCACAAAACTGGTCTATAAGAATATCCCGATAGGCAGACCCATCGCCAATGATCATATCTACCTGCTGGATGAACAATTGTTGCTGTCGCCCGTCGGCGTGACCGGGGAGATCTTTATCGGAGGGGCGGGCATAGCGCGCGGGTATTTAAATAACCCGGAGCTGACCTTGGAAAAATTTATAGGGGACCCATTCCATCCCGGGGCCCGGATGTACCGGACAGGCGATCTGGGCAAATGGCTGCCGGACGGCAACATGGTATTCATGGGCCGCCGGGATGAACAGGTAAAGATCCGCGGCTACCGCATCGAACCGGGAGAGATAGAGAAGGTATTGCAAAGCTGTGAAGGAGTAGAGGCCGCCGTCGTGCTGCCAAAGACCCGGGAAGACGGAGTAAAAGAACTGGTGGCCTATGTGGTGGGGAAAAAAGACCTGCAGACACCGGAGCTGCGTTCCTCGCTGATCCGCCGCCTGCCGGCCTATATGGTGCCTGCCCATTTTGTACAGCTCCCGGAATTTCCTTTAACACAAAATAGCAAGATAGACCGGCAACGGCTGCCCGACCCGGCGGGCCTGGGATTGGCGACTGGCATCGCCTATGTGGCGCCTCGCACGGAAGAGGAACGGCAACTCATCGCCGTTTGTGAAGAGGTGTTGAAAAAACAGCCCATCGGGATCAAGGATGACTTCTTTGTTTTAGGGGGTGACTCGATCAAGTCGATCCAGGTCATATCCCGGTTAAAACAACGGGGATACACCATTGCTATCCAGGATGTATTGTCCTATCCCGTCCTGGAAGAGATGGCGGCCCGCATCACCACCGTCAGCCGTTCCATCCCGCAGGAACCGGTGACGGGCAGGATCCCCTTAAGCCCCATCCAGCATTGGTTTTTTAATAATGGCTGTCCGGACAAACATCATTATAACCAATCAGTTTTGTTACAAAACCCCGGGCGGCTGTCGGAAGACGGGCTTCGCTCCGCGCTGGAAGGAGTGGTCCGGCATCACGATGCCTTGCGCATGGTCTACCGGCCCTCACCGGAAGGATGGATACAGGAAAACCGGGGCCTGCAACAATCCTATCACCTGGAGATAGTGGAGTTCGCCGACTGGACCGGACAGCCCCGACAGTTCGAGCAGCCCCAACAGCACATACAGCCCAAACAACCCGGCCAACTGGAACAGCCCGGCCAACTGGAACAACCCGAACAGTCCAAACAACCCGAACAGCCCGGACAAAAAGACTCCCGCGATCTCTTCGCTGCTTATTGCGACCGGATCCAGTCCGGGATCGATCTGGCGGAAGGACCGCTATTAAAAGCTTGCCTGTTCCGGGGCTATGACCGCATGGCCGGACGACCCGGACCTGCGCCGCAACAGGCAACCAACCATGCAACCAACAAGTCCGGCGACCAGGCCGTCGACCAAGCAACCGACCAGTCCGGCGACCGCCTGCTCTTAGTCATCCATCACCTGGTCACCGACGGCGTATCCTGGCGCATCCTGCTGGAAGACCTCTCTTCGTTATATACGTTATATCTGGAGGGGCAACCCCTGGTACTACCGCAAAAGACGGACTCCTTCCTTCACTGGCAGCAACTGCAGTTGAGCTATGCCGGGAGTGAGACCCTAAGGCAGGAAGAACCCTATTGGTCTTCACTGCCGGCCGTACGGGCGCTGCCGGTAGACAACCCGCAGGGGACGGGGCTGTTAAAAGACAGCCTTGCCAGCACTTTTACCCTGGACGAACCGCTCAG
>DATJJD010000292.1:0-3067 GCA_035492545.1 Puia sp.
TGTTAAAAAAAATTCGGAATTAAAAATAAAATACTGAACTTGGCGGATCAAATTCCATTAACAATCTGATCTACGATTGTTTGCCAAAACTAACTCCATCAACTTCCTTGGTGGGGTTTTTGTTTTTTAGGACCCCTGACCTCTTGGGGACGATCATTTAGAACAGACCGTACAACTGCGAGTCGATCCGTGTAATGATCTCTCCCAGGTGCTCTTCATTCTCCGGGAATTTATTCTTGTCGATATCGACGATCAGCAGGGGACCCTCTTTGTAGCCATCGATCCATTTATTATAAAAGTCATTCAGCCGCTTGAGATAGTCGAGGCGTATATTCTCTTCGTACTCCCGTCCCCGTTTCTGTATCTGCGCCACCAGGGTGGGCACGGAAGCCTGGAGATAGATCAGGAGGTCAGGAGGCTGCACCATCCTTTTCAGGGTTTGGAAGAACTGGAAGTAGTTGTTATAATCGCGTTTGCTCATCAGCCCCATTTCATGTAGGTTGGGGGCGAAGATATGGGCATCCTCATAGATGGTGCGGTCCTGGATCACGGTCTCCGTACCCGAATGGATCTCCAGCAGCTGGTTGAGCCGGCTGTTCAGGAAGAAGATCTGCAGGTTAAAGCTCCACCGGGGCATGTCCTCATAAAAGTCATTCAGGTAGGGGTTGTGGTCAACATCTTCGAATTGGGGGATCCAACGATAATGTTTGCTCAGCATCTCTGTCAACGTGGTCTTGCCCGCACCGATATTTCCAGCTACTGCGATATGTTTGGGCTTCTTGTTTTTTGCCATGATTATAAGTTCTGCGTTGGTATCCCTAAAAGGTTTTAAGGTATTAATTCTTTTTTGATTTACCGGGGCATTGGAAGTATTTTTTTCGGCCCGTCCGCCGGCCTTAATAATACGTAAGCCCGATGGCGTCTTTGACCAGTTGCAGGGTTATGACAGCGCTGGCCCTTGCTTTAGCGGCGCCCTGTTCCATCACCTGCCGGAGATAGGGCTCATCGTTTCGGATAGCCTCCGCTTTCTCCCGGATGGGCGCGATGAACCGCACCATACCTTCCGCCAGCTCTTTCTTCATATCACCATAACGGATAGTGCCTGTCTGATAATCTGTTTGGAATTTATCATACGTGTCTAACGGGCAGACCAGCTTCAGCAGCTGGAACAAATTAGCAACCGACTCCGGCATGGACGGCTGCCCCCCCCCTTGCCCATCTTCCGATTTTACGGCAGCGCCGCCTACGCTGTCTGTCTTGGCCTTCGAGATCTTCTTACGAATGGTCTCGTCGTCATCAGACAGGTAGAGGGTAGCCAGTTGATTTTCGCTCTTGCTCATTTTTCCCGCTCCATCCAGGCTGGGCACCTTCACCAGCTCTTCCCCGAAATTAAAAGCGTAGGGTTCCGGGAAAACATCCCCGCCATAACGCTGGTTAAACCGGTTGACATAATTCCGGGCGATCTCCAGGTGCTGTTCCTGGTCCTTCCCTACCGGCACATAAGTGGCGCGGTGCAGCAGGATGTCGGCCGCTTGCAGAACAGGATAGGTCAGCAGACCCGCATTTACATTCTGGGGTTGAAGACGTACTTTTTCTTTAAAAGTGGGGGTTTTCTCCAATTCGCCCACATAAGCCAGCATGTTGAGGTATAAGTATAACTCCGCCGTCTCCGGTACATGACTTTGGCAATAGAGGGCTACTTTCTCCGGATCCAGGCCAGAGGCAATGTTCTCGGCCAATACCCGGCGAACATGCCCTTTCAGCTCTTTCGTCTCTTTCAGAGTGGTCAGGGCATGCAGGTCCGCCACCATGAAATAGCAGGTATATAACTCCTGCATCCGCACATAATTCCGTAGGGCCCCGAAATAGTTTCCCAGGTGTAAAAAACCCGTGGGCCGGATGCCGCTCATGACGATTTCTCTCTTTCTTTCCATTGTATGAGCAAAAAATGCGCTTTAAATAATCCTCGCATTTCCTGCAAAACCGCTGATTATTGTCCTTTCGGACCAAAGTCGCCTTTGGCGGCTTTGACGGAGCGCGAAGATAATAAAATCCCTCCTCTTCCGTCGGCGGTCCTTCATTTCCCGTCCGTTCTGTCAGCCCGGCTGTTGTCCGCCCCCACCTTCCGTCCCGCGTCCCAACCGTCTTTCCCCTCCCGACTTCCCACCTTCAAAATAAACCGCTATTTTTGTCCAAAGCATTCGCATGGAAGTGAACGACGCCCTCATCGACAACCTGTCCAACCTGGCCCGCCTGGAATTCAACGCAGAGGAAAAAGAGGAGATCAAAAAAGATCTCCGGAAAATGATCGACTTCGTAGAGAAGCTGGGAGAGCTTAATACCGAAGGGGTGGAGCCGTTGCTGCACATGAGCCCGGTAATTAACGTCTTACGGGAAGATGAGATCAGGGGGTCCGTCAGCCACGAACAGGCCCTCTCCAATGCGCCCGCGACCGACGGCACTTATTTCACCGTGCCCAAAGTCATCCGTAACCCCGCTAAATCCTGAAAACCCTGCCCCCACCCTTCAAAACCTGACCATGAATACACCCATCATACACCTCGAGAATATCCGCAAAAGCTATTTTATGGGCAAACAGGCCTTGCCCGTCCTAAAGGGTATTTCACTGGATATTTTCAAGAATGAATACGTTGCATTAATGGGACCATCCGGTTCCGGGAAGAGCACCCTGATGAATATCCTGGGCTGTCTCGACTCACCGACGGCGGGCAGTTATATCCTCAATGGAAAAGATGTCAGCACGATGCCGGATGACGACCTGGCGGATGTGCGAAATATAGAGATCGGCTTTGTCTTCCAGCAATTCAACCTGCTTCCCCGACTGACAGCTTTGGAGAATGTCGCCCTTCCCCTGGTCTACGCAGGTATTCCAAAGAAGGTGAGGCTGGAAAGGGCTATGAGCGTCCTGGAAAAGGTCAGCCTCACAGACAGAAGCCATCACAAACCCAACGAATTATCCGGTGGCCAATGCCAGCGTGTCGCCATTGCCCGGGCCCTGATTAATGACCCTTCCCTGATCCTGGCGGATGAGCCCACAGGTAACCTC
>DATJJD010000293.1:0-4330 GCA_035492545.1 Puia sp.
TCATGGCAGCAGGAGCTGGCAATGGGCCCCTCTATATACATATCATGAAGCCGTACCCAATCCTGTTGGTCGCCATTGGGCCCCGTCTCATTACGACCCAGCGGCGTCAGGTCCAGGAACATATAAGCGCCCAGCAGATCATCGGCCCCGCGGCCATAAGTAGAGTAAGTATGAAAGATCTCCCCTTCCTCATCCTTATAAAATACACTTACCCCCGGCAGCTCATCCGTGTTGATTTTTTGCAGGCCAAAGTTATACAAACCCTCTCCCTTCGCTACTTCCTCTTCCGTAAAGGAAACATGAAAATCATAGTTAAAATCTCTCCCAAAGGAAGATACCCAGGCAAACTTCCAGCCCATACGTTGCTGAAAAGCGGCGATCTTCCGGTAAGGCGCCCGGGACACCGCGACAAAACTAACATCATGATGATGTAAATGGAGGAAAGGACCTTCGACATGGTCGGCCAGGAACGAACAGCCCGAACATCCTACCTCCCAGCCGGGCCCGAACATAAAATGATAGACGACCAGCTGGCTTCTGCCCTTAAACAGCTCTGCCAGGGTAACTTCTCCCTCCGGACCATCAAAAACATACTCTTTACTGATCCTGACCCAGGGCAGCGCCCGCCGCGCCTCGCTTAACCGGTCCCGCTGCCGGGTAAGCTCTTTCTCTTTGACCAGAAGCTCTTTACGTGCTGCAAGCCAGCTTTCCTGGCTAACGATGGGATGTTGCATGATCTTTTCCATAATAATGAGATTTTTAGAACAGACAATCTCCTGCCAACAATCCGGACAAAAGACCTGGTTTTTTTTTGCCCGACGGGAGGCCCCCGATCTTTATCCGCTGCCCCTGCTCCCTTTGAGATTTTCCCGGTCGGCCATGATCCCCGTCCGGGAAGATATAGATGCCGACATGAAAGGAACACATCCGTTTTCCCCTCCACCGGGACTGATTTTTTCTGTATATTCAGGGTGCCTAACGTTATCTGAATGCACAAGCCCTCAACGAGAGAGAAAAGGCTGACACCCTCAGCAGCAGCGGCATCTTCAACACCGGCCGGTCTTCTTTTCCGGCCAAATGTGCCGTTTCTCCGTGATAGAGCGCAAACGCCTGCCATAATCCAACGATCTTCCGCGGGCACGGGCTTTCCAGCGACCGGCCTCGAAATGTTGATTGAACCGGAATCGGCTCCATCCTCCAAAGTGAAGGGACATGATTATTCCAAAACCAAGGCCGCCTCTCCCAACCTGCCGCTGACGGAAAAGATGTACTGGAGCATCTGGAAAAGGTATAATGAGGTGATCGACAGTGTGATCGCCAATCCCCTGACGGCGACCATCTTCACCGGTTCATCCTTGCTGAAAGACCTGGAGGTTATCCAAAAGACCAACATTACCACGGGTGATTTTTCAAAAACCCATACGCTGATGGTTAACTGGCATACCGCAGCGATCAGGATCCTTCCCGCGGGACAGACCGTCGCCGAACGAAAAAAACTAAAAATCCAGATGGACGAAATGCTGGTCCTGACGAATTTAATGAACGACATGGGTGGAGCTGCCACCAAACAATCCGAAAAGAAAACAGTGAAGGATACGACCATGATGGTTTTTTTCATCGGCAACTCCAGTGAGGAGGCCGAGGCCATGGTCACCGTGGATAGGTCCGACCCATCGGTGCCCTACATCGCCAACTTCTGGGGCGCCCCGGGCTCCGGCGCCGGAAAGGAATTACTAAAAGCCCTTCCTTCCGAACTAAAAGTAACGACATTCCGTTTGCACGCATTGAATCAGGATATCGCAGATCTATACACGAAGAATTATAAGGGTCGGCCTAAATAACCCCCCGTCGGATTGTTAACCTATTGAATCCCGGACATGTCAAAATTCATCCTCTTTTCCACTCTTATCATCTTAACCTCTTGCAGCAGCCGGCAAAATGCAGCTACCGGCAGCAGCGACACGACCGGCCGGAAATGGTGGAAAGAAGCCGTCGTGTACCAACTCTATCCCCGCAGCTTTAAAGACAGTGACGGCGACGGCATCGGCGACCTGAAAGGCATCATCTCCAAACTGGATTATATCAGCAGCCTGGGTGTCGACGTTGTATGGCTCAACCCCATCTACTCGTCTCCCAATGACGACAACGGGTATGATATCAGCGACTACCGCAACATCATGAAGGATTTCGGGACCATGGCTGACTTTGATACGCTGCTGCTGGAAATGCACAAGCGGAAGATCCGGCTGGTAATGGACCTGGTCGTCAACCACAGCAGCGACGAGCACCTCTGGTTCCAACAGTCCCGGAGCTCCCGGACCAGCCCCTATCGCAATTACTATCATTGGTGGAATGGGGAAAGGGGAAAACCTACCCCCCGATGGAGCTTCTTCGACATCAACAGCGACGCCTGGAAATATGACTCTTTGACGAAGGCGTATTACCTGCATTATTTTTCACGCAAACAGCCCGACCTCAATTGGGAGAACCCACAGCTGCGCCGGGAAGTGTATGACATCATGAAGTTCTGGCTGGACAAGGGCATCGATGGCTTCAGGATGGATGCCTTTCAATTCGTAGCCAAAGACACCAGTTGGCCCGTCTTCCCTAAAGGGTATGAAAGCAACATCATCAAATACTATGGAATGGGTCCCCACCTGCATGAGTACCTGCAGGAGATGAACAGGGAAGTGATCAGCAAGTACGACGTGATGACAGTAGCGGAAGGCGCCGGCAGCACCCTGAAAGACGCCATGGACCTGGTGGACCCCGCCCGCCATGAACTCAACATGGCCTATCATTTTGAAGGCATGGATGTGGGCAACCAACCCAACTATAGTTTGCTCGACTTTAAAAAAGTCTACTCCAAATGGGACAGCGCCATGGCGGAAAAAGGCTGGGTATCCATCTTCTTGGGCAATCATGACCAGCCCCGGATGGTAAGCCATTGGGGCGATGACAGCCCCGCCTTCCGGGAGCTATCCTCCAAAATGCTGACGACGTTTGTTTTGACGATGAGAGGTACGCCCTATTGTTACTACGGCGACGAACTGGGCATGTCCAATATACGGTTTGACAGGATCGGCGACTACCGCGACATTGCCACGATCAATAGATTCAAGCACCTGGTAGGGGAGGGAGGAGATACGACAGCATTTCTGGAAGAGCAAAAAAGAACTTCCCGCGACAATGGCCGTACCCCTTTCCAATGGGATAATGCTCCCAATGCAGGTTTCACGACGGGCACCCCCTGGATCAGGGTCCATCCGGACTATCCTGCTGTCAATGCAGCGGCCCAGGAAAAAGATCCCGGCTCGGTGCTCAACTATTTCCGCAAAATGGTGCGGCTGCGAAAAGACAATCAGGTGCTGGTCTATGGAAAATATACCCTGCTGGATAAATACAACCCCGATGTATATGCCTATACGCGGGAATGGGATGGCCGAAGGCTACTGGTCCTGCTCAATTTCAAGGGTACAACCGCTTCTGTAAAGACAGACATCGACCTCGGTAAAGCAAAGATCCTGCTGGGCAACTATCCTGCTCCTTCCGGCGACGGCAACCTACGGCCCTATGAGGCAGTCATCTACGAATTATAACCCGGCCGGTCGTAACCCATGATCTTGTTGTCTGGTACTCATTGCCCGACCGCCCATGGCCCATTCGCTACCGCGACTCCCGCCGGTTCCGTATCTTTGCGCCCATGGATTATTTTTCAAGGTTGGGTGACCTGCTAAAACTGGAAAGGGAAGAAGACCGGCAGTCTTATCTTAAACTCACCGCTACCTCCTCGATCTCCGAACGGAGAGCCAATGGACTCACCTGGTACCCCATCGCCATCCGCGGCTCGGAAATGAGCCGGGGAGATTACCTGACGGTAGAAGTGGAACGTACCACTCATCAGGACCTGCCCCACCAGCTCCGTTTTGGCGTATCCGCCGTACTTTTCTCCGGACATGACCCGAAGGAGAATAGGGTAGAAGGGGTCATTGCTTACCTGAATGGCAACCGCCTCAAGATCACCTTGCATACGGACGAATTACCGGATTGGACAGATGACGGCAAATTAGGCATCGACCTTCTTTTTGATGATAATAGTTACGATGAAATGCAGAGCGCTCTCCGCCAGGCGGCCTCTCTCAGAGAGAAAAGAACGGAAGGCCGACTGATAAGGATCCTCATCGGGGAGGAAGCCCCCGGCTTTCAAACCACCCACCAGCGATCCGAACATCCGCCCACCGCATCCGGCGTTCACCCTGCCGGCCCGCATTCGCCCTCCGCCGGCCTCCCCGTTTCCAACTCCCACGCCGGTACCCGGCCCGCCGCCCAT
>DATJJD010000294.1:0-43458 GCA_035492545.1 Puia sp.
GATTGAAATATTTTGCCTGGAGCCGCCGGCCGAATATGGCGGCATCGCGGCGGCCATGGCCCGTCAGGGGAAGGTCCGGTGGAAATGCCTGATCGGAGGCGCTTCGAAATGGAAGCCGGGGCAGGTGCTGCTGCGGACAATTGCATGGGAGGAAGTGGGGGTGGCAGGTCGGCAGGATGCGGGTGAGACGGCCGGGCAGGTTGCGGTAAGTATGCAAGCCCGGTATGTCGACAAACTGGAAGATTCTTTTCTCATCGAATTTTCCTGGGAGCCCGCCCACCTGACCTTTGCCGAACTGCTGCACCAGGTAGGACAGATCCCCTTGCCACCTTATATCAAGCGGCCCCCGGAAGCATCGGACCAGGAGAGATACCAGACCGTATATGCCCGCCATGATGGCTCCGTTGCAGCTCCCACCGCCGGTCTGCATTTTACAGAATCTATTTTCCAGTCGCTGGCGGCTAAAAATATTCAGCAGGAGTTCGTCACCCTGCATGTGGGCGCCGGGACCTTCCTGCCGGTAAAGGCTGCTACCATGGAGCAGCATATCATGCATGTGGAGTATATTTCCGTCACGCAAGCGACGCTCAGGAAACTGCGCGACTCCCTGAAAGGGCCTGTCATTGCGGTAGGGACTACATCCGTTCCCGACGCGCCGACACCGCCAGCTTCCCTTGAAGGACCTGTTATTGCGGTGGGCACTACTTCGGCCAGGACGCTGGAAAGCCTTTACTGGCTGGGGGTAAAGACCATCAGGGATCCGTCCGTCGATCCGGACGACCTGGTGGTAGGGCAATGGGATGCGTATGCCGGGAATGAACCGGACTCCCCCCTCATCACCCCGGAGAAGGCCCTCTCGTCCCTGTTGGACTGGCTGGAAAGACAGGGCCTGTCCCAGCTTCTCACCAGGACACAATTGCTGATCACGCCAGGGTATGATTGGAAAATAGTCAGGGGGCTAATCACCAATTTTCACCAGCCGGAATCCACGCTGCTGCTGCTTGTTGCTTCTCTTATCGGGAAGGACTGGAAGAAAGTTTATGACTATGCCCTGGGCCGTCAGTTCCGCTTCCTCAGTTATGGGGATGGGAGTTTGTTACTGCGATGACCGGACAGTCTTTTTTAAGAGGAAATGCGGGTGGTTGACTCTATTCATGCCGGCTGGCTATTTTTTTTCAACGGGAATTCCAGTGTGAATGTCGTGCCTTTGCCGGTAAGGCTTTCCACTTTGATCTTACCATGATGGGCTTCCACGATGGTCTTTACATAGCTAAGCCCCAGCCCGAAACCCTTGACATTATGCAGGTTGCCGGTATGGGCGCGGTAGAATTTTTCAAAGATGCGGCGTTGGGTCTCCTTGCTCATCCCGATGCCATTATCTTCAATACGGATGACCAGGCTCTTGGAGGTGCTGTGGGTTGTGACGCGGATCAACAGCTGGTCCTTCGAATATTTTACGGCATTATCGATCAGGTTGGATATCAGGTTGGTGAAATGGACCTCATCGACTTCCAGCAGATCGTTTTTCGCGTTGAGCTGTAATTCTGCCCGCCCTCCTTTTCCGTCCAGCTGCAGTTGGAAGTTCTCCATGGCCTCCTGAATGACCAGATGGGCATGGATCGGGCGAAGGTTGAGCTGTTGCTCCCGCCGGTCGAGCAGCGAGGCCTGCAGGATAGTCTCTACCTGTTTGTTCATCCGCTTATTCTCTTCTTTAATAATACCGGAGAAGTATTCTGATTTTTGCCGGTCCTGGACCACCTTCTCATTTCGCAAGGCGTCCACTGCCAGTGAAATAGTGGCAAGGGGCGTCTTGAACTCATGCGTCATGTTGTTGATAAAATCGTTTTTGATCTCGCTGAGTTTCTTCTGTCGCAAGAGGGCGTTGACGGTGACATAAAAAGCAGCGATGATCACCAGGGTGAAAAATATGGCGCCCGCGATCATCAGTTTCATTTCACCTAACACGATGTTCTTATAGTCCGGGACCACGGCTATCAATAATTCCGCCGGCAGCGTGCTGCCCTGATCGGCATCGGCAGGGGCCATCAGGGGATAATACACGGCCAGGTTATGCGTGGTGTCCACTACTTCTTTCAGGAAATTCGGCGAGTGGACCTCCGGACGGAAGGAAAGGTTGGAGGGCCCCAGGTCGGACGATATACAGAATTCAAATTTCGTGTCTTTTAATCCCCTGAAGACAAAGGCCTTTCGCAGTTTCTCGTTGATGTCTTCTACGGTAAACCGCTCGGCAACCGTGGGGGTCTTCATCAATTCCATCATGAATTGATCGGAGGGGCGCCAGGTGATGCCGGGCCGGATCCGCAAGGTCTTGATATTGGGAGAGGCTTCCCGCTGTTCTACCAGTTGATGCCCTACGTCATTCATGGCGTCGACCAGCTTATGCCTCAACAGCTCCTGTTTGTTCTCTACCATCGTCAATATCCAGTTGATCTGGATATAGATGATCCCGATGAGCGACAAGGTGATCAGTACAAAAATGATAGGAAAAATTTTTTTCAATCCGATACTTTTTGGTCCAACTGCAAATTTATCAAAAGGATAGAGGGACTCCCCTGTCAAGCCCCTGTGAGGGAGGTATTTAACGAAGGTTTCACAAAGAAAGGGGATTTCGGCCTAAAATCCTCTATTTTAAAGCCGGGAGGGGGCTGGGGCCGGTCTATCCATCTACGCATGGCCCACCGGCTCATCCGTTCACCGACCCGCCCGTTCACCGGTCCATTAGCCTATCGATCCTGTAGGGGTCTGGCTATGGGCCGCATGGATGGCGCAGTGGGGCAGCTGACCTGGGAAATCCGATCGGGTGCAGCGTTCGGCAATAGTGGGGTGAGTAAGGGGCGCCAGGGGGAATAAAAGGACCCGGTCCGGCTCATTTTTTCAATAGCATTTTGTTATCTCCCATAATTACTTAATTTAGATTATATGGAGAGCCCGGCACCTGGTATATTGTTGATTGCAGATCCCTTTTTAAAAGATCCCAATTTTATGAGGACCGTGGTGTTTTTATGTGAACACCAGGATGAGGGCAGCTTTGGCTTCGTATTGAATAAGAATTATGAGTATACGCTCAATGAGCTGGTGAGCGGACTGGATGACCTGAAACTACCTGTTTATCATGGCGGTCCCGTACAAATGGATACGATCCATTTCCTCCATCAATACCCGGACAAGATCAAAGGAGGGTATGAGATCGTGGATGGGGTATTCTGGGGAGGGAATTTTGAAACAGCCGTCGAACTCATTCGCACGGGAGAAGTAGACCCGGCCAGGATCCGTTTCTACATCGGATATTCCGGCTGGGGAAGCGGCCAGTTGGCAGATGAACTAAAAGAAAAATCCTGGCTTACCGTACAGGCAAGCCGCAAACTTGTCTTTCATAAAAAGCCGGATGAGATATGGAAGGATGCCATCCGCCTCCTGGGTGGAGAGTATGAGATGATGATCAATTTCCCCATCGATCCGCAATTAAACTAGAATGGGCCACGGGCCCATTGGCCGAAGGCCCATCATTAGACCCGGGCATGAGGTCCGCCCCGGACCGAAGGTCCGCTCAGAGCGAAGCCCTGGCGTAGCCCACCGGGCATGAGGCCCGTCCGGCCCAACCGAACAAAGTGACGGTTGCGAACAAGGACGAGCGAGGAGCGAAGCTCCGACGAAGTTCTCCCGCTCAGAGCAACCTGAATCAGGCCATAACCCCATAATAACCCGGTCGCCGCTCACGCCCTGCTAATGGCTAATGCAACGGTATCCGGATACCAGCCTGCAAACCCCAGGTATCGAGGTTTTTCACCCCATACATATTAAACGGCGAATAATTGTAGCTGCCTCCGATCTTCAGCGCCGTGGAGGAATAATTGCTGAGGGAAATAAGGATGCCCACCTCCCCTCGCATGGCAAATCGCGTCATCGAATGCGGGTCATCGAATTCACCCAGGTATTGGTCAAAGCTTACAAAGTTAAGCCCGGCCCCCGCCCCTACATAGGGGCGCACAATGCCTTCTTTTATCAATGCATAATTGGCCGTCACCAGCAAGGGTAACTGTTGGATGGAATTACTCAGCACGGCAGAGATATCGGATCCATGCCCGTCATTATAGACGTCCCGGGGATATTTCTGATAATAATCATTATAACCGAAACTCAACCCCACGCTGAGCTGATCATTCACGGGATAGGCCAAACCTGCCGTAAATCCTTTATAAGCCGGATGCGTTACGAAATCCCTGAATGAACCGGTGGGGATATTGACGTTATAATCCAGGTTGAATTGCAATTCATGCTGAGCATGGGCGGCAGTGCCTGTCATGATGATGATGACCCCGATGATAAAATATTTTAATAGTGATCGCATGGTATACCTCCTTGAAGTTTCTTTTTTATATTACCCGTTTTTAGATAAGTAGCGGGTTGTTATCAGTTTGAAAGAATAGGTGCCGGGTTGTTATCAGTTTTTGAGATAGGTGGACTGGCTGAATAAGGCGCCCACTTCCGCAGATGCATTGGCAGTCTTGAAGACCTGTTCGCCCCGGGCCAGCCCGGTCCAGATAGCGGTGAGCTTATTGCCATGGGTGGCCGCATTTTTCAGGTCCAGCAGGTCGATCTCCAATCCCCCGGTCTGGATGGTATACACCCCTACCGCATAAGGAGAATAATACCCGTAACCCGGATAGCCCCAATAATAGGGATCATAATAGCTCCCATAAAAGTCCCAGTAATCCGGATAGCTGAAAATACCGGTGCTGGTGCTGATCACTTTGGAGATGTTGAAGGCCAGGTCAGGGGAAGTCTCCCGGCTGACCAGCTGGTAACCCCGCTGTTGCATCAGTTGGGAAATGGTGCTGATCACGGCTGTGTCAAAGCTGCCAAGCTCCTTGCCCAGTAATTGGTTGTCCTGGATCACATCCACCGAATCGGCAATGCTGAATGTCTTGTAACTGGAAAAATTGGCGGTCGTGTCGTAGTTGGTGACGTAGATCCGCGATTCATCGTTAGAAAGGTTATTGAGGGGATCTTTTTTACAGCTGGAGAATGATAGGATTGCAAGCAGCGCGCCCCCCGATAGCCATGTTATCTTGCTCATACGGAATAAATTTTACGGCTATAGACGCAAAATAAATGCCTTGGTTTAAGGGAAGTTGGTGCTTTAACGTATGTCTAACAATCGTTAAAATATCATTAAAACATGTAATTTGGCGAACAAAGGTGGTGTAAAAAAAAGCCCCCCGGCAGAAGCCGGGGGTCAACTAACATTTTCTTTCCACGGGTTGTGGACCGTCCGTATTAATAGGAGTACTTCTTCTTTCTTATTTGGCTTCAACAGGTACCGCGCCTTCCACCAGTACAGTCACTTTATTGTGAATGACCTCCACAAAGCCGCTCTGTATGGTAAAATAAGCGAGGTGGTTATTTTTATCCTTTAAGACCTTTACCCTACCTGTTTTCAGGGCGCTGACCAGCGGAGCGTGTTTGTCCAGGACTTCAAACAGTCCCGTCACTCCCGGCAGTTGTACACCATATACGTCGCCGCTGAACAGTTTCTTTTCGGGTGTTAATATTTCTAAGTTCATGGTATGTGGTTTTATCCTTGCGCCTGAGCCAGCAGTTTCTTACCTTTTTCGATTGCATCGTCGATACTACCTACCAGGTTGAACGCAGCTTCCGGATATTCGTCCACTTCTCCATTCATGATCATATTGAAACCACGTATCGTCTCTTCGATGGGAACCAGTACCCCTTTCAGGCCGGTGAACTGTTCTGCCACATGGAAGGGCTGAGAAAGGAAACGTTGTACCTTACGGGCACGGGCCACCGTCATTTTATCTTCATCGCTCAGCTCATCCAGACCCAGGATGGCGATGATGTCCTGTAGTTCCTTATAACGTTGCAGGATCAGCTTGACATTGTTAGCACAGTTGTAGTGCGCTTCACCCACAATTTTCGGGGTGAGGATACGGGAGGTGGAATCCAGCGGGTCAACGGCAGGATAGATCCCTAAGTCAGCGATCTTACGGCTAAGTACGGTGGTAGCATCCAGGTGGGCAAAGGTCGTTGCCGGAGCCGGATCGGTAAGGTCATCCGCCGGTACGTATACGGCCTGCACGGAGGTGATGGAACCATTCTTGGTAGAGGTGATCCTCTCCTGCATGAGTCCCATTTCCGTAGCCAGGGTTGGCTGATAACCTACGGCGGAAGGCATACGGCCTAAGAGGGCCGACACTTCACTACCTGCTTGTGTGAAACGGAAGATGTTATCCACGAAGAAAAGGATATCGCGGCCCTGGCCTTTGCCGTCGCCGTCGCGATAATATTCTGCGATGGTCAGTCCGCTGAGGGCCACACGGGCACGGGCGCCGGGAGGCTCATTCATCTGACCGAAGACGAAAGTAGCTTTTGATTCGGAGAGCTCTTTCATATCGACTTTGCTAAGATCCCATCCGCCTTCTTCCATGCTATGTTTGAAGTTATCGCCGTACTTCATGATACCTGCCTCGATCATTTCACGCATCAGGTCATTTCCCTCACGGGTACGTTCACCTACACCGGCGAAAACAGAGAGACCGGAATAAGCTTTGGCGATATTGTTGATCAGTTCCTGGATCAATACGGTCTTACCCACCCCGGCACCGCCGAAAAGGCCGATCTTACCACCCTTTGCATAGGGTTCGATCAGGTCGATAACCTTGATACCGGTAAACAGTACTTCCGTGCTGGTGCTCAGGTTTTCGAAAGCGGGGGGTTTACTATGGATCGGGCGGCCGCCTGCTTTGGAAACGGCAGGCAGTCCGTCGATGGGATCTCCGGTGACATTAAACAAACGTCCTTTTATGCCTTCTCCGATCGGCATGGCGATCGCAGCGCCCGTATCGGTAACGGCCAGGCCGCGAACCAGTCCTTCCGTACCGTCCATCGCGATACAACGAACACTGTCCTCTCCCAGATGCTGTTGTACTTCCAGCACTAACGTTTCACCCGTGGACCTTTTCAGTTCCAAGGCGTTATAAATTTCGGGGAGCTTACCTTCGAACTGCACATCTATAACAGCGCCGATGATTTGCTTGATCTTACCAGTACTTGGCATATGACTTTGAGGATTTAAAATTTGGCTGCAAAGGTAAGGGAGAACAGGGTAAAATCCGAAATACAGCCAACCAAATTCCAAAAATTGTACATTCCTCTGTGGATATCTCTATTTTTGCCTATTCACGACCATTTCACGACCATTTTATGCAATTAATAGAGATCACTACCCCTTCTCAGGCAAAAGAGTTCATTCAGGCAAACGTTCGGTTAAATCAGCAGGATCCGGCTTATATCCGCCCAATCGACGCAGAGATCAATGAGGTGTTCGACCCTGCCAAAAACAAAGCTTTCCGGCATGGGGAGTGCATCCGGTGGGTATTAAAAGATGACGAAGGTCAGCTTATCGGCCGGGTGGCGGCTTTTGTGAACAAAAAATACAGGACAAAAGGCGATGAAGTGCCAGTGGGGGGGATCGGCTTTTTTGACTGTATCAACAACCAGGATGCTGCCGATATGTTACTGGACGTAGCCCGGCACTGGTTATCCCAACGTGGTATGGAGGCTATGGACGGCCCCATTAATTTTGGCGAACGGGACAAATGGTGGGGGCTCCTTACAGAGGGATTTCACGAGCCTTTATATGGGATGAATTACAATCAGCCCTATTATAAGGACCTGCTGGAAACATATGGTTTTCAGCCTTTTTTCTACCAGTTATGTTTTGGATTGGATCCCAAAAAACCATTGAATGCCAAGATCTTGCAGCGCCACGACGCCGTGGCCGCTGATCCCGCCTTCAGCGCCCGGATGATAGAGAAAGGACGCCTGGAAAAATATGCGGAGGATTTTATCACCATTTATAATGCGGCCTATGCAGGGCATGGAGGCATGAAAGAAATGAAAAAGGACCAGGCTTGGCAATTGTTCAAAAAAATGAAACCGCTGATGGACGAAAAGATCGTTTGGTTCACCTATCACCACGAGAAGCCAATCGCCTTTTTTATCAATATCCCGGACCTCAATCAATATTTCAAACATTTTTCCGGTAAGTTCGGACTCCTGCAGAAGCTGCATTTTCTCTGGCTGAGGGCCCGGGGCGCCTGTCATCACTTCACCGGGCTGGTATTCGCCGTTGTTCCTGAATTCCAGGCAAAGGGGGTGGATGCCTTTATGATCACGGAGTCAGCCAGGGTGATCCAGCCCCAAACTACCTATACGCATTATGAAATGCAATGGATTGGGGATTTCAATCCCAAGATGATCAATATCGCCAAGAGCCTGGGAGACACTTTTGTCAGCCGCAAGCTGACCACTTACCGTTATCTTTTCGACCGGGGAAGGGCCTTCAAAAGGCATCCAATGGTGTCCTGAATGGCGGCGGATCAGCCCCTCTTCAGGCAATAGATGCTCCCTTCGGTACTGGAGAAAACAATATAATCGCCATCCACGGCAGGTGTGCTGTAGATGGCGCCTAAGTTATTCAAGGCTGCCAGGTATTCCTCCTGGGAGTGGATAATGGAATAGATGTCGTCGCGGTAGCTGTCATCGGACTTGAAGTATTTCAATCTGTTCTCCCGGTATTTATCTGTACTAAAGCTCCAGGCTATTTTTCCGGTCCGGATGTCGATGCCAAACAGCTTACCCATCAGGGTGGCCGTATAGCACATATCAGCAGTCAGGGCACTGGCCCCGAATATGTTGAATTTTACATCCGTGCGCCAGATCTCTTTTCCGTCTTCTACCCGCAATTGTAAGAGAACTTTGTCATCCGAGGTGCCTACCAGGACGGCAGAGTCATGATGGGTGCGGGTGATCACGGGCGCCCATCCCCGAAGGTATTGCCGGTTCCAGTGGCAATAGCCTTTTTCCGCGTCAATGGCATAGAGGTTGAAGTCCCGGCTGCCTATAAATACCAGTCCGCCGGCCACTACAGGGGAGAATTGCATTTCTCCCTTTGGGAAGAACCGGTGTCCCAGCGATTTCAATTTCCATACGAGGCTTCCATCCCGGGTATTCAGCGCATAGGTATACCCGTCAAAGGAGCCAAAGTATAACCGGCTGCCATATAAGGCAGGTTTGCTGTGGACGACGTCGCCGGTCCTGTACTTCCAGATAAGTCTCCCCTCTCCGCTGCCCAGCGCATAGAGGTATCCATCCCCCGAGCCGAAAAAGACGGTGTCGCCCCTCAGGACGGGCGTGGACTGATAATAGTCATATTGATCATAATACCGCTCCCCTTCCGTCCGGAATGTCCAGTTGGTACGACCGGTATTCTTATCCAGGCAATAAAATCCGCTGTCCCCGCCGATGAGAAAGAGGCGGTCTTTGTCGAGGGCAACCCCGGATCTGAGGGGGCCGCTGGTATTGAATTTCCATAGGACCTTTCCGGAACGGATATCCAGGCAATACAACAGGCTGTCATTATTACCTATGTAAACCTTGTCCTTGTCGATGACGGGGGTAGCAAAAAAAGGTTGGGTGGCTGTAAATTTCCAGGCCAATTGGGGGAGAATGGAAAAGTCCCGGAAGCTGGCTGCGGGATCCTGCATTCTGTCCGGACCGGAAAGGGTTGTGTTGCCGGCCTTTGGCTGCGCGAAGCTGCTGATCGTCAACGCCAAAAAGATCCATAGCAGGCGAAATGGCTTCATCAATTTTTAAAGGAAGTTACTAAAAAGAAAGGGCATCTCTGGTTGCCAGAGATACCCTGAATCCTTGTTCGGGAACCTATTTTCAGCTTTGGGGGCAACCTCGTTGCCTCAGGTTTAAGCTATCGCCGCTAATCCTGACGGCGTAACCGTTCCCGCCGATGGAGGCGCCGATGAACCATCCGGCTCTTCTGTAATAATCCGCGGCGCCAGCAGTTTATAGAGTACCGGCGTCACTATGCGGGTGAGGATCGTCGAACTGAGCAGACCACCGATGATCACCAGGGCAAGCGGTGAATACAGGGGATTGTTCTCTGCTACAAGAGGGATCAATCCTCCGATCGCCGTCAGGGTAGTCAGGATGATAGGAACGAAGCGGGTCTCCCCTGCCTCCTGGATAGCTTCATCCATACCCATTCCTCCTTTTCGCAGCTGATCTGTGTAATCCACTAAGAGAATGGAGTTCTTGACTTCTATCCCGATCAGAGCGATGACGCCTATCACCGCCACAAAAGAGAAGGTATTGCCGGTGGCCAGCAGCATCAGCACGGCTCCGATGATGCCCAGCGGCACGACGGACAAGACGATCAGGGTGCCTCTGAAAGTCTTGAATTCCAGGATCAGGACACCCAGGATCCCGAAGATGGTGATGAGAATGATGGTGCCCAGCCCCCCGAAGCTCTGCTCTTTGCTCTCCACTTCTCCGGCAGCCATATAGCTGGCTCCTTTCGGAAATTGCATTTTATCCAGCTCTTTCAGGACGCCCTCCGTCACCTTGGTGGTATTATACCCGCTGCGCAAAAAGGCCGTGACGGTGGTATACCTGTCCTTATCATAATGGTGGATGCTGGTGGGGGAGCTCTGGAATTGGATATCCGCCAACTGGCTCAGCGGAATAGAGGTGCCTGTATAGGAGCTTACATATACTTTATCCAATGCATCCAGGGTCTGTCGCTGTGTCCGGGGCAGGCACACATTGATGTTATAGTCGTCCCCATTTTCTTTTCTGAATTTTCCAACATCCAATCCCGCCACGGCCAGCCGGACAGTCCGGTCGATCTCATTGACCGGAACTCCCAGGATGCCTGCTTTTTCCTTGTTGACCTTCACTTTTATGTCCGTCTTCAGGGTGGTGAGTTCGTTGTTGACATAGATGGTGCCCTGCGTTCTTTTCAGCAGGTCTTCCACCCGGAAAGAGAGCGCCCGCAGGGTATCAAGGTCTTCAGAGAAGAGGCGGATCGCGATGGGAGCCTCTATCGGCGGTCCCTGTTCAAAGTCCTTTACCTCGATCTTAGCGCCGGGATAGTCCTTGAATTTTTGCCGGAGGGTGTCGATCAGTTGCCTTTTTTTCAGCGGCGGAGTCTCGTTCAACTGAACAAATAGCTGTGCATAGTTGCTCACTTCATTCTGTGGAATGACATTATAATAGATCCTGGGATTACCCCGGCCTACATTGGTAGCATAGTTCTTCAGATCCGGAATGTGATTTATTTCCCGCTCGACATAGCGGGCTACGGAATCCGTGGCCGGGAGGCTTGTGCCCAGGGGAGTTTGAATATTGACGAGGAACATCGGTTTCTCCGAAGCAGGGAAGACACTGAATCCCACTACCGGTATCAGCGCCAGGCAACTCAGGAATATACCCAGCGCGATCAGCAGGGTAAGGACAGGCCGGGCTATGGCGGCATGAAGCAGACGGCGATAAGATCCGTTGATGAACCGTTTCAATCCTCTTAAAAAGAAATTTCCTTCGGGGTGCTCGTGGCCGCTGAGTATCCTGCTGGACAGGAAGGGAACGATGGTCAGGGATACGAACAAAGATGCCAGCACCGTGGTGACGACGGCGGCGGGCAGGCTGCGGATGAAATCCCCCGCTCCTTCAGGCAGGAACATCAGGGGCAGAAAGGCAAAGATGAGAGTAGCGGTACAACCCACGACGGCCAGCCCGATCTGCCGGGTGGCGGCCATGGCGGCCTCTTTTTTCCCATACCCCATCCGCAGATATCGTTCGATATTTTCCACCACCACGATACTATCGTCTACCAGCAGGCCCAGGGCCACTACCATGCCGACAATACTCAGCTGATTGATCGTAATATGAAAGAGATCGAGCAGGAAGAGGCCTATAGCCAGGGACAGGGGAATTGAGATCATAACGACGACAGAGGCCCTGGGGCCCAGCGGCAGCAGGGTGAGCAATACCAGAAAGATGGCAATGACAAAGTCCATGGTGAAATGGCTCAGGCGGGTATGGACGCTCTGCGCATTATTGAAGCTCTTCTCATAGGAAATCGAAGCGGGTAATTCTTTGATAAATTTTTGCAGTACCGGCTCCATCTCTTTTTCCACGGCAAAAATATTCGTACCGGACTTACGGCTGGCGGTTACGAATACGCCCCTTTTTCCATTGAGGCGGCCGATATAATTTTGTTCTTCATAATTAAATTCCACGTCAGCAACATCTTTCACGTAGACGATCTTTCCACCCGAGCCGCTGACGATGGTGTTTTTTATCTCATCGACGCTCTTATAGTCGCCGCTGGTCTTTATGTTGAACTTTTTAGCCCCCATTTCGATGCTGCCCCCCGGGATGTTGACATTCTCATTCTGGATGGCCCTCAGGACGGTGTTGAGGGGGATCTTGTTCTGCGCCAGTTTCTCCAGGTTGAGGGATACGCGGACCTGCTGCCGGGGAAAGGCCCAGTTCTCCGCGTTCTTCAGCGATTTAATTTTTTCCAGCCTTTCTTTCAATTTCTTACTCCATTCCTCCAGGTCTTTGTAGGGAACCGTCTCACTGAGCAGGGCCACCTGTAATATATTTACGTCGGAAGGAGTAAATTTCTGTACATCGATGCTGAGGATATCTTTTGGCAGGTCGCCCCGGATGGCATTCAGCTCCCGGATCACGTCCTGGTATTTTTTGTCCGGGTCCGTCGAGTATTTGAACTCGATCTGTATCACAGCCAGTCCATCGTCTATCTGGGAGCGGATGCGTTTCACATCATCCATCTCGTTGAACCTTTTTTCGATCGGGTCTACCACCAGTTCTTCAATGTCTTTGGGACTGGTGCCGGGATAGATAACGATGGCGGAAAACTGCGGCGCCTCTATGTCCGGGTCTTCGCCACGGGGCATATTGAACAGGGAGTTCATACCAATGGCCGCCAGCATCACGAATACGATCAGCGTGAACTGGTAATTCTTTACGGAAAAGTCGGTGATTTTCATAACCCCATGCCCCTAAGGGGCTTTTAAATGAATAAATTAATTAACTGCTTTTACGATGGATCTTTCTGTCAGATAGCCTACTCCACCCGTGATGACTTCGCTCACATTTTCCAGGCCGCTGCTGATGGCAATCTTATCCTTCTGGAGATACGCGATGCGGACCGGGTTTTTTTTCACGGTCTTTTTATCTGCATTCAGTGTATATACATATCCTGTTTTCCCATCTCCTTCCGCCAGCGCTTCGGCGGGGATCATGGTAAGCGTCTGCCGGGAAGAAGGCTGCAACTGCAGGGTGCAGAACAAACCTGGCGCAAACCGGTGACCTGCCGGTGATACCGTGATCTCTACCGGGTAGGTGCTGCTGGCGGGATCAGCTCCTTCCGCCATTTTCGTGATCACACCTGTAAAACGCTGATCCGGATAAGCGTCTATCGTCACTATCGCCTGGTCGCCTTTCTTCAGGGCGGCCCAATCCCTGTCAGAGACGCCAAACCGCACCACCCAGTCATTCTGTTCCGTCCCGTTGAATTGTAGTACCGCTGTACCGGCAGTGGCGTACTCTCCCTCGTTCAGGAATTTCTGAAGGATGGTGCCTCCTTCTGTGGCCCGTATCTGCGCATACTGGCGGTTGAACTGGGCGATGCGGAGGGCCTCTGCCGCAACGCTGAGCTGGGTATGGGTATTCTGCAGTTGTTCCAGGGAGGCGACGGTATCTTTGTATAGGTTAGCTATCCGCCCCTCGTCCCTTTTTGATTTTTCCAGGTTCTGCGTAGCCTGCTGCACCTGTGCGTCGATCTCCGTCAGGTCGAGGGAGGCCAGCAGTTGTCCTTTTGCCACCTTGTCGCCTTCTTTTACATAAACTTTTGAGATGATGCCGCCGATCTTAAAGGATAGACGGGCCTCGGCATTCGAGGCGATGAGTCCGGAATATTGCAGTGAGCGGGTATAGCTACCTGTTACGACGGGCTGTAATTTAACCGTGATAGGGTCGTCTGCCGGGGGAATAGTAGCGGCTTGGTTATTACTGCATTTCACCAGACTAAAGGCGACCATCGCTGCGATGGGGAAGCGAAGGGACTGAAGCAGTTTTGAGTTCATATATAGTTCTGTTTTAAAGTTGAGTATTTGAGAGTTCGTTAACTTAGAATTTATAAGATGCGGTCGCGCGTTCCAGGTCTGCGGCCCTGTTGAGTACGGTGAGGCGGCCCAGGGAATAGCGGAGTTCTGCGCCGGTCATCTGGGTGCGGGCGTCGATCAGCTCGATCTGAAGGGCCTGCCCTTCATTAAATCGTCTTTCCGCCAGCCGATAGGTCTCCCGGGCGCTGCTGACTTCATCCGAAAGGGATTGTAAGGTCTCTATCGCAGAAGAATAATCATTGGACACCGTCTGTACCTGCAGGGTCAGTTGCTGGGTAAGTTCCCGGTACTGGTCGCCGACAGAGGCGATGTCGATCTGTGCCTGCCGGATCTTGTACTTGTTATCACCGGCCCTGAACAGGGGCCAGGTTAGCTGGACGCCTGCCAATTGATAGAACTGTGCGCTATTGAAGCGAAAGCCAAATCCCTGGTATCCGATGTCGTAAAAAGCGCTGAGCTTAGGGAAGAGATAGGACTTGTTCCATTTCAGGTTGGACTCCAGGATCTTTTGCATGCTGTTTACTTTATTGAGTTCTTCGCGGCCGGCGGGCAGTTCGGCGATGCCGGCAGGGGGGCCGGCGGGAAATGCGCCGGTCGGCGGAGGTACCGTTGAGGCCACTGCAGTTGATGAAGTACCGGTCAGAGCGGGATCCGTCGGGGCTGCAGCGGATGAGGTCGGGCCGGCGGGCTCTGCCGTAAGTGCCGGATCTGCCAGCACGGGGGTTTCCAGGGGCCTGTTGAGCAGGAAATTAAAATAAGCGGCTGCGTTGCGGAGATTGTTCCTGGCTTCGATGAGTGAGGATTCCACCTGACTCACCTGGGCCTGGGCCCGCAATACAATTTCCTTGGTCGCCATTCGGTTGGCTACGAATTTTTCACTGACCCTCCGGTTCTCCTTTACCAGGCCAAGCGCGTTGGTGTAAATTTCCACGGCTTTACCGGCCTGCAGGAATTGGTAGTAAGCCTGGCGGATGTGCTGCACCAGGTCTCTTTTGTAGATATCCGCATCTGCGCGGCGGGCATTGATCATCTCTCCATTCACCTGTTTGTTGTGCTGCAGGTCCATGTTGAACAGGGGCAGAGATATTTCCATTTTTGTGTCGTGATAGTCGTTCGGGAGGAACTGAATGTTTTGATTGGCAACCTGGGGAAACTTGTTGGTGCCGGTTAGTTGGTTCAGGCTGGAATAGACTCCATTGAGCAGGTCACCGACGGGAATACTCTGGGAGCGTCCGCCGTTCGCGGCAGTGTATTGAGAGCTGAAGGTCGCTTCAGGATAGAATAGAGATTTAGCTCTTTTAAGGTCGAGCTGGGCCCGCTGCCAGTCGAAATTGCGTTGATGGAGGGCCAGGTTGCTGTCCAGCCCTGTACGGATATAGCTTTCCAGTATCGTCGGGGCGGCAGCCGGCGAAGAGGACGGGGAGATCGGGTAAGAGGCTGTTGATTGCGCCTGGATGGACGGTTGCTGCAAAAAGGCGGCAGAAAACAGAAGGGCGAAAAATAGCTTTGGCATGATGTTCCGTTTATTTGTTATGTCAATATTATTAACAGTGTAAACTAACAGTGGTAAAAAAACGCCCCTCGGGCGGTGAATAAGTCGGGTTGGCCGGTTGCTGCTATCCTTTTCCGGTCCCTCCCAGGGATAGGGTACTGATCAACCAGTCCAGGGATTGATTCATCACAGGGAGGAGGGCAGCGCCTTCCGGCAGAAACTTGTCCATTCGGTCGCGGATGGCCAGAGACACCAGTCCGTGTACCATGCTCCATACAGACATACTTACCAGCTCCGGGTTTGTCCGGGCGATGAGCCCTTTTTCCATACATTCACTAACCGTAGTCCTCAGTCGGGTCATGGCGGCGTCCCCATTCTCCCAATCGCAACCCATCTCCACTAATTTTTTCATGGGCGCCCGCTGGATGAACATCAGGTCATAATATTCAGGGTTTTCCATTCCGAAACGGAGGTAGTTCTCCCCCATTTTATGAAGACGATTGAGGGGGTCTTCGATTGTCTCCAGATTTTTGTTCAATTCCAGCATTTTCTGAAAGCCGATCTCATGCAGGTTGAAGAAGATCTCATCCTTATCTTTAAAATACAGATATACGGTGGTGGGACTATATTCGATCAGGTCGGCGATACGACGTATACTGACGTTGTCGAAACCTTCTTCCACAAATAGCTTCATGGATGCATCCAGGATCAGTTTTCTTATCTCCTGTTTCTGTTTTTCTTTTCTCTCCGCTATGCCCATACAAAATAAATTAACAACACAAATTTACTTAACACTGTTAATTTTCCAAACTTTTTGAGACATTTTTTTTTGGAGGCCCGGCAATACCCCCGGAATAGGTCAAGGCCGCCGGGCCGAACCGGGCGTAATCAGCCAAATTTCATCATTTGCTCGCTTTAGGCAGGGCATTACGTCTTTCCAGTGGACTGCCTGAACCCGGCGATGGCCAAAATTTTATCATGTGCCGGGTTTCATGTAGGTTTGCTACAGGAGTTAATCTAATGGATAAATTTATTGTTTCGGCGCGAAAATACAGGCCACAGGGTTTTTCTACGGTGGTAGGGCAATCGCATATTACAACCACTCTTAAAAATGCTATCAGGAACAATCAGTTGGCGCATGCCTTCCTGTTCTGCGGACCACGGGGAGTAGGTAAAACCACTTGTGCCCGTATACTTGCCAAGACCATCAATTGTGAGAATGTAACGCCCGATGGAGAGGCCTGTAACAAATGCCATTCCTGTGTATCTTTTAACGACGGGACTTCAATGAGTATTCATGAGCTGGATGCTGCCAGCAACAATTCCGTGGACGATATCCGCACCCTGGTGGAGCAGGTGCGCATTGCTCCCCCGGGAGGTAGTAAATACAAAGTCTATATTGTCGATGAGGTGCATATGCTCAGCTCTTCAGCCTTCAATGCATTTCTAAAAACGCTGGAAGAGCCTCCGCCCTATGCCATTTTTATCTTAGCCACCACGGAGAAACACAAGATCCTTCCTACCATCCTTTCCCGCTGCCAGATCTTCGATTTCAAGCGGATCACTACCGCCGATACGGTAGAGCATTTACAGGAGATCTGTGATAAAGAAGAGATAACCGCCGAGAAACCGGCCTTACAGGTGATAGCGCAGAAAAGCGAAGGCTGTATGCGGGATGCGCTCAGCATCCTGGACAAGATCGTCAGCTTTACCAATGGGGAGCTAAGCTATGCGAATACCCTGGAGCACCTGAACATACTGGACGCGGATTATTATTTCCGGATCCTGGCGGCCATGCAGCAACAGGACCTTTCAGAAGCTCTTTTGCTGTATGATGACATCAACCGGAAGGGATTTGAGGGGGACCTGGTCCTCAATGGGCTGGCCGAATTCATCCGGAACCTGCTGGTATGCAAGGATGAAAAAGTCGCCGCCTTACTGGAAGTAGTAGAAAGCTTCAAGGACCGGTATATAGCGGCGGGCAAAGCGACAGATACCGCTTATCTCATCAGCGGCCTGAATCTGCTCAATGAAGCCGAGATCAATTATAAATCCGCACGCAATAAACGGCTGCATGTAGAGCTGGCCCTGATAAAGCTCTGTTACCTGGGACAGGCCCTGCAACTGACTGGCGGAGAGCCTGGCGGTAAAAAAAAACAAGTTGAATCCCTGAGGCCGGTTTCTTTCCGGAATATCTCCCCGATAGAGCTGGTAGGGGGCGCCCGGACCGCCGCCGCAAAAGGGGCGGCCGGTGACAGCACCGGCGGGATGGACCGCACTGACAACAAGGAAGAACCGGCAAAGGGCCCCACCGGGGTACAGGAAGGCGGGGCAAAGCTGATGATCGAGACACCGGTCCGGGAGAAATCACCGGCTGCACCGCCCGCACCAACATCCAGGCAAGGAGTTTCCCCGGCTACAGGAGCCACCTTAGGCTCCCTTTCGAAGATCCGGCAGCAGTTCTCCAACCGGCAGCAGCAGGATGAGAGCAGCAACAGGAAGTCCTTGGAGCCCGAAGCCCTGCAAAAAGCCTGGCAGGAGTATGCCGACCAGCTGCGCGAGAACAAAAATCCCGCGGTTCAGAGCCTGGAAATGGCCGTTTTACGAATAACGGACGCCAATTCTTTCGAAGTCGTCAGCAGCAATAACCTGGAACAGAAGTTCATCGAGCAGGAGAAAAGGACTTTATCCGATCACCTTCAGAAGGCATTTTCCAACAAGACCATCTCGTTTACCGTGATCATAGAAGAGAGGGAGCACAAGGATGAACAACCCACCGAAAGACCTCTGAACAGAAGGGAGCAGTTCCTGCAGATCATAGAGCAATATCCGCTGGTAAAGGAATTGAAGGATCGGCTAAAACTGGAACTGGACTATTGATGGATCCTATTCTTCTTAAATCCCAGTTAAAAATCACATATCGGATTTTGACATACACCTGGTTGGCGGGAATTTTGCCAATACCATACTATGACAGGCAATTCTAAATCTCCTTCTATGCGGCAGATCTTCCAGACCAACTCACCAGGGCGGTGGCAGCGCTTAAAGTGGGGTGGCAGGCTGGTGCTATTTTTCCTCATATTGGGTGTAGTCATTTTCTCCATAGCCGTCAACCGGGGTTATACGCCAACCCTGCCCAGGCTCAAGGAGCAAAGCCAGTTATACAAGAAGGTGTTGGACACTAACCGGACTTTCCTGTTCAAGAATAGCCTGATCGAGCAATACGGGGGCTTTCGCAAATACATCAATGAAAAAGTGCCTTACAAATCGGGGGCCTTTCCCGGTCAGGCCAGAAGAGACTCTGATAAATTCAAGCTGCAGCAGGCTGTTAAAGCCGATACCAATTTCCGTTCTTTCACCAAATTCCCTACCGGAATACGCGCTGCATTCTACGTGGATTGGGATGCACAGTCTTTTTTATCCCTGCAGCAGTATATTTCGAAAATGAACCTGGTGATCCCGGAATGGATCTTTATCGATCCAACGGCCGACACCGTATTCACCAATATCGATAACAGGGCCTGGACCGTCATGAAGAACTCCGGGGTGAAGATCATGCCCATTCTGTCAAATAATTATAAGGAAGTCTTCCGGGGGGATGCCGTACACAGGATCATCAACGACCCGAAAAAGAAGGAAAGACTGATCAATGATGTGATCAGGATCTTGGAGAAGAATGATTTTATCGGAGTGAATGTAGACTTTGAAGAACTGCAGGAAAAGAAGAATGAGAACCTGGTGAAATTCCAGAAAGATATTTACCAGCGGCTACATGAGAAGCATTTTCTCGTTACCCAGGACGTAATCCCCTTCAATGAGGATTACAACTTTAAAGAGCTGGCCAAATACAATGATTATATCTTTTTGATGGCTTATGATCAGTATTCGGATGCTTCGGCCCCCGGCCCCATCTCCCATCAGAAATGGATCGAGGGAGCTGTCGATGATGCCGTGAAAAATATCCCCATGGAAAAGCTTATCCTCAGCCTGGCTGCCTATGGTTATGACTGGAAGATGGGGAAACCAATGTCGGCCCGGACGGTCAGTTATCAGCAGGCCCTGTTTACAGCAAAGGACAATGAGGCGGGCATCGATTTCGACAATGACTCCTATAATCTCCATTATGAATATGAGGATGAGGATAATGTCAAACACCAGGTGCAGTTCACCGATGCGGCTACTATTTTTAATGCCCTGCGGTTTGCTACGGAATACGGACTGGCAGGAACGGCTGTCTGGAGGTTGGGAGATGAGGATCCGCGGGTATGGTATTTCTATGACCAGGACATGCGCAAGCAGGCGCTGGGACATTTCAATTTTTCTGAGTTCAGCAAGGTAGATGCGATGGCCAATGCAGACTTTGTAGACTATGAAGGGTCCGGGGAAGTGCTGGACATCATTGCCACGCCTACCAATGGGCGCATCACCCCGGAGGTGAATACAGGAGAAATGCTGATCAGTGAAGAAAGTTATGATACCCTCCCTTCGAGGTTTGTGGCCCGGAAGTATGGGACCAACGATTCGATGAAGCTGGTGCTGACCTTTGACGATGGGCCCGATCCCAACTATACGCCCAGGATCCTGGACATTCTCAGTAAATATCATGTGCCGGCCACTTTTTTCCTGGTAGGCATCAATGCAGAAAATAATATTCCCATCGTCAAGCGGGAATTCAAGGAGGGACATGAGATCGGCAATCATACTTTCACCCATCCGAATATCGCCAAAGTGAGTCAGCGGAGGGCCATCCTGGAGATGGAGTCCACCCGTCTGCTGATCGAATGTATCACGGGACATTCCACCATCATGTTCAGAGCCCCCTATAATGCGGACTTCGAGCCGGAAAAATGGGAGGAGCTGATCCCCGTGGCGATTGCCCGTAAGAAAAATTACCTGGACATCGGTGAGTCTATCGATCCGCTGGACTGGGAACCCGATACCCCTTCGGACAGCATCGTCGACCGGGTCATCCGGCGGAAAAATGAAATGACGGCTGCCGGCCTCAGCGGCAATATTATCCTGCTGCATGATGCAGGTGGCGAGGACAGAATGGCTACCGTAGAGGCCCTGCCCCGGATCATCGAATATTTCCAGGCCCGGAAATTCCAGTTCACCACCGTGGCCGACATTCTTGGGAAGACAAAGGATGAAATGATGCCGCCTGTCCCTAAGGGTAGCGGATTTTACCTGTTGCAGATCAATTATTATTTTGCTGAGCTGGGGTATTGGAGCGGGCATATTCTTTTTTCCGTTTTTGTCGTATTTATGATCCTCGGCATGGGAAGGGTATTGTTCATGGCTTTTATCGCTACCCGGGAATTCATCCGGGAAAAAAGGCACAAGCTGGTGCCATTCTGGTCCCCGGATGGGAAGGACGCCCCACTGGTGAGTGTCATTGTACCGGCCTATAATGAAGAAGTGAATGCGGTGGGCTCGGTGGAAAGCCTCCTGAATGGAGATTATCCCAATTTCGACATCATATTCGTGGATGACGGCAGCACGGATCAGACTTATGAAAGGGTGAGCCAGGCCTTTGCGGGTCATCCAAAGGTAAGGGTGCTGAGCAAACCCAATGGAGGGAAGGCTTCTGCGCTGAACTTCGGCATCCAGCAGGCGAAGTCGGAGTATGTGGTATGCATCGATGCGGATACGAAGCTGAAGCCGGATGCGGTGTCCAGGCTTATGGAACATTTTGCGCCCCGGCCCGGCAAAGGAGAAGTAGACCTGGATATGCCCGGGAAGGGGTTGGTAGGGGCTGTGGCGGGGAATGTGAAAGTAGGCAACCAGGTAAACCTGCTCACCCGGTGGCAGGCCATTGAATATATCAGCAGTCAGAATTTCGACCGGAAGGCTTTTGCCTGGCTGAATGCCATTACAGTGGTGCCGGGCGCCATTGGCGCTTTCCGTAAAAAAGCTATTGATGAGGCGGGAGGGTTTACGACGGACACGCTGGCGGAAGACTGTGACCTGACTGTTCGCATCCTCCGCTGCGGTTATATTGTCGATAATGACAACCGGGCCATCGCCATGACAGAGGCGCCCGAGACCCTGAGGATGCTCATGAAGCAGCGGTTTCGCTGGAGCTATGGAGTCATGCAGACTTTTTGGAAGAACAGGGATGCCCTGCTGAACTGGAAGTACAGATGGCTGGGATGGATGGCCCTGCCAAATATCCTCATCTTTCAATATATCATTCCTTTTGTTATTCCCCTGGCCGACTTTTTTATGCTGGTCGGGCTTTTGACGGGGAATGCCTCCAAAATAGCGGGTTATTACCTGGTGTTCATGCTGGTAGACCTGTCAGTAGCCTTACTGGCCTTTAGCTTCGAACGGGAAAAGTTCCTCAAACTGATCTGGCTGATCCCCCAAAGGCTTTTCTGGCGATGGCTGATGTGGCTGGTGCTTTTCCGGGCCGTGCGGCGGGCCTTTAAAGGCGAATTACAACACTGGGGAGTTCTCAAGAGAACCGGGAATGTAAAGGCGGCCTGAGGCGTAGCTTGTAGCTAACAAAAATTCCGTAATTTCACGGCTCATTTAAAAATCATCTATTCTAAATAAGACTGCGCTATGGCTGAAGTTATTTTGATGCCCCGATTGAGTGATACCATGACTGAAGGAGTTATTGCCGCATGGCATAAAAAAGTGGGCGAATCCGTCAAAAAAGGAGAGCTTCTGGCGGAAGTAGAAACGGATAAAGCTACTATGGACCTGGAAAGCTATAAAGATGGCACTTTATTATATGTAGGGACAGATAAGGGTGGCAAGATACAGGTGAATGATCTGTTGGCCATTATCGGTGCGCCTGGTGAGGACATTACTACCCTCGTCAAAGGGGGTGGCGCCCAGGCGGCTGCTTCCGCAGCGCCGGCACCATCCGCGGCCCCGCAACCGGCTCCTGCCGCGCAGGCTGCCCCGGCCGCCACACCCGCTCCCGCAGGAGGAGGAATGGATCTTTCCAGGGAGGAAGCGGTCATTTTAATGCCCCGTCTCAGTGATACCATGACAGAAGGGGTGATCGCAGACTGGCATAAGAAGGTAGGCGATACGGTCAAAAAAGGGGATATCCTTGCCGATATCGAGACCGATAAAGCCACGATGGAACTAGAAAGCTATAAAGAAGGGAAATTATTACATATTGGCGCGCAGAAGGGAGAAAAGATTGCGGTGAATGATCTGCTGGCGGTTATCGGGGATGAATCCAAGGTAGATCTGCCAAAGATCATAGCCAGTGCCGCTAATAAAGGTGGGTCGCCGGCCGCTGCTACCCAACCGGCAGCCGCGGCGCAACCCGTCGCCGCTACCGGGCAGGCTCCTGCGGCTGCTACTTCCGGCCAGGAGAATTCCGGTCTTTCCGTCAGTGCGGACGGCCGCATAAAGGCTTCTCCGCTTGCTAAAAAATTAGCCGCTGAAAAAGGGATCGATATTTCCCGGGTACCCGGCAGTGGTGATAATGGACGTATTGTGAAGAAGGATGTAGACAGTTATGTTCCAGGTACGGCTGCCGCTGTTCCGTCCAGCCAGCAGGCTGCAAGCTCCAAACCGGGAGTACCGGCTGCACCGGCGGGGCAGGTAAGCTTTGAGGAGGTACCGGTATCGCAGATGCGCAAAGTAATAGCCAAACGCCTGGCCGAAAGTAAATTCTCCGCTCCGCATTTCTACGTTACCATGTCCATTGATATGGACAAGGCGGTGGAAAGCAGGGCGAAGCTGAATGAGGTGGCGCCGGTGAAGATCTCTTTCAATGATATCGTATTGAAAGCAGTAGCAGTGGCGTTGAAGCAGCACCCGGCGGTAAACAGCAGCTGGCTGGGGGATAAGATACGGATCAATCATCATGTCAATATTGGTGTAGCGGTGGCTGTTGAAGACGGCTTGCTGGTGCCGGTGGTGCGCTTTGCCGATACAAAGACCTTATCACAGATCTCTGCCGAGGTGAAGGATTTTGCACAGCGGGCCAAGGCTAAAAAATTGCAGCCGGCGGACTGGGAAGGCAGCACTTTTACCATTTCCAACCTGGGTATGTTCGGGGTGGATGAGTTCACGGCGATCATTAACCCTCCCGATGCCTGTATCCTGGCGGTAAGCGCCATACAGCAGATCCCTGTTGTGAAAAATGGGGCCGTTGTTCCGGGCAATATCATGAAGCTAACGTTGAGCTGTGACCACCGGGTGGTGGATGGGGCTACGGGAGCTGCTTTCCTGCAAACGCTGAAAGGGTTGCTGGAAGAGCCCCTGAGGATGCTGATCTGAGGATTATTATAAAAATACAAGAAGCCGGGTCATAGATATGACCCGGCGTTTTTTAAACCTTATCCTTTGGGCCTTGTGTAGAAACACCGGCCTTCAGAACTGTGTCCTTGCTATTCCAACCAACTTTAAGTCTCACTATTATTTTATCAGGAAATTACGGAAGCACCCCGGTTATGGGTAAACCCGCTTTGAAAGGAGCCGGGGCTCTGTAATTATGATCTCATGTATTATATAGCGGCAAGCTTGAATTACCTCCCGCCGAATTATCGTCCTCTCTCCGGTCCACTTTTTAAAAGCCTTAACCAATTAGCTGATGTCCCGGTGACGGATAACGAGGACAAATATAGGATTATTTTTCAAATGTGGTCTAATAAGGCCGCATTTTTTTAAAAAATATTTTGTTGTACTTTCAGGAATAATGCGTAATTTTGCACTCGTTATATTCCTTTCTATCAGCTTTCGTGACAACCTTCTGTAATAACTCCTGAAGGATATTGATGAGTAGACGGGCCTTTTTTCAATCTAAATAATAATCAATTGTCATTTTCCAATCTCAAGCTCATTGAGCCTTTATTAAAGGCTTTGAATGACGAGGGGTATACTACCCCTACACCTATCCAGGAACAATCCATCCCTATTATCCTTAGCCGAAAAGACCTGTTGGGCTGTGCCCAGACGGGTACCGGCAAAACGGCAGCCTTCGCCATTCCTATGTTACAGCTTCTTTGCGAAGACGCAGCCGGGGTAAAAGAAAATACGGGAGTACGTGGCCTTCGTCCAATAAAAGCATTGATCCTGACCCCTACCCGCGAACTGGCCATCCAGATCGAGGAAAGCTTCACAGCATACGGAAGATATACCGGTATGAAACAACTGGTGATCTTCGGCGGCGTTCCGCAACACTCCCAGGTACAAGCCCTGCAAAGAGGAATAGATATCCTGGTAGCCACGCCCGGCAGGTTGCTGGACCTGGTAGATCAGCGCCATGTCAACCTGCGTGACATCCAATACTTTGTCCTTGACGAAGCGGATAGAATGCTGGATATGGGATTCGTGCATGACGTCAAAAAGATCATTGCCCGTCTGCCGCAGAAAAAACAGACCCTTTTCTTTTCCGCCACGATGCCTCCCGAGATACAAAAGCTGGCCAGCACTATCCTGGTAAATCCGTTGAAAGTGGAAGTAACACCGGCTTCTACTACGGCCGAGACCGTTCAGCAGGCTATGTATTTTGTAGAGAAGCAGGACAAGCGGTCGCTGCTCTTGCATGTGTTAAAAACCCATGACATCCCTACCGCACTGGTATTCACCCGCACCAAACATGGCGCCGATAAGGTAGCACAGGGGCTGGTCCGGGCAGGTATCCGGGCTGAAGCCATCCATGGTAATAAATCGCAGAATGCCCGCCAGCGTGCGCTCCTGAATTTCAAGAGCCGGCAGACGAGGATCCTGGTCGCCACGGATATTGCCGCCAGGGGCATCGACATCGACGAGCTGACACACGTTATCAATTACGAATTACCCAATGTACCCGAGACTTATGTACACCGTATCGGCAGAACGGGAAGGGCAGGGGCCAGCGGCATTGCCATGTCTTTTTGCGATGCGGAAGAAAAAGAGTTCCTCCGGGATATAGAAAAACTGATCGGTCGCCCTGTACCGGTAGTAGAAGATCATCCTCATGTCATGCATGCCTCCCTCTCCTATAGGGCCCCTGTTGCCGCAGGTTCGGGAAGGTCCAACGGAAGGAATGGCACATCCGGCTCCGGCCGTAGTAACGGGTCCGGGGACCGGGGTGACCGAAGGGCTTCCGGTGGCGAACGCAGGATGGCATCCGGCGGAGAACGCAGGTCATCTTCCGGCGGCGAACGCAGGGAAAGACCTCCTCAACAACGCAATGGTACACCGGTAAATAATAACCGCCGCAATCCCGCCGAGGGCGGTGGCGTTCAGCGAGAGGTCCGGGAAAAGACCGGTATTGAACTGCTGGAACAGCAGGACATAGAGGCGCGTAGAAAAGCCCCGGTGCAGCCGGAAGTTGCTGCCGAGCCCAGGAAAAGACCCGAGGTACAGCGCGCGGTAAACCAGCGCCCGGAATCTCAGCGTGCCATGCATCAACAACGTTCAGGACACCCGGGGCAGCAGCAGACGGCAGATAATCCCTCCGGCTCAGACCTGCCTTTCCCGGTAAACCAGAGCTCGGGCGACGAGAAATGGTAAACCCTTTGATGGGGCCAGCCGAAGGTTAGTATATTTTTTTTGGCTACCTTAGGGCGAACTATGCGGCTTTGTCTTCTATTGTTAGCAGCTATCCTGACCGGCGGATCTATCGGATCTTCCTGTAAGCGGGAAGATCGTCCGCTTTCGTCGCTGCTGAGCAAAGACCTGTATGAAAAAGCATTTCCCCATCACAACGCTCTTTATACTTACGAGGCTCTTATAAAAGCCGCTGCCAGTTTCCCTTTATTTGCAGGGGAGGGGGATCCCTCTCAGCGTAAACGGGAACTGGCAGCTTTTTTTGCCCATATCGGTCACGAGACCGGCAATGAAGGGGGACCGGATGAGGCAGCCGGGGGCGCCAGGACCGCCGGTGGTCGACCGGAGGCTGAAAAGAAGGCCGCCGACAGTGCAACCGGGGCGCCTTATACCTGGGGGCTTTATTATACAGAAGAGCTGGCCTGCCTGGATGGCCATTGCACCCAATACAATACCGGGGGTACCAGCCCCTATCAGCCCGTGCCGGGTAAGTCTTATTTCGGCAGGGGGCCTCTTCAGCTAACCTATGCCTATAATTATGGCCTGGCCGGAGAGGAGCTGGGGTTGCCGTTGCTGGAAAGGCCCGAGCTGGTAAGCCATGATGGAGTGGTCGCATTCCGCACTGCCCTCTGGTTCTGGATGAAACCTCAACAGCCCAAACCTTCGTGTCATGAAGTGGTCTGCGGCCAGTGGCAGCCAACATCCGAAGACCTGCGCCTCCGGCGCAAGCCCGGTTTTGGCATGACCATCAATATTATCAATGGCGGCCTGGAATGCGCCAGCAAAGCCCCCGAGGCAATAGAGCAACGGGAAGAGAGGATCAGCTTTTACAAACATATGGCCGCCCTGTTGCAGGTCAGCGTAGAAAAAGATTGTGATTGTGCGGATATGGGACCCTACCAATAAAAAAAGAAAGGAAATAATGAACCAGATCAAGAGTATACAGTCCTTTTGGAATTCGAAAAATTCGCAGATCGTCTTTTACGCTTATGTAGTGATCTCCCTGATAGCTGCCGCCCAGGGGTTGCTGGGCCATGACAAGGTCTATGCTCCCGGTGTAAAGGCCTATACTCACTACAATAACTATGTGATCTTTAAGTATTCCTTTTTTCACCTGATCCAGGGGAAGGATATTTACCAGCTCTTCCCGGATGACCATTGGGACCTCTATAAATACAGTCCGACCTTCGCGCTTTTTTTCGGTCTGTTGTCCTGGCTCCCGGATACCATCGGACTGGTGCTCTGGAACCTGATCAATTCCCTTTGCCTGCTGGCGGGCATTCGTTTGCTGCCGGGCCTGGACGAGAAAAAGAAGAGCTGGATCCTGCTGTTCTGCCTGCTGGAGCTGCTGATATCCATCCAGAATACGCAAAGCAACGGGCTGATGGCAGGGTTGATCATCCTGGCATTTGCGCTGGCCGAACGAAGTAATTATTTCCTTTCGGCATTGTGCATTGCGCTGTCTTTTTATATCAAGATCTTCGGGGCCCTGGCTTTTGTCTTTTATCTTTTCTACCCGGATAAACTCCGGCTTATCGGCTGGTCGGTCTTCTGGATGGTATTGCTGGCCGTCCTGCCGGTGGTAGTGGTAGGCCCCCATCAGCTGGCCTTTCTCTACCGGAGCTGGCTGGACCTCTTACTGAATGACCACTCCGCCTCCGTAGGACTATCCGTCATGGGCTTGATGGAGAGCTGGCTGCACCTGGATGTCTCCAAAAACGGAGTGGCCCTTACCGGCCTGCTTTTATTCCTGATACCGCTGATCCATATCCGACAATACAAGGAATATGCTTTCCGCGTCCTGTACCTGGCTTCGGTGTTACTGTGGATCATCATCTTTAATCACAAAGCGGAATCCCCGACTTTTGTCATTGCTACGGCGGGGATTGGCATCTGGTATTTCTTCCAGCGTCCGGACCGGCTTAACCTGATCTTGCTGGTCCTGTCCTTTTTCCTTATTTCCATGTCCGTATCGGACCTCGTACCTTCCTATATCCGAAGCGAATTCGTAAAACCTTATGGCATTAAGGCCGTTATGCCGGTGGTGATCTGGTGTAAGATCCTCTATGAACAGCTCACGTTACGATACAAACCTGCCTCGTTCATGGAAACTCCCGCCCTGTCATGAAATTGCAAAGATCCACCTTCCAATTGCTGCGGCTGCATTTCTCCTTTTTCCTGATGCCTGTCTATTGGTTTGCCCTGGGCCAGGTGGTCTATAAAGACGTGTGGAGTGCTACATTGATCTTTATTATCCTGCATGTCCTGGTATATCCGGCCAGCAATGGCTATAACAGCTATATGGATCGGGACACCTCTCCTATCGGGGGATTAGAGCATCCCCTACCCCCTACCCGGCAGCTATTCCTGCTGACGGTGGGCATGGATGTGCTGGCGCTTATACTAGGATGCTGGATCAGCCTCTATTTCGCGGCAGGACTTGCCTGTTATATTCTTGCGTCCAGAGCTTATAGTTACAGGGGCATCCGCCTGAAAAAATACCCGATTGCCGGCTACCTGACCGTGATCATCTGCCAGGGCGGTCTCGTATTTTTTCTGGTGTATCATGGCAGTCATTTACACAGGAGCCTGGAGGTGCCGGTCGAGGCTATGATCGCAAGCTCCCTGCTGATCGGGGGTTTCTATCCTTTGACCCAGCTCTACCAGCATGAGGAGGATCGGAAAGACGGGGTCAGGACTATCAGCCTGCTCTTGGGATATAAGGGTAGTTTTGTCTTCACGGGCATCGTCTATGGAGTGGCTTTTACCATTCTGGCGCATTATTTCCTTTTTACGTACCAGATAAGAGAATTTTTTGTGCTGGCAACCTGCATGCTGCCTGTCCTCGTTTATTTTTTTATATGGGCTGCCAAAGTGTGGAAAGATCCGGCCCAAGCCAATTTTAAGAATACCATGCGTATGAACCTGCTGGCTTCCCTATGCACCAATGCAGGCTTTATTGCGGTATTGGTGATGAACGGGCAAGGCGCTTAGGAAGTCGTAGGCCGCCGGGATGGGGTCGGGGGGGTATGGTCTCATCTTTGCAGTTAAAAAATCCGTATATTCTTTAATACTCTTTTAAGCTTATTTATTTTGAGTAAAATTATTTCCATCGGCACGGCTGTCCCCCCATTTGCGCATCAGCAGGATGCCATCCTGCCTTTTATGCAGCATATTTATGCCCTGACAGAAGAGGATAGAAGGAAGTTAAAGTTCCTTTACCATCAGAGCGGCATCCAAACCCGTTATTCCGTTATTTCCGATTACAGCCGGCCGGCCCGGGAGTGGAAGTTCTATCCTTCGACCGAGAACCTGGAGCCCTTTCCTTCCCTGGAACAACGGATGCGCTGGTATCATCAATACGCCGGTCCTTTGTCACTGGATGCCACCCGTCGTTGCCTGTCGGGTAAAATCAATCCGAGGGAGATCACCCATCTCATTACCGTCAGCTGCACCGGAATGAGTGCGCCTGGCCTGGACCTTGAGCTGATGGAACTGATCGATCTGCCAAAGACGGTCTTTCGTACTTCTATCAATTTCATGGGCTGTTATGCGGCTTTGCATGCCCTGAAAATAGCGGATGCTTTCTGTCGATCTGATGTGGGAGCAAAGGTGTTGATCGTTTGTACGGAATTGTGCACGCTCCATTTCCAACAGGAGCCTACCACGGACAATATCACTTCCAGCCTTCTTTTCGGGGACGGGTCGGCCGCTGCGCTGGTGGTGGGAGATGCAGATAAAGGCAAAGGAGTGAAAATCGATAGTTTCTATTCCGAGATTGTGACCAAGGGGAAAAAAGATATGAGCTGGGAATTATCTTCCACGGGATTCCAGATGGTGTTGAGTAGTTATATTCCCGATCTGATAGAAGAAGATTTTGCAACGCTGGTAAAAAGGGCCCTGGAGAAAAGCAATAGCCGGCAGGAGGCCATCACCCATTGGTGCATACACCCGGGGGGCAGGAAAATCCTGGACAGCATTCGCAAAAGTCTCGGGTTTACCAATGGGCACCTGGATCTGGCCTATGACGTGCTGAAAGAATATGGCAATATGTCTTCCCCCACCATTTTATTCGTATTACAGCGGATCATGGATGGGCTGAAATATGATCAGGCGAATAAAGTTTTCGGAGCTGCTTTCGGGCCGGGGCTTACCATGGAGACCTGTGTCCTCAGCAGTACGGACGGCGATCGTTAATATATTTAACATTTTGGGTAAGCGCAGAATATCCTTCATGATCATAAACTTCGTATTTTGGTTGGAGTTAACTAACTATGGACTTTTCAAAACGGAGCTATCAGAAAGAATTGCTCGACCGTCCCGATATTCCTTTTGAAGATATCGAAAGAAATATGCGGGAACTGGATTTTATCAATACCTGGCTCGGGGGTCATGCCATCAGCCTGAGCGGGCTGAAGCAGTTGGTAAGGAACAGGAAGCAGGTGACGATATGTGAGATCGGCTGCGGAGGAGGAGATAATCTCCGGGTGCTGAGCAGGTATTGCAGGCGCCGGCACATCGGGCTGAGGGTAATGGGTATCGATAATAATGCGCATTGCATAGCTGTAGCCAGGGAAAAATGGAAGGACGGAATGGCGGAATGGGTGCATTCGGATTATCGCAACGTCCATTTTGGGGAGGAGAGGCCCGATATCATTTTTTCTTCTTTGTTCTGTCATCATTTTACGGATGAGGAGTTGGTGCTGATGCTGACGTGGATGGAAAAAAGCGCGCAGGTAGGGTGGTTTATCAACGACTTGCAGCGTCACCCACTCGCGTACCACGCCATTCGCCGGCTGACCGGATGGCTGTCGCGGTCTTACCTGGTGAAAAACGACGCTCCGTTATCCGTTCTGCGTGGTTTTGTCCGTGAGGAGTGGGAGGAGTACCTGCAGAAGGCCGGTATTGGTCCTTATTCCCTGCGATGGAAATGGGCTTTCCGGTGGCTGATCGTCAGGGAAGTACGTAGAGGAGAGCGCAAGCCTGTGGAGAACTATCCGTCGAATCTTGAAAGCTAATACCGAATTGAGTCAATCCAATCCATACGATGTTGTCATTACGGGCGGGGGGCTGGCTGGCCTGGCTCTTTCCATCCAGTTGGCAAGAGCAGGTTATTCCGTCGCCCTTTTCGAGAAGGAGAGCTATCCTTTTCACAAGGTATGCGGGGAATATATTTCTTTGGAAAGCTGGAATTTTTTGGAAGAACTGGGACTCCCCCTCAGTGATTGGGGGCTACCTGTCATCAGAAGGCTGCTGATTTCGGCGCCCAACGGCGAGTCGATCGAGCAGGAGTTACCCCTGGGGGGTTTCGGGATCAGCCGGTACAAGATAGACGCGGCACTGGCCGGAATTGCCCGGGCCAGCGGCGTAGCTTTGCATGAAGCTACCAAGGTGACGGACATCGTCTTTGAAAGGTCGCTGTTCCAGATCCAGACCTCCGCGGGGAATTATCAGGCAAAGGTGGTTTGCGCAACATTCGGTAAGCGAAGCAACCTGGACATAAAGTGGAAACGGTCGTTTACCCGGAAGAAGTCTACCAAGCTGAATAATTATGTGGGGGTCAAGTACCATGTGCGGGCGACTTTACCGGCCGACCTGATCGGGCTTCATAATTTCAGGGATGGCTATTGTGGTATTTCGAAAATCGAAGAGGACCGCTATTGTCTTTGCTATATGACCACTGCTGAAAACCTGCAAGTCAGCGGTAATTCCATTCCGGTAATGGAAAAGAATATCCTGCAAAAGAATCCCTTTTTGGAAAAGATATTTTCCTCGGTGGAGGGGTTATACGATCAGCCTTTGACGATCTCCCAGATCAGCTTTGAGAGAAAATCACAGGTAGAGGATCACATATTATTTATCGGCGACGCAGCCGGTATGGCGCCACCATTGTCAGGTAATGGAATGAGTATGGCTTTACATGGCAGCAAAATAGCCTTCCGCTGCATAGAGACCTTTTTAACAGGCCCTGTCGCGCGGCATGAAATGGAGCAGGAATATACGGACCAGTGGAACCGGCAATTCGGCAGGCGGCTTTGGGTGGGCCGGCAGTTGCAGCGTTGGTTTGGCAGCGAGTCCCGCACCAATTTTTTGATCCATTCTCTCAAACCTTTTCCTAAATTGGTCTCATTTTTGATCCGGCAGACGCATGGTCAACCCTTTTAATCCAAACTTGACGGCGAAAGCCTACTTTTAAGCTAATTTATACTTTATGAGAATGGGAAGGATGGGGATTATATGGGGGCTATTATTTTCAATAGGCAGTCAGGCGCAAAACTATCATGCTATTGAAGGGTCACCATTTGCAGGCAGCCTGGGCGTTGCGAATAATCCCGCGTCCATCCTGATGACGCCTTACCCCTGGGATATCACGGTATTGTCCCTGCAAGTCAAGACAGCTACGAATGCCGTCACGTTTCATCATCTCTCCTTCTTATCCCCCGGGGGCACATCCCAATACAGCTTTGACGGCGGCAATAAAAAACGATATGCCGATTTCAATGTCAACCTGCACCTGCTCAATATACGACTGGCCCTCAGCAAAAAGGTAGCCTTGGCAGGAGGTATCAACATACGTAGTTATGGTGCTGTCAGAACAGGTCTTGCCAACTACAACGACACGCTCGGGGACATGAACCAGTTCTTCAACATCAATGAAGCCACCACATATAGCGCCTATGGCGTTAGCAGCAGTTGGCTGGAAGGTTTTCTCACGTATAGCCGGACGCTATGGGACAATGAGGTCAGCCGGCTGAACGGAGGTATCACGCTGAAAGTTATGCGGGGTATCTCCGGCGCCTTCGCCCAATTGAACAATGCCACGGTCCAACGCACCGTCTCAGGGACCCAGACAGTCTATTTGTTGAATGGCGGGAATGCACGATATGGTTATTCCTCTAATTATGACCGGTGGTTCAATGGGCGTAGCACCACGGACAACCTGAGAAGTTTCCTGGGTAAGACCCGCAACGGCGCGGCGCTCGATCTCGGGGCGGAATACCTGGTAAAAACACAGGCGGTAAAGAATTATTCCGACGGGGATGACTACTATGACTATGAGTGGAAAATTGGGGTGTCGATACTGGATATAGGCCGGAATACATATGCCTTCGGAAGCCAGAGCAGAGGGGCCAGCAATCCGAAGGCCAATGTATCGGATTCGGCGCTGGATGTAAAGTTCGGAGATCCGGGCAGCCTGGCTAAATTCAATGATAGTCTTGCCACCATCGTCAATAATATCGGCGGTTATAGCGGTGTGTTCAATATATGGAATCCGACGAGGCTGGTCATTAATGTGGACAGGGCCTTGCCCAATAATTTCGCCGTCAATGCCAATCTCTCGCTGAATCTTTCCGGATCCAACAGTGGAAAAGGAAAGACATTCTTTGTCCGGGAGATGAATCTGTTGAATATTACTCCCCGGTGGGAGACCCGACGTTGGGGAGCCTATCTGCCCATCCAGGTCACTACGGATGGTAAAGTCTGGGTCGGTGGCGCCGTTAAGGCAGGTCCTTTATTGCTCGGTGTCCACAACTGGGCCAATGTATTCCTCAACAATAAAATTCAGAATGGCGGGTTTTACCTGGCCCTGGTTATTCGGCCGGGGCAAGGCTTTGCTGATAAGGAGGACAAACGGTATGACTGCCCGAAATTTTAAGACCCGCCGGAAAGCAACTATTGACGAGGGGGCGCGGAGTGCTGCAAACAAGATGCCGGGGTTAATTGTTACAACTACATCAGAATTCATTAGAATAACTTAGCATGGTGTCCTCTCCATCGAAATTGACGCTGGTAATTGGGGCTTCCGATAATCCGGCACGTTATAGCTACTTGGCAATCAATAGACTGCGTAGTAAGGGGCATCCTGTAGTCGCCATCGGCAGGAAGCAGGTGACGGTGGCGGATGTGGCTGTAGAAACAGAGAAAAAGGCCTTTCCCGGCGTCGATACCGTGACCTTGTATCTTAGCCCGGGTCTTCAGAAAGAATACTATGATTATATCCTTTCGCTTCACCCCAAACGGATCATCTTCAACCCCGGCACGGAAAACCGTGAATTAGCAAAGCTGGCAGAAACCCATGGTATCAAATCGCTGGACGCCTGCACCCTGGTCCTGCTGAGTACCGGGCAGTACTGAAACAGGCTTCCAATAAGGGTTGCGACGAAATCTTAATAATACAATAACCTACATACGATTTTGTAAATAAAGGGTTTTTCGGTAAATTCGGAAAATCCTTTATATATGCAATGGCGAAAATTTAATGGCGACCCAATCGATCTTCCCATTTCCGATGCCGTTGAAAACGCGATCAGACGCGAGACCGAAAAAGGTTATCGTCTGAAAGTCTGCATTGGCACCGATTCACAAGTTAAAGGTCTTGAAACGGAATTTGCTACCGTAATTGTTTTTCTCCGTGAGGGGCATGGCGGTTTCATGTTCATTCACAATGAAAAGACCCGGCATCAGTACACGATCAAGGAACGTATGCTGGTGGAAGTAGCAAAAAGCATCGAGATTGCCTACGAGTTATGCAATCTCTTTAACAAGTATGATGTAGACATGGAAGTGCATGCCGACATCAATACCAATCCGCATTTCAAGAGCAATGATGCACTGAAGGAAGCAATGGGTTACATCCTGGGTATGGGTTTTGCCTTCAAGGCGAAACCGGAAGCTTTTGCGAGCAGCAGCTGCGCGAACAAGGTCGTAAATTAGCGAGGCGACCCGAAGGCTTCCATCAATCCGAAGTAAAGTTGTGATCACCTCACCACTCAGGGCTTTGTCTCCCCTACATAATATGAAAAAAGAAGACCCCGCCGATGGCGGGGTCTTCTTTTTTCATTAGAGTGGCCTATTGCATCCAGAATAATTTAACCGTCACAGCATCCTGGCCTCCCATAGCAGTAACAGCGGCTTTGTAGGCGTCGCCATTGGCCGTCTGTTCGTTGGAGGGATAGGTATATCTCCAGGGGAAAGGTGACTTAGGCGTCGTAGGAACAGCCATGGCCGGGTATAGCAGTCTCCGGATCTCCGTCCATGCATCCAAACCCCGGACATACAAGGCCAGGTATTTTTGCATACCGATAGCCTGTTTCCAGTGTACGGAAGTAGTGCTGACGCCGGTGCTGCCGATGTTGCCCGCCCCTACCCCGCCGGGGGCCGTAGCATAAGCTACATCCGGTTGCGCAAGGTACGTCGCGGCATCTGCTGCCGACCCTCCCCAGTATTCGATGGAAGCGGTGACTGCATTGTTGTAATAGGTAGCTGCGCTGCCGCTGATAAATCCTCTTTCCACGGCTTCCGCCAGTAAAAAAGATACTTCAGCGTAATCCAGGTAATCGGAAGGAGCTGCGGGGTCTACGATGGTTCCCTTTACGCTGCCCCAGTAGATATTCGAATAATTGTTCCAGGTGTTGTTGTCTCCTACGGAGCCGCCTTTATCGGAGCCGCTGTGTTCGTTGGTATAATAGGCCGTGCGCCGCGGATCGTTGAAGGTGACCATCGGGTTCAGGAGTGTCTTGGCGATGACATAGTCATTCCGGTTGCTCTGGATAACATCCACCCAGATGGGGTTGGCGTTCGGCGTAACGCCCGTATATACGAACAGGGCGTTGTCTGCATTGGATTGGAATACCCCCCCGGCAATCGCTTCATTTACCTTGGTATTCGCTGTGGATGGGTCGGTATCCGCCAGCAGCATAGCCATTTTCAATTTTAAAGAATTAGCGAATTTTTTCCAGGCGGTAACATCTCCTCCATACAGGATATCGGCCGCGCCGAAACTGGCGGCTCCCGTGTTCAGGCCGGCTATAGAGGAATCCAGCCGGGTGAGTAGGTCCGCATAAATGGTCTTGGCGTCGTCGTATTTAGGGAAGGGATATTTATCGATATTGTTTGCCTCAGTATACGGTATATTCCCAAAGGTGTTGACCAGGTAGTAATACGTATATACCTCCATGATATCGGTAATATCCAGCTCATTCCTTGCCTGGTCCGGATCCGTTACATCGGTAGGGATGAGTTTTTTAGCCTGCACGTAATTGTTCAGGGCATCGTTGTACAGTTTATTCCAGAAATTCCTGGGAATATCCCTGTTACCCAGGTTGTAGTTGCTTTCGTCCGTATAAGTGGTCTCCGTCCAATACTGCGCGATGAGGTCCGTGATATTATAGTCCACGCTGGAGGTAGTCAACCAATCTGTCATATATTTTTGTCCGTTGGTGAACAGCGCATAAGAAGGGGCATTGACCGGATTCTTCGTATCGATATTCAGATTGGTAAGATTCTTCTGACAGGCCCCCAGTATGAATGCGGATGCGACCGCTATGATTGCAATTTTTTTCATGATTCCTGATTTAGAATTTTAATTTAACATTGAGTCCTACCGATCGTACACTGGGGAAAGAGCCACTCTGGTATCCCTGTAAGTTGCCCGCGCCCAGTCCGTCTTCCGGATCCGCATAGGGCAGGTTCTTATGAATGATCCAGAGATTGCGTCCTATCAATGAGAAATCAATTCCTTTTAAGAATTTCGTTTTTTCGATGGTGCTGTGTGGCAGGGAGTATGTCAGGGTGACCTCCCGCAGTTTTACAAAGCTGGCGTCATAGACGAAGGCCTTGGCAGGATTGTATACATATCCAAAGAGGCCATAGCCGGTGCCGCTGTTGTCTACACGGACCGTATTCGTCTTTCCATTCTCGTCTACGCCTTTTAATACAATACCTCCGCCATTGGCGATGGAGTTACGGGAAGGATTGCCCAGGTCGTTCTTGGCAGCCGTTTCCGGATAGATGCCTGTCGCCATGCCGTAATAGGTGTCCAGGGAGAAGAGGTCGCCGCCATGGCGCATGTCTATCAGGAAGCTTAAGGCAAGGCTCTTGTAGCGGAAGCTGTTGGTCATACCGCCTGTCCATTTGGGGGTGGCATTCCCGATGATGCTTGTATTGGCAGTGCCTGTCTCATAGTAGCCATTGTCGTCCACCACTCTTTGACCGGTATTTTTATAATAGACGAAATCATTGCCCTGGATAGTTCCATATGGCTGTCCCACAGTGGCATTGACGGAGACGCCACCCTGGTATTGCTGCATCACCAGGTTGCTCTGGTTGTTATACAGGGACAGCACTTTGTTATTGATCTTACTCCAGTTGACATTCAGGTTCCAGGTGAAATCCCTTGTCTTTACCGGAACCAGGTTCAGGGACAATTCGATGCCATTATTCTGAATGGCGCCGACGTTCACGAAGCGGGTCTGGAAACCGGTAGCCCCCGATACGCCCACCTGGGTGATCAGGTCAAAGGTCTTGGAATGAAAATACGTTGCATCCAGGCCTATGCGGTTCTTAAAGAAAGACATTTCCAACCCCGCCTCATAGCTCTTGGTCCGTTCTGGCTTCAGATCGGAATTGTTGTCCACAATGGGCATGGAAAACAAGGGGGTTCCGTTAAAGGGAGTATTGATGATATAGGTATTGATGACACTGTGATACGGAGCATCATTACCCACTTCCGCATAGTTGACCCTCAGCTTACCGGAAGACAGCCAGGTGGCGTCCTGCAGGAATTTAGCAAAGGACCAGCTGGCGGACACGGCGGGATAGGTATAGGCATTATTGCCTTTGGGGAGGGTGGAGGACTGGTCGCGCCGGACCGTTGCATCCAGGGTAAGCATCTCCTTATAAGTGAGGGTAGCTCCGGCAAATACACCTCCTATTTCTTTTTCCAATACTGCTTCCACGGGCGCCTTGATGGGGTTCACCGAGTTGGAAAGAGCGTAAAAGCCCGGTGTGACCAGGCCGCCGTTGGTGGAGGCATAAGTGCTATTGGTATTGTCTTTACGCAGGTTGGCGCCTACCAGGGCCTTCACATTAAAGCTGTTGCTCACATTCTTGTCCATAGTAGCCAGGAAGTCGAAGTTGGTCTCTTTAAAAGAGATGGTGTTCTTCGAGTAGAAAGGCACGTTGACACTGCCGACTGCATCCCTTTCTTCCTGCAGGGAATTATAAAAATCCGTGGATACTCTGCCCAGCAGGTTCAGCCAGGGAGTCGCTTTATAGTTGAGGGACACATTTCCGAAATACCGGTTACGTTGATCATCCTCATAGTTCTGATAGCGGATGAAATAGGGATTATCCCAGTAAATGGGGTTGGTATTGCCATCAATGGGGTCCTTCATATTCCAGGTAACATTCTTTCCGCCGCTGGCGAAGTAAGCTGTCTTCTGCTCTTTATAATCCACATTCGTTTCCATCCATTCGCGGAAGCTGCTCATGATATTGTCGCCGCCATAACCGGTACCGTACCGGCCCAGGCCGTTGATGCCGGAATAGTTGATCGTACCGCTGGCCGTCAGGTTGGAGGTGAGGTTATAGGTAGCGCCAAAGTTCAGGAGGTCCTTGGTGATCTTACTGTTGGGCATAATACCTCCGTCGCTGGCCCGGGTGTAACCCAGCTTGAAGGAGCCATTCTCTCCTCCGCCGTCGATGTATACGCTGGTATTATAGGAAACGGGTTTGGTGAAGAAGGAGTAAGGACCATTTTTTGCGGCCACCCAGGGAGTAGCCTTACCATAATTGGCATTCCCGGGGTAATTGGCAAAGGCATCCCATTGATAGACCATCAGGCTGGGATCGAATTTAGCGCCGTAGCTGGCATCTTCCGTGGTAGGAACGACCAACTGAGGAGTTGTGCTACCGAAGACGGGAGCATACAGGAAGTTACCGTCCGGGGATCCATATCCATGGGGATAAGGATTGGAGGGATCAGTGGGATCGTAAGCGCCGGCTCCGTAGTTCGCGCCATATTGGTTCTGGTATTTGGGGAAAGTGCTCTTGTCAATTTCCGATACGGTGACACCGGCATTGACGGTGACGCCCAGTCCTCTTTTACCTTTTTTTGTGGTGATAAGGATCACACCGTTGGAAGCTCTGGAACCATAGAGTGCGGAAGCCGCCGCACCTTTCAGCACGGTAACGGATTCGATGTCATCGGGATTGATGTCCGCCGAGTTGCTGCCGTAATCATATCCACCGGTACCGGCCCGCTGGTTGACATCTACGCTGGTATAGGAGCTGGTAGAATTGTTGTCGATGGGTACGCCGTCCACCACGAACAGGGCCTGGTTGGTCTGGGTGATGGATTTATTCCCCCGCAGCACGATGTTGGTAGATCCTCCCAGGGTATTGGTCTGGGAGATCTGCAGACCAGCCACTTTACCGGACAGTCCATCTACGAAATTGGAGTTCCTTGTCTTGGTGACCTCATCGGAGCTGATGGTCTGGGCGGCATAAGGCAGAGAGTTCTTATTACGGGCGATACCCAGGGCGGTTACCACCACTTCAGTCATGCTGCCTTCTTTTCGGGCGACTTTGATATTCAGGGCAGTGGCATCCCCGACTGGAAATTCTGTTGTCTCAAGACCCGCGCCGGATATGATCAATTTGTCGCCTTTACTGGCGCGAATAGAAAAGGCGCCATTCGCATCTGCGCTGACGCCTTGTCGTCCACCTTTAATTCGGATAGTTGCAAAAGGAACCGGTTGTCCCTGTGAGTCGCTTACCTTACCGGTAATGACGGTCTGTGCAAGTGCCAGCACAGAAGACAGTACCAGCACTGCGACTAGTGAAAGAAATTTTCTCATGTGATTGAAATTTTTAAAAAACAGTGATTAAACTCAAAACAGTTTTAAGACCATTACTTGCTATATATTGGTTTATTATGTGACAAAAAAGGGGTACCGGTTAATCGGAACAGATTAATGTAAACGATTACTAATCAGAAGGTCAGGTTAGGGGGCAATTAAAAGGAGTAACACCCATGGAAGGGTGCCGGCAGTTCAACAGTTAGCGTTCAAAAAAGAGCCTGTATTATTAAGGCAACACTGTAGGAGAAAGTGCTGCAAACAAATATATTTGTTAAAGCTATGCCAAAAAAAAATATTTTACTGAAAAGCCATAGGACAACCTATTAGAATAGATAAGAGCCTTTTTGAACCTTCCCGGGGCATAAACTGCGGTTAAAAAGCAGGGATCTGGGGGTTGGAAATGCGCCACAGGCGGGATGTCCGGAGGAAAAAGGTTCGGGAGTCGCAGCGGACTTAATTACGGGGTCGTCTACCCCGGGAGGACTATTCCGGCGCATTCTCGAATTCGGCATTCATCTCTCCGATGAGCTGCAGGATCTTATCTCTTCCCATTCTTTTAACGGAGCTGGTGACGAAATGCTGGGGAAGGAATTGCCAGGTCTCACGCATTTTTGCCAGAAAGTTTTTTACATTCAGGCTGACGGTGCGCTGGTTTTCCTTATCGGCTTTGGTAAAGACCAGGCAAAAAGGAATTTGCCATTTTTTCAGGTTCTCAATAAATTCCAGGTCAATTTTTTGTGGAGAATGACGGCTATCGATCAGTACAAAGACGGAGACCAGGTTTTCGCGTTTGCGCAGGTAGTCTTCGATCATTTTCTCCCATTTCTTTCTTTCTCCCAGTGAGACTTTTGCAAAGCCATAACCCGGAAGGTCCACGATGTACCATTGGTCATTGATGAGAAAATGGTTCAGGAGTTTGGTCTTGCCGGGTGTATTGGAAGTTTTTGCCAGCTTTTCATTGCCCGTAAGCATGTTGATGAGGGAGGATTTGCCCACATTGCTGCGGCCTATAAAGGCGTATTCCGGTTTATCGGGTTTCGGGCAGCTGGTGAAGTCCGGGCTGCTGATAATATAGGAGGATGAATGGATGATCATGGTTGTCCGGGCCGTTCGCATTTGATCTCTGTTCAGCCAGAGCGTGACCGGCGGCGAGGGGCGAAGTTACCCTTTTTGGGCTTACCTTTGCCCCCGCTATGGCAAAATACTCGCATGATACCGTGGTGCCTTTTAAAGACTCCACCCTGGGGAAAAAGCAGCAGATCGCCCATATGTTCGATCGTATCGCCTTCCGGTATGATTTTCTCAACCGGTTCCTCTCCGGGGGGATCGACGTTTACTGGCGTAAGAAGGCCATCCGGGAACTGGCGGCGGGGGGGGCAGCTGGACCAGCGGTAGGCGCCGGGCAAACAACAGCCCGGACGACTGCTCCGGGCGGAGGGGCGGCAGATACCCGGGGCTGGAATATCCTGGACGTCGCTACCGGCACTGCAGACATGGCTATTATGATGAGCCGGTACTTATCCCCCGCAAAAGTGACGGGTATCGACATTTCAACGGGAATGCTGGACATAGGCCGTCAAAAGATCGCAAAGCTGAAATTAGAGGACCGGATTGAGCTATGCACAGGGGACAGCGAGGCCATCCATTTCCCGGATAACAGTTTCGACGCCATTGCTGTCGCTTTCGGCGTCCGTAATTTCGAGAACCTGGAGAAGGGCCTGCAGGAAATGTACCGGGTTTTAAAACCTGGCGGCCGGCTGGTCGTGCTGGAATTCTCTCAGCCCAAAAAAGCCGGTTTCAGACAACTTTATGAAGTTTATTTACGGCTGGTGGCGCCGGGGATCGGCCGGATCCTCTCCAAAAGCCGGGAAGCATATGCCTACCTGAATGAGTCGGTGAAGGCTTTTCCCGAAGGAGATGATTTTGTCCGGATACTGGACAAGAACGATTATATCCATACGCGTCTCCGGCGGCTCAGCCTGGGAATCTGCACGATCTATACGGGGAAAAAAAGAGGTAGCCAAAATCCTGTTAACATCTATAATTCCGCAATTAATCGATCCTTTTGACGTTAACCTTTATACCTCAAATCAAGCCTATTGACCGTATTTACCCTCTACTTGTAGTTTCCAGTGTGAAAGAAGGCGTTAACTTATTGATCTTAATTTACTTATGAATTTTAATGCATTTCTGTTAAAGAAAAGAAAGGGGATCTTATATGCCGGGGGGCTTTGTTTATTATTAATGGTCGGTGGGCAGGCTTCGGCACAGTTGAGGGATTATCTGAATCTTCCGGATCATGATAGTAAGAAGTTTTACCTGGGCATCGGTTTCATGTATGACAATTCTCATTTGCAGGTAAGTGCCCACCCTAAGTTTTTGCAAAATGATAGTGTACTGTATGTCAACCCTTTAAATTCAGGCGGGTTTGGAGTTTCCGGCATGTTTACTTTCCGGCTGGCCAGTCATTTTGAGTTCCGGATGGCTTTCCCGGAGTTTATCTTCAGCTCCAACAGCATCGCCTATCACGTCACCTATCCGCCTAGCGGCGAACAGACCCTGGCGACCAAACAGATTCCCTCCTTATTGCTGGGTTTTCCGGCGCAGTTGAAATTTCTTTCGGACCGGATCAATAATTTCAGGGTCTATGTACTGGGAGGATTTAATTACCGGTATGACCTGGCATCCAACTCTTCCGCCCGTAAGGCCGAAAACCTGGTAAAGCTGACCCAATCCGATATGAGTTGGGAGGCCGGGGTAGGCTTTCAGTTCTTTTTCCCGGTGTTCATTTTAGCTCCTGAGCTGAAGATCAGCGAGGGCATTAAAAATATCCATAGCCGGGATCCCAATCTGCAATATTCGAATGTGATCGATAAGATCAAGTCCAGGATGATCGTCTTTTCCCTGATATTCGAGGGGTAAGCTTTTTGCAGGATACCTTGTTATTTTGCAAAAGAGCTATTATTATGGAAACTTATAACCGTAAGCAGGAATTGGTCAATGGGGTGATACATGGCGCAGGCATTCTATTCGGAGTCGCCGGTCTCCCGGTTCTAACAGGCATAGCCACCGCCAACGGGAATACCCGGGGTATTATCGGGTCGGGTGTATATGGTCTCTGTTTCTTATTGTTATTCACTTCCTCTACCCTTTTTCACATCGCGCGGGAACCGGCTGTCAAGCGGGTATTCAAGATAGTAGATCACATCAGCATCTATTTTTTCATTGCAGGCACCTATACGCCATTCCTGCTGGTCTATATGTATAATAGTTTTGGCATTACCTTACTTGCCGTATTGTGGGGACTGACCTTGGTGGGGATCTTTTTTAAAATCCGGTTTACGGGGAGGTTTGAGATCATTTCTACGATCATTTATCTGTTGATGGGATGGATCATGATAGTAGGAGGTCGGCGATTTTTCGATCATCTGCCGGCGGATGTCCTGGTCTTTATCTGCATCGGCGGGGGGCTATATTCCATTGGGGTGATCTTTTATCTCTGGGACAAATATACCTATACGCATGCCGTGTGGCATCTGCTGGTGCTGGCAGGAGCCGTTTGTCATTATGTGGGGGTGCTGCTGGCAATGTGATCTGCTGCCGGCAAGATGATCCTGCCGGAGGAAAGATCCTAATAATCGTATTGCCGTCTGAACATATTGATCCGCACCCCGGCGGTAAAAGTAGTGGAGTTGGAGCTGTGATAGGTATTCGTAGGGTCGTTGACGGAGAATCTCCTGTACATGGCGGACAGCTCCAAAAAGAGGTT